>NZ_JXBB01000001.1 GCF_001653195.1 Hydrogenibacillus schlegelii
ATCGAATCCGAGCACCTCGCGCTCTCCAGTGTCCGTCACCCCAATGGCGATGACCAGCGCCATGCTCTGCACGCGGCCGCCCTCCCGCACCTTCGGGAACGTGGCATCCAACCACACGTATGGATACCGATGCGCCGGCAGAGGAGAGACACCTCGCTTTTGCTGATGCCATCCAACCCCAATGCTCGCACCCGGTCATCGACCTTGCGAGTGCTCACGCCTTTCACATACGCTTCCTGGATGACAGAGACCAGCGCTTGTTCCGCTCGACGTCTCGGCTCCAGAATCGAAGGGAAGAAGCTGCCCTGACGGAGCTTCGGGATCTTCAAATCGATCGTCCCGAGGCGTGTGTCCCATGCTCTTGAACGATACCCATTTCGTTGCGTGACGCGTCTCTCTGTCCGCTCGTAACGCTCGGCGCCGATTTTTTCTGCTGCTTCTGCATCGATGAGGAACTGCGTCACGAATCGCATCAATTCCCGTAAAAAATCGATCTGATCCACGTCTTGCATCTTGCGAATCCACTCGAGAACTGCGAAGCTATTGAGTGAAGCCATCGTTACGTGCCTCCTACTTTTGGTGTTGGTCACACTGAGTAGACACGAACGGTGGCTTCGTCGTCAATGAGGACGACGAATTTTACACCACTACAATGGACTATAACGCGGAATCCGCCCTGGACCCCGCTAATGCTTGCAGCACATTCCCTCGTCTAAAACTGAACTCCGGATGAATGACGGGCTTCGTCAATCGCTCGATCTGATTCGTGACACGATGCTGGCAATCCCTTGACCGCCGCCGATGCAGAGCGTCGCCATGCCATATTGCACGTTTCTCCGACGCATTTCATGTATGAGCGTGACCAGAATTCGCGCTCCGCTCGCCCCTAAGGGATGTCCCAGCGCGATCGCGCCTCCGTTTACGTTTAACACCGCGTCGGGAATTTCAAGTTCCCGCTGCACGGCCAACGTTTGAGCGGCAAAGGCTTCATTCACTTCAACGAGGTCAAGACGATCCTTCGATAATCCCGCTTTCTTTAACGCTTTACGCGCTGCCGGAATCGGACCAAGACCCATGAACCACGGATCGACGCCGGCACCGGCATGGGTTAAGAGCATGGCCAACGGCTTTAAGCCGAGCGCCTCTGCTTTGGCATCGCTCATGATCACCAACGCGGCCGCGCCATCATTTAAACCCGACGCATTGCCGGCCGTCACCGTACCGTCCGGCTTAAAAGCCGGAGGAAGGCTGCGGAGTTTTTCCAACGTTGTATCCGGGCGCGGATGTTCGTCGTTTTCTACCCACACCGTTTCTCCACGTTCATTTCGAGCGGCCACCGGGACAATCTCTTCCTTAAAGAGACCGCGCTCCATGGCTCGCGCCGCCTTTGTTTGGCTCGACAGCGCAAATCGATCTTGCTCCTCACGCGTAATCGCATAACGCTCGGCGATGTTTTCCGCCGTAATGCCCATATGCACGTCATAGAAAGCATCCCATAGCCCGTCCAGGATCATACTGTCAAGGACCGTTTGATGCCCCATACGAAAACCGCCCCGCGCCTCCGGCAAAAGATACGGCGCGCGGCTCATGTTTTCCATACCGCCAGCGACGACGACCTCGGCTTCCCCGGTTTCGATCGCTTTGGCCGCTAATTGCACCGCTTTCAGTCCGGAACCGCAGACCATATTGACCGTATACGCCGGGACGTCGTAAGACAGACCGGCGCGCACCGCCGCCTGTCGGGCGGGATTTTGCCCTTGCCCGGCCTGCAACACATTCCCCATGATGACTTCATCGACTTCTTCCGGCGGAAGGCCCACCCGTTCCAGCGCGCCCCGAATCGCCGTCGCACCGAGCTCGACCGCCGATACGGTTTTCAACCGCCCGCCGTATTTTCCGACGGGCGTACGTACAGCACTGACAATGACGGCCATCCTTTTTGTCATCCTAGATCACCTTCAAAAAAGTGCAGTTCAATTTTCTGTTCAAGCGCCTGGAGCACTTCAGCGACGAGTCGGTCGGCGGTCCGTATCTTCACGAGCTCCACCGGCGACTTCAAAACGATCACGCTGGCCAATTCTCAAGGTCCGCCCGGATGCGGCGGAAGACGTCGTCGATGGCGCCGAGGCCGTCGATCTCGGCGAGAACGCCCCGGGCACGGTAGAAGTCGATCAGCGGCGCCATCGCCGCCACGTTCACCCGCAGGCGTTCGGCAACCGTCTCCGGCCGATCGTCGTCCCGCTGGTAGAGTTCCCCGCCGCACCGGTCGCAGACGTCGGGGACCTTCGGCGGATTGAACTCGAGGTGATACGTCGCCCCGCACCGGCGGCAGATCCGGCGACCGGCGAGACGCCGGATGAGGACGTCTTCCGGGACGGCGAGGTAGAGGACGCGGTCGATCGCCCGGCCGGCATCGGCGAGGAGCCGCTCGAGCGCTTCCGCCTGAGGGATCGTCCGGGGAAAGCCGTCGAGGAGGAACCCTTTCGCCGCGTCCGGCTCGGAAAGCCGCTCCCGGACGATGCCGATCGTCACCTCGTCGGGGACGAGGGCGCCGGCGTCCATGGAGCGTTTGGCCTCCAGCCCGAGGGGCGTCCCCTTCGCGACGGCCGCCCGAAACATGTCGCCGGTCGAGATGTGGGGGATGCGGTACGCGTCCCGGATCCGCTCCGCCTGCGTGCCTTTGCCGGCACCCGGAAGGCCCATCAAGATCAGGTTCATGCTCTCCCTCCTTTGCCGCCCAGCGCCGCGCCATCTCACCGCCAATGGAAAATCTAAAGGGAGCGGCCTCGCCGCTCCTTATGAACATTTCAAATCAAATCCGAGTTGTCGCCTGCCGCCAACTTCCGGATGGCATCGACCGCCTCCGGATTCTCAAGCGATGATAGATCCCCCGGATCTTGACCAAGATATGCGGCACGAATGGCCCTGCGTAATATTTTTGCATTCCTGGTTTTCGGAAGATCGTCAACGCAATAAACCGCTTTCGGCCGAAGCGCTTTCCCGAGCCGTTCCGCCACCCAATGGAGAATCTCCGCTCTCAAATCTGGTGTCCATTCCCGCCCGGGTTTTAAGACGACAAAGGCCACCGGCACTTCGCCTTTAACATCGTCGGGAACGCCGATCACCGCAGATTCTTTTATCGCAGGATGAGCGGTAAGGATGGACTCAATCTCAGCCGGACCAAGACGCTTTCCGGCGACGTTCAGCGTGTCGTCGGAACGGCCCGTGATCGTCCAAAAGCCGTCTTCGTCCAGAATCACCCAGTCACCGTGGACCCATATGCCGGGCCAGCGCTTCCAGTACGTCTCCTCGTAGCGCTCCGGCTCCCCCCAGAACCCTCGCGTCTGCCCGACCCACGGCGCCTTTAAGACGAGTTCCCCGACCGTTCCCCGCACGGGCTTTCCGTCCGGGTCATAGACGTCCGCCGCCATGCCCGGAAGGGCCGCGTTGAACGTGATCGGCGCGATGGGCTTGATGAGGACGTTCCCGAGGATGCCTCCGGAGATTTCCGTCCCGCCGGAGTAATTGAAGATCGGGATCCGGCTTTTTCCGACCTTCTCAAACAGCCACTTCCAAGGCTCCGGGTTCCACGGTTCGCCCGTCGAGCCGATGACGCGCAGACTGCTTAGATCGTGGCGGCCGGGGTACGCTTCACCGTGCGGCATGAGCGCCCGAATGAGGGTCGGAGAAACCCCAAGGTGCGTCACCCGGTGGCGGGCCACCAGATCCCACAGGCGATCGGGGGCCGGGTGATCCGGCGTGCCGTCATAGAGCACCATCGTCGCCGCGTTGACAAGCGTGGCGAAGATGAGAAAAGGGCCCATCATCCAGCCCATGTCGGTGACCCACAGCATGACGTCGCCCGGCCTGACGTCCATGCCGAAGCCGGCGTCGAAGGCGCTTTTGAGGGGAAATCCGCCGTGGGTGTGAAGCGCCCCCTTCGGTCGGCCCGTCGTGCCGGAGGTGTAGATGATGAGGAGGGGATGGGCGCTGTCCAGCGGCCTGAACGTCTCGTTCGCGGCCGGGGCGCAGGGAGGCGTGCCCGTCTCCAACGCCTCCCATTCGACGTCGCGCCCGGGCTGTAAGAGCCCTTCCCGTCCCGCCCGCCGGACGACGATGACCCGCTCCACGTACGGCGCCCGCTCCACCGCCCGGTCGGCCTCTTCTTTCATCGCCACCGGCCGTCCGCGGCGAAAGAAGCCGTCGGCGGTGATGAGGATCTTCGGCCTGGCGCTCTCCAGCCGGGTCCAGACGGCTTCCGCGCCGTAGCCGGAGAACATCGGCACGGTGACGGCGCCGATTTTCGCCGCCGCCAACAGGGCCACCACCGCTTCCGGAACCATCGGCAGGTACAGGGCCACCCGATCCCCCGGCTGCAAACCCAAGCGGACCAGCCCTTGAGCGACGCGATCCACCCGCACGGCCAGCTCGGCATAAGAAACGCGCTTCGTCTGCCCCTCTTCGCCTTCCCAGATGAGCGCCGGGCGGTCGCGAACGAGAGGGTCCTTCAGCCACTTGCCGAGGGCGTCGTAAGCGGCGTTGAGCTTCCCGCCGACGAACCACTCCGGCCACATCGGCCCGCGGCGTAAATCGAGCACCCGTTCGTACGGCTTCATCCAGGCGATGCCGAGCGCCTTTTCCGCCTCGCCCCAAAACCAGGCCACATCGCGAACGGACGCGGCGTAGAAGGTGTCGTAGTCTTCAAAACCCAAGGACTTCATCCATCGGTAAAGCCGGGTCTCGCGGATGAACGCCAAAGACGGATGCCAGACGGGCTCGGCCATGCACAAGCCTCCTTATTGCTCTGCACTTCAGGGTTCTGCACATCCGCCTTCGCTTACTTGCGAACCGGTTCGGCGCGCTCCGGAACCGGCTGGCCGAGCCATTCGCGGTAGAACGTCTCGATATCCGGCTCCCAGTTGTGGATCACCGGGTACCAGGGCGTCGGCGCTTCCACCTCCAGCAGCGTGCCGCAACCCGGGCAGTAATACTCCCGGAACACCTGCCAGTTCGGGTCCGGCGCCATCAGCTTAGGATAGATTTCGTTCAACGATTCCTCCGTGTCCCGCACGTAGATGAGCGCATGCAGCTTCCAATTGTCCCGGTAGTCGCAGAATTCGTGACCGCAGTCGCACTTGATCACCCACTCTTTTGTGTCTTTCTTCTGCACGACGTACAGATGATACTGGTAAGGAAGGATGATGCGATCCTCCCACGGCACCCGTTCCTGCAAGATCTCCAGGTACAACCGGAAGCGCTCGGGATCTTTGGGCTCCGAGAGCATGCGATGCAGCGTCTCCCAATCGATCGTCCCGTCGATCAGCTCTTCAATTTTTTTTCGATCGTAGGCCATTGGATGAACCTCCTCATGGGTGTCATCTTCCTCGTTAATTTGAGTGGACGTTCGGAAGGCTTGAGGAGGGCGGAACTTGCCGCCCCCTGTCGCGCCTTACTCTTCGACGAGCACGAGACGCTTTACGTCGGGCAGCTGTTCCACGCTCATGCGATGCTTCGCACCGAAGGTCGGAACCTCCAGTTCTTCCTCGGTCAAGCTCCAATCCTCCGGGAGATCCCAGAAGCGCTTGAATTCCTCCAAAAACCGAGGGCTCAGCTGGAAGCTCGTCGCGAACATGTGACGGACCTGCACCGAGGCTTCCTTGCGCAAGATGCGCTCCCGCTCCTCCTTCATCCACTCGCGCGTCGGCTTCCCGCGGGCGATGCGCTCTTTGCGGATCTCCGCCCGGCGCTTTTCGGTGGCCTCCCGATCCACATGCCAGCGGCCCTGCTCATCTTGATAGATGACCGCTCCATACACCTTTTCCGCATAGCGGGGGAGCAAGTAGCCGCCGTTGAGGTCCGCTTCGATCTTCGCAGGATCGCGCTCGATCGGATCGCCGAAACCGGGACCGCCGCGCAAGTAGTTCAGGTAGAGATCGTAGTTCTCAAAGATCGTCTCCGTGGTCATGGTTTGCTTATCCCGCTTGATGGTGCGGGCCTTCATGAGCTTCTCGTACTCGGGGTGATCCGGATCGGCATCGGGCCCGAGCGGAAGCGGGAGTCCCTTTTCGATCCGTTCTTTCAGATCGGTGCCGTGGGCTTCGAAGCGATAGCCGGCGGCCGACGGATAGCCGCCCATAAGCCCCCAGTCGCTCACCATATACCCGTTCCCCATGAAGAACATGGTCCAGTCCTTGGCGTTGTACACCATGCGGAGCGTCTCATACCCGCACCCGCCGCGATACTTGCCGTAGCCGCCGGTGTTGGCCTTGACGTTGCGCCCCAGGTAAATCAGCGGCTCCGCCAGCTCCCAAATCTCCATGTCGCCCATGTCGCCTTCGGGGTTCCAGATCGCCGCCGCGTGATCCAGGCCGTCTTTCACCGCCCCGGCGCCCGTCCCTTCGGAAGCCGCCTCAAAGCTGTTGACGGCGTGAATCTCGTCGTACTGGTTGAACCCGCCGCCTTGGAGCCAGTTGGACGTGTTGGCGTTGCCGGCGTTGACCTCTTCGAGATACCCGCGGGCGAAGTAGGCCGTGCTGAGGCTTCGCCAGATGGCGCTCCAGGCGGAGACCAGGAAGTGCCAGGCATACGAGTGGGCCGTGCGCCGGTCGTCCGGATTTTGCCATGTGCCCTTCGGCAAGCGGAATTGCGTCGCATAATAAGCGCCGTCATTGACGAGTTCCGTCGGAATCAAGGTCTGCGTCATCATGACCCAGATGCCGCTGGTAAACGAGACCGGTTGCGCGTTAAAGGAATGCCAACCCCAGCGGCTCGAACCGTCAAAATCGAGCTTCCAGGTGCCGTCCGGATGGATCGTGATTTCATGCGGCGCATGCATGATCGTGTCGACCTTCGCGTAGGGCGGGACCTGAACATCCGGATGTTTGTATCCGACGTCGACAAACGCCACCGCCCGATACTTCCCCGGCACCGTCATCGACTTGATCCTGCGGATCAGGCTGCGGCGCCCGTCTTCCACGATCTCGTAGGCAAACCGCATGTAGTTGTCGATGCCGACTTCCCGAATGAGATCGAGCACCAGATCGCGGATCATGTGACAGCCGGCGATGCGGGTGCGCTCATCGAGCAGCCAGTAGCGCGTCGTGCGGATCGACCGCTGGCTTTCATGGAGCCAGTCGCGGAGCGGCCGGTCGTTTTCCCCGGTTTTCCGGCAGGTGATCTGGTAGCCGTCACCAAACCGCTGCACCGGCCCCATAGTCATCGATCCCGGCCCGAGGGCACCGGTATCGATCACGTGCGTCACGCCGCCGACCCAGCCGACCAGCTGATCTTCCCAGAAGATGGGGACGATCGTGTGCACATCGCACGGGTGAACATTGCCCAGCATGCAGTCGTTGTTGGTAAAGATGTCGCCCGGACGGATCCCGGGGTTTTCTTCCCACCCGTTTTCGATCATGTATTTGATGGCCGCCCCCATCGTCCCGACGTGGATGATGATGCCCGTGGAGGTCATCAGCGAATCGCCGGCGGGGTTGTACAGCGTAAAGCAGAGCTCACCCTCCTGCTCGACGATCGGCGAAGCGGCGATGCGCTTCGCCGTCTCGCGGGCATGGACGACGCCGGCGCGAAGCCGCGAAAACATTTTGTTGTAAAGAATCGGGTCGCTCTCCTTGAGTTCCAGATGCTTAAGACCGGCATAATGCCCCGTCTCCCGCGTGAGCCGCAACACCTCGTCGCGATGCCGTTTGAGCGTCTGCCCCTCGAGCTTCAGCGGGCTAAAGTTTACGCCCAGTCGGGTTTTTGCCATTCGGACCATCCTCCTTCATGATCGCGATTTTTTAGCGGTGCTTGAGATGGAAGAGGCGGTGCGCGTCCAGCGTCGTGCTCCAGCCCGGGGGCACGACCAGCGTCGTCGCCGGCGCTTCGATGATCGCCGGCCCCTCTATCTGATTGCCCGCCTTTAAAGCGTCCATCTCCCAGATGTCGGCATTGACCCACTTTTTGCGGAAGTAAAATGGTCTCTGGCCGCGGTGCGCCTCTTTCGGCGGTGTGGCACCGCCGAGCGGTTCTTCGGGAATGCGCGGTTTGACGCTCGGCACGATGCCGCGCATGATCGCGCCGGTAATGGTGAAGCCCAATTCGGGACTGCGGGCGGCTTTGGCGTAGACGCGGGCATACGTCTCTTCAAACGCTTCCGTCAACCGGTCCCAGTCCTCGGCCGTTTCGACCCGAGCGAGCGGAGAATTGATCTCGAGGTCGTTCAGCTGACCGCGGTACATCATGCGGTACCCCGGAAACAGCGTGACGTTTTCGGGAGAATAACCGTTTAAGCGGAACTCTTCGATCACCTTTTCGGCCAGTTCATTCCAGGCGCTCTGCAGCACTGCTACGGCTTCAAGCTTTTCGGCCGCCCCGGCGTCCGGCGCGACGTTGATGTCGAGGCTCTTGTCGTAGCGGTACTCAAAATCCGCCGCGGCGCAACCGAAGGCGGAAAAACCGGCCGCCCAGGCGGGGATGATGACGTCCTCGAAATCGAGCCCTTCGGTATACCCGTAGGTGTGGACCGGGCCGGCGCCGCCGTAAGAAAAGCAGACAAATTCGGAGGGATGATACCCTTTCCCGCTGATCATCGCCCGCAAATGATCGCGAAGGCGCGTATCCAGGAGCTCGATTACCCCGGCGGCCGCCTCTTCCACCGTAAGCCCCAGCGGACGGGCGATTTGTTCCTCGATCGCCTTTCGGGCCCGTTCCGGATCCAGCTTGATCTGTCCGCCGAGGAAATGATCCGGATTGATGTAGCCGAGCACGACGTGACAGTCGGAGATGGTGACGGTCTCGACGCCGCTTTCCGGCCAGCAGACGCCGACGCGATACCCCGCGCTGTCCGGACCGATCTTGATCGCCTGCGTATACGGATCGATGCGCACGTAGCTGCCGGCGCCGGACCCGACGCTGTCCATCTGGACGAGCGGCAAAGACAGGACCAGCCGGGCCATGTCCGGATCGTGCTGGATGGTGAACTGTCCTTGCACGATCAGCGCCATGTCAAAACTCGTGCCGCCGATATCGGTGGCCGCGATGTTGCGGTAGCCGAGCCGTTCGCTGAGCGATCGCGCCCCGATTACGCCGCCGATCGGTCCGGATACGACCGTCCGCGCCAGCTCTTTCGCTTTCCAGCTGATCGTTCCGCCGTGGCTGGCCATCACCCGCAAGTCAAACCGGGCGCCGAGCTGTTTGAACCGCTCGTTGATCTGGACCAGCGTCCGGCGCGACGGTTCGGCAGCATACGCTTCGAGGATGGTGGTATTGGTCCGGTGCGATTCTTTGCGCACAGGATAATAGTCGGAAGAAGCAAAGACCGGAATCTCCTGCCCGGCCTCCCGCAACACCTCGAGGACGATGTCGCGCACCCGCCGTTCATGGACGGGATTCTTGTAGGAATGGAGCAAGCTGATGACGATTCCTTCCACGTTCCGCTCCACAAGCTTTCGCGCCGCCTCGTACGCCTCGTTTTCCCGCAGCGGAATAACGATGTTTCCGAACAGGTCGATCCGTTCGGTGACCCCGAAGGTCAGCTCCCTCGGCACCAAAGGCGGGTCGTAGCGATGGGTGTTGAGGTGCAGGCGATCTTCGTATGAATAGCCCAGGTACGATTGAATCGACCGCCCCATGCGGTGAAAATCTTCCATCCCTCGGTTGACGATCAACCCGACGCGTAAGCCTTTCCGCTGGACGATGCGGTTGAGCATGGACGTCCCGGAATAAACGGCCGTCACCAGCTGCGGAAAGACGTCTTCGACGGCGAGATTCCACTGCGCCAGCGCGTCGGCCGAGGAGTTGATGAGGCCGACCGACTCGTCGTGCGGCGTGCTTTGCGCCTTGCCGACGACGAAATTCCCGTCTGTGTCCACGAAAAAGGTGTCCGTCATCGTCCCGCCGGCGTCGATGCCCAGCACTTGAATGCGGCGCGTCATCCTCCAACCTCCTTGGCCCTCCCGTTTGGCCTCACCCTACGTCTGGCGAACCGAGACGTTCGCTCGCTTATTCAGCTAGCAATCCGCGTGCCAAAACCGGATGCCTCGTCGAAGCGCCCGAAGACCGCGCCCGGCGCTGAAGGGGGTGTTTAAAAATGAGACAGCCTTGTTTCGCAATCGATACAAGGTTGGGTCGATTGTGCGTTTGCTTTCGAATGTCGATTGGTCTACAATACGGCCAGAGCGGTTCGCCTCCCCATCACGCCGCACCCCGAAGGAGGTGGGACCATGGGGGAAGAACTGGCCCTTCTCTCTCCGCAAGAAATACAGGACAAAAAACGCGCCCTATGGCGCGCGTGGGAAGCGTATGTGAGCGACCGTCGCGTCGAGTCCGGGTTGCGCGCATCCGTCCTTGAATCGTGGAAACGCAGCCAATCGCTCGGGATCCAACCCGAACAAAAGAAGGCGCGGTACCTTCACGAAATCGATGACGTCATCGAATGGAGAAGGCAATCGGAGTTTTTTTTGACGGCGATCCCCGTTTTAGAACATATTTTCGATCAAATCAACGTCACCAAACACTTGCTGACGTTGACCGACGCCGGCGGCCGGATCATCTATCTTCAAGGGGAGCCTTCGATCCTCAAAAAGGCGGAAACCATGCTCTTCGTCCTCGGGGCGGACTGGAGCGAGCCGTCGGTCGGAACGAACGCCATCGGCACCTCTCTCTATCTGCAAAAACCGATTCAAATCTTTTCATATGAACATTTTGCTCAAGCCGCTCACGACTGGGTCTGCTCCGCCGCACCGGTGACCGATCCCCATACCGGTCAAGTGCTCGGAATCGTCGATTTGACGGCGCCGTATGAATACGCCCAGCCGCACACCCTGGGCATCGCCAAAATGATCGCCGTGCAAATTCAAAAAGAATACACCAGAATATCTGATAATTTGAGGAAACATTTATATGACGAATATATGAATGCTCGAAAGCGCTGGCCCGGCGAGCCGATCCTTCTCTTCGACAGCGCCCTGCAGATGCTCACCCAGAGCCCGGAAGCGCAAGCCACGCTCCAAGAACTTCAAAAACGGCATTCATCGCGCTCCATATTGGCGGATATCCGCGAAACCCTCCTCGCCTGCCCCGAGCTCGAATATACGTTTGAGCTGACGGATACGGGCTATGAGGCGACGGCCGTCGCCCTGATCCGGAAAAACGAACGCATCGGTTTTCTCGTTTTCTTGCGCCGGCGCTCCCGGCAGCGCCGTGTTTCTGCTCCCTCCATCCGCCCCGTCTTCCACACCCCCTGGGACACGATCATCGGAAGCTCCCCGGCGATGCAACATGCCATCCAACGCGCCAAAATCGTAGCCGCGACCGATGTTCCGGTGCTGATCACCGGTGAGAGCGGAACCGGAAAAGAACGGTTTGCCCAGGCGATCCATGAAGCCAGCACCCGCCATCCGCACCCGTTCGTCGCCGTAAACATCGCCGCCATCCCCCGTGAGCTGATCGCCAGCGAGCTGTTCGGCTATGAACCCGGCGCCTTTACGGGAGCGAATCCCAAAGGCAAAAAAGGAAAATTTGAAGAAGCCCATGGCGGCACGCTGTTCCTCGATGAAATCGGCGACATGCCGCTTGAGCTTCAAGTGTATTTGCTGAGAGTCCTGCAAGAAAAGAAGATCATGCGCCTCGGCTCCTCGAATGCCCGGCCGGTCGATGTGCGCATCATCGCCGCCACCAATCATAATCTCGCCGAGCGCATCGCCCAAGGCGCCTTTCGGCTGGATCTTTTTTACCGTCTGAATGTCGTCGAGATCGCGCTGCCTCCGCTGCGCGAGCGCGCGCAGGACATCCTCTTGCTTGCCGAATTCTTTTTGGATAAGTTCGCCAAGCAATACGGAAAACCCGCCGCGTCCTTTGACCCCGACGTCGTCCGCTTGTTTGAACGCTACGCCTGGCCGGGCAATGTCAGAGAACTGCAAAATGTTGTAGAGCATGCCGTCATCTTTTCCACCGGAAGCGTGATTTCACTCAACCACTTACCGAGTTACTTACTTAACAAGGCGCCGGATTCCGATTCGCTCCCGCTCGACCCGCTGGAGCGCGAAGAGAAAAAAATGATCGATTACTGGTTGCAAAAAGCAAACGGAAATGTGAGCGAAGTGGCCCGACGGCTCAATCGCTCGCGGGCGACCATATATCGCAAGATTAAACAGTACGGACTCAACCTTTCAAAATACTCTAATATAGATTAGCGCAAAAAAGCAAAAGTCCCAAGGAAAACGGCGGAGAAAGGGGGGCCAAAGATGAGCGAACCGGCCGTCCGTCTCGAACCGTCCCTCAAAACCGAACTCCGGATCACCGCCGAGCTGAAACAATCGCTGGATCTCCTCATGCTCGGCCTCCCCGAGCTCACATCGTATATCGACGAACTCGCGCGTGAAAATCCGGCGCTTCACGTCGATCCTCCCCTCTGGCAGACGTCCGGATGGGCGACCGGCCGTCCGCGGAGCAAAAATCGACGGATCTCGAACGAAAGCGATCCGTATGACCCGCTCTCCGCCCTCCGGGCGCCGGCACCCTCGCTCTCCGATCGCCTGAAAGCCGAGCTCCGCATGCGCCCGCTTGACTCCCGGCTTTTACGCGATGCCTGTCTCATCGTCGATGCCCTGGATGAACGGGGGTTCCTTGGCGTCCCGCTGGAAGCGCTTGCGGAACGCTTTGCCCGTCCGCTTGCGCGTCTTGAAGCCGCCCTCGTCATCGTCCAGTCGCTTGATCCTCCCGGCATCGGCGCCCGGAACCTGCGCGAATGCCTCCACCTTCAGCACCGGCGGCTCGGGGAACCTCTTCCAGTTTTGTCCGCCATCATCGACGAACACCTGGAAGACGTCGCCAGGGGACGGCTTGAGGCCATCGCCCGGCGGCTGTGCGTCCCGATCGAAGCGGTCGTCGAAGCCGTGGCGCTCCTCAAAACGTTTAACCCGCGGCCCGGCGGCGAATTCGCCGTCGAAGCGCCCGTGTACGTCATCCCCGAAGCGGCCGTCCAAAACGACGCGGGGACGCTCACGGTGATCCTCTACGACGACGTGTTGCCCCGCCTCTCGATCGACCCCGCGTTTGCCCGAATGGAACGCCGACTCGATCTCGATCCCCGCACGCGCAATTATGTCTCCCGAAAAATCGCCCACGCCTGCAAGCTAATCGATCAGGTTGAGGCGCGGAAGGCGACTTTAGCGCGCGTGCTGGAGGCGGTCGTCCGCCGGCAGCGGGAAGCCTTTCTCCACGGACCGGAGCGACTGAAGCCGCTTACGATGCAGGTCATCGCCGAGGATGTCGGGCTCAGCGTCTCGACGATCTCCCGCACGGTGCGCGAAAAGCACATCGAAACGCCGTGGGGGGTCATCGAATTCAAACGCCTGTTCCCTTCGCCGGTCGGCGGTAGCGGCGATGAAGCCACGCCGACGACATCCGATGCCATCATCCGCAAGATCAAAGCCTATATCGATGCCGAAGACAAAACAAATCCACTGTCCGACGAGGCGCTGGCCGCCCTGCTCCATCAAGAGGGGGTCCCCGTCTCCC
Organism: Hydrogenibacillus schlegelii; assembly: GCF_001653195.1. Lineage (GTDB taxonomy): Bacteria > Bacillota > Bacilli > Thermicanales > DSM-22653 > Hydrogenibacillus > Hydrogenibacillus schlegelii. Next base: position 13,519 of record NZ_JXBB01000001.1, read on the forward strand.
GCCGGACAGTGGCCAAGTATCGCGCGATGGCGGGCATCCCTTCGTCCCATCAGCGCCGGAGCCCGGGAAACGGACGCTCCGTTACAACGACTCCTTAGCTTCCGGCGCTTCCAGATCGAGACGCGAATAGGCCCGTGTTCGCGTTTCGGCGGAGATGCCCGTCGGACGCATCTCCGCCCCGAAGCGGTCTTTAAAGCCGTCAGAGGATCGTCGCATGCTTGCGCCGCGGGAGTTCAATGTGTTTTTCGCGGAAGAGCTCAAAATAACGCATCAGTTGGGTTCTCAGTTCCTTCGGCGGGATGAGCTCGTCGACGACGAGCTCCCCGGCGAGCTTGTAGATGTCGTAGCCGGCCCGATATTCCGCCCGCAACCGTTCGACGAGGCGCTTTCGTTCCTCCGGATCTTCGATCGCCTGGATTTTGTTGTAATAGACGGCGTTCACCGCCGCCTCCGGTCCCATGACCGCGATCTCCGCCGACGGGAGCGCCAGCGTCACGTCCGGATGGAACGCCGGCCCCGACATGGCGTAGATCCCCGCCCCGTACGCCTTCCGGACGACGACGCTCACCCGCGGCACCGTCGCGCTCGCCGTGGCGAAGATGAACTTCCGCCCCCGCCGGAGGATGGCGTTTTGCTCGACCAGGGTCCCGACCATGAACCCCGGCGTGTCGACGAGATAGAGGAGCGGGATGTTGTAGGCGTCGCACAGCCAGACGAACTCCGCCCCCTTGTCGGCCGACTCCGGAAAGATCGTCCCGCCTTTGACCGCCGGCTGGTTGGCGACGATGCCGATCACCTCGCCGCCGAGGCGGGCAAAGCCGGTCACGAGCTCCGGCGCGTACATCGCCTTCACTTCGAGAAAGCTTTCGGCGTCGACGATCGCCTCGATGAGGTGCCGAACGTCGTACGGTCGGTTCGGATCCTCCGGGAGGATGGCGTCGATTTCCTCCGGGTCCCGGGCCGGGTCGACCGGCGGTGCGGACGGCGGCCGGCCGTCGCTCGAGTCGGGGAGGTAGGACAAGATCCGTCGGACGAGGGCCGCCGCCTCTTCCTCGCTTTCGGCGACGAAGTGGACCGAGCCGCTTTTTTTGGCGTGCACCTCGACGCCGCCCAGCGCCTCCGGCGTCACCTTCTGCCCGATCGCCACCTCGACCATCCGCGGCGAGGCGATGGCCATCGCCGCATCTTTCATCATCACGAGCAGATCGGTGAACACCGGCGTGTACGCCGTCCCGGCGAAACACGTCCCGTAGAGGACGCCGATCTGCGGCACCGCGCCGGACAGGAGGCTGTGCATGTAGTAAAACTCGCCGATGCTTCCCGGATCGACGTGGTGGCCGCCCGTTTCATCGATCCGGGCGCCGGACGAATCGACGAGGTAGACGATCGGCCGCCGGGCCCGAAGCGCCGCCTTCTGCGCGGCGAGAAACTTCTGGGCATGGCGGACGCCGACCGAACCGGCCTTCACCGTATAGTCGCTGGCGATGAAAAAGACCGGTCGGCCGTCGATCGTCCCGCTCCCGGTCACGACGCCGTCGGCGGCGAGCTCCGGATCGTCGTAGCGGGCGAACGTCCCCGTCTCGGTTTCGACGGCGTCGAAAAAAAGCCGCAGCCGATCCCGGACAAAAAGCTTCCCGGCCGCCCGCTGCCGCTCGTGCCCCCGGGGTGGCCCGCCCTGTCGGATGCGTTCCCGTTCTTCGATCAGGCGCCGTTCCCGCTCGCCCATCGTCCCCCTCCTTCGTCCAAATCAAGCGCATCGTCGCGTTCGCCCCGGCGGCCGCCGGCAAGCGCCCGACGGCCGGTCGGGCGAAAACCGCCCGCTTCAGAACTTCCCGCCTCAGTATGATCGCGGGAGATCAAGCGCTCGCTCGGCGATGAAGTTGAGGAGCATCTCGTTGTTGACGGGCGCCGTCTTCATGAGCCGGGCCGGCGCCAGCATCTGAATGAAGCGGTATTCCTTGGCGAAGCCGTTCCCGCCGTGGGTCTGAATCGCCTGATCGACGGCCCGAAACGCCGTTTCCGAAGCGAGGAGCTTGGCCATGCTCGCCCAGAGCCCGACGTCCCGCCCCGGCGCCCCCCGGTCGTAGGCCCGGGCGGCTTCGTATGTCAGAAGGCGGGCCGCCTCTTTTTCCGCAAAAAGCCGGGCCAGCGGATGCTGTACCCCCTGATAGGCGCCGATCGGCGTCTCGCCGAACACCCGCCGCTCCCGGGCATAGGCGGCCGCCCGCATGAGGGCGAGCTCCGCCATGCCGACCCCTTTGGCCGCAAAGAGAATCCGCTCCGGATTCAGGGCGTGAAAAAGGACCTCCGTGCCCCGGTGCTCCGGCCCGATCCGGGCCTCTTCCGGCACTTTGACCCCGTCGAAATAGACGACGAACTGCCCGAAACCCTCGATGCCGACGGTCTCCATCGGCTGAAGCGAAAGGCCCGGCGTCCCGTTTTCGACGAGAAAAAGCCCGAGGCCGTGCCGCCGGCTGCCGAACGACCGCTCCGCCTCCTCTGCCGGCATCGTCCGGGCGACGACGACGATCCAGTCCGCCCGGTCGGCACCGGTGATCCACGCCTTGTGGCCGTCGAGGCGGTAGCCGCTCCCTTCCCGGCGGGCGAACGTGCGGATGTTGAAGCTGTTCGTCCCGGCCTCCGGTTCGGTGATGGCAAAGGCCATCTTGAGGCGGCCCTCGGCGATCGGCGGCAAAAACCGCCGCTTCTGCGCTTCCGTCCCGCCGCGGACGATCGCGAGGGCATCCATCGTCGTGAGCACCGCCAGGACGTTCGCGAGTCCGTGCGCCGCCAACCGCTCCATGGCGATGGTCATCGCCGTCAGGCCGAGGCCGGTCCCGCCGTAGGCTTCCGGCACGAGGGCGCCGAAAAGGCCGAGCTCGGCGAGCACGCCCCAGAGTTCTTCCGGGTACGTCCCTTCATCGTAGATCATTCGGTGGTACGCGTCCAGCTTCGGCCTGAGTTTCTTGAGGGCCACGTCGACCGCCGCGACGACCATCCGTTCCGTCTCGCTCCACGCGGCCGGTGGAAGCATCGTCTCTCACCCTTTCTTTTTTCCGGCCGATCACAGCTCGCCTCGCTCCCGAAGCGCCTTGAGCTCGGCGATCGCATCGGGATTGTCGAGGGTCGTCAGATCCCCGGCGACGTCGCCTTTGAGCCGGAGTTCCCGGAGCAGCCGCCGCATGATCTTCCCGCTCCGGGTCCGGGGGAGCGTCGGCACGATGAACACCCGTGCCGGCCGGGCGTACGCGCCGATCTCCCGGACGATCGCCTCGGCGAACTCTCGCTCGAGGGCCTCCCGGGCCGCCCGATCCGTCGCCGCCACCCCGCTCCGGAGGATGACGAACGCGACCGGCACCTCCCCCCGGATCGGGTCCGGTTCGCCGACCACCGCCGCCTCGGCGACGGCCGGGTGGTTGATGAGCGCCGCCTCGAGCTCCATCGTCCCGATCCGGTGGCCCGACACGTTGATCACGTCGTCGACCCGGCCGGTCACCCAGAGCTGCCCGTCCGGATCGAGGATGGCCGCGTCGCCGGAAAAATACTTCCCCGGGATGCGGCTGAAGTAAATTTCCCGGTACCGCTCCGGATCGCCCCACACCGTCCGGGCGAGGGACGGAAACGGCCGCGTGAGGACGAGGAAGCCGAGCTCCCCCGCCGGCACCGGCTGCCCGAATTCGTCGACGACTTCCGCCGCGTAGCCCGGCAGCGGATGGCCTGCCGCCCCCGGCTTCGTCGGCGAAAGCCCGACGATGCTCGACGCCCACGCCGTTCCCGTCTCCGTCTGGCCGTACGTGTTGTTCACGAAAATCCGCCCGCCGCCCAGCCGTTCCTTCGTCCAGTGGTACGTCTCCGGGTCGAGCGGCTCGCCGACGAGGGCGACGAGCTCGAGGTCCTCGGTTCCATGAATCCAGTCGTCCCCCGCCCGACGGAGCATGCGAAGCAGCGTCGGCGCGGTGAACACCTTGTTGACCCGATAGCGGGCGAGGAGGTCGTAAAACCGCCCCGGCGTCGGATGATCCGGCGCCCCCTCGTAGACGACGAGCGTCGCCCCGTGGGCCAACCCCCCGACGAGGGCAAAAATCGGAAACGTCAACCACCCGACATCCGCCGTGCACCAGTAGACGTCGTCGTCTTGAAGGTTTAAGCTCCACTTGACGTTGGCGTAGGCGCCGACGAGAAAGCCGATGCCCGAATGGACGAGCCCTTTCGGCTTTGCCGTCGTCCCGGACGTATAGATGACGAACCCCGGCGCGTTCGCCTCCACCGGCACGACCGGCGCCGGCTTCGCGATCCCGGCGACGAATTCGTCGTACCCGACGTCCCGTCCGCCCATCGGAACCGGTTCCTCCGGAAACCGCCGGGCGACGACGATCCGCTCGATGCCGTCCAGGCCCTGAAGCGCCCCGTCGAGCGTCGCCTTGAGCGGAACCCTCCGTCCCCGCCGGACGGTGTAGTCGGCGGTCAGCACCAGCTTCGGTCGAAAATCCCGAAGCCGCTCCCGAATCGCCTCTTCCGAAAAGCCGGCAAAGAGCACCGTGTAGATCGCCCCGATCCGCGTCAGGGCGTGGATGTAAATGAACGTCTCCGGCGCGTTCGTCATGTACACGGCGACCCGGTCGCCCGTCCCGACGCCGGCCCGCCGGAGCGCCGCCGCCAAGCGGCCGACCGCATCGACCAGCTCCCGGTACGTCCACACCTCCCGACGGCCGTCTTCCCGCTCGTAAAAAAGCGCCACCTTGTTTTTCCGCGCCGGCAGGTGCCGATCGAGACAGTTGTAACAGACGTTCGAAAGGCCGCCGACAAAATACCGAAACCGCTCGATCGTCCCTTCGACGAGCGTATGCCAGGGAGAAAACCAGGCGAGCTCCCCGGCGATCCGCGCCCAGTACCGCTCCGGCGCGAGGCGGGCTTCCTCCAGAAGCGCCGCCGCCTCCAAATCGGAAAGCGGCGCCTTCCGGCGAAGGACCTCCGTCGGCGGCTCGAGGGACTTCCCGACGTAGATCGCCCCGCCCGCCTCAAGGTTTCCGTCTCGAACCGTCCCCCGCTCCTCCATCCCCGTCGCTCCTTTCCCTCGGTTTTTCCTTTCCGCGCGGTTGTGCCTTCTTCATACCGGGCGTCGATTCTGTCATTTCATCGCCGAAGTTTCCGTCCCCGCTCAGGTCGGCCGCCAACCAGGCGTCCGGCGCACCTTCGGCTTTTCCCGTTCGCTCTCCTCCGGCGACCCGAACCCGGTGCCGGTTACGGCGCCGGCGCCAGGCGGACGAGCACCTCTCCTTCGTCGACGTACTCCCCTTCGCCCTTCACGATCGCCTCGACCGTCCCGGCGAATTCCGCCGCGACCGGGATCTCCATCTTCATCGACTCGAGGATGACCACCTCTTGGCCCGTTTCGACCCGTTCTCCGGGACGAACGAGGACTTTCCACACCGTGCCGCTCATCGGTGCCCGCACGTCCATTGCTCAGCCCCCTAACCGTCTGGCCGGGATCGCCCCGGCCTTCTTTTGGCGCCCCGCTTGCCGGTCGGCGGCGCCGGATGCCTTTTGGCGCCGGGGTTTCATTCAGACGACGCCGGCCGCTTCAGCGCCTCGATCAACCCCGTGTCGTAGCGGCCCTCCACAAACGCCCGAGCGGCGACGATCGCCCGAAGGAGCGGGAGGTTCGTCTTCACGCCCTCGACGCTCGTCTCCGTCAGGGCGGCGGCCAGCCGCCCGAGCGCTTCCGACCGCGTCGCGCCGTGGACGACGATCTTCGCGAGCAGCGGATCGTAAAACGGTGTCACCTTCGTTCCGGCCTCGATCCCCGCCTCGAGCCGCACCCCCTCCGGCCAGCGAACAGACGTCACCGCCCCCGGCGACGGGAGAAACGTCACCGGATCTTCGGCATAGAGCCGCACCTCGATCGCCGCTCCGTGCGGCACGATCGCCTCCTGCGCCCGGGGAAGCGGTTCACCGGCGGCGATCCGAAGCTGCCACTCGACGAGGTCGACGCCGGTGATCATTTCCGTCACCGGGTGTTCCACCTGAAGCCGCGTGTTCATCTCGATGAAGTAAAACCGCCCGGCGGGATCGACGATGAACTCCATCGTGCCGACGTTCCGGTACCCGATCGCCCGGGCGCCTAAGACCGCCGCCCGAAGGAGCGCCGCCCGGACGGACGGATCGAGGTTCGGCGCCGGCGCCTCCTCGACGACCTTCTGATGCCGCCGCTGAACGGAACAGTCCCGCTCGAAAAGATGGACGACGTTGCCGAAACGGTCCGCCGCCAGCTGCACCTCGACGTGCCGCGCCCCGCCGACCCATTTTTCCAAAAACAGCGTCCCGTCGCCGAAAAACCGCTCCGCCCGGGCGCTCGCCGCCTCGAACCGTTCCCGAAGCGCGGCCGGATCGTCGACCCGCTCCATCCCGATGCCGCCGCCGCCGGCGCCCGCTTTGATCAGGACGGGATAACCGATCGCCTCCGCCGCCGCGAGGGCCTCTTCGACCGATCGGACCCCGTCCGGCGTCCCCGGCACGACCGGGACGCCGGACGCCGCCATCCGCTTCCGCGCTTCCACCTTATCCCCCATCGCCCGGATGACGGCCGGGGGCGGTCCGACGAAGACGAGTCCGGCGGCCTCCACGGCGGAGGCAAACTCTGCCTTTTCCGACAAAAAGCCGTACCCGGGATGGATCGCCTCGGCGCCCGTCTTTTGCGCCGCTTCGAGGATCGCCGGGACGTTCAGGTAGCTTTCCCTGGCCGGCGGCGGCCCGATCCGGACTGCCTCGTCCGCCTCCCGGACGTGCGGCGCCTCCCGGTCGGCGTCCGAATAGACGGCGACCGTCCGGAGGCCCATCGACCGGGCGGTGCGGATGATGCGCCGGGCGATCTCGCCGCGATTGGCGATAAGAAGCGTGCGGAACATCGGCTCCCTCCCGTCGCCTCTTCCGAACGAACACTCGCTCGAAAAACCGGCAAGCGAAAACCGGCTCAGCCCTTTCCGACCATATCGTCTTCCCTTGCCCCTTACCCGTTCTCCGATATGCTTATTCCGTATTTTCCCCGGCAATTCGCTCCATTGGGCTCTCACGTTCCGCCGAAAGCGCATCTAGCGTTGCGGACCGGCGCTTCCTTGCCGGCCCCATCCGGGGGACGACCGTATAACGCTTTCATCCGGCGCCGAGCGGACGAAACGGGCCGGCCTTCATCACCATCCCTTCCAGCCGGCGGCCGACTTTGCCCTCAATCCAGCGGGCGACCCCGATGAGGGCGTCGAGGTCGACGCCGGTCGCCACCCCCATCCCTTCCAGCATATAGACGAGGTCTTCTGTGGCGATGTTGCCGGTCGCGTTCGGCGCAAAGGGGCAGCCGCCCAGGCCGCCGACCGACGCGTCGAAGACGGTTGCGCCCGCCTCGAGGGCGGCGTAGACGTTGGCCAGGCCGGTGTTGCGGGTGTTGTGGAAATGGACGCCGATCGGCACCCGGCCGCCGGTCGCCTCGATCGCCCGGCGCACGAGGCGGGCCGCCTGCGTCGGCACCCCAACGCCGATCGTATCGGCGAGCACGATCTCGTCGAACCCCGCCTCCGCCGCCCGCCGCACGAAGTCGACGACCCGCCCTTCGTCGACCGGTCCTTCGTACGGGCAGCCGAAAGCGACCGACAGCGTGAGCGTCGCCCGAAAGCGCCCCCGCGCTCCTGCCGCCTCCGCCTCTTCGAGGAGGGCGGCAAACTGGCGAAAGCTTGCTTCCGGCGCCGCCCCCTGGTTCTTCCGGTTGAAGGTTTCCGTCACGCCGAAGGCGAAGTGGATCTCTTCCACGCCGGCGGTCCGGGCCCGCTCAAACCCCCGCCGGTTCAAAACGAGACCGGCGTACGTCACGCCGGACGCCCGGCGAAATCCCGCCCACACGGCTTCGGCGTCGGCCATCTGGGGCACCCGCTCCGGATGGACGAACGACACCGCCTCGATCCGCCGAAGCCCCGTCGCCGCGAGCCGCTCGATGAAGGCGATCTTCTCCGCCGTCGATAGCCGGACCGGTTCGTTCTGCAGCCCGTCCCGCGGCCCGACTTCCTGGATCGCGATCACCGTCCCCCTCCTTCCGGACGCCCCTTCGCCCCGACCTCCGTCAGCCGACGAGCTGAGCGGGCCGACCCGAACGCTTAGAGCGCCTCGACGTCGGCCGGCCCCGCTTCCAAGAGGCGCCCGAGCGGGGCGGCGCCCCGCTTCCCGTCGGCGTCCGAGCGGGCCGTCACATCGTCCAGCTGAGCTGGCGGCCGCCGATGACGTGGTAATGAAGGTGAAACACCGTCTGCTGGCCGTGGGGACCGGTGTTCGTGATGACGCGAAAGCCGGTCTCGGCGACGCCGGTCACCGTGGCAACTTCCCGGATCGTCCGGTGAATCCGGCCGATCAAAGCCGCATCGTCATCGGTGAGCGCCATCACGCTCGAAATGTGCCGCTTCGGCACGACGAGGACGTGAACCGGCGCGATCGGGTTGATGTCATGAAAGGCCAACGTTTCATCGTCTTCGTACACTTTTTTGGACGGCAGTTCCCCACGGATGATCTTGCAAAAGACGCAGTTTTCTTCGTGCACCGGGCGCCCCTCCGTTTGATTTTTGGTCCGTCCTGGATGCGTGCCGCAAACCCGTCGCCTCCCGTTCGGCACCCTTCGTCGACCGGCTCCCGCAGACGAACGCCGGCTTCCCTCGGCCGACCCCCGGCCTCCGATCGCCGATCGACCCGACGCCGAACCCGGAGGCATTTGCCATCAGTCATTTGCCATCAGTATAGCGAAACCGCCTTGCCGGCACAAGGTCACCGCGCCGCGCCGGACGCAAAACTCGAATTGAACGGCGGTCTTCCCGGCGCCTCCATTTACATGATCTTTACCAAATCTTTGGTCTCCCTTTACCGAACCTTTACCGGATCTTGACGTCGTCGTGGTACGCTCGGGGCAAAGATCCGGACGAAGCCCGCGGAACGAAACGGCCCGAAGCGGCGGTCCATCGGGCCAAATGTGGCCGCCTCATGAGACCGCCTCCGGGCAAACCGCCCGAAGAGGGCCCGTTTTGGCCACGTTTTGCGCGGAAGGAGGCGGGCCGGTGCGCATCGCCCTCTTTACCGACACTTTCCCGCCGGAGATCAACGGCGTCGCGATGACGCTGGCGCGTTTGAAAGAAGCCCTCGAGGCCCGGGGAATCCCGGTCCTCGTCGTCGCGCCGGACTACCCGGCGACGGACGCGCCGTTCGACCGGTCGGTCGAACGGAACATGAGCGTCCCCTTCTTGCTCTACCCGGAAATCCGCCTCGCGGTACCGCGCCCCTTTGCCCTCAAAAAAACGCTGGACGCTTTCCGGCCGACCCTCTGCCACCTCGCCACGCCGGCAAATCTCGGCCTCTTCGGCCGGGCATACTGCCTCCGGCGCAAGATCCCGATCGTCGCCTCCTACCACACCCACCTCGACCGCTACCTCGACTACTACGGCCTGGGATGGCTCCTTCCGGTGTTGACGGAATACATGAAATGGTTTCACCGACCGTGCCGGATGATTTACGCGCCGAGCGAGGAGACGATCCGCCACCTCGAACGCCTCGGCCTCGGCCCGAACGCCCTCTTCAGCCGCGGCGTCGACACGGGGCGGTTCCATCCGCGGCCGCCGGAGCAGGTTCACGCCGTCCGGCGCCGGCTTGGCGTCCGGGAGGGCGAGACGCTCTTTCTGTACGTCGGCCGTCTGGCCCGGGAAAAAGACCTGGACGTCCTCGCCGATGCCGTGCGGGGGCTTTCGGATGACGTCCTTCGCCGGAGCCGGTTCGTCCTCGTCGGCGACGGCCCCCACGCCGAGGAGATCAAAAATCGGTTTGCGGGCCTGCCCGTCGTCTTTCCCGGATTTCTTCGGGGAGAGGCCCTCGCCGAGGCGTACGCTGCCGCCGACTGGTTCGTCTTTCCGTCCAGCACCGAAACGTTCGGCAACGTCGCCCTTGAAGCTCTCGCCAGCGGCGTGCCGGTGATCGGGAGCGCCGCCGGCGGCGTGACGAGTTTTCTCGAGGACGGACAAAACGCCCTCCTTGTCCCGCCCCGGGATCCGAACGCCTTCCGGCAGGCCCTCGAGACGGCCCACCGCCGGCCGGCCCTTCGGAGGCGCCTCGCCGAAGGCGCCTTAAAAATCGCCCGGTCCCGGAGCTGGGACGCCATCTTCGACCGGCTGATCGCGTCGTACCGGGCCGTGCTTCAGGAGACGGGCGTCGCCGCCGGCCCCTAAACGGCGCGGGCGAAACGGGCGACGTCCGAGCGCCCGAAGTCGGAACGGTCCAAAGCCTGAATGACCGAAGAAAAGAAGAAAAATGCAGCGAACGCACAAAAACCGCCGGCCAGGCCGGCGGTTTTTGTGGGACTCCCGCTTAAGCGTCTTCTACCCGGCGTCCGAGGAGCGGAAAGAGGGTAAAGGCGTAGAGCGCCGCCACGCCGACGATGACGTAGACCGTTCGGGCCAGGCCGGTGTACGTCCCGCCGAACAGCGCTCCGATGACGTCGATCTGAAACAGCCCGACGAGAAGCCAATTGAGTCCGCCGATGATGAGCAAGATGAGCGCCAGCGTGCGCACCCGATGCACCTCCTTCCCCTCCTAGGATGTCACCCGGAGGAGGCGTTATGCACCGGATCGCGCCTGAACGCGCCGGGGAGGGCCGCGGCCCCCGCCGGCCGATCGGAAGGCTCGTCAGAATAAGGAGCGCCAGAAGCGGGAGCGTCCGAAGGCAGAAGCGCCGCTTCGCCCGCTCCGGCCGAAGAGGACACCCCGGCCGAAAACCGTTCCGGACGGCGTTCCGGCGGCGGCTCCGACCCAAATGAGGCAGGCGCGGGCGCCTCGGCCGGCTCGGCGATGAGCGTCGAGAGGCGCTTCAGGTCGATGTTCCCGCCGCTTACGACGGCGGCCACCCGACGCCCTGCGGCCGGCACCTTGCCGGCGAGGACCGCCGCGAGGGCCGCGGCGCCGGCTCCCTCGACGAGAAATTTTTCCCGCTCCAGAAGAAGCGTGATCGCCCGGACGATCTCCTCGTCGGTGACGGTGACCATCCGGAGGCCGAGGCGCCGGACGACGTCGAAGGTGATCGTCCCCGGCGCCTTGACGGCGATGCCGTCGGCAAGCGTGTGGACGTCATCGAGGGTGACGCGCTCGCCTCGTTCGAGAGAGCGGACGAAGGCGGCCGCGCCGGCCGCCTGAACGCCGACGACTTCCGTTTCGGGCGAAAGGGCCCGAACCGCCGTCGCGACGCCGGACAGAAGCCCGCCGCCGCCGACGGGGACGACGACAAGGTCGAGCTCCGGCGCCTGCTTGACGATCTCGAGGCCGACGGTCCCCTGACCGGCGATGACGTCGGGGTCGTCAAACGCGTGCACGTACGTCAGCCCCTCCGCCTCCGCCATCCGGCGGGCGTAGGCGTACGCTTCGTCGTACGTCCGGCCGTGGAGGATGACCCGGGCGCCGTACGACGCCGTCCCCTGGATCTTCGTCCGGGGCGCCGTCTCCGGCATGACGATCGTGCACGGAATGTCGAAGGTGCGGGCGGCATAGGCCACCCCCTGGGCGTGATTGCCGGCCGACGCGGCGATGACGCCCCGCCGGCGGGCCGCCTCCGGGAGAAGGGCGATTTTGTTGTACGCCCCCCGGATTTTGTACGACCCCGTCCGCTGCAAATTTTCAAGCTTTAAAAAGAGCATCCCTTCGACGAGCGGCTCCAGCGCCCGCGCCCGCTGAAGGGGCGTCTCATGAGCGACGCCGCTTAAGCGGCGTTTGGCCGCCTTGATCTCTTTGATCGTTACCGCCGAATCCCCAACCGCTTCACGCTCCCATCGTTCCGGATGACCGCCGCCGGCCGGTACCGGTCGGCGGCCGCGCGGGGGCAACCCGCCGCCGGCTGCCCATCCGACGGAGACATTTCTTTGGGATCAGTATACCGATAAAGGACTCACGGCGCAAGCGGCGGCAGAGGATGGGTGCGTTCGTACGCTTTGATGGCGGCAAGATATCGTTCGGTGACGCCGATGTCATCCTCTCCGGCGAGGAGCCGCCGGCGATGCTCCGGATGGATGCGGAAGGCGTAGGTCGTCCCGTCGTCGAGGGCCACGGTCTGGGCCGCCAGGTCGATCGTCACCCAGTATGGCCCGTCTTCCGCTCGGGCAAACAGCGCATCGACGGCCTCGGCGGAAAGCTGCGCCGGAAGGAGTCCGTTTTTGACGGCGTTGTTGTAAAAGATATCGGCAAACGACGGCGCGAGCACGGCGCGAAAGCCGTAGTCCCGAAGGGCCCAGGCGGCGTGTTCCCGGGAGGAGCCGCTGCCGAAGTTTTCCCGGGCGAGAAGCACCGTCGCGCCCCGGTAGGCGGGGTCGTTTAAGACGAACGCCGGATCCGGCGTGCCGTCGGGGCGGAAGCGCCAGTGATAAAACAGAAAATCGCCGAAGCCGGTCCGCTCGATTCGCTTCAAAAACTGCTTCGGGATGATCTGGTCGGTGTCGACGTTCGGCCGGTCGAGGGGGACGACGAGGCCCCGGTGAACGTCAAACGGTTGCACCGTGTTCACCTCCGACGGCAGAAAGCAGCGCCGCGTCTTCCTCCCAGTCGGCAAACCGGCCGAACAGGGCGGCGTAGGCGGCCATCACCGGGCTCACGAGGTGCGTCCGGGCGCCGACCCCCTGCCGCCCTTCGAAGTTTCGGTTCGACGTCGAGGCCACCCGGGCGCCCGGCGGCGCGATGTCGGGGTTCATCCCGAGGCACATGCTGCAGCCCGGCTCCCGCCACTCAAAGCCGGCCTGGAGGAACACTTCGTGCAGCCCCTCCGCCTCCGCCTGCCGCTTCACCGTCTTCGAGCCGGGGACGACGAGAGCCCGTTTCACCCGGGGGTGCACCCGCCGGCCGACCCGGCGGATGACGGCCGCCGCCGCCCGGAGGTCTTCCAGCCGGCCGTTCGTGCACGAACCGATGAAGACGTGATCGATCTCGATGTCCCGAATCTTCGTGCCGGGCCGAAGGTCCATGTAGGCGAGGGCCCGCTCGACGCTCTTTCGCTCCGCGGGGTCGGCAAAGTGGTCCGGGTGCGGCACGGCGCCGTCGACCGGCGCCGCCATCCCCGGATGCGTCCCCCAGGTGACGACGGGCTTTAAGTCGCTCACGTCAAACGTCACTTCGGCGTCGTACTCGGCGTCGGGGTCCGAGGCAAGCGCCCGCCATCGATGGACGGCGGCCTCCCACGCCGCTCCCTTCGGCGCGTACGGACGGCCTTTCAAATAGGCGAACGTCGTCTCGTCCGGGGCCACCAGACCCGCCCGGGCGCCGGCCTCGATCGACATGTTGCAGAGGGTCATCCGTTCTTCCATCGTCATCGCCCGAACGACGTCTCCGGCGTATTCGAAGATGTAGCCGCGCCCGAAGGAGACGCCAAAGCGGGCAATGAGGCCGAGGACGATGTCTTTGGCCGTTACCGCCGGATGGCGCCGGCCGACGATGGTCACCTTCATCGTCCGGGGCGGCGCCTGCCAGAGCGTCTGGGTGGCGAGCACGTGCTCGACTTCGCTCGTCCCGATGCCGAAGGCGAGGGCGCCGAAGGCGCCGTGGGTCGACGTGTGGGAATCCCCGCAGACGATCGTCATTCCCGGCTGGGTGAGGCCGAGCTCGGGGCCGATGATGTGGACGATCCCCCGCCGGTCGCTGTCGAGGTCAAACAGCGGGATGCCGAAGGCGCGGCAGTTTTCCCGGAGGACGTCGATCTGTTTCCGGGCGATCGGGTCGTCGATGGTGAACGGGTCGTCCGTCGGCACGTTGTGGTCGATCGTCGCGATCGTCCGGTCCGGGCGGCGAACCGTCCGTCCGGCGAGGCGGAGGCCTTCGAACGCCTGCGGGGAGGTCACCTCGTGGACGAGGTGGAGGTCGATGTAGAGGAGGTCCATGCCGCCCTCCCCCCGGGCGACGAGGTGGTCGGCCCAGATTTTGTCGACGATCGTTCCGTGGCTCACGCGTACACCCCCTTCGATTTGAGACGGCGGGCGGCCCGCTCGATGACCGCCGCGCCGAACGCCTCGGTTCCGACGGTCCGGACGCCGGCGGGGGCGTCCGCGGGCGTAAGATCCGCCGTCCGGAAGCCGTCGGCGTAGACGTCGTCGACGGCGGCGACGATCGCCCGGGCGACGTCCGGAAGGCTGAGCGAAAGCTCGAACATCATCGCCGTCGAAAGGATCATCCCCGTTGGGTTGGCGACGTCCCGGCCGGCGATGTCCGGCGCCGAACCGTGGACCGGCTCGTACAGGTGCGGCCCCGCCTCGCTCAGGCTCGCCGAGGGGAGCAGCCCGAGCGAGCCGACGAGGGCACCCCCGAGGTCCGAGAGGATGTCACCGAAGAGGTTTTCCGTGACGACGACGTCGAAGGCCCACGGCCGGTCGACGAGGGCCATCGCCATGGCGTCGACGAGGACGTGCCGCACCTCGACCGTCGGGTGATCTTTCCGCACCCGCTCGACGACGTCTCGCCAGAGGCGGCTCGAGGCGAGGACGTTCGCCTTGTCGACGGAGGTGAGCCGGCCGCTTCTCCGTTCGGCGAGGCGGAAGGCGAGGCGGACGATCCGCTCGATCTCTCCTTCGGTGTAACGGAGGGTGTCGACCGCCTCCCGTTCTCGCCCCGTCTCGGTGATGCCCCGGGGCGTGCCGAAGTAAAGCCCGCCGGTGAGCTCCCGGACGATGAGGAGGTCGATGGGCCGGGCGTCCCGCAGGGGACTCCGGTCGAGGAGGGCCGGGATCGTCCGCACCGGTCGCAGGTTCGCGTAGGCGTCGAGCGCCTTCCGGAGGGCGAGGAGCCCCGCCTCCGGCCGGCGCTCCGGCGGGAGATCGTCCCACTTCGGCCCGCCGACGGCGCCGAGGAGAACGGCGTCCGCCGCGAGGGCCGCCCGAAGCGTCGCCTCCGGCAGCGGTTCCCCGGCGGCGTCCACGGCGGCGCCGCCGATCGGGTATTCGAGAAGTTCGAGGCGGGCGCCGGCAATGTCCGAAAGCGTCTCGATGAGCGCCCGGGCGACGCCCATGACCTCCGGGCCGATGCCGTCGCCGGGGAGAAGGACGATCTTCCGGTTCATCCCGTGACCACTCCGGAGTCGGCGGCGCCGAGGGCAGCCGGCCGATCGTCCCCCGCCGCCGGGAGCCGGAGGGTGATCCGGTTCAGCGCGTCAATGTACGCCTTCGCCGAGGCGATGACGACGTCGTTGTCGACGCCGCGGCCGCGGCTCGTGAGCCCGTGAAAGCGGACCTTGACGTACACTTCCGCCAGGGCATCCGGGCCGCCGCTCGTCGACTGGATGCGGTAGTCTTCGAGGGCGACCGGCTGACCGACGGCCCGCTCGATCGCCTTGTAGACCGACTCGACGCTCCCCTCGCCGGTCGCCGACTCGGTCCGGACCTCGCCGGTCGGCAGGCGCAGGACGATCGTCGTCGTCGGGATGACGCCGGAACCGATGGCGCACTGAAGCGAAAGGAGCTCGTATTTTTCCGCCGGCGCCGCCATGTCGACGAAAAGCGCCAGGACGTCGTCGTCGGTGATTTCTTTTTTCTTCCCGGTGAGGGCCTTAAAGGCGGCAAACAACCGGTCGAGCTCCTCGTCCGACCGGACGGCGATGCCGAGCTCCTTGAGCTTTTCCCGGAAGGCGTGCCGTCCGGAGTGTTTGCCGAGGACGATCCGGTTGGACGAAAGCCCGACCATCTCCGGCGACATGATCTCGTACGTCGCCGCATGCTTCAGAACGCCGTCCTGGTGGATGCCGGACTCGTGGGCGAAGGCGTTGGCGCCGACGATCGCCTTGTTCGGCGGGACGGGGATGCCGGTGAGCTTGCTCACGAGCTTGCTCACCCGGACGGTGTGCTCGGTCCGGATGCCGGTTTCGGCCCGGTAGTGATCCTGCCGGACCTTGAGCGCGAGGGCGATCTCTTCCAGGGCGGCGTTCCCGGCCCGCTCGCCGATGCCGTTGATCGTCCCTTCGATCTGGGTCACGCCGGCTTGGATCGCCGCCAGGGAGTTGGCGACGGCCAGACCGAGGTCGTCGTGGCAGTGAGCGGAGAGCTTCACCTTTTCGATGCCGGGGACCCGCTCGAGGATGTAGCGGAACATGGCCGCATATTCTTGCGGCTGGGTGTAGCCGACGGTGTCGGGGAGGTTGACGACCGTGGCGCCGGCGCGGATGACTTCGGTGACGATCCGGACGAGAAAATCCCAGTCGCTCCGGGTGGCGTCTTCCGCCGACCATTCGACGTCGGCGGTGTAGCGCTTCGCCCGTCGAACGCCTTCCACCGCCCGCTCGACGACTTCATCCGGCGTCAGGCGAAGCTTGTATTGCATGTGGATCGGACTCGTAGCGATGAAGACGTGGATGCGGGGCCCTGCGGCGTTTCGAATCGCCTCCCACGCCCGGTCGATGTCGCCGGGATGAGAGCGGGCCAGGGCGGCGATGCGCACGCCCCGGACGGTTTCGGCGATTTTTTGGACGGCCTGGAATTCGTCCGGCGACGAAGCGGGAAAGCCCGCTTCGATGATGTCGACGCCGAACTGCTCGAGGGCCCGGGCGATTTCCAGCTTTTCGTGCAGATGCAGGTTTACCCCGGCGGTCTGTTCACCGTCCCGGAGCGTCGTGTCGAAAATCTCGATTCTCCGCATGGTCTCTCCCCACCCCGCTGCGTTTGGATCGCGAAGGCGTGCCTAGGCGGCGCGATCCTCCGCGGAACGCCGTGTCGAACGTGCGGAACGCCGCGCCGGCCGAAAGGCCGGATACGGCGGAGTCCGAAGCGCATGGCCCAGGGGGCGGCACGCGCCGAGGCGGTCCGGACATCGTCCTCGGTCAAAGCGGCCGGCGGCACGATCGGCGTAAGGGCCGCCTGAGCGGTCGCCCAGGATCCGGAGGCCGCCTCAGCGGCCGCGGCGGATGAAGGGCATCTTCTCCCGGAGGCGCCGGCCGACCTCTTCGATCGGATGGTTTTTCTCCCGCTCCCGGAGGGCGTTCATCATCGGCCGGCCGAGCTGGTTTTCGAGGATCCAGTCTCGGGCGAAGGCGCCGCTCTGGATGTCCTCGAGGATGCGGCGCATTTCCGCCCTCGTCGCTTCGTTGATGATTCGGGGGCCGCTCCGGTAGTCGCCCCACTCGGCGGTGTCGGAGATGGAATGGCGCATCGCCGTGAGGCCGCCTTCGTACATGAGGTCCACGATGAGCTTGAGCTCATGGAGCACCTCAAAATAGGCAACCTCCGGCTGATAACCGGCGGCGACGAGCGTCTCGAAGCCGGCCTTGACGAGGGCGCTCGTGCCGCCGCAGAGGACCGCCTGTTCGCCGAAGAGGTCGGTTTCGGTTTCCTCTTTGAACGTCGTCTCGATGACCGCCGCCCGACCGGCGCCGATCGCCTTGACGTAGGCCATCGCCAGCGCTCGGGCCTGGCCGGTATGGTCCTGGTGCACGGCGAAAAGGGCCGGGACGCCGGCGCCTTCGGTGTACGTCCGTCGGACCAGGTGCCCCGGCCCTTTCGGCGCCGCGAGAAAGACGTCGACGTCCGGCGGCGGATTGATCTGACCGAAGTGGATGTTGAAGCCGTGGGCGAAGGCCAACGCCTGGCCCGGCCGGAGGCTCGGCAGCACCTCGTTCCGGTAGACTTCCGGCTGCCGCTCATCCGGGAGGAGGAACATGACGATGTCGGCTCGCTTCACCGCCTCGGCGACGGGAAGGACGGTGAATCCGTCTTCTTCGGCCTTCTGCCACGACTTCCCGGGCCTTAAGCCGACGACGACGGCGATGCCGCTGTCCCGGAGGTTCTGGGCGTGGGCATGGCCCTGGGAGCCGTAACCGAGGATGGCGACGGTCTTCGACTGAAGCGGCGTGAGGTCGAGATCGGCGTCGAAGTAGAGGTTGGCCACGCTCGATGCTCCTTTCGCAGGTCGATGTGCTGAGGCGAATCCCAGCGGCGTCGTCAGGCCGACCCGGATGGACCGGGCAGGCCGTCGGCGCCGGCGGCGCCGGCTTTCCTTCGCCGAGGCTTCGGTCGGCGCTTATGCGCCGGTGGCGCTTTTCGCTTCGGCCTCGGCAGAGACGTCGAGCTCCCGGGCGAAGGCCGTCAGCCCCGTCCGGGCCAGCTCTTTGATGCCGTACGGCCGGAGGAGTTCGATCAGGGCGTCGATCTTTTCGCTGGAGCCGGTCACCTCGACGGTCACGCTCGCGCGGCCGACGTCGAGGATGCGGGCGCGAAACGGCTGGATGATGTGGTCGATCTCCGCCCGTTCGGCCATCGTGGCGTTCACGCGGATGAGGGCGAGCTCCCGGGCGACGACGGACCGGTGCGTGAGGTCGACGACCTTGATCACGTCGATCTGCTTGTTGAGCTGCTTTTTCACCTGCTCCGCCGCCTTCTCGTCCTCGACGTCGAGGACGATCGTCATGCGGGAGAGGCCGGGGCGCTCGCTTTTTCCGACGGTGATGGAGTCGATGTTGTACCCCCGCCGGAGGAAAAGACCGCTGATGCGGTTTAAGACGCCCGCCTGGTCCCGAACGAGGAGGGAGAGAAGCTGCTTCACGGCGCGCCGACCTCCTTTCCGGCGATGCCGACGGTGCCCGGGCTCCGGATCGCTTCCGCCCCGTCCGGCGGCCGGTCTCCGACGATTTCGTCGAGGGCTTTCCCCGGCGGGATCATCGGAAAGACGTTTTCGCCGGGGGCGATGCGGCAGTCGATGAGGACCGGCTCGTCGTCGGCGAGGTGCCGCTCGAGGACGGCCCTGAGGTCCGCCTCGGTGGAGACGGCGTAACCGGGGATGCCGTACGCCTCGGCGAGCTTGACGTAGTCCGGCTGGAAGGGGAGAAGCGATTCGGAGTAGCGCTTTTCGTAGAAGAGCTCCTGCCACTGCCGGACCATGCCGAGGGCGAAGTTGTTCAGGATGATGATCTTGACGCCGAGGGCGTACTCCCGAAGGAGCGCGAGTTCCTGCATCGTCATCTGAAAACCGGCATCGCCGACGACGGCGAGGACCGTCTCGTCCCGGGCGGCGATCTTCGCCCCGATCGCCGCCGGAAAGCCGAAGCCCATCGCGCCGAGGCCGCCGGAGGTGACCCAGCGGTGGGGTTTTTGAAAACGGTAGTACTGGGCGGTCCACATCTGGTGCTGGCCGACGTCGGTGACGACGATCGCCTCGCCGCGCGTCATCTCGCTCAAAAGCTCGACGACCCGCTGGGGTTTCAGCTCGCCGGAGGGAAGGTACCAGAGCGGCCGCTCCCGGGCGACCTGCCGGAGCGCCTCCCGCCACGCCGCGGCATCCGGCGGGGCGAGGTCGAGCTCGAGGAGGCGCCGGAGCGCCTCGCCGGCATCGCCGACGATCGGGATCTCCGTCGGAACGATCTTGCCGATCTCCGCCGGATCGATGTCGATGTGGGCGATCCGGGCCTTCGGGGCGAAGCGGGCGGGATTGCCGGTCAGCCGGTCGTCGAAGCGGGCGCCGAAGTTGATCAGAAGGTCGCATTCCTGAAGCGCGTAGTTCGCCACCGCCGTCCCGTGCATGCCGCCCATGCCGAGATAAAGGGGATGGTTCGCCGGGATGGCGCCGATGCCGAGGAGCGTCGTGACGACGGGGATGCCGAGGCGCTCGGCGAAGGAGACGAGGGCGTCGCCGGCCCGGGCGTGAAGGACGCCGGCGCCGGCGAGGATGAGCGGCCGGCGGGACCGGGCGATGGCGGCGGCGAGCTTCTGAAGCTGGAGGGCGTTCGGCACGACCGTCGGCTGGTAGCCGGGAAGATCAAGCGCCCGCGGCCGGACGTACGGCGCCGTGCGGGCGGTCACGTCTTTGGGCAGATCGATGAGCACCGGCCCCGGCCGGCCGGTGGTGGCGATGTGAAAGGCCTCCTGGACGATCCGCGGAAGGTCCTTCGGGTCCCGCACCTGGTAGTTGTACTTCGTCACGGGCATCGACATGCTGAAGATCGGCGCCTCCTGGAAGGCGTCGGTGCCCATGACGTTGGTTCCCACCTGGCCGGCGATGACGACGACCGGGAGCGAGTCGATCATCGCGTCGGTGAGACCGGTCATGATGTTCGTCGCGCCGGGACCAGAGGTGACCAGGACGACGCCGGGCCGACCGGTCACCCGGGCGTACCCTTCGGCGGCGTGGATCGCCCCCTGCTCATGGCGGGTGAGGATGTGGGCGATGCCCGCGTCGTACAGCGCGTCGTAGACGTTCAGCACGGCGCCGCCCGGGTAACCGAAGAGGACGTCGACGCCTTCGTCTTTGAGCGCCTGGACGAGGATCTCGGCGCCCGTCATTTCGGATTGGGCCCCGGCGCCTTCCGGCTCGATCGGTTCGGTGGCCGTCTTCGCCATCGCCACGTCTCTCCTTTCCGGTCTCCTATCTTCCTTCGCGTCATGAACGGGTCGTCGTTGTCTTTGTCTTTGGAAGCGGCGACGCGGCCGCCGCGGTCGACCGTTCTTGCCGGTTTCTCTCCACTCTCTTCTCCCGGGTTTTTCTCTCGTTTGATCCTCCCCTCGTCCGCGTTTCGCCGGGGTTCCGGCCGTAAGGCTCGGCGATCGGGGCCTCAGCGGACTTTCATGATCCCGCCGGTGTTCGCAGACGTGACGAGGGCGGCGTAGCGGGCGAGGTAGCCTTTCGTCACCTTCGGCGGCGGCGGGACGAACGCCGATCGGCGGGCGGCAAGGACGGCGTCGTCGACGAGGAGCGTGATCGTCCGGGCATCGAGGTCGATGTCGATCCAGTCGCCGTCTTCGACGAGGGCGATCGGGCCCCCTTCCGCCGCCTCCGGGGAGATGTGGCCGACGGCGATGCCGCGGGTGGCGCCGGAGAAACGGCCGTCGGTGATGAGGGCGACCTTCGTCCCGAGCCCCCGGCCGACGATCGCCGACGTCGGGGCGAGCATCTCCGGCATGCCGGGGCCGCCCTTCGGTCCTTCGTAGCGGATGACGACGACGTGTCCTTCCTGAACCCGCCCCGAATGGATCCCCTCCAGCGCCTCGTCCTGGGAGTTGAACACGATCGCCCGACCCCGGAAGCGCCGGATCGACGGGTCGACGGCCCCGACCTTGATCACCGCCCCGTCCGGAGCGAGGTTGCCGAAGAGGATGGCGAGCCCTCCTCTCGGGCTGTAGGCCCGCTCGACGGGACGGATGACGTCCGGGTTCACGATCTCGGCGTCCGCCACCTCCTCGGCGATCGTCCGTCCGGTGATCGTCCGCCGGTCGCCGTGGACGGCGCCGACCTTGAGGAGCTCTTTGACGATCGCCCGGACGCCGCCGGCCCGGCCGACGTCTTCGATCGAATAGCGGGAGGCGGGGCTCACCTTCGCGAGATACGGCACCCGATCGGCGACGGCGTTGATCCGCTCGAGGTCGTAGGGGATCTCCGCCTCGTGGGCGACGGCGAGGATGTGGAGGACGGTGTTCGTCGAGCCGCCCATCGCCATGTCCAGGGCGAAGGCGTCGTCGATCGCCTCCGGCGTGATGATGTCCCGGGGCCGAATGTCCTCCCGGATGAGGCGCATGAGCGCCTGCACCGCCTGGCGGATGAGGGCCCGGCGGCCTTCGGTGTCGGTGGCGAGGACCGTGCCGTTCCCGAAGGGGGCCATGCCGAGGATCTCGAGGATCGTGTTCATCGAGTTGGCGGTGAACATGCCGGAACAAGAGCCGCAGGACGGACAGGCGTGCTGCTCGAGGTCGTTGAGCTCATCATCGGTGATCTTCCCCGCATGGTAGCTGCCGACGGCCTCGAAGACGTCGACGAGGGAGAGGTTTTCGCCGGTCTTCGATTTGCCGGCCTCCATCGGACCGCCGGTGACGAACACCGACGGGACGTTGGTTCGGACGGCGGCCATGAGCATGCCGGGGGTGATTTTGTCGCAGTTCGGGATGTAAAAGACGCCGTCGAACCAGTGGGCGTTGATCACCGTCTCGGCGCTGTCGGCGATGAGCTCCCGGCTGGGGAGGGAGTACCGCATGCCGATGTGGCCCATCGCGATGCCGTCGTCGACGCCGATCGTGTTGAACTCGAACGGGATGCCGCCGGCGGCGCGGATCTCTTCTTTGACGATGGCGGCAAATTCCCGGAGATGGACATGACCGGGGATGATGTCGATGTACGAGTTCGCGACGCCGATGAACGGTTTGTCGAGGTCCTGGGGGCGGACGACGCCGGTGGCGTAGAGGAGGCTCCGGTGCGGCGCCCGATCGATCCCCTTTTTGATCATATCGCTCCGCACGCCATCACCTTCGTTTCGCACTTTGGCCGAACGGTCGGGCTCGGAGTCACAGACGACGGGCCGTCCGAGGCTTTGGCCCGGACGGCTGCACGGATGAGCGGCCGGCCGGAAGGCCGAAAGGCCCTCCATCCTCGCCGCCCGTCGGAAAGCCGGAGGGCGCCTCAGCCGACGCGGTCTTCGACCGCCGGGGAGATCTTCGTGCCGTCGGTCACCGCCAGGCGCCGGAACGCCTCGAGGAGGCGAAGGGTCATCGCGCCGGGGCGACCGTCGCCGATCGTGCGGCCGTCGACGGCGACGACGGGGACGATCTCCGCCGCCGTGCCGGTGAGGAAAACTTCGTCGGCGGTGTAGACATCGTGAAGGGTCAGGACGTCCTCCCGGACGGGAATGCCGTCTTCCGCGGCGATCTCCATGACCGCCTGACGGGTGATGCCCTTCAGAATGCCGACGTACGGCGGCGGCGTGATGAGCGCACCGTGTTTCACGATGAAAATGTTTTCGCCGGTCGCTTCGGTGACGTAGCCGTCGGCGTTCAGCATGAGGCCTTCGTCGGCGCCGGCATTTTTCGCCTCGAGCTTGGCGAGGATGTTGTTCAGGTAGTTGAGCGATTTGATGGCCGGCGAGAGAACGTCGCTCCGGTTCCGGCGGGTGCTTACGGTCACCAGGCGGATGCCCCGTTCATACAATTCTTTCGGATAGAGCGCCAGCGACTCGGCGATGACGATGACGTTGGCCCGGGGACAGCGGGCCGGATCGAGCCCGAGGTCGCCGGCGCCGCGGCTTACGACGATGCGGATGTAGGCCGAATGCAGCCGGTTTTTTCGGAGCGTCTCGAGGACGATCTCCTCCATCTCCGCCGGGGAATACGGGATCTCGAGCAGGATCGCCTTCGCGGAGTCGTACAGCCGGTCGATGTGGGGCTTCAGGCGAAAAACGTTCCCGTCGTAGGCGCGGATGCCTTCGAAGACGCCGTCGCCGTAGAGAAGGCCGTGATCGTACACCGAGACGACGGCCGCCTCCTTCGGGACGAAAGCGCCGTTGAGAAAGATCAGCTGACCCGGATTCACGGCAATGCCTCCTTTGCTTCCCCCGCGCTCCGGCCCCGCCAAAAGCCCGACCGGTGCCGCATCGCCGAAGCGGCCGCACCACGCCGCCCGCCGCTTAACGTCGTCCGCCGTTCGGCGCTTTAACGCCGGGGCGCTTCCGGCATCCCCCGGTGCGCCTAAAGAAAAAAGCCCCGGAAAGCCTGCGACGTTCGGCAGAACTTTCCGCCGGGGCTTTTATCCCCACGGTGTACGGCCCGCCGGGCCGCCGGAATCGCTCGGTCCAGACCCGCCGCACGCCGTTTGCCCGCCCGAAGGGCCGGCCCGCCGGGACCGACCATGAAAAAGATAGTGAAAGACATTCGCAAACGCCGTCCGGCGGCGGAACCCTAGATTCCCTTCTGCACCTTGCGATCGGTCGCTTTGCGGTTGTCCGGTCGCCGAGGGGGGAGGGGTGTTTGTCGAATATTCTAATGCCGCCGGCCTGGAAAAGCAACTCCCATCCGCCTTTGATTTTCATGTTTTTCAAGCACTCGAAAAACCAGAAACCGCTTTCATGCACATGGAAACTGGGTTTCATCCGTTTTTGACAAATTTGTGACAAGGCGGGCCAAAAAAGCGCCCGGCGGTTCCGTCCGGCGAGCGACGGATCCGCCGGGCGAAAAACCCTTCAGGGGGTGCGCTCCGTCGGGCGGCGCGCTCGAGGATCTTAACCCCCCGGCCGAACCGCCGGAAGACGGGCCGTCCCGTCCGGCAAGGCGCCCGACTTTCCCGGCTGAAGCGACGGTCTTTCGTCAACGGGCTCGGCCGGTCAGGCGAAGCGACGGTCGTGCCCGAAGCGGCGGTCGATCCGCCGGCCACGACGACCGGACCTTACGGGCGAAACGGCCGGAACGCTTCCCGATCGTTCCAAAGGCGATCGAATTCCCGGGCCATGTGCCGTACGGCCTCCGGGTCGGACAGGAGGACGACGATCTCGTCGTTCTGGGTGCTGGCGGCCTTCGTATAGTTGAACGAGCCGACGGCGGCCCGCCGGCCGTCGGCGATGGCGAGCTTGAGGTGCATCAGGCCGCTGTGTTCGTTCACCTTGACCGGGATGTCGTCGGAAAGAAGCGCCCGGACGGCGGCGTTCTGGGCTTTTCCCTGTACCTGTTCGGCATCGGTGATGACGCGAACGGCGACGCCGCGGGCCTTCGCCCGTCTGATCGCCTGAACGATGCCGTCGTGGGTGAGCGAGTAGACGGCCACATCGAGCGTTTTTTCCGCTCCGTCGATGAGGCCGATCACCGCCCGCTCCGGATGCTCTCCGGCCCGAGTAAAATAGACGCCGTCTGCCTTCGGCAAAAACGCCGGCACCGCCGGCGCCGACGCGATGCCGGCGAGGTAGGAAAAAATCGCCACGACGGCGCCCAGGGCGATGCCGAGGCCGCGCCGCCGGGCGCCGGAGGAACGCCTTCTGGCCACCTGGCTCGCTCCTTCATGCCGTTGTCTGTGCGCTTGTTCGATGAGCCCGTGTCTGTGCGCTTGTTCGACGCCGCCCTGCCCGTCGCCATCCCTCGGGACAGCCTTTTCCCGGCTGCGCGGACCTCGTTCGAACGAGTCGGCGCGCGGCTCAGCCTATTTCATGCAGCATTTTTCATGCAGGAACGCTCCCCGAAGCGCATCGCACCCCCGAACGGCCGCCTCCGATCAGGGAAGATCGCCGATCTCCCAAACCGTCCGGGCGGCGGCGTAGTCTTCCAGCGTGTTCACGTTCGTGAAAGCCCGGAGGAGCGTCGGCTCGTCGACGGCGAAAAAGTCCGCACCGACGACGGCATGCCGGAGCGTCGCGGCCGCCCGGACAACCGACCGTTCGCCGGCGGCGAGGCGCGCCGAAAGCTTCGGCCCGGCCGCGCGGGCGTAGGCGGCAAAGAGGGGATGCAGCCGCCCGCCGGCGCGCGGAAGGAGCGCCTCCACGTTCCGCCGGATCACTTCCGCCGCGAGCTTCACCCCGAACGCCGGCGGGGCGAGCGGCAGGTCGACGGCGACGGCCAGGACGACCGGGGCGCGGGCCGCCTCGAGGCAGGCGACGAGGCCGGCGAGCGGGCCGCCGTCGGGGAGGGGATCGACGACGAGCGGAACGCCGAGGTGTCGAAACGGCTTCGGGTCCCGGATCGAAAGAAAAAGCTCCGGAAAGGCCGCCCCAAACCGCTCGATCAGCCGCTCGATCGCCGGCCGGCCCCCGATCGGCAAAAACGCCTTGTCCCGCCCCATTCGGGTCGATCGACCTCCGGCGAGGATGCACGCCGCCCGCCCGCTCCCGGCCGGCTCCCGGTTCGCCATCGCCCTCCCCCTTTCGCCGGTGGCCATTATAGCACAAAACGACGGGCGCGGGCCGCCCGTCGTCGCATTTCGGAGACCGGTACCGCTGACGCCCTTCGGATACCGGCGCCCATCGGGTCGGAAACGGCGCCGTCCTCAGGACGGTTGCCCCTCCAGGCCGAACGTCCGGCGGAGCGTCCCTTTGTCGATTTTCCCGACGTGTATCAGCGACAAGGCATCGACCGTCGGAAAGGCATCCGGAACCGAAGTTCCCGGGGCAGCCGAGGTCCGCCGGGATATCGGCCGGCTCACCGGCGGCGTTCGCCCCGACAAGAGGCTCCGGCGGGACTCCCCATTCCGGCGCGAAGCTCGGCCAGCGAATAAAACGTCCCGCGCCAGGTGATCCCGCCGCGCCAGGCGGTCAAAACGACCGCCCGGAGAAAGATCGCATTGAACCCGAGCGCCGTAAGCGGTACGAAGGGGACGTCTTTCAAGACCTCCGACCAGCGCTCCGCCGAAAGCGGAGCCACGACGCGAACGTACAGGGCGATCATTGCCGCGAGGGAAAAGGCATACCCTGCCCGGGCCCATCCTTCTGTGATCCATACGGCGACGAAGGGCCAGAGAAAAAAGAGCGCCTGGCCCAAGAGGGCCGCCGCGGCGAACGCGTACCGGTAGCCGACGCCGGCCAGCGCGTTTTTTTCCAGCCCGATCGCGGCGGCCCGAAGCGACGGATACCACTCGACGGAAAGAAGGGCCGCGCCGCCGGCGAACGCCTGACGGAACCCCGCCGCCCTGAGGCGCCGGCCGAGGGCAAGATCGTCGTCGGGCCGAAGGGCGATCGCCGCATGGCCGCCGACGGCTTCATAAGCGCTTCGGCGAACGAGATTGAACGCCCCGACGCCGGCTCCGCGATGCTTCCGTTCCGGATCGCCGGCCCACCACAGCCGCTCGAGAATCATAAATGAAAACATAAAATAGCGGCTGAAACGCCGCACCGCCCCCCGGCGAGCGACGAGCCGCGGGGTGAGCGCCAGATGGTCGAGGCGCCGGGCGCGCATGAAACGAACGGCCGTCCGGAGCGCCTCCTCCTGAAAATGCACGTCGGCATCGGTAAAGAGGAGGAGCGAGCCTCGGGCCTCCGCCGCCCCCCGGGCGAGGGCGTGGTTTTTCCCCAGCCAGCCGGGCGGAAGCGCGTCGATGCGGATGAGGCGCACCGGCGGCGCGGCCGCCCCAAGCGCCGCGGCCACCGCCGCGGCCACGGCGCTTGTCCCGTCGGTCGACCGATCGTCGACGACGATCACCTCGTACGCCGGATACGCCTGCCCAAGAAGCGTCGGAAGCGCCCGCCGAAGCGTCTCCGCTTCGTTCCGGGCGGCAACGACGACGGAGACGAACGGAAGCTCCGGATCCGGTGCGTCGCCCGTCTGCCTCCCGTCGCCGGCCTCACGCTCACAGGAGGGAAACAGGTGGGGAAAGCGTCGCCGTCCCCGCCATCCGTCCCAGAGGACGAACGTCCAGAAGGCGGCGACCAAAGCGGCAAGAAGCATCCCGCACTCCTTTCTCTGTTGGGCCGGCCCGCATCGCCGAAGCCGACCGCGTCGTTCGGTCGGCCCACCTCTCCGGGCCGGTTCTTTTCGTTCCAACGGTTCGGTCGATCCGGGCCAGGGGACGTCGGCGCCTCGAGCCGTCAGTCTTTATACGGATCCCTCACATCCGGCCCCGCCATGACGACGACGATCGGCCGAAGCGTATGCAGGATTTCGATCGTATCGCCCTGGGCGGCCAGGACGTCCGAAAGCCGGCGGTACACCTGCGGCGCTTCGTCGACGTCGCCGCCGCGAAGGAGGATGCCCCGCTCTTTGAGCCAGCTTTCCATCATCGGCCGGGTGATCTTTCCGGATACGGCTTTTCGGCGCTTCCCGCCCGGCCGGCCCCGGGCTTCGGTCCGGCTCATCAACCGGCCGGCGCCGTGTACCGTCGAAAAAAGCGCCTGCTCCTGCAGCCGCCGCACCATCGGATCGTCCGTCACCTTTCCTTGGGCGATGACGGCGATGTCGCCCATGCTCCCGCCGATAAAGCTGAGCTGCCCCGGAAAGGCCGGCGTCGCGCCTTTCCGCACCACGATGAGCTCCCGGCCGCCGTGGATTTCCTTCCAGGCGAAGTTGTGGTGGTTGTGGACAAGCTGGACCTCCCGAGCGCCGAGAAGCGAGACGACCTTGCGGGCCACCCACTCCCGGCCGGCATAGGCGTAAGCGCCGGCGAGGTGCATGAGCGCCCAGTAGCGCTCGCCGAGGTCGCTCCCCAGGTCGAGAAGCGCTTCCGTCTCCCGGACCCGCTCCCCCCAGCGGGCGCCGCTCGCGAGCGCCATGAAGCCGGAGGCGATGGCAAAGCCCAGGCCGCGGGAACCGAAGTGGACGCCGACCCAGACCCGGTCTTCTTCGTCGGCAAAAAGATCGACGTAGTGGTTGCCGCCGCCGACCGTGCCGAGCTGTTCCCGCGCCTTTTCCCTGAGGGCTTCTCGGGCGCTCCGGTCGGCCGGAATGGCGTCCCAGGCCGGATCGGAAAAAAGCGGATGATCGACCGGCGCATCAGGCGCCCGGTTCGTCCGCCCGAGCCCGAAGGAGATCGTTTCGGCGATCGTATCGGCGATCTCATCGAGATGCGGCGCGATGGACGGAAGCGCAAGATCCGTCCGGATCGCCGCGTTGCCGCAGGCGATGTCGAACCCGACGCCGGCCACCGACACCTTGCCGTCGTAGGCGGCGACGCCGCCGATCGGCATGATGTAGCCGAGGTGCCCGTCGGCCATGAGGGCGGCCCGTTCGGCCCGGGCGGCGACGTCGCGGAATTGTTCGAGCGTCGCCTCGTCATGGCGCCCGAAGACGACGGCATTCGCCCGGACCGTCCGAACAAGCGCCTCCCCCGCCGCACCGTTCGTCACTGCCGGCATGGGCGTCCCTCCTTCCGCCTGACAAACTTCAAAACGTGGGTCGAAGCCAGACGTTCATGAACTGATGGTCGAAGATACGAGAAAAGCGCGGGTCATCCCCGCGCCGTAATTGCGTATGTATGGTGGACCCTGAGGGACTCGAACCCCCGGCCTCTACCATGTCAAGGTAGCGCTCTAACCAGCTGAGCTAAGGATCCACATGGTGCGGTGGGCGAGACTCGAACTCGCACGCCTTTCGGCACTACCCCCTCAAGATAGCGTGTCTGCCAATTCCACCACCACCGCATCGGCTGCCCGACCTTCCGTCGAGCGAGACGCATTTTATCCTAGCGTCTCCTGTTGCTTTTGTCAAGCCCTCAGCATCGGGTAAGTTTTTCATTTCCGTTTTTCGCTTCCGGTGCCGAGAAGCCGCGCCGATCAAGCAGGCGGAAGAAATAAAACCGAATGGTCGGAACGGCGGGACTTGAACCCGCGACCTCACCCACCCCAAGGGTGCGCGCTACCATCTGCGCTACGTCCCGACGGCATCAGGTCGGTGCAGCGACAAGCTTAAGTATACCTCCCCGGGCGGAGGACGTCAAGACGATATTGATATATTTATTGCGCTATCTTGGATGTGCCGGCCGATGGGGCGGTCGATGCGCCGGGCCAATGCTCCCATCGATGCGCCGGCGGTCGGTCAGCGTTCGGCATCGGCGATGCCGGACGGCGCAATCCGGCTTCGGCCGATGAGCCGCGCCACTCCTGCGCGGGTGGCCGTCGTCAGACGGACGTCGAGAGCGGCGCCGAAAGCGTTGAGCCATCCCCCCTCGCCCATGACCGGCGCTTCGGAGCCTGCGGCCGCTTCGGAAGACGCGTCCATCCCCCTGCGCTCCGAATCCCCGGAGCGAAAAGCGCCGCCCGCGCGGCGGGCGGCGGGCTCGTTCGATCCCGCGGCCTCTCCCGCCGACCGAGCGTCGGACCGGTCGGCGGTCGGTTCGGCCCCGTAATCCTTGGGCTCGCCGAAGATGGGACGGCCGTCTTCCACCCGCAGGATCACCCGTTTCCGTCCGGTCGGCGGCTCCCCGCTATTTCCCGGCGGAGCGGAATCAGACGGCAGGGCGGTGGGGCGGGAAGGGGAATTTCCCGCCCCCGGTGCCGGCGTTGCGACGGCCATCATGCCGAGCACCGCGCCGAAGGCGATGAGCCCGAAGGCGGCCAGAATTCGGCCGGCGGCCCGCCGAACCGCGCCGCTCATCGCGTTTCCCCTCCGCCGGCAAGGGGATCCGGTGGCGCGGACACCGGCTGCGCCTCGAGAATGTATTCGGCGACGACTTCCGCCAGCACGCGGGCCGAACGAATCGCCTCTTCCGGCGTGTTTTCCTGGCCTCCGATCTCGACCGTGAGGGCGTTTTCCGCCAGCGACTGGTTGTATTCGCCGTTGTACCAGCGATTTTTTTCATGCACGATCATCGGACGGACGAGGCCCGGTTTTTTGGCCTCCAGGCGCCGCGCCAACGCTTCCGCAAGGGCTTTGTTCTTCTCCCAGTGGGGGTTGCCCTTGCCGATGACGAACAGGATGCGGGCGAACGTCGTCCCGTCGATCGTCGCCGTCGTCGCCTTGCGCGGCATGGCATCCCGATGCAGATCGAACAGGTAGCGAATGTCCGGATGTTGGGCCATCGCGGCGAGGGCGACCGTTTTCGATTTATCATAGGAGGCCCTGTATGGCAGACCGTCTTTTTGCAGAAGCGCGTAGATGTCGGTCGTTTCGTGATAGACGGGGATGCCGGCCGCCTCCAGGGCTTCGGCAAACGCCCGGCCGACGGCGGTGATGTTCATCTCCGCGTCCATGGCGTCTTTTCGACCTTTCGCTTCGGTGACGGAAAGCCACGACTCCCGATTGTGGGTGTGATAGACGTAGACCGACGGCCGCGCGGAAAAAAGGAGCGGCCGCGCGCTCATCCGGGGCGCCTCCGGCGGCAGCGCGCCGGACAGAAGGACCGGCCGCGCCGCTTCCGGCCGTTCGGCGGGAAGGCGCCCCGCCGCGGTGTATGGGATGTCGGCGGAAGAAGAACCCGACCCCTTCGCGGAGGGGGCGGCAGCCGTAGCGACGGGAGCCGGAGCGGCCCCGCCAGGCGACCCCGAACCTCCTTCCGGCGACCGGGCGCCGGATTCGTCCGGCAGGCGTTCGGCGCTCCCCGGGACCTGTGCGGGAAGCGGCGGCCATCCCCCCGTCTCTGCCGAACGCCCTCCCGGCTTCGGCGAAGCCGGCGCGCCGGCGCGGGAAGCGGCATCACCGGCGACGGAGAAATAAGCCAGAAGCCGGGAGACGAGCCAGAACCGCTCCGGATCCTTTGCGTCCGGAGCCGACGCCAACCCGGCCGTCGGGGCGACAGGGTTAACCCGAGCCGGAACCAGGGTCGATTCGACTTGCCGCATCAGGGCTTGTCCGCTCTCCTTAAGAGCGCGCTCGAGGGCGCGCCCGGCGTCGCGCAGAGCTTGTCCGGTGCCAATCGGACCGAAGCCGGCGGGATCGCGTTCTCCGCGTTCGGCGATGATTTTGGCGCTTAAGAGGACGACGAGGAGCATGAGGAGCGCGGCCCAAAACGGTGGCGTGGTCAGACGGCGCGACATCGGCGTTCCCTCCCTGCCTCTACGCTATGACCGGCAGCAGGGAAGTAGAACCGAACCTGAACGTCTGGCCCAATCTCCCGTTCCGCCCGTTCGCCGAGTTTGCCGGACGAACCGCAACCCGCCCGGCCTTCAGTGGGTGAAGTGCGCGACGTTTTCCCGGTCGATTCGTCCGTGAAGCGCCCGGTTCAGGCCGGCGGCGAGAAACTGACCGAGGTCGTCGATGTACGCGTCCACCTCTTTCGGCGTGACGATCCAGTTCATGCCGAGAGGCTCGAGCACTTCCCGAAGCAACGCCTGTTTTTCTTCCTCGGTCAGCGTGCCGAGAAGGCCGAAGAACACCTTTCGGGCCGGCTCCGGAGGAAGATCCGCCTCGGTGAACCGGGGCGGCCGGTCGTACGGGGGCGCCCCCGGCGGCACAAGCCTCTCCCGGGCTTTCGGTTGCGACGCCTCGTGAAGCTGCCGACCGAGATGCTTGATCAAAAGATCGATCGCCTCGCCGGCGATCGTCGACGCTTCGACGACCGTCGGCACGCCGATCGCGATCACCGGCACGCCGAGGGTTTCCCGGGTAAGGGGCCGGCGCTTGTTTCCGATTCCGGAGCCGGGCTGGATGCCGGCGTCACTCATCTGCACCGTCGTGTACAGCCGGGCGAGCGAACGGGCGGCCAGGGCATCGACGACGATGACCGCCGCGACGCCGATGGCGCCGACGACCGCCGCGACGATGTCTCCCGTCTCGACTCCCGTCGTCCCCATCACGCCCGGGGCGAGGGCGGCGACGGAGCGCACGCCGTCTTCCACAAGACCCGGCTCGTGTTGAAACAAATGCCGCGTCACCCGCACCCGTTCGGCGACGACGGGCCCGAGGGCATCCGGCGTGACCTGCCGGTTGCCAAGGCCGACGACGAGCACCGGATCCTCGTCCCCGAGGCCGATCTCTTTGAAAAACCGGGCCAGCCCCCGGCTGAAGAGATCCGCCGCTTCGCTCCGGTACGCCGCCTCTCCGGTGAGAAGCTCGGGCAGCTCAAAGGTGACGTACTTTCCCACCGGCTTCCCGAGGGCCTGGGCGGCCGCATCGCTTACGATCTCCAGGCGGACGACCCGCATCCGGCCGCCGAACGCCTCCTCGGTCTCCTTGCGGAGGCCCGCCTCGACGTCCGGCGCCGCCGCCTTCGGCGCCGTCTCGGCGCCCACCGCGCCCGCCCGGCCGAACAGCGCCTCATGGGCCTCCAGCGCGAGGTCCGTCCGTCCGTAAGCCGGCACGACCCCCGCCGCATCCGACCGATCGCTTTGCCGCACCCTTCGCGCCCCTTTCCGTCGCTTGAAGGTTCCGCTGAAGGTCCCTTTTGGCTCCGTCAGGCGTTAGTCTGTCGAGCGGACGACGTTTCATGCCCCTTTCGATCCGTTGCAGAAAAACCCATATCATGATAGAATGACGGGTGTTGTCTCGCACGCGGGACACAGGCCGCCGGGTGCCCGGCGGCCGTCCGGTCGGAAGAGGAGGTGAACACCCGCATGGCCAACACCAAGTCGGCGATCAAACGGATCAAGAAAAACGAAAAGCGCCGGCTCCGGAACCTCGCCATCCGGAAAACGGTCCGCATTGCGGTCAAGCGCGTCGAGCGGGCCCTCAAAGGGCAGTCCGTCGAGGAAGCGCTGGCCCAGTACAACGAAGCGGCCAAGGCGCTGGAAAAGGCGGCGTCGAAAGGGGCCATCCACCGCAACAAGGCGGCGCGGAAAAAGTCGCGGCTGATGAAAAAAATCAACGAGCTGAAAAAGGCGCTGGCGGCCACCGGCGGTTCGGAAGGCGCGGAAAACAACGCGTAACCCGCTCCAACCCGGGCCAGACGGCGTCGGAAAGCCAAAAAAACGACCTCCTTCGAGGTCGTTTTTTTTTTGGGGCTTCGACCCGGCGAAGCGGCACCCGGCGAACCGCCGCGTCCGGTCGGCCGGATCCGGACCCACCGGCATCCGATCATGCGGGGAGGAAAAACGCGAGCACCGCCCGCTCCACCGCCGACTCCCTCGGGACGGCGCCCGTTTTCAGCCCCCGATCGATCCATGCCAGTTCGCGAAAAATCGCCGTTAGGCGTTCCGGGGCGACGCGGGCCGACCGGCGCCGGGCCATCTTCACGGCGAACGGATGGACGCCGAGGGTCGCCGCCAGCGCCTCCGGGGCCTCGGCCGCCTCTCGAACGATGAGCATGAGCCGCACCTGCTGAAGCATGAGTCCGATCAGCCGGAGCGGCTCTTCGTCTCCCTTCAGCCGGGCGAGGATCGCCCGGGCCTGCGCTCCTTCTCCGGCCATGAGGGCGTCGATGAGCCGGAAGGCGTCGCCTTCGGGCGCTTCGCTCAAAAGCCACCCCTCCGCCTCCTCGTCCGGCGGCGCGCCGGTCGCCTCGGTGTAGAGGAGCCACTTTTCCAGCTCCAGAGTCGCCGCCGCCGGTTCCTCCGGCAGCCGGGCGACGAGCGCTTCGAGCCGCTCCGGCGGCAGCGAAAGGCCCCGGGCCCGGAGCGCCTCCTGCACCTGCCTCAGCCGTTCGTCCGCCGTCGGTGCCGACACCGTTTCGATCGTCCCCAGCGCTTTCAGCCGCTCGACGACCTTCAACCGACCGTCGAGGCCGTCGGCCGGCACCGTGAGGACGAGGGCCCGGCCGGCGAGCGGCGACCCTCCGCCGGTCGGCGCCGTTCCGGCTTCGCCCGACGCGGCCAGGTCGGCGAGAAACCGCTCGAGGCGCTCCCGCTCTCCTTCGGCGGCCTTTCCCCCCCGCCGACTGCCGCCCCGGGCCGTAAGAAAGTGCACCCGCCGCCCGACGACGACCGTCGGCCCGCCGAACAGCGTCCCCAGTTCGAACGCCTCCAGCGCCCGCTCGATCCCTTCCGCCTCGACGTCGACGGGAAGGACGGCCACCGTTGGATCGGCGTCCGGCGGAAGGAGCTTCTGAACGAGCGCCTGTTCCCGCTGCAAAAGCGCGCCTTCGTCGGCGCCGACAAGGACGTACACCGGCAGGCGTCCTCCGCCGGTCATCCCGCCTTGCCCTTTGCGGCGTCGCATGTCGTCCCCTCCGCCGACATCTTAGCAGAAGGCCGGACAAAAGGAAAGCAGGCCGCGGGCCGGCCTGCCGACAACGCTTCACATCTATCTCAACGCTTAAAGGGCCCGGCCCGGGTCCGGCCTTCAAGCGGGAAGCGTTGTGCCGTCCATAGGGTATACCCGACGGCCATGGTTGGTGCATGAACGGCGGCGCCGCCGCTTGGGCCTACGGCAACGTCGATGCCGTCGACTCCACCGGGCGGTCGGGGTTTGAAAAATCGACCGCGTACCGGCGCCCCCCGACTTCGAACAGAAGGCGGCGACCGTCCCACCGAACCCGGCCGATGCTCCCCTCCGGCAGGGTCATCCGGTATCGCGTCTTTCCGTCGTCGCCGACGACGACGAGCGCCGTCGTCGTGAAGCGGGCGATCAGGGCCCTGTCCGGAGTGGCGGTTTCCCCGAAGCTTCCCGAGGGGCGCACGGCCGAACCCGGCGCCTTCTCCACCGCCTCGAGGCGAACGGTCGGTAGGGTTTTCATGGCGGAAGGGGTGCCCGAACCCGCCGCATCCAAAGCCGGGGCGGACGGCACGCCGACGTCCGGGGCCGGAAGCGCACCCGGTCCGGCCCGGGTGCCCGAAGCCTCGATCTCAGGATCTCCGACCGCTTTGGGCGTAAGATCGCCGGTTGCCTCCGCGTGATCCTCCGGCACCGATGCGGCCGCGGCGAGCGTCGACGCCCGAACGGCCTCCCGCTCTTCCGCCCCCGGACCGCCGGTGCTTCGACCGCCGCCTTCCGGCGCGCCCCACAGCCCCGTTCCCCACGCGAAGCCGACCACCGCCGCCGCGACCGCTCCGCCGGCAATCAGGCGCCGCAGACGGCGATGGCGGTGCCGCCGGCGGGTCGCCCGGTCTTCCAGGATGCGTGGCCAGATCCGGTCCACCGCCGACACCGGCATCGGCACCTCAGGCAGCTCCCGAAGGCGGTCGTGGAGCGCTTCCAGGGCCGCCTTCGTCCGCCGGCACTCGGCGCAGACGACGAGATGCGTCGTCACGATCTCCGCTTCCGCCGGCGTCAGGGTCCCGTCCAGTCCGGCAACGAGAAGCGGTTCGACGTCCCGGCAAAGCGTCATGCCCCTCCCCCTTCCGGCCCCGAATCCGTCCGTTCCGACGGCCGATCCGCCCGGCGGCCGACCTGTCCGGAGAACCGCCGGCGGGCCGATCCCCCCGGAGCGACGACCGGCCCTCATCCGCCCGTCCAAAGCGGCCGAAGCGCCTCTTTCAGCCGCAGGCGGGCCCGGTGCACATGCGACTTGACGGTACCCACCGGAACGGCGAGCGCCTCGGCGATCTCCTCGTACGACCAGCCGTCCCAGAGCCTGAGAAGGAGCGGCACCCGGTGATGGGGCGGAAGCCGCCGCAGCGCTTCGGAGAGCGTCGCCGCCGCCTCTCGGGCGAGAACCTCCGCCTCGACGTCCGCCGAGGCATCCCGCATCCCCTCCCAGGCCGCTTCCGCTTCCTTCGGCCGGTTCGCCCGCCCCCGCAACCGGTCCAGGCAGACGTTCGTCACAATCCGGACGGCCCACGTCTCAAACGCCGATTCGCCTCTAAATTCAGACAATCTGAGGTACACGCGAAGGAGCGCCTCCTGCGTCGCGTCAAGGGCCTCTTCCGGATGGCCGAGAAAGTAATAGGCCCGCCGATACAGCGGTTTTTCGACCGTTTTTAAAAGTTCGTACAGCGCATCCTCGTCCCCCAGCCGGGCCCGCCGGATGAGCTCGGCCGAAACCTTTCCGGAGCCGTCCCGTTTTCCGAACTCCTCCATCTCGCCGACCCCTCTCGCCCCGTTTGACGTGCACAAATGCCGCCGGTTGCACCTCCGGATATGTATATCTTACAGCATCGGTTCGGAAAAGGCAAATTTTATCGCTCCTTTTTTCGGCCTTCCGAAGCCGGTATAATCGGAGTAAGTTCCCCCGAGGAGGCCTTTCGATGCCTATTTTTGCGTTTTTTCTGCTGCTTCTCCTTTTGCCGTTTCTCGCCGTCACCCTCTTCTTTCAGGTGACCGCCTTTTCCTTCACGAAGCTCGGCCTGACCCCGATCGGCGCGACGACGCTCCTTACCCTCTCCGTCGTCGGCAGCATGATCAACCTGCCGGTCAGCCGCCGGCGGACGGTCGTCTACCGGCCGGAAGCCCCGCCGTTTTTTTCCCGGTACTTTTTTTATTACCCGCCGCAGGTGGATGAACAGATCATCGCCGTCAACGTCGGCGGTGCCGTCATCCCCCTCCTCTTCAGCCTCTACCTCCTCCTCACCCGGGCGCCGCTTCTTCCGACCCTCATCGGCGCCGCCGTCGTCACCGCCGTCGCCAAGGCCCTTGCCCGGCCCGTTCCGGGCGTCGGAATCGCTCTTCCCGCCTTCATCCCGCCGCTCGTCGCCGCCGCCGTCGCCCTCCTCATCGACCGAAACCACGCCGCGGCCATCGCCTATGTCTCCGGCGTCCTCGGCACGCTGATCGGCGCCGACCTCTTAAACCTCCACCGCCTCCGGGACATCGGCGGCCATATCCTGAGCATCGGCGGCGCCGGCGTCTTCGACGGCATCTTCCTCACGAGCATCATCGCCGCCTTTCTCGCTTAAACGGCGCGACAAAACCGGGGCGACCGATCAACGGCACGACAAAGCCGGCGCGAACCATCCAAACCGCCCGGACGAGGTCCGGGCGGTTTGGTCATGTCCACCGACGACGGTCGAAGGTCCAAATACAAGCGCAAAAAGCGCCTTTTCTGCCGCTTTTTGCGCGCAGCCATTCGCTCACCGGCCGAGAATCAGCCGCCCGTGTTCGATCTTGATGCAGCGATTCGTCACCACGTCGAGCCCGCCGGCCGTCGCGATGCGGACCGTCTCATCGTTGTGGACCCCGAGCTGAAGCCAGAGCGCCCGTGCCCCGATCGCCACCGCCTGCTCCGCGATCGGCGGCGTCTCCTCGCTCCGACGGAAGACGTCGACGATGTCCACCGGCCCGTCGATCGCCTGAAGATGGGGCACCGCCGGGATGCCGAGCCACGCTTCGAGTCGCGGGTTGACCGGGATCACCTCATAGCCGTGATCCTTCAGGTAAAGCGCCACCCGGTAGCTGTCCCGCTCCGGCTTATCGGAGATGCCGACGACGGCAATCCGCCGCGCCGACCGGAGAAGCGCCTCAATCTCTCCGTCTTCCTGAAGCCACCGCCCGACCCGCGCCGCTTCCGATCCCGTTTGGTTCATAACCTCGCCTCCTCTTTTTACGATCCGGAGTCCCCGCATTCCCCTTCTTTCTCTCCTTCATGCTCTCCGATTCCCTCGTCTTCCACCCTCACCCCCCCTTCTTCGGATAACGCCAGGGGCCTCATCCGCGGCATCCCGCCGTCCGACGCATAAAGCGTCGCGCAGTTTTTCCCCCGCGTCTTCGACGCATAGAGCGCCTCGTCCGCCCGCCGGATGAGCTCCTGAAGGTTCCGAGCGTCGTCCGGAAAGAGGGCCGCCCCGATCGACACCGAAAGCGGATGCTCCCCGTCCTCCAGCAGGAGGGTCGCCCGGGCCAGCCGCCGCCGGAGCTCCCGAAGCCGCGCCGTCACCCCCTTCCGATCGAAACCGCGCAGAATGAGCAAAAATTCATCGCCGCCGTAGCGGTAGGCCTGCACCCGTTCATCCTCCATCCGCCGGAGGAGCTCCGCGATGAGGATGAGCAGCCGGTCGCCGGCCGAATGGCCGTACCGGTCGTTCACCCGCTTCAGGTCGTCCGAGTCGACCATGACGAGGGCGACCGGATGGGCCGCCGCGTCCCGGAGCGCCGCCCGGAGGTCCCGTTCGAACGCCCGGCGGTTTTTCAGGCCGGTGAGCTCGTCGTAATACGACAGCCGCTCGACCTCCTGAAACAGCTCCGCCGATGCCACCGCCGCGATCATCTGCCCGCCGATGATCTCGAGCAGCCGGATGCTCTCTTCGCCGTACGCGGCCGGCCGGGTGCTCTGGACCGACACCACCGCCTGCGCCCGGTCTTTGTAATAAAGCGGCACAAAAAGCGCCGACTCGATCCGACTGTCCGCCTCTCCCCAGCGGAGGTGCGGCGTGCCGGCGATCTCCTCCGCCCGGCGGAACAGAAACGGCCGGCCTTCCCGAAGCGCCAGCCCGACCAGTCCCTGACCCGGCCAGAGCGTCACCGGGTCGTACCGCCGCCCTCCCTCGACGAAATACGGCACCGTCACCCGCCTTTTTCGGTCGACGAGGGCGACGAAAAACACGTCCGCCGGAATAAGCCGCGCCACCGTCCGGTGCACCTCGGCGTAGATCGCCTCCGGATCAAACGTGCGGAACAGCTTGAGCGAAAGCCGGAAGACCTCGTCGGCGACGGCGTTTTGCGCCTTCAGGCGGTCGAGCTCCTCCTGAATGAGATGCAGCTCCGATAAAATCGGCAAAAACGCCTCCCGCATCCCCTCCCGACCGTCCGCCGTCGGCTCGAACGCCGTTTCCCGAAGCAACGCCTGGCCGAACTCGATGAGCGGCGACGCATCGCCGGTCCGGCGCAGACGGCTGAGCGCCTCTCGAAGCCGCCCGAGCCACATCGCCCATTCCGTCACAGGGGGGTCCCTCCACCGTTACCGCCCTTCGCTCGGGTCGCCCGTCGTCGACTCAGCGCCCTGCCTCTCCGGCGTCACCGCCGTCTGCGACGGGACATACGCCCGCAGGGCATCGAGGGACCCGACGCGAGCCGGCGGCAGGGCGGCGATCATTCTCCGGCCGTACCGTTTTGTGAGAAGCCGCCCGTCGAGGAACACGACGGCTCCGCGATCGTCTTTCGTCCGGATCAGCCGGCCGATGCCCTGCCGGAGGCGAAGGAGCGCCTCGGGGAGGAAAAACGCCGTAAACGGATCCTGTCCCGACCGCCGGAGCGCCCGTTCCCGGGCCCGGACGCGCGGATCTGCCGGATTGGCGAACGGAAGTTTCGTCACCACGACGCACACCAGCCCGTCCCCGGGCAGGTCGATCCCCTCCCAGAACGTCTCGTTGCCGAACAAAACCGCCCGCGGCGTCGCCCGGAAGCGGGCGACGAGCGCCTCCCGGTCCGCCTCCGGCGTGTGCAAAAGGAGATCGATTCCCTCGCCCTCCGCCCACGGCCGGAGCATCTCCCCGACGGCGCGGATGTGGGCAAAATTCGTAAAGAGGGCAAGCGTCCGCCCGCCGGTTTTTTCCAGCACCTGTTTCAGCGCCCGGGCGACGTAGGCGAGATACGCTCCCTCTTCCCGGGGATCCGGACCCGAGCGGCTGAAGACGTACAACATCTGCGACGCCGTGTCAAACGGGCTCGGAAGCACCAGCGCCGTCGCCGACGCCCCCAGACCGAAAGCGTCCGCGACCGCCCGGCGATCCGCCTCGTTTCGGCCGTCGGGAAAAAGCGTCGCCGAGACGATGACCGGCGGCACCTCCTGAAAAAACGGCGCGAGGATCTCCCGGGCGTCGATCGGCTCCCCGTGCAGAGAGAGCCACCGGGCTCGGGCGGAAGGGATCGCCCCGTCGATCCACGCTGCCCCCGG
Organism: Hydrogenibacillus schlegelii; assembly: GCF_001653195.1. Lineage (GTDB taxonomy): Bacteria > Bacillota > Bacilli > Thermicanales > DSM-22653 > Hydrogenibacillus > Hydrogenibacillus schlegelii. The sequence goes on from NZ_JXBB01000001.1 coordinate 53,272, forward strand.
CGGCATCGTCCGCTCGACCCAAAAGGCCGTCGTCCCGTCCGCCGCCTCCGTCGCCCGATCGAGGAGCGCCACCACGCCGGCGATCTTTTCCTTGAGGCGCCGAAGGCCCCGAATCGTCGGCTCCTCCCACCCTTCCGCCGCCTGAAGCCGGTCGAGGTACTGGAGCAACGCCTCGGCCGCCGCCCGATCGCCCCGCGGCACGGCGATCGGCCCCTCAATCGGTCGGGCCTCTCCGAAAACCGCCGGACGCTCCGCGGGACGTTCCCCCGCCGAAACCGGCGATCCGCCGGAGAACCCGGTAGGAGAAGGCGACGGCGGAAACAGCGCCGCTTCGAGGGCGAGAAAAACGTGCTCCAGCGCCGCGACGAGCCGGTCAAAGTGCCCCCGGACCTCCTCCAACACCGCCGCCGAAAAGACGTCCTCCATCCAGCTCTGCCGCCTTCGCTCGATCTCCCGGAACCACCCCTCCACCCGTTCGATCGAAACGCTCGCGGCAAAATACCGCATCGCCGCCTCCGGCACGCGGTGCCCCTCGTCGAGGACCAGCCGGCCGTACTTCGGCAGCACGGCGCTTTCCCCGGCCGCCCGGAGGGCGAGATCGGCAAACACGAGGGCGTGGTTGGCGACCAAAAGATGCACCCGCCCCCACGCCCGGCGGGCCTGCTGGATGAAACACCGGTCATAATGCGGCGACCGCTTCTGGTGGCAGTCCTCCGCATCGCCGGCGACCTCCGCCCACACGTCCGGTGGCACCGACACGCCGAGGGTCCGGCGCTCTCCCTCCCCGCCGGCGGCCAGGGCCGCCAGGACCGCCGACCGAAGGCGCTCCGCTGCCGCCTGCAGGGCCCCTCCCTCCCGACCGGCCCGCTCGACGAACCGGTCGAGCCGCCGAAGGCAGACGTAATGGCTCCGTCCCTTGGCAAGCGCATAGCGAAAGTCCTCGACCCCGGCCGCCTGAAGCGCCCGGGCGACGAGGGGGAGGTCTTTTCCGATGAGCTGCCCCTGCAGCGTGAGCGTCTGCGTCGAGACGACGACGAGCTCCCCGCTTTGGACGGCATAAATGGCCGCGGCGACGAGATACGCCAGCGACTTTCCCGTCCCCGTCGGCGCCTCCGCCAGAAGCGGCCGACCGGCGAACAGATGCTCGAGCACCGCTTCGGCGAGTTCCACCTGCTCGCTCCGCCGCTCGTATCCCGGAAGCAACCGGCCGAGCGGGCCGTCCGGAGCAAAAATCGCCAAAAGCGTCCGGCGCGCGGCCTCGTAAGCATCCCGTTCGCCGGCGGCGCCCACCTCCGGCCGCTCGCCGGCGACCTTACGTTCCATCGTCCCGTCCCTCCTCGCGGGGCGCGCCGGCGTTCCCCTCGGCGGCCGGGCCGGTCCCGGCCGCGCTCAAACTTCGAAGCTCGGCCGACAGGCGCTCGATGTCCCGGCGGGCCATCTCGATGAACGATGAATCGAGCTGTTCCCGGGCCGCCTGATAGATGTCGAGGGCCCGGTCGATCGCCGCCCGAAGTTCGACTTTGGCCCGCTCCGGATCGAGGCGGGGGTCCCGGGCGTCCCGGTAGGCAACGCGAGCGTACCATTCCGCCTCTTCGACCCCGTCGAAGTCAAGCACGACGTCGATCGGCGCATCGTCGTCCACCATGGCGGCGACGAATAGAATCGGATCGGGGATCGGCACCCCCCGAATAAAGCCCTCGTAAAGCACCCGGGGCCAGAGGCCGCTTCGGCGCGTCGAAAGCTTGACCCCGATATCGGAAAACTCCAGCGAATGCATCAACCGGACCCGTTCCAGCCGTCCGGCCAAAAACGAAAGCAGCGCGAGCCGCCCCGGGTCTTGCACCCCCGTCTCGACAAAGCGGCGGATCGCTTCCCATTTGGCCTTCCGGTTGCTGCGGTCGGCCATGTCGTCACCTGCCAACCTTCAGTCGTCACCTGCCAACCTTACATGCGTCGCATGCGTAGCCGCTCGTCCTTGCGTCGTTGCTCGTCACTTCAATTTATTTTAGCATAAAAAAGAAAGAACGGCGCATCCGGACGCGCCGCTTTTTCCGTCCACCCTCCTAAACCTGGACGTGCTTCAGGGCGTCCACCGGCCGGAGCGCCCCGCGGGCCGCCGCCACCGCCGCCCCCGTCTCGTCGAGCGCGTCGACGGCCGCCGTCACGAGCGCCTTCGCCGCGATGAGCATCGCCCGCTCGTCGATGTCGAAGCGCGGATGATGGTGCGGATATTCGGCGCCGACGCCGGCATTTCCGGCGCCGGTAAAGAAAAACGTCCCCGGGACCTTCTGAAGGTAATAAGCAAAATCTTCCCCGCCCATGCTCGGCGGCACCTCCACGACCCGCGCCGGATCGTACACCGCGCGCATCGCCTCGGCGAAGCGCGCCGTCACCGCCGGATCGTTGTGGACGGCGTCGTACCCCCGCTCGTAGCGCACCTCCGCCCGGGCGCCGAAGGCCGCCGCCTCCGCTTCCGCCAGGCGCCGGATCTCTGCCTCCACCTGGGCCCGGACCGCCTCGTCGAACGTCCGCACCGTTCCGATGAGCACCGCCCGTTCGGCGATGACGTTGAAGGCGGTTCCGGCGTGAAACGTGCCCACGGTGACGACCGCTTCTTTCAGCGGATCCACCCGCCGCGCGACGATCTGCTGCAGTTTGACCACAAGATTGGCTCCGATCAGCAGGCTGTCGATCGTCTGGTGCGGCGCGGCCCCGTGCCCGCCCCGGCCGACGATCTCGATCGTGAAGGCATCGACGTTGGCCATGGCGTACCCGGCCCGGTAGCCGATGACGCCGATCGGAAGCCCCGCCCAGAGGTGCGTCCCGAAGATGACGTCGACGCCGTCGAGCGCCCCGTCTTCGATCATCGGCCGGGCGCCTCCCGGCGCCACCTCCTCCGCGAACTGGTGGATGAGGACGACCGTCCCCGGGAGGTCGGCCCGCCGCGCCGCCAGCACCTTCGCCACCGCGAGAAGCGTCGCCGTATGGCCGTCGTGGCCGCAGGCGTGCATCACCCCCGGGACCGTCGATCGGTAGGAGACCGACTTTTCATCTTGGATCGGCAGCGCGTCAAAGTCCGCCCGAAGCGCCACCGTCCGGCCCGGCCGTCCCCCTTCGATCCGGCCGACGACCCCCCGACCGCCGACGCCGGTTCGGACCGATACCCCGAACGAGCGTAGCGTCTCGGCGACGAACGCCGGCGTCGCCTCTTCGTGAAACGACAGTTCCGGGTGCCGATGAAGGTGCCGCCGCCAGGCGACCATTTCACCGAACAGCCCGTCCAGCGCGGCATACAGGTCTTTCAGCATCGCCGTCCCCCTTTCGCCTCCGCCCGCGACCGCCGCCTTCCGCCGGAGCGGACCGGCTTCGCCCCGGACGTCCCATCGCCGAATCGAATCAAAGGAGGGCAAACATGCGCATCGTCATCGCCGGAGGAAGCGGCCTCATCGGCCGCAACCTCACCCGATCGCTGCTGGAAGACGGCCACACCGTCCTGTGGCTCACGCGAAATCCGCGCCTTTCCGACCGGGCGGTGATCGCCGCCCCACCACCGGCCGAGCGGACAACCCGCTCGTTCTCCGGATCGGGCGCCTCACGCCCCGGACCGATCCCCGTCTCCTGGCTTGCGGCCGACGCCCGACCGGAAGACGAACTCGAGCGCCACGCTCCCCTCGACGCCGCCGTCAACCTCGCCGGAACCCCGATCGACGGCCGCTGGACGCCGGCCAAAAAGCGGCACATCCTCGAAAGCCGCCTTCGGGCGACCGCCGTGCTCCTCGAACTCCTCGCGCGCCTCCCCGCCGAAGCGCGACCTCGCGTCCTCATCAGCGCCTCCGCCGTCGAAGCCCGCCTCCCCGTTCCCCCGGAAGCCGAAACGGGCCCCACCGCAGCCGTTCTCCGGGAGCGCGGACTTTCGTTTCTCGCCGCCGTCACCCGCCGCTGGGAGACGGCGGCGGGCCGGGCCGAAGCCCTCGGCCTTCGCACCGTCTTTGCCCGCTTCGGCGTCGTCTTCGCCAGGGAGGGAGGCGCCTTCCCTCGCCTCGTGCTTCCGTACCGCCTCTTTGCCGGCGGACCGATCGCCGGCGGCTGGGCGTGGGTCTCGTGGGTGCACATCGCCGACGTCGTCGGCCTGATCCGCCTCGCCCTGGAGGACGCCACCGTCGTCGGTCCGCTTCACGTCACCGCCCCCAACCCGGCCACGATGGACGCGATCGGGCGCGCCGTCGCGGCGCGGCTCCGGCGGCCGCATTGGCTCCCCGTGCCGGCCTTCGCGCTCCGGCTCGCCCTCGGCGAGATGAGCGACCTCCTCATCCGGGGCCACCGCGTCCTCCCGGAAGAAGCCCTCGCTCGCGGCTATGCGTTCCGCTTCCCGACCGTCGAAACGGCGCTTCAGGATCTCCTTTCGCCACCGAAGGCGGAATCGGGCCCACCGGCGTGAACGTTGGCGGAAGCCTCCCCGCGTTCTTCTGTCATTTTACCGAAACCGTCGCTCACTGTCACCCATCGTCCCGTCCGGGGATCGAGCACCCGAAGCCTGAGCCAGCCTCCCTCGACGGGCGCCCGCACTTCCGGATCGACGGCGAGGATCGCTCGAACCCGCTCCGGCGGCGCCTCGATCAAGACGAGCGGCCGAAGCGGCCGATGGACGAGCTCCTCCCCGAGCGCCACCGACTGCCACGGAAGCCCCGGCAGGAGGTCGCTTCTGTTCCCCTGCATGACCCCGATCCCGCCCAACACCGTGAGGGTCGTCTTATCCCCTCCGCCGAACCGGCCGGGAGCCGCCGTTGACAGGAAATACTGCCACCCGATCGCCCGGAAAACCCCGCCGGGGCCAGCGAGAAGCGCCTGGAGCGCCGCTCCGGTGGTATCCGTTTCCCAGTCGTAGCTCAGCAAAAACACCGTTCCGCCCCAATCCGCTCCCGCCGTCAGCGTCCGGCGACCGATGACGAGGCCGAGATGGCCCGCAAGGCCCCACTCCGGCCGCACCTCGGCAAAATCCGCCGCCCGGCGAAACGCTTCCTCCGGGTCGGGAACCGGCTGGCGGCGGGCCCGGCCGGCCCGGGCGGCTGAAAGGGCCGCCTCAAGATGCGCCGAAAGGCGCTCATGGGCCTTCCGCGCCGGCCCTGAGACCGGCGGCGCCGTCAGCCACGCCCAGCCGTCCGTCGTCGTCTCGTGCTCCGCCGCGGCAAACACCGTCTCCGGCGGAATCGCCACGCCGCGGGCCGAAAGCGCCGCCCGCACCGCCGGATCGTTGAGCGCCTCCGCGAGCGCCCACGCGTTCCACCCGCCGCCGGTGCCGCCGCAGGCGCCGCATTCCAGTGCTGACGCGTGAGGATTGTTCACCGAGCGGCTCCGGTGACCGACGAACACGACGTACGGCGCAAACCGCCGCACGCTGGCCGCTTTGAACAGCCGCTCCGCCTCGCGGGCAACGGCTTCCGGCGAAAACGACCGGATGGCCGCCCTGCCTCCTCCGGCAAACGGCGATCTCTCCCGCCCGGCGCTTCGCCGGGCGCTCCACGCCCAGGCGGCCGACCCCACTCCTCCGGCGACCGACGACCCCTCCTTCCCGAACTCCCGTCTCCGGGCGCTCCACGCCCGAATCACCGGCCCGACACTGCGACGGGCGGCCTCCAGCGCATACGCAAGCCCTGTCAGCTCGGGAGCGGCAAACCCCGCCAGCGGATCCCCTTTCATCGCCTCTTCGGCCCGGTGAAGCGCCCGTCGAGCCGCCGCCGGCCCGTCGTCCTCGACCCGAAGGATGCCGATCGGCGCGACGCCCGGCGGCGCCGCCAAGTAGCCGTTCGGCCCCTCCGGCGTGACGACCCAGAGCGGGAGGTGGAAAAACCCCGCCACCCCCACCGTTTCGATCCTCCCATCGCCCGCCTTCTCGAGCGCCCGGCGGAGGGGCTCCGATCGGGCATCGAGGCAGAAAAAGAGCTGCACCTCCGCACCGTCTCCCCGCGGCATCCGCCGATCCCGTCCGGCACCGGTGACCGTCAGGCGGCCCGCGATTCGCTCCGTGAGCGTCTCCTCCCAGGCCGAAAGCCACACCAGCCGACGGCCGTAGGCGAAAAACCGCGCCCGCGGCGAAAGCCGCGCTTCCTTTTGGACTCCCCCATCCGGCGCGACAAAAAACGACGCCGCCCCGACGGCGTCGGCGATGAGGAGCCGGGCGGCGAGGTAATGAAGAAGCGCTCCCGCTTCCCCGTGACGCTCCCGCCAGGCGAACATCCCCGCCCACCCCGGAAGCCGGAGCAGATGGCGGATGAGCACCGCCCGGGCCGCCTCCGACCGATCCGGCCAGAGGCCAAGCCGCCGAAGGCCGTAGGCGAGGGCCGACGGCGCCGTCTCCGGCCACACGGCGATGCTCCGGCGCGCCTCCGGAGAAAGATCCGGGTCGACCGCCGCAAGCGCCCGCACGGTACGATAAAAATCCTCCCGGACGGGGAGGGGGAGAAGGGCCCCATCCGCCCCGAGCACCGCCTTGGCCCACCGGATGACGAGCCGCTCCAGGCGCTCCTCCGGCCGCTCCCGCCGCCGCTTCAGCCCCTGCTTTCGGCCGTCCCCCGATCGAGCCCACCCCGATGATGCCGCGCCGGCACCCACCTCTGGACGAATCGCTTCGACCGCCGTGCCGGCGCCCTTCGCCGCGCCATCCCCTTCGGCATCCGCCGCCGGTCGAACCACCGACGCCGCCCCCGCCGACCACGGCAGGGACGCCCAGAGCCCCTGAAGCGCCACCGGCGGCGTCCCCCGGGAACGCTCCCAAGCCGCATAGCGAGAATAGGCCGCCCAAAGCGCCTCCGGAGCCACCTCCCCGGCGGCCCAAGCCGCCCGGAGCACGGCCTCCGGCGGAAGCAGATCGACGCCGTAACACTCGAACGCCTCCGCCACCACCTCCGCGAACGGCCGTCCTTCCAGACCGCCGAGCGGTTGCCGGGGCGCCCAGGTGGCCAGAGGCCAGAGCGGCGCGATCCAGGCCGCCGCCTCCCGGACGAGCGCGGCGAGCGCTTCCGCTTCCTCCGAAGCGATCCCCCTCGGCGCTGCCGCGCCGGCCCTTTCCCCGGCCCACGCCGCGCCTCGATCCCCCGCTTCGGCGACCGATGCCTTCGCCGAGACGGTTCGGTCCTTTAACGCTTCGACCGTCTCGAACGCGCCGACCGAATCCGGTGCTCCGACCCGGCCGATCGCTTCCTCCGTCGGCGTCGCCGACCGCTTGTCGCTCATTGGTTTGCCTCCTTTCGCCACGGATCGTACGGCCAGACCGCCATTGACGCCGGCCGCGGCTCCCCCAGCCGCACCAGCCCGACATACAGCCGAAGCCCGAGACGATTCGAAAGCCACCGTCCGCCGTCCGAAAGCGCCGCGAGCCAGGCCAGCGAGCCTAGGGCGTACAGGACCAAGGCCAGACCTTCCGCGAAGGGGCGAACGGCCCCTTCCCCGACCGCCGGTTCCAGGACCCGCCCGAGCCCTTCCCGAGCCAGCACCGAGATGACCGCCGGGAAAAGAAGCCCCGTTCCCAGGGCGACGGCTGCCCGTCCCGGCCGGCCGCTCATTTCCCGTACGAGGAAAACCGCTGTCCCGGCCAGAAAAAACGCCCCCAAAAGCGCCCCCGGCCCGTTCGACCCGAAGCGCCAGGTCGCCCAGAAGACGACGGCGCCGGCGACGACCGCCGTCCAGCGCCCGACGACCGCCCGCCGGCCGTCCGTCGCCGCCGTTCGCCCGAATCCGTCTCCGGCGCCGCCGTTTTCGGCCGCCACCGGCCGCCGGGCATCCCGAACCCGGTGCTCCCCGAACGGAAGCGAGGCCCGCTCCGGATACGCCGCCGCCCCCGGCGGCCGAACCGCCTCCCCCGCCCGGAGAAACAGCGTCGCTTTAAACCAGCCGTGAAACAAAAGATGCAGCACCGCCGCAATCGACGCCCCGAGCGCCGCCTGCGTCATCATGAGCCCCATCTGGGCCATCGTCGATGCGGCGAGCTTTCGCTTCACGTCCACCGCCACCGCCATCATCCCGAAACCGAGCATCGCCGACGCCCACGCCCAGACGATGACCCCGTCCCACACCGCCTCGACCCCCGGAGAAACGGCCGTCGCCCCTTCCCCGAAGGCGAGGCCGCTCCAGCGGGCGAACAAAAGCCCTCCGGCGTTGACCACCCCTGCGTGCAGCACCGCCGAAACCGGCGTCGGCGCCGCCGGAGACGCAAGCAGCCAGCGGTGAAACGGATAGGCACCCGCCATCGCCATCGCCCCGACGGCCAGCGCCCCCCAAAGCGCCGTCGCCCCGGGGCCGGCCGCCGCGACGCGCGCCATCTCCTCGAACGACCACGATCGCGCCAGATCCGCACTCCCGACGACCGCCGCGACCACCGCGGCCCAGGCGATTCCGAAGGTGGCCGCCGCCTCCCGGAACCACCCGGCCCCATCCGGCCGCTCACGCCGGAGGGCGATCAGCGCGAGCACAGCCGCCGCCGTCGCCGTCCAGCCGAAGAGAAACAGCCGCCCGTCCCCCGCCAGCCAGGTGAGCGATACCGCCAGCGACACGAACGAAAGCCCCGCCAGATGTTCCGCAAAGCGCCGGTCTCCCCGCAGATGGTGCCGGGCATAACGCTGCAAAAGAAAATTCATCCCGGCGGCATGCGCCGCAGCAACCCATCCCAGACGGTCCAGAAGCCACGGTCCGACCGTCACCGCCTCCGCCGGCGCACTCCCCACCCCGCCGAGGGCGGCGATCAGGGGGAGTGCCTGCAGCCGAACCTGCCAGGCCGCCCACCGCTCCTCCGGAAACGTTCCCGCTCCCGGCCCCGCCCCTTCGTCCCACGGCAGGGGAGCCAGGAGCACGGGAGGGCGCCGGCGGCCGATCCGCCGAATCTTGATCAAAAAGGCAAGCGTATAGCCGCCGGACGTCCCCCATGCCAGCACCCACAGCCAGAACCAAAGCCCGTTCAACCGGCCTCTCCCCTTCCGGTTTACTGCTTTCGGCTCGCTTGTTTTTTCGTTGCCGCCTCACCCGGACGCGATGGGCCAAACCCACCGCATGTTCCGCGTGATCGAACCAGCGGCAAACGCCCCAAGCGGTCCGCCGCCGATCGCAAAAGAAAAACCGGCGAAACCGCCCTCGCCCCACGGTCCCCGGACCGTGTGACCAAGGCGCGGCTTCGCCGGTTTTCTTCCGACCCGTCCGCCCAGCGGATGATCGGAAGGCTCCCGGACCGCGCTTTTCCCGGTTTCCGTCCCGTCCGCCGCGGCGAAAGTCCAACCCTCGACCGGATCAAACGGACGGCGACCGGGAAAAGCGGCCGCCTTACGGCTTGTTTTCCCGTCCTCAAAACCGTTCTGCAACCCATGGGCAACGACCCCATCTGAGGAGATCCCTGCCCGGTTGCTTCCTGCTTCAGCCGTCACGCCAGCCTCCGCAAAACGGCGAGCCGTCCGCCTGCCGGTCAACCGTTCTCCCGATCTCAGGCCCCCGCCTCGTCGCCGAACCCGTCGCCGTTCATAAGCCGCCGCTCCAAATCGTCGTTCAGGCGGAAGACGATGATCCGTTCGCCGGTTCGGGTGCTGAGATCGGTATGGAGGCTCCGGACGGGCATGCCGGTCAGCCGCTCGATCAACGAACAAAGCGCCTCGGCGCCGGATTCCAGAAGGCGGTTGCGCATCACTTTGACCGCCTGCCGGCCTTCCTCCGTTTCGCAGAGGGCCTGTTCCGCCGGCGTGAGCGTCACCTTCAGCGAGACAATGATCATGTCCCGCACGATGTCCGTCTTCGCCGCCGTCGACCCCCGGCCGAGATACTCCTTTTCCCAGCGCGTGAGCGCCTTGCTGATCTCCGCTTCCAGCCAGCCTTTGGTTCGATTCATCTCGGTTGGCCATTATACCGGAAAAAACGGCAGGCCACAAGAGGGGGAGCCCTTTGAAGGGCGAGCCCAAAGGCCGGCACGTGATCAACATTCCGCTTCCCTTTTCCCCTCGACGGAAGCTTCCGGTCGAAACCGCCTCTCGGCGATCACCCAGCGGTAAATCCTTTCCGCGTCTTCCCGTGCGAAAAGCGGAAATCGAACCGCCGCTTCGTTGCCGACCGCCCGAACCCGCGCAAGGTGATCGGCCGGCGCGACGAGGGCGATCACGTCCGGCCACGTAAGGGCCGCCGGAAGATCGTCCGCCGACCGGAGCAGGGCAAGCTTCGGCCCCGGCGCCGTTTTGAACCCTTCGACGAACAGCCAGTCCGCTCCAAACGCCCGCGCCAGAGGCCAGAACCGCTTGGCGGGCGCCGCCGCTTCCGCCGGCGCCGGGAGCGCCTCCGCTCCGGTCGGGGTCCAGTACAAAAGCGCCCCTTCCGGCGCCAAAAGCCCCCTGAGCACCGCCCCGGCCGCCTGGAACGCGGCGGTGTCCTTCCTCGGCCGATCGGGCGGCACCGCCCCCGCATGCGCGTGGTGCTTGATCACCGCCGCCCGGATGCCGTCAGCCGCGGCCCGCTCGATCAGCCGCGCGATGAGCGTCGTCTTGCCGCTTCCGGAAAAACCGGCGACGTGCACGATGCGCTCCATCCGCTCCGCTCCGTTCCGAACCACAGCAGCTCCTCCGCCGGACATATCCGGCCCGCTCCGTCGGGCCGATCTGGCCACGGTCTTTCAGTCAAGCGCGTCCAACACAAAAAGACGCACCGCCGCCCCTTCCGGAAGCCCCTCTCCCGGCGGCACCACCATCAGCCCGTTTGCCGGCGCGAGCTCGGCGATGTGGGAGGAACGCCCGCGGCCGGTCGGCCGGACGACGAGCCGCGGGCCGTCGAAGCGATAGCGCACCGGGACGACCCGCGGCAGCTTCGACGGGCGCCCGAAAGGCACTTCAAGCGTCGCCTCCGCCTCGGGCATGCGGGCCCGCTCCGGCGGTACCCCGAGGGCGGAGAGGACAAACGGTCGCACAAACAAATGAAAGCCGACAAAACTCGCCACGGGGTACCCCGCCAGCGCAAACAGCATCGCCCGCCCCAGCCGGGCGACCGACGTCGGCTGCCCCGGCTTCATCTGAAGCCGGCTGAAGAACACTTCCCCGCCCAGCTCGGCGATGAGCGGATGCACCCAGTCATAATCCCCGTCCGATACCCCGCCCGTCGTGATGAGGACGTCGTACCGGTCGACAAGGAGGCGAAACGCCGCCCCGAGCGCCTCCGGCCGATCCGGGACGATGCCGTACCGATCCGCCGGAACGCCGAGCATCCGAAGCGCCGCCACGAGCATCGGCGCGTTCGAATCGTAGATCTTCCCCGGCGCCGGCGGCACGCCCGGCTCGAGCAGCTCGTCGCCGGTCGAGATGACGACCACCCGTGGCGGCCGAAAGACGGCGACGGAGGAATAACCGTACGCCGCGAAAAGCGCGATCGCCCCGGACCGAAGCCGTTCCCCGGGCGAAAGCAGCCGCTCTCCCCGCCGCACGTCTTCCCCCGGTTCGATGACGTTTTTCCCCGTTTCGATCGGTCGGCGAACGACGATGACGGCGGAGGGCGCTTCCGCCCGCCGGCCGCCCGCCCCGCGGCTTTCGGCCTTGAAAAACACCCCGGCCTTCCCGGCCTCCGAGGCGCCGCCCGCCTCATCCCCCCCGTCCGCCGGCGCTTCCGGCTCGACGTGCTCCAGCATGACGACGGCATCGGCGCCGTCCGGCACCGGCGCTCCCGTCATCACCCGAACCGCCTCCCCGGGGCCGACGGGTCGATCAAGCGGCGGATCGCCGGCCTGCACCGCCCCGACGACCCGAAGCCGGATCGGGCGATCCGCCGCCGCCCCTAAGACGTCCTGCGCCCGCACGGCATAGCCGTCGACACCGGCACGCCGGAAGGACGGCACGTCGGCCTCCGCCACGAGCGGCTCCGCCAAAATGCGGCCGGCGGCCTCGGCGAGCCCCACCCGCTCCTTGAGCGGGGGCGGCACGTGCCGAAGGATGCGCGCCAAAGCTTCCTCCATCGACACCGGCGTCCGTTCCACCGGCCTCCCTCCTCATCGGTCAGCATCCTCGAACGTTCAGCTTCCCGGACGCCGATCCGGCGACCGAGCCCCGTCGGCTCCGGACCCTTCGAGATCCTCGCGGCGAAAATCGCCGCTTTTTCCGCCGCTTTTTTGCAAAAGCCGCGTCGGGCCGATCTCCATCCCCCGGTCGATCGCCTTGACCATGTCGTAGACGGTGAGCGCCGCGACCGACACCGCCGTGAGCGCCTCCATCTCGACGCCCGTTTTCCCCGTCGTCCGGACGTCGGCCCGGATGACGAGCCGATCCGGCGGCTCCGGCAGAAACGAAAGCGAAACGCCGGTGATCGGGATCGGATGGCACATCGGGATGAGCTCCCACGTCCGCTTCGCGGCCATCACCCCCGCCACCTGCGCCGTCTCGAGCACCGCCCCCTTCGGCCCGCCGCCGGAGAGGATCGCCTCGAGCGTCTCCGGCCGCATCCGGAGCGTCGTCTCCGCCACCGCCCGGCGGTCCGTATCGGGCTTTTCCGAAACGTCGACCATCCGGGGACGGCCGCTTTCGTCGAGATGGGTGAGTTCCACCGCCATGCCCCCTTTGCCTGCGACGGGTCTGTCCGCGCTTTGCCGCCCGCGCTCCCCTCGGGCACCGATTCACGGGCGCCGCAGACCGCCTACGGCGCCTCGCCGAGCGTCACCAGCCGCTCCTTTCGTTCGCCGGCATGGTAGTACGTCACCTTCACCGTGTCGCCGATCTTATGCTGAAAGAGCGTCTGCCGGAAGCTCACCTTGTCGTACACCGGCCGGTCGTCGAGGGCGACGATGACGTCGTAGGCCGAAAGTCCTGCCGCCTTCGCCGGCCCTTCCGGCATGTCCCGGATGAGGACTCCTTCGTGGACCGTCGGCGGAAGCTTCAAGCTCCGGTAGATGTCCTCGGCGACGTAGGCCAGGCCGACCGGAACGATGCCGAGGTCCGGCCGCCGGACTTTGCCGTACTGCTCCAGCTCCGCTGCCACCGCCTGTGCCAGATCGATCGGAATGGCAAAGCCGATGTTCTCCACCCCCGGCTCGACGACCTTGGCATTGTTGATGCCGATCAGTTCCCCCCGGAGGTTAAACAGGCCGCCACCGCTGTTGCCGTAGTTCATCGCCGCGTCGACCTGAAGCACGTCGAGCTCCCAGTCCGGCTCCGCCCCGTCGCCAAAATAGATGGGGAGCTTTTGATGCAGGCTGGAGATGAAGCCGATGTTGACCGTGTCGGCATAGATCCCCAGGGCGTTCCCGGCGACGATCACCATCTCCCCTTTTCGCACTTTGGCGGAACTCCCCAGGACGGCGACCTTGTCCACGTACCGCTGCGGGATGCGCAGAAGCGCGAGATCCGTATAGGGATCGACGCCGACCCGCTCCGCCGGGACCGTTTCCCCGTCGCCGGTGGTGACGTCGATCCGGTCCGCTCCTTCGATGACGTGGTGATTCGTCAAAAGATACGCCATCCCTTTTTTCCGGGCGATCACCACCGCCGAGCCCGACGAGCCGTCGTCACCGGCTTTCTTGTGCCGGTACGCGGTCACCCCCACCACGAGACCCTCGATGTCCGCCACCGTCTGGACGATCTGCTCCGAGGTCGAAAGCGGCGCCGTCGGCGGCGACGCCGAAGGCTGCGAGGGGCCGCCCTGAATGATCATCGCCAGCCGAAAACCGATGAACCCCGCCACCAAGGCAATCGCCGCCGCACCGGCGATGATGAGCCACCGGCCGCCGGACCGCCGTCCCCCGCCAAAGAGCCGTTCCCAGGTCTTCTCCCCCATGGCCAACCCTCGCCCCGCTCCATGCGCCAACTGCGGCGCCATCCAGCCTCTCTTTACTTTAAATTCATTATAACAGATCTGCCCGGGCGGAGGACAAACGGAGGCCGCCCGCCGTGACCCGCCATCCCGCCAAAACGGTCCTATGGTGCTAAAGACCGCACCATAAAGCGAAACGGATCGCGATCGGCCTCGGCCACGACGACGGCGACGCTTTCGGGGGCCGCCGTTTCTTGATCGGTCCGAACGGAACGCCCTTCACCGGCCCGATCCCCTGCGCCGGACGGCGTTCCCGACCGGGATGGGGGGCCGGATTCGCCCCCCTCCGCCTCGGCGAGGAGCGCCCGAAAACGCCCGGCAAAATGCGGCGCAAACCACTTTTCCATGTGGTGACCGCCGTCGATGACCGCCAGTCCGAGCGCCTCCGCCTCCCGGGCGTCGTGATAGCCGACGTCCCCGGTGATGAGGACGTCGGCGCCTCGGGCGGCCGCCATCGGAATCGCTCGGGCCCCGCTTCCGGAGTAGACCGCCGCCCGCGTCACCGGTCGCTCCGGATCGCCGACGATCCGCACGCCCTCCAGGCCGAACCGCTCCGCGACCAGCGCCGCCAGCGCCGCCAGCGTCATCGGCGACCGAAGCCGGCCGATCCGCCCGAGGCCGTACGGCCGCCCTTCGTTCGCCAGCGGATACAGATCGTAGGCGACCTCTTCGTAAGGGTGGACGGCCAGCATCGCCTGAAGCACGGCGTCGAGCCGCCCCGCCGGCACGATCGTCTCCAGCCGGATCTCGTCGGCGCGGGTGAGTTCGCCGATCTTGCCGAGAAACGGATCGGCCCCTTCCCGGGCCCAGAACGTCCCGGTGCCCGGCGTGTTGAACGTGCAGTGGCTGTAATTGCCGATCCACCCGGCGCCGGCATCGCCGATCGCCTGAAGCACCGCCTCGTGGTGACTCGCCGGGACGAAGACGGCGAGTTTGAAGAGCGCTTCCCGACCGGTCACCTCGAGCACGTCCGGCGCCTCCAGGCCGACCCGCGCCGCAAACACGTCGTTCAGGCCGTCGTCGGCGGCGTCGGCGTTCGTGTGCATCACGTAGACGGCGACATCGGCCTGAAGAAGCCGGGCCAGCGCCCGCCCGTCGGCCCGGTCGGTCCGGATCGTCCGGGTCGGCCGGTAGAGGGGATGATGATGCACGACGAGAAGGTCGATCCCCCGGTCGAGCGCCTCCTCCACCACCGCCGGCGTCGCCTCCAGGGCAAACATCACCCGCCGGACCGGCCGGTCCTCCCGGCCGAGAGCAAGCCCGATCGGGTCGTCCCGAAGCGCCCGCTCCGGAGGCGCGATCCGTTCCAAAAGTCGCACGGCCGTACGCACGTCCATCTTGGCATCCCCCCGTTCGATCGGTTGGCCCGCCGATCATCGGCGATCGCCTGCGGCGCCGACCGTCTACGGGCCGAAAACGGCATCGATGCCGCCGCAGACCCGGAGGGCCGCCTGCAGGCGGGCGATCCGCGCCGCAAGGGACTCCCCTTTGACGCGTCCCGCCGCGCTCGGTGCCGAGCGAAGCGCGGCGGCGAGCCTTTCCCAGCGGGCGAGTTCCCGACGCCAGTGAGCGCAGAACGCCTCCGTCGGCCGCCGGAGGAGGTGCGGTCCGAGCCAGAAGGCCACCTCCGGCGGCACCGGCAGACCGGCGTACGGCGCCCGGCCGTCGCCCCGGCGAAAGGCGACGATTTCGTAAGACCGGCCGCCGGCCCGGACGACGTCTTCCGCCCAAAGCTCCATCCCCGCCCCGTAGCCAAACGCCCTGAGCGGCCGCGCCGGCGTCTGAGGCTGAAACACCCACAGCGGATAGGTCGCCCGCTTCTCCCCGGCCGCTTTGAGCATCGCGACGATCCGCTCCGCTCCCAAGCCGGCAACGACGACGACGTCCACCTCTCCCGGCCGAAGGGGCGAAAGCCCGTCGCCCAACCGAAGCTCGATCCGATCCAGAAGCCCGTGCCGGACGACGTTGGCCCGCGCCGCTTCCAGCGGCCCGGGGCGAAGGTCGGTGGCGATGACGGACGGGCTTTTTCCCGAAGCGACGAGCAGGATCGCGAGCTGTCCGTGGTCGGTGCCGATGTCGGCCACCGTCCGTCCGGGCGGGACGAACGCGGCCACCGCTCGGAGGCGCGCCGCCCGAGCCGCTTTTTGATCGGGCACGGTCCCTCGTCCTCTCCTAAGACGCGCATCGAATCGACCGCTTCCGGAAGGGCGCGTACCGAATCGACCGAATCCGCAAAAGCGCATCGAATCGGCCGGACCCCGTGACCGGGCACCGATCGGCCCGATGCCCGATCGGAGCGGGGCGTCCTCGGCCCCCCGCCCCCCTTCAACGAAAACCGCCCCACAGACCCCACAGATGCCCGACCTGAAGCGCGATCCCGGCGAGGAGCGCCAAAGCGGCCAGCCACCCGTGATACCGCTTCCCCCAGCGCCGGGCCGCCCAAAGCCACAGGAAAAATCCGCCGGCCACGAGAACCGGCGGGGTCCACGGCCAGCGCTCCCTCGCCGCCGGGATCGCCGCGCCGATGCCGGCAAACAGAAACAAGGGAAACAAAAGGGCGCTCACGTGGCCGGCGGCGCCGGGGTGCCCGCGGAGGGCGTGGGCCAGCGCCGCCGCCAGAACGGCCAGGCCGAACAGCACCGGCGGCGAGCGGAGGGCTTCCCCCACGAGCCCCGGCGGCCCTCCGGCCCCGGCCAACCCCTCGGAACCGCCCGTCGGAGACCGCGGCCGCGGCCCCTTTGGCTCCGGCCGGGAGGACGGCCCAGGCGGCCCGACCGCCTCCTCTGCCGGTCCGTAAGCCGGCTTCGCCCCTTCCCCATCCGCCGCGACCGCCGGGGCGGACTCGACGCCTGTCCAACGGGGCTCGGCCGGCAGCCGTCCCCCCCATGCCCACCACAGTCCCCCAAGGAGCGCCGCAAACAAAACGCCGGCCACAAAGCCGGCGAAAAAAGCCGCCATCCGCCGGCGATACGGCCGGCGGCGTCCGCCTTCGCCGTAGAGCCTGAGCAAAAAAAGCGCCTGCGCTTCCGGAAGGAGGCGGTGCTCCCGCCACGCCTCGATCTCCCGCACGATGATCGAACGCCGTCTGTCCATCCCGGCTCCCCCGTTCCGGCCCAAGCGCCGCATCGACCCCGCGTCCAGGCGGGCCGACCGCTTAAGCCGGGCGCCCCGGTGGACCGGCCTACGGCGCCCGGCCTCACGTCGGCTTTTCCCGGCCCGCTCAGTCGAGAAAATCCCGGAGCCGCTTGCTCCGGCTCGGGTGCCGGAGCTTCCGGAGCGCCTTCGCCTCGATCTGGCGGATCCGCTCCCGCGTCACGCCGAAGACCTTGCCGACCTCCTCCAGCGTCCGCGTCCGACCGTCGTCGAGGCCGAAGCGAAGCCGGAGGACGTTTTCTTCCCGATCGGTGAGGGTGTCGAGCACCTCCTCGAGCTGCTCCTTGAGCATCTCGTAGGCGGCCGCGTCCGACGGCGACATCGCCTCCTGATCCTCGATAAAGTCCCCGAGGTGGGAGTCGTCTTCCTCGCCGATCGGCGTCTCCAGCGACACCGGCTCCTGGGCGATCTTCTGGATCTCCCGCACCTTGTCCACCGGCATGTCCATCTCTTTGGCGATCTCTTCCGCCGTCGGCTCCCGGCCGAGCTCCTGCAGGAGCTGGCGCTGCACCCGAATGAGCTTGTTGATCGTCTCGACCATGTGCACCGGGATGCGGATCGTCCGGGCCTGGTCGGCAATCGCCCGGGTGATCGCCTGGCGGATCCACCACGTGGCGTAGGTGCTGAATTTATATCCCTTCCGGTAGTCGAACTTCTCAACCGCCTTGAGGAGCCCGAGGTTCCCTTCTTGAATGAGGTCCAAAAAGAGCATGCCCCGGCCGACGTACCGCTTCGCGATCGAGACGACGAGGCGGAGGTTCGCCTCCGTCAGCCGTTTTTTCGCCTCTTCGTCCCCCTGCTCGATCCGCTTGGCGAGTTCGATCTCCTCTTCCGCCGTAAGGAGCGGCACCCGGCCGATCTCCTTCAGGTACATCCGGACCGGATCGCTGATCTTGATCCCCGGCGGAAGCGAAAGGTCGTCCAGATCGGTCGGCACCTCTTCTTCGATCGCCTCGGGATCGAACGCCTCGTCGTCCGCCGCTTCGCCGCCGACCTTCTCCGGCTCCTCATCCTCGCCGAGGAGCTCGATCCCCTGCTCCGCCAGCTCGTCGTAAAACTCCTCGATCTGCTCCGGTTCCATCTCGTAGGCCGAAAGCTTCTCCGCCACCATCTGAACCGTGAGATACCCCCGCTTTTTGCCGAGTTCGATCACCTCTTCCTTGGCCTGTTCCAGCGTCTTGTCGTCCGGATCGACCTTGCTCATCTATCCGAAGCCCTCCTTCCTGGGCCTGCCACCGTCTTCCCGCGCCGGGGCGCCGTCTTACGCCCGCCGGCGTAGCCGCTCGATCTCCGATCGAACCGCCCGGGCCCGGGCTTCGATCTCCCGCGCCCGGGCAAAATCGCCGGCATCGAGGGCCTTCGACCGTTCGGCGTAGAGCGCCTTGAGCTCGTTTTCCTTCGGATACACCTGAAGCGTCGCCACCAGGTCCGCGAGCGCCGCCGGTGAAAGCGGCGGCGCCTCCTCGAGGAGAAGTTCCGTCAAAAAATCTTTGAGCGCCGGATCCTCCAGGGCGGTCATGAGCTTCGGCACGAGTTCCCGCCCGGTGATCCCCTCGTAGAAAAGGGCGTACAGCTCCGCCGCGAGGGCCGTCCCCTCCGGCGTGATCCAGCCCCCGCCGACGGCGTCCATGATCTCCGAGATGCGCTCCGGCCGGGCCAGCATCTCTTGGAGGAGCCGCGCCTCGGCCGCTTCGTAGGCCGTTCGCGGCCGGCGCCTTCGCCCGCCGGCGTCACTCGAATGTATGCGGCCTGCGAAGCGATCATACGGCGGCGCCTCGGCCGCTTTTCGCGCCTGAGCCTCCAGGTGGCGGCGGACGCTCGCTTGAAAAAGATCCTTCGGTACGGCGTACGCCTTCACGATGGCCTCAATGTGCGCCTCCCGTTCAAACGGGTTCGAAAGCTCCGCGATCGCCCGGGCCGCCTGCTCCAGATACCGCGCCCGGTCCGCGGCGTCGCCGAGGTCGAGCCCCCGCTTGAGCCGCTCGAGCCGGAAGGCCCCGTAGCTTTCCGCCCCCTGAAGCACCCGCAGGCGGAAGGCGTCGATGCCGGAGGCCCGGACGTACGCATCGGGGTCGAGCCCCTCCGGAAGGCGCGCCACTTTTACATCGAGGCCCCGTTGTAGTAAAATAGGGGCGGCCCGCTCGGCGGAGCGCTCCCCCGCCTCATCGCCGTCGAAGGCGAGGACGACCCGCTCGGCATAACGCCCGAGGAGCTCCGCCATGTCCGGCGTAAACGCCGTCCCCTGGGCGGCGACGACGTTTTCCAGCCCTTCCTGGGCGAGGAGAAGGGCATCGAGGGGCCCTTCGACGACGACCACCTCTCGAAGCCGGCGGATCGCCGCTTTGGCCCGGCCGAGGTGAAAGAGAAAACGGCCCTTTTTAAAGATCGGCGTCTCCGGCGAATTCACGTACTTCGGCGACCCGCCGTCGAGCCGGCGGCCGCTAAAGCCGACGACCGCCCCGTGGATGTCCTCCAGCGGAATCATGAGCCGACCGACAAAACGATCGGCGAGGCGCCCGCCTTCTTCCACCCCGAGACCGGCCGCAACGATCTCTTCCCGGCCGAAGCCCCGCTTTTGGAGAAACCGGACGAGGGCATCGCCCGTCTCCGGCGCATAGCCGAGCCGGTAGCGCTCGACCGTCTCCGGGCGGATACCCCGACCGTGTACGTATTCTTTTGCAGTTTCTCCATGCCGCGAGGCGTTTAATACATAATGGTAATAGCGCGTCGCGAGGGCGTGGGCTTCCTTCAGGCGATTTTTTCGCCTCCCGGCCTCATCGTCGTATTCGAGATCGGGCAGCGGAATTCCTGCCCGATCGGCGAGGTGTTTGACGGCTTCCGGAAAGCTCATCCCTTCGATCTCCATGATGAACCGGAAGACGTCGCCGCCGACGTGGCAGCCGAAACAGTGGAAAAATTGCTGGTCCGGGACGACCGAAAGCGACGGCGTCCGGTCCGGATGAAACGGGCAGAGGCCCATGTAGGACCGGCCGCGCTTCTTGAGGGCGACGTACTCGCCGACGACGTCGACGATATCCGACGCCGCCCGCACCCGTTCGACCAGCTCTTCCGGAAGGCGTGCCATGGGCCACCCCTCCCTCGTCCCCGCACATAAAATTTATTCTACATAGGTTGTCGTTTTCCTGCAAGGAGACCGTCCGAAAACGAAAGCCATAGTTTTCCGATTTCGGCATTCGACAAAAAGCCCTCCCCGTCGGGGAGGGCTTTTTTCCTCGCTTTCGCCTTTCGTCGATCCCGAAAAAGCCGCTCGCCGGCGCTTGGCGCTTACATGCCGGACGAGCCGGCGCCGGCCACCTTTTCCTCCCGGGCGGCGTCTTCCGCCTCGATCGCCGCCTGCGCCGCCGCAAGGCGGGCGAGCGGCACCCGGTACGGCGAGGCGCTCACGTAGTCGAGGCCGGCGCCGTGGAAGAAGCGGATCGACCGGGCGTCGCCGCCGTGCTCACCGCAGACGCCGACTTTGAGCCTCTCGTTCGCCTCCCGGCCGAGGCGGAGGCCCATCTCGACGAGCTTCCCGACGCCGCCGGTGTCGAGGGTGACGAACGGGTTGTCCGGGAGGATCTTCTCCTCGACGTAGACGTGGAGGAACTTCCCCTCGGCGTCGTCGCGGCTGACGCCGAGCGTCGTCTGGGTGAGGTCGTTCGTGCCGAAGGAGAAAAAGTCCGCCACCCGGCCGATCTCGTCGGCGGTGAGGGCCGCCCGGGGCACCTCGATCATCGTTCCGACGAGGTACGGCATCTCGGCGCCGAAGGCTTCGGCGACCTTCCGGTAGGCAGCGTCGACGACCTCCCGGAGGCGCGCCAGTTCGTTCGCGTGGCCGACGAGGGGGATCATGATCTCGACGTTCGCCGGCACGCCCTCCTGCCGGAGCCGGAAGGCGGCCCGGAAGATCGCCTCCGCCTGCATCGCGTACACTTCCGGATAGAGGATGCCGAGCCGGCAGCCCCGAAGGCCGAGCATCGGGTTTTCTTCCTTAAGCGCCCGGACCTTCCGAAGGAACGCCTGCTTTTCCTGAAGCCGGGCCGGGTCCGCCTGCGGGTCCCGGGCGAGGCGGTCGACCTCGAGGAGGAGCTCCTCGTACTTCGGCAAAAACTCATGCAGCGGCGGGTCCAGAAGCCGCACCGTGACGGGATACGGCGCCATCGCCTTGAAGATGCCGTAAAAATCTTCTTCTTGCATCGGCCGGATCTTCTCCAGCGCCGCCGCCCGCTCCTCCGGCGTCTCGGCGAGAATCATCTCCCGGACCGCCGGCAGCCGGTCCGCCGCCATAAACATGTGCTCCGTCCGGCAAAGACCGATCCCCTGGGCGCCGAAGGCCCGGGCCCGGGCGGCGTCCTCCGGCGTATCGGCATTCGCCCGGACGCCGAGGCGGCGGAAGCGGTCGGCCCAACCGAGGAGCGTCTCAAACTCCGGATCCGGCTCCGGCTCGACGAGGGCCACCGCGCCGAGGAGGATCTCTCCGGTCGCCCCGTCCATCGAGATCACGTCGCCTTTTTTCACGACGACGTCCCCGGCGCGGAACGTCTCCGCCTCGAGGTCGATCTTCAGGCCTTCGGCGCCGACGATGGCGGGTTTGCCCATTCCCCGCGCGACGACGGCGGCGTGGCTCGTCATGCCCCCCCGGCTCGTGATGACGCCCTGGGCGACGGCGAGGCCGTGGATGTCGTCGGGCGTCGTCTCCGGCCGCACCAGGATGACCGCCTCCCCCCGCTTCCCGCGGGCTTCCGCCTCGTCGGCGTCGAAGACGACGATCCCCGTCGCGGCACCCGGCGACGCCGGCAAGCCCCTGGCGAGGACGGTCCGCGGAGCGTTCGGGTCGATCCGCCGGTGCAGGAGCTGATCGATCATCTCCGGCGTGATGCGCCGGAGGGCCTCCCGCTCGTCGATGAGCCCTTCCTTCACCATATCGACGGCGATCTTCACCGCCGCCCGGGCCGTCCGCTTGCCGTTTCGCGTCTGAAGGAGATAGAGTTTGCCTTTTTCAATGGTAAATTCGATGTCCTGCATGTCCCGGTAGTGGGCCTCGAGCCGCCGGGCGATCCGCTCGAACTCGGCGTACACCTCCGGCATGACCTCCCGGAGGGCGGCGATCGGCTGCGGCGTCCGGATGCCGGCGACGACGTCTTCGCCCTGGGCGTTCAGCAAAAATTCGCCGTAGAGGACGTTTTCTCCCGTCGACGGGTTGCGGGTGAAGGCGACGCCGGTCCCGGACGTGTCGCCCATGTTGCCGAACACCATCATCTGGACGTTCACCGCGGTGCCGAGGGTGTCCGGGATCTTGTGGAGCTTCCGGTAGACGATCGCCCGGAGGTTGTTCCACGAGTCGAACACCGCCCGGATGGCCAGGACGAGCTGCTCCCGCGGTTCGGTCGGGAAGGGCCGCTTCGTCTCTTTTTCCACGAGCGCGAGAAACTCCCGAATGACCGCCTGCCAGGCTTCCGCCGGAAGCTCCGGATCCGTCTCGACCCCCCGGCGGCGTTTTTCGTCCTCGATGATCGCCTCGAAACGCGCGTGTTCGAGGCCGAGGACGACGTTGGCGAACATCTGGATGAACCGCCGGTAGGCGTCGTAGGCGAAGCGCGCATCGCCGGTCAGGCGGGCGAGCCCGTCGGCGACGGCGTCGTTTAAGCCGAGGTTTAAGATCGTGTCCATCATCCCCGGCATCGAGATCGGCGCCCCGCTTCGGACCGAGACGAGGAGCGGGTTCGCGGGATCACCGAAGCGCTTCCCGGTCCGGGCCTCGAGGTCGGCGATCGCCGCGTCGACCTCGGCGAGAAGATCCGGCGCGAGCACCCCGCCGGCGGCAAAATACTCCCGACACGCTTCGGTCGTGATCGTAAAGCCGGGGGGCACCGGAAGCCCCGCCCGGGTCATCTCCGCCAACCCCGCCCCTTTGCCGCCGAGGAGCGCTTTCATCGTTCCGTCGCCTTCGTGGAAGTGGTACACCCGTTTCACCGGATCCGTCCTCCCCTGATCATCTGTAGGATGAGGCTGGCCGTCTCCTCGACGGCCTTGTTCGTCACGTCGATCACCGGACAGCCGAGGCGCTTCATCAGATTTTCGGCATACTCGAGTTCCTCCAGAATGCGCTCCATGCGGGCATAGCTCGCCGAAAGGCCGAGGCCTAAGGATTTGAGCCGCTCGGTCCGGATCTGATGCAGCGCTTCCGGATGGATGGTGAGGCCGATGATGCGGTTCGCCGACACCTGATAGAGTTCTTTCGGCGGCGCGACCTCCGGCACGAGGGGGACGTTCGCCACCTTGATCCGCCGGTGGGCGAGGTACATCGAAAGGGGCGTCTTCGACGTCCGGGAGACGCCGATGAGGACGATGTCCGCCCGGAGGATCCCCCGGGGGTCTTTGCCGTCGTCGTACTTGACGGCGAACTCGATCGCCTCCACCCGTTTGAAGTAGTCCTCGTCGAGCTTGTGCACCAGCCCCGGCTTGTGCTTCGGGCGTTGGCCGGTCCGGCGGGCGATCCGCTCGAGGAGCGGCGTCATGAGGTCGATCGCCTCGAGGCCGAGGGCGGCGCTCTTTTCCCGGAGATAGGCCGAAAGCTCCGGCACGACGAGCGTGTAGACGATGAGGGCTTCGTTTTCCTTGGCGGAGACGAGCACCTCATCGAGGGTGGAGATGTCGTCGACGAACGGGATGCGGCGGATGTCGATCGTGTCGTAGTCGAACTGGCTCACCGCCGCCCGGACGGCGTACTCCGCCGTCTCGCCGAGGGAGTCGGACAGGACGTAGATGACCGTCTTTTTCCCGTCGCCCGGCGCCGCCCGGGCGCCCGGGGCGGCCTCGTCCCCGGCGCTTCCGACGTTTACGCCACCGACGGCGTCCGGATCCTCGTGGTCCGACGCGTCTCCCGGCGGATGGGCGCCGTCGTCCGCGCCGGCGACCGGCTCGGTTTCGTTTGGCGTCCGGACGTTTTTTTTCGTCTCGGCGCCCGCGTGCGTTTCGGCATGTTTGTTCGTCTCGGGGCTCATGACTCGCCTCCTACCCACGGCTCATCCCGGCCGAGGGCGACGAAGACGCGGGTCACCGTCGTCTTCGTGAACCGCCCGACGACCTCCAGCGCATGCCGGTTCTCCCCCCGCGGCACGACGACCGGCAGCGAGTCGACCTGGTACTCGAGGAGCTTCACCGCCGCGTCGTAGACGGAGTCGTCCGGCGAGACGGTGACGATGTTCGGCATCCGGGTCATGATCACGCCGACCGGCACCTCGTCGAGGTTCTGCCGGCCGATCGCGGCCCGAAGAAGGTCCTTGCGGGAGACGACGCCGGCGAGCAGGCGCTCCCGGCCGAGGACGTAGAGCGTCCCGACGTCCTCGAGAAAAAGCCTGACGATCGCCTCCCGGACGCTGTCCGCCTCGCCGACGACGACCGGCGGCGCGTGATGGGCCCGCACCGGGATCGCCCGAAGCCGCCTGAGCCAGAGCGAGCGGTTTTCATCGCCGGCGTAAAAATAGCCGACCCGCGGTCGGGCCTCGAGGTAGCCCGACATGGTCAAAATCGCGAGATCGGGACGGATTGTGGCCCGCGTGAGGCCCAAAAACTCCGCAATCTGCTCGCCGGTGATCGGCCCCTTTTCCTTGACGATGGCAAGGATCTGCTTCTGCCGCGGCGTGAGCTCGATATAAATCACCCCGATCGGCCAATGTGACATACCGCTTTGCCGGCTTCTGTATATTGTTTATCCTAATACGCCGGCCGTCGGTTTGCAAGAGGGTCCCGAGGCAAGGACGGGTCAAGGTTCGGCAGGCGCCTCCTCCCTGATCCATCGCACCAAGACGCCAGGCTTTCTGCCGGGCGACGATCTTCTTCCCGGCCCTGCCAAGCAAGAGGAGACCTCCCCCCCTGACCGCGAGGGATTCGGTCAGGAGGTCGCAAACCGTGACTCAAAAATTCGGTCGGAATGGAGCTTAACCAACACAGACCAAAAAGGGAGAGGGGATCGAAATGGCTCACGAGCAGATCACCGGAGATGCACAGCGTTTGCCTCCACTTTTTCTCCGCGGCGCGAAAGACGATGCGCTCGCCAAGCTCACGGGAAGTTCTCGAAAGAGCGGTTGGCCCGTAATGCTTGGCGACGGCGAGTCGGAAACCCGCCGGGGCGAGTTTTACAGCTGGCTGAAAAGCCGCGGGCTGCACGGCGTCGATGTGGTGGTGTCGGATGACCATCGCGGACGCGTACACGCCGTTCGGCGGCACGTTCAGGGCGCCACCTGGCAGCGGTGCCAGATGCCCTTTGGGCGCAACCTTCTCGATGCCACACCGAAAACGCTGGAGGAAGAGGTCCATGGTCGGGTACGGACGATGCTCGAAGCATCGGACTTGATCGTCCCTTAAGATGACTGGACCTCCGAGAACCGCTTGACGCATACCTTTCATCGACGAAGGGTGGAAATCCGCGTCGACTTGTAATATAATTGACACAAGAAGATCGAAAAGTACCCGCAACTCGTCGCGCCGAACCTCTTCCTGCAGAGGCCGTCGAACCTGTCGATCGACGCGGGTGCCGACTGCGGGAAGGGACGAGATGTAAGGGCTTTCAATCGTCGAAAGCGGCCCGCTGCGGGCGTTCAGCCAAAGAACGTTCAGCCAAAGAAACCGAAGGAACGATCGCCGCGAAGCAGAAGGCCGGGCGGGAAACGCCGCAAAGGTTAATTCCGTCTATTTCCGATTGTTAAATTACACCGGAAGACGCTTCTCCAAAACCCGGTCGGTATGTCGCTGTTCTCCTGCCAGACCGCTGGGGAAAGGACGGGAGACCGCACATGCGTGAAGGTTCCGCTGACCTGAACGTCGCGCAGATCGTGTCCGAAACGATGGAACTCTTGGAACCGTGGATGGAGGAAGGGCTGGAACCTCTCTTGCAAGCCGTCGTCGACTACGCCCGCAAAATGGTCGGCGCCTCCTTCGCCGCGCTCGTCATCACGGATCCGGGCGATCCGTCCACCATCCGGTATTTTAAGGTGTCCGGCTGGTCGTTAAAAGCCTCCGAACTCCCGAAAGGGCATGGTCTATACATCCTCCCCGCGAAGACCGGCCGTTCGCTTCGAATCGAATCCATTTCCCGGCATCCGAAGTCGGTCGGCGTGCCCCAAAACCATCCGCCCGTCGAAGCCTTGCTGTCCATCCCCCTGAAACACCGCGGCCGGCCGATCGGTTGCGTCTTTTTTGGCAAGGCGCCCAGCGAAGGCGCCTTCTCCCAGAATGACGAGGAGATCATGAACGGGTTTGCCGCCATGTGCGCCATTGCAATTTCCTGGATCTATCAGAAGGAGGACAAACGTTTTCACATCGTAACGGAAGAGCGGAGGCGAATCGCGGAAGAACTGCACGATTCGCTGTCGCAAACGCTGTTTGCGGTGGCCCGCGAAATCGACGCCCTGGAGCAGGCGCTGCCGACGGCGGAGAAAAAAGACGCCGTGCGGGCGCGCATCACGCGTTTGCGCGAATTGGCGGTGCGGTGCCAGTCAGAGCTGCGCGCCATCTTGTTCCGCCTCATGAACGACGAGGTCCACCCGAGGACGGCGGCCTTGACCCATCTCGTTCAAAAATTCGAACGCTTAAGCGGCATTTCCACCCAACTCGTCATCCGCGGCCCCTTCGAGCGCCTGAGCCTCCCCATCCGCCAGACCATCCTCAAGATCATCGCGGAATCGCTGACCAACATCTACCGCCACGCCCACAGCCCGGTCGCCTTCGTTCACGTCCTCGTCGCCGAAGAGCAGGTTCACGTCGTCGTTCAGGACGCCGGCATCGGCATATCGGACGAAGCGCTCCGCTTTGTGAGCCATCCTTCCGGCCATTTCGGACTGCATTCAATGGCGCGTTTGGTCGCCGGGCTAAACGGGGAATTTGAAATTTTTCGCAATGAAGACGGCGGCACCACCGTGCGCTGCACCCTCCCGATCCACGCCGGCCCGCGTTTTTGAATCAACGTCGACGTTGCATAAACGTCGAGGGGCGCAAAAGAAGGTGAACCCATGACAGGACGCATCGTGATCGTCGACGACCACGAACTGGTACAAATCGGCCTCCGTGCCCTTCTCACCGAACACGGGTTGGACGTGGCGGGCCAGGCCGCAACCGGCGCGGAAGGCCTGGACCTGATTCGTTCCTTAAAGCCGGATCTTGCCCTGATCGACATCCGCCTTCCGGACATGAGCGGCATCCAGGTGTGCCAGGAGATTCGCAAAACCGACGAGGCGACGCGGCTGGCCGTCCTCACCGCGCTGATGGACAAAAACGTCGTTCACGCCTGTATCCAGACGGGGGTGCAGGGCTATCTTTTGAAAGATTTGCCTGCAGAGGAGCTCCTCCGGGCGATCCAAAACATCCTGGCCGGCAAAGCGGTTCTCGACCCGACCGTCACGGGGTATGCCTTAAAATGGCTGGAGATGCGGCAAGAGAGCGGAGCCGAAAAAGAAGTGCTCGACTTGCGGGATGTGGAGATCCTGCGCCTCATGGCCCAAGGCTGGAGCAACCAGGCCATCGGAAAGTACCTGCACTTGTCCGAAAACACCATCAAGGCTCTCGTCAACGACATCTACCGCCGGCTCGGCGTCAAAAATCGCGTAGAAGCGGTGATGGAAGCGTACCGTCACGGACTCCTGTAGACCCCTCCACCTTCACGCTCTGAACGGTCCGCCAAAGGCGGCCCGCCTGATGTGGGACAGTCGGGTATTCAGAAACACCCGATTGGGTGTATCAAAATTCTGTCCTCAAAAGATATAATTGTCTTGTGATGATGACGACCTTGTGATGATGACGACCGACTGTTAAGGAGGGGATCCTTCATGTCCCACATCGACGAGGCGCGCCAGGTGTTTCAGCGCATCGAGGAAGCCTGGTCGGAAGGAGAACGGGCGGCGCTCCTTACGATCACCCAGGTCAAGGGCTCGTCTTACCGCCTTCCCGGTGCCAAAATGATGATGACGGAAAGCGGAAAGATGCTCGGTTCCTTAAGCGGCGGGTGCCTCGAGTCGGACCTGTACGGCTGGGCGGAAAAAGCAATCAAAGAAGAAAAACCCCGTCTCGTGCAGTACGACCTCAGCGAAAGCGAGATGTGGACTCTGGGGATCGGCTGCAAAGGGACGATGGAAGTCGCCATCTTTCCGATCCATCCCGACGATCCCTTCTGGCGGGCCGTGCGGGAAGCCGTCGCCCGGGACGGCCTCATTTCCCTGGCCATCGAATTGCCGGAAGGCGTTCGCGTGCTGTTCAACGGGACGACGCCGATCGCCGGAGACATCGACCGGCTCCCGGAATCGGTCCGAGAGCAGCTTGAACGCCGCCTTCACGACCGCACCAAGGCGGAGGTGGCCACCGTGGACGGCCGGCGCTTTTACATCGACACGATGCGGCCGAACGAGCGGCTCATCATCTGCGGCGCCGGCCACGACGCCGTGCCCGTGGCGGCGCTCGCCGCCAAGTGCCGGTTCCGCGTCACCGTGCTCGATCCGCGAAAAGAATTCAACTCGAGCGCCCGCTTCCCCGGCGCCGAGCATCTGGTGGTCGAGCCGGATGAGGCGGATCCGGCGCCGCTCGCGGGGAGTTGGTGGCTGATCATGAACCACCTGCAAATGCGCGATGAAGCGGCGCTCCGCCTGGCGTTGGGTGCGCAGCCGAAATACATCGGCGTGCTCGGCCCCCTCGCGCGAACGCGCGAGATGCTGGAGAACATCGGCGCCGACCTGAGCAGCGGGCCGATCCATGCGCCCGTCGGGCTGAGCATCGGCGCCGAAACGTTCGAGGAGGTGGCGGTCTCGATCGTGGCCGAATTGGTCGCCGTACGGTCCGGCCAAACGGGAAAACCACTCCACGGGAAAGAAAAAATCCACACTTGACGAACGCGAGGCGCTGCTTATTGCAGCGCCCCGCTCATGACGGCCTTTTTCCATGTGGGCACATCGTGGACGTCGATGAACGCGTCGATGTACGAAAGCGCCATCGACATCCCTTTTGCCGTCGGCTCGTAACCCGGTTCGCCGAGCAACGGATTGATCCACACGATCCGCCCGACCCGCGCGTCCAAGTCGCGCATGGCCGAGTGGAGGACCTGCGGGTGTCCCGCGTCAAACCCGTCGGAAACGATGATGACGCGCGCGTGTCGATTGAGAAGGCTGGGGTATCGCTCCAGCAACTGCTGAAGCGATCTCCCGATCCGCGTCCCGCCCCGCAGTCCCGGCAGATCGGCGTAGAGGATGCCCGTCATCGCTTTCCGCGCGATGAGCGACGTCACCCGGAGCAAGCGCGTGGAAAAAAGAAAAATTTGCGTTCGCGCGCGGACGCGCGTGAACGACCAGGCGAGCGCCGTGATGAACGGCGCGTACGGCTTCATCGACCCGGAGATGTCGATCAGAAGAACGATTCTCGGCTTGTCTCTCCGCCGCTTGAGCCGCTTGAGCACGAAAGGCTCCCCCGCGCGGCGCAAGGCGTGTCGCAGCGTCTGGCGCAGATCGATTTTTTCCTTCCC
Organism: Hydrogenibacillus schlegelii; assembly: GCF_001653195.1. GTDB lineage: Bacteria > Bacillota > Bacilli > Thermicanales > DSM-22653 > Hydrogenibacillus > Hydrogenibacillus schlegelii. Next base: position 82,733 of record NZ_JXBB01000001.1, read on the forward strand.
GTGCGACCGCCACTTGCGCCCGCGCGGCGCCGCCATCTTCCGGACCGCCAGCCGGGTCAGCTGGACGACTTCCTTCAGCGCCGCTTCATCCGCCCGGAGCGCATACCGCTCCCCGTCGTCGGGATGATAACCGGCGAGAAAACCGTGCTCGACCTCCAGCGGCGGCCGCTCGGCCCGCTCCCCGCCACCCGGGCCGTCTGTCGACGACTCGGAGGGGAGGGGGCGTTTTTCTTCCAGCCCCGCTTTCCGTCCGAGGAAATATTGCTCGAACAGACTCGGAAAGAGACCCCATTCCGCCGGCGTGCGCGCGTAAATCGACCGGAAGGCGGCACAGACGTCTTCCATGCGTTCGAGGTCCAGCTCGACCAAGGCGTTCAACGCCGCCTGCGTTTCGGGAATCCCGACGCGAAATCCGCGCGCCCGGAGCCAGGGCGCAAAACCGCTCACCTGCTTCACGATGTCGCCCGTCCACCGACCGAGATCGTCAGCCGTCAGGCGTTCCATAACAACTCGAGACCCCTCTCGCGCACCAAATCGATGTCTTCTTGCGTCTTCAACAAACACCCGAGGGTCCGGCGGACCACGCCTTCGTCCAGCTGCTCCGCTCCCAGCTCCGTCAGCGCGCGGGCGAAATCGATGGACTCCGCCATCCCCGGGGGTTTTAGCAGCGACAATTTGCGCAGCCGGCGCACGCCGCGGGCGATCTGCTTCGCCAGTTCCGGCGCGATGCGCGGCACGTGTAAGGAGATGATGGCCGCCTCCTGCTCCATCGAAGGGTAATCCAGCCAGAGATAGAGACAGCGGCGGCGCAGCGCGTCGGACAGATCGCGCGTGCGGTTGGAGGTCAGGATGACGACCGGCGGTTCCTCGGCGCGAAACGTCCCCAGCTCGGGAATGGTGATTTGAAATTCCGACAAAAACTCCAAAAGCAGCGCTTCGAATTCTTCGTCGGCGCGATCCACTTCGTCGATGAGCAAAACGGGCGCCGGCTTTTCACGCAGGGCGCGGAGCAGCGGTCGCTCGATGAGAAAGCGCTCGCTGTACAGCGCCGCCTCGTCCACGTGGCCCTCGGCGAACGCCGTCCGGGCGGTCAGCAATTGTTTGGGATAATCCCAGTCGTACAGCGCCTGACTTGCGTCCAGCCCTTCATAACATTGCAGTCGCACGAGACTCACGGCGCGCACGTCGGCCAGCGCCTTGGCCAGCGCCGTCTTCCCCACGCCTGCAGGCCCTTCCAACAAAAGCGGACGGGCCAGCCGCTGTGCCAGATGCAGGACAGTGGCCAGCCCTTCTTCCGCCACATAGTGGGCGCGACGCAAGGCTTCCTGCAGTCGACGCACCTGTTCGTTCATCCGGTGGTCCTCCTGCTCTTATGCCGACTGCTTATGCCGACGCGTCCAACGCCGATTTGAGGTTGGCGAAGACCTTTTCGATGATCTTGCGCGCCTCGTTATCGATGAGCCGTCCGCCGAGGCTCGCGATGGGACCGCTGATCGACGTGTCGGCCCGCCATTTCAGGAGGGTCCCCCCCTCTACGTCGCTCAGCGTCGCTTCGGCCTTCATGTCGACGCCGCTGCCCATGCCCCCGCCCTTGACGGTCATGGCCATCACCGATCCCGGCTCAACCACAGAAAGCTCGACGGCGAGGTCGAACTTGCCGCGAATCGGGCCTACGCCGACCTTCACGCGGCTGTTGAAACGATTCGGGCTCTCGACGTTCAGTTCGATCAAGTCAGGGACGCAAGGCCCCACTTTGTTGGAATCCGTGATGAAATTCCACACCTTCTCCCGCGGCAGTTCGATCTTAAATTCTCCTTCGTACGTCCGCATCCACACGGCCTCCTCTACCGCTGACTCGTCACGTACATTTCCGGATTTCGTTCAAACGCGCTTTTGCATCCGGCGCAGCAAAATCCGTACATCGTTCCGTTCCATTCCAGGCGGTGCGGCGTCGTCGCCAGGTCCACGGTCATCCCGCAGACCGGATCGATGACCAACCGGCGTTCTTCCGCCTTGCGGGCCCTGGCGCCCGCCTTCGCGCCAGCCTTTGCGCCAGCCCCGGCGGCCTCACCGGTCGGAACCGCCGCCTCCGTCGCTTGCCCCTCCCACCGCACGTCCGCCTTCCGGCGACGGCGCTCGACGATCTCGGCAAGAATGCTCAGGGCGATCTCCTGGGCCCCCACGGCGCCGATGTCGAACCCGGCAGGCGCCGTAATAAAATCGAGAAACGCTTCCGGTGCCCCCGCCTTTTCCATTTCGGCGCGCACCGCATTCCACCGTTTCGGGCTCGCGACCAGCCCGAGATAGCGGAGCGAAAGAGGGGCAAACGCCAAAAGCCCTTCGGCGTCGTACAGCCCCATCGTAGCCACCACGCCGTACACCGCCGAGCGGGCGAGAACGGACACCTGGTGCCGCAGCCGCTCGAACGGATCGCCCGTCTCCTCGCTCAAGTCCATCTCTTCCACGGCGATCCGGCGGGGCACGAAGGAAAACCGCGGCGCCAGCGCTTCCAGCGCCGTCGCGACCGGGGAATTCCCCACGATGATGAGCAACGGTTCGATGTGCCGGGGTTCCAAGAACAGCTCCACCGTTCCTTCCGAGGCGCACGTCATCGACGCGACGGTGACGCCCTCTTCGATATGGGCCGGCGGATGGGGCGTCACCAGGAGGAGCTTGCTCTCACCGGTCTTGAGGCATTCCTTGGCCTGGCCGATGACCAGATCCCGCGTGCAGTGGCCGCCGACAAAGCCGATCATCTCCCCATCCGACGTGACGATCGCCTTATCGCCGACCGTCGCCGAACTCGGGCGCACGCGGCGGACAACCGTCACCCAGACGTAAGGCTCCGCGCGTTCATCCAACGCCCTCGCTGTCTCCCAGAGGTTGTCCATTTGATGGGCCCGGAGGCTATACCGCCTCCGGGCTTTTCCCTCCTCGCGCTCTGGAATGACGCAGGAATGGCCATCGAATCACTCCGTAATGCCGTGCTCCCGCAAGATCTTCCACACCTTCCACGGATAGATCGGCATGTCGATGTGTTCTACGCCGAGCGGCGACAGCGCGTCCAGCACCGCATTGACAAACGCCGCCGGCGAACCGACGTTGGGCGACTCGCCGACCCCTTTGGCGCCAAGCGGATGGTGAGGCGAGGGCGTGACCGTCCGATCCGTCTCCCAGCGGGGCGTGTCCCAAGCGGTGGGAACCAGGTAGTCCATCCAGTTCGGCGCCAGGCAGTTGCCGTCGGCGTCATACGGGATGTCCTGCATGAACGCGATCGCAAATCCTTCCGTCAGGCCGCCGTGCACCTGACCTTCGACGATCATCGGATTGATCACGTTGCCGCAATCGTCGACGGCCAAGAACCGCCGCACCTTCACGGCGCCCGTTCCCTTGTCGATGTCGACCACGGCGATGTAGGCCCCGTAGGGGAAGGTGAGGTTCGGCGGATTGTAGTAGTACGACGCCTCCAAGCCCGGCTCGATGCCGTCGGGCACGTTCGTGTAGGCGGCAAAGGCCACATCTTTCATCGTCACCGAACGGCCCGGAAGTCCCTTGACCGAAAAGGCGGCGCCGTCCCAGACGACGTCGTCTTCGTTGACCTCCAGCAAATGGGCCGCGATCTTACGCGCCTTGTCCCGGATCCGGCGCGCACAGAGGGCCGCCGCCGCCCCGGCCGTCGGCGTGGAACGGCTGGCGTACGTGCCCAACCCGTAGGGGGCCGTGTCGGTATCGCCTTCTTCGACCACGACGTCGTCGACGCTGAGCCCCAGCTCCTCGGCGATGATCTGGGCGAACGTCGTCTCATGCCCCTGTCCCTGATGGCGCACGCCGAGCCGGGCGATCACCTTGCCCGTCGGATGGACGCGGATCTCCGCGCTGTCGAACATCTTGATGCCGAGAATATCGAAGGAGTGCGCCGGACCCGCGCCGACGATCTCCGTGAAGGTGGAGATGCCGATGCCCATGAATTCTCCCCGGGCCCACTTCTCCTTCTGCTCCTTGCGCAGCTCTTCATATCCGATGCGCTCCAGCGCGAGCTTGAACGTCTTTTCGTAATCCCCGCTGTCGTACACCCATCCCGTCGGGCTGCGGTACGGGAACTGCTCCTTGCGAATGAAATTGCGCAGGCGCAACTCGGCCGGATCCATCTTGAGCCGTCGGGCCAAAACGTCCACGACGCGTTCAATCAGATAGGAGGCTTCCGTGACCCGGAACGAGCAGCGGTAGGCCACACCGCCCGGCGGCTTGTTCGTATGAACACCGTCCACTTCGACGAACGCCGCCTTGAAGTCGTACGACCCCGTCACGATGCTGTACAATCCGGCGGGGTATTTGGTCGGGTTGGCGGTCGCGTCGAACGCGCCGTGGTCGGCGATCGTCTTCACGCGGAGCGCCAGCATCTTGCCGTCTTCCGTCGCCGCGATCTCCGCCGTCATGTGGTAATCGCGGGCGAAGTGGGTGCTGGCGATGTTTTCCGTCCGCGTCTCGATCCACTTCACGGGGACTCCCAGCTTCAAGGAAGCGACGATCGCCACCACGTAGCCGGGGTAGAGGGGCACCTTGTTCCCGAACCCGCCGCCCACATCGGGCGAAATGACCTGAATCATGTGTTCGGGGAAGCCCGTCGTCAAAGCGATCGCCGTCCGGTGGACGTGCGGCGCCTGCGACGTGACGTAGACCACGAGCTTCCCCGTCGCCGGGTTGTAGTCGGCCACGCAGCCGCACGGCTCAAGCGGCGAGGGATGGACGCGCTGAAAACGCACATTCTGCTTGACGACGACCGGCGCTTCGCGGAAGATCGCGTCGGTCTCTTCCCGGTCGCCCGCCTCCCAGTGCCAGATGTGGTTGGACTTTTTCTCCTTGTCCTCCCGGAGGATGGGCGCGTCCGGCTCCAGCGCCTTGAACGGATCGACCACCACCGGCAGGGGCTCGTAGTCGACCTCGATCAGCTGAATCGCGTCCTCGGCCTGGGCGCGCGTCTCCGCGACGACCGCCGCGACCTCCTGGTACTGGAACAGGACCTTGTCCGTCGCCAGCACCATCTGCACGTCCCCCGCCAAGGTCGGCATCCAGGCGAGGTTCATCTTGGCCAGATCTTCTCCCGTGAGCACCAGCTTGACGCCCGGCGCGGCTTCTGCTTTCGACGTATCGATGCGGCGAATGCGGGCGTGGGCGTACGGGCTCCGCAAGATGCAAAGATGGAGCATATTCGGCAACAGGATGTCGTCCACAAACCGGCCCTTCCCGCGGATCAGCCGGGGATCCTCCTTGCGGAGAATCGGTTTGCCCATCGGGCGCAGTTCAGTCTGCGGCAGTGCCACTGGTCGCCACCTCCCCAACGGCTTCGCCAGACGCGCCGGAAAGCCTGCGCGCCGCGGATTGAACGGCCTTGACGATGTTCATGTAACCGGTGCAACGGCAGACGTTCCCGGACAATCCAAAACGAATCTCTTCCTCGGTGGGCATCGGATTTTCTTGCAACAGCGCGTAAGAGGCCATCAACATACCGGGCGTGCAATATCCGCAATGAAGCGCGTGTTCTTCCCAGAACGCGACTTGCAGAGGATTCAGCTGGCCGTCTTTTTCCAGCCCTTCGACCGTCATGACCTCGCGTCCGTTCGCCTGCACCGCGAGGACCGTGCACGACTTGACCGCCTTCCCGTCCAAAAGCACCGTGCAAGCTCCGCAGGTGGTCGTGTCGCAGCCGATGTGCGTGCCCGTCAACTTCAATTCCTCGCGCAGAAAGTACGCCAGAAGCGTCCGCGGTTCCACGTCCGCCTCGTACAGCGTCCCGTTGACTTTGACCCGGATCTTCATTGGATCCCCACCTTTCCTTGCAGCTCTTTGGCGATGTCGCGGAGGGCGCGCGCGGCAAACACCCGCAACACGTCGCGCTTATATTCCGCGCTTCCTCGCAGATCGTCGGCGGGCTCGGCATCTTCCGGAACCAGCCTCGACGCCTCGACGATGACCTCTTCCGTCAGCGGCCGGCCGATGAGCGCCGCCTCCGCTTTGGCTGCCCGGAGGGGGATCGGACCGCACGCGCAAATGCCGATGCCGGCTTCGGACACGCGGCCGTCGGTTCCGAGGGCGACGTGGACGGCGAGCGCGGCGATGGCGAAATCGCCCGCCCGGCGCTCCAGCTTCATATACCGGGAGGCCGCCGGCCCCTTCGGCGTCGGCACGTGCACCGCGACGGCGAGTTCGTCTTCATTTAAAGCGGTTGCAAACGTATCGACAAAAAATTCGTCGATGGGAATGAGCCGGCTTCCCTGGGGGCCTCGCGCTTCCACTTCGGCCCGAAGCGCGATCATCGCCGCCCCCCAGTCGGAGCCGGGATCGGCGTGCGCGAGCGAGCCTCCGATGGTCCCGCGGTTGCGGATGAGCGGATCGGCGATCCATCGGGCCGTCTGGAAAAACAGCGGATACGTGTCGCGGAGCTCTTTGGCATGCTCCAGTTCGGCGTGGCGCGTCATCGCGCCCACCCGCAGTTTCCCGTCGACCTCGCGCCACCCCTGGAGCGCATCGATGCCGTTGATGTCGATGAGCACGGCCGGCGCCGCGACGCGCAGCTTCATCATCGGGAGCAAGCTCTGCCCGCCCGCCAACACCTTTCCGTCGTAGCCGTACTCGGCCAGCAGACGGACGGCCTCGTCGACCGATGCCGGCGCCTCGTACTTGAACGCATTGGGAAACACCGCTTAACCTCCTTAGACCAGCAGGGTGGGTGGGGAAAGGGGGACTCGGCAAAGGGAAACGATTGCACAGCGGTCAATCCGTTTCCTAAATCGATTGTATAATGCCTACAATAGGAGCGCAATACACCAAATCGGGTGTTTTTCAATACCCGATCGGTGCTGGAGGGACATCGAGCCACCACACCGCGACCGCTTCCCCGACGCGCGGATCTTCCCCGGGAGGCACTTCCACCAGCGCGTTGGCGCCCAGAAAACTGGAGATGGCGGCAGAGAGCTGCTCCCGTCCGGCGTCGACCACCGCCCGCCCCGCTTCCAGCCAAACCCGCGCCCGCCAATAGCGGGTAAGCGGTATCGGGCCCTCGCTTGGCCGGCCTTTGAGCACGGCGATCGTTCGGAGCGCGTCCCACACCCGGGCGCCCGCCATCTTGCGCAGGGTCGGAAGCAAAAACAGATGCGCCGTCACAAACGTGGACGCCGGATTCCCCGGCAGCGCAAACCATATCCGGTCGCCTTTCACTCCGACGGTCATCGGCTTTCCCGGACGGATGGCCACCTTCTGGAAAAGGAGCTTCATCCCCAATCGCTCCATGGCGTGCGGAACGACATCGTAATCGCCGACCGAGACCGCTCCCGTGGTCACGACGACGTCACCGGACTCCAGAGCGCCACGCACCGCCTGAACGACCGACTCGACCCGATCGGAACACTGCCCCAAATCCCGGACGTCCCATCCTTCCATCCGCATCATCGCCGCAAGCATCGGGCCGTTCGAATTTCGGATCTGTCCCGGCCTGAGAGGCCCCGGGCCGCTTAACAATTCATCGCCGGTCGAAAGGACGGCGACGCGAAGGCGCCGCACGACCTCGACCTCCAGGACGCCGGCCGTCGCCAAGACCGCCGCCTCCCGGGGACCGAGGCGCTCGCCGGCGCCGACCGGAGACGATCCTTTCGGCAGATCGTCGCCTCGGCGTTGGATCTCGTCCCCCGCGCGCGCCGGGATCACCAGTTCGATCCGATCCCCTTCTCGCCCGGCAGAGCCTTCCGGAAGGCGAACGTTTTCCAGCGGAACGACGGCATCCGCCCCGGGAGCCACCGGCGCGCCGGTCATGGTGCGAACGGCGGTGCCCGGCTCCACGGTTCGGGTCGGCCATCCTCCCGCCGCCACTTCTTCGATGACGATGAGAGAGACCGGCGTACCGTCGGACGCCCCGGCCGTGTCGGCCGCCCTGACGGCGTATCCGTCCTTCAGGGACCGGTCGAAGGGCGGCACATCTTCCGGCAATTCCGGTCCCCTGGCGAGGTAACATCCGACGGCCTCCACAAGCGGTACGCGGACGACTTCGCGGGGAGAAGCCCACTCGAAACACCGCCGCCGGGCTTCCTCGACCGCGATCGGTTCCGCCTCTCGAACGGCCATGTCCCTCACGCCCCTCCGTTATTTATCAGAACAGGACAAACTTATTCCGAGACAAACCTTTTTTGTTCCGATTTGCTTGTCACATATCGCTCGAACTTCAGCATCATCGCGAACGCCGCGGCATGCAGCGCTAGCATGATGAGGCTGCCGAGCCGCTGATCCTGAAGCGGCGAACCGAAGGCCGGCCACAAAGCCGCCTCCATGGCCACAGAAGGGGGAAAGCAAACCCCAAGCGCCTTCCACCGATAAACAGGATCCACGTACGTCCGAAACACCGCGAGGGGCGCAAGCAGTAAAAGCAGGCAGGCAGGCATCAGCAGGCGTTCATTCGCCGCAATGTAACGCTTTCTGCCGGCCTCCGGCAGGCGCTGCTCGGGGATGGGGCCGACGAGGGGCCACCACATCCAAACGGCCAGGGCGAACAACGCGGTCAGAAAAGCGATGTGGGCCGCGGCATGCGTCATGACACGGTCAAACACGGAGGGAAGATGGTAGATCACGAACAGCCCGTTGAACGACCACAGCGCCGCCCTGGGATCGAACAGGCGCCGGAAAACGGACGGTCCCCGCCGCCGGCCGACAAGCGGGCGGAGCGCCCGTTGCGGAAGACCGATGAGCAAAAGAGGCGGAACGATAAAATAGCTCAAGCTCATTTGGGCCATGTGCGCGCTGAACCAAACATGGCTGAGGACGAGCAAAGGACTTCCCCAGCAAACGTAAAGCAGGCCGAGGCCGGCCAGAAAAGAAACCTTCCGAATGAAAGGAACGCGCTCGACCCCCGCGCCCGCCGGTTGGAGCGGTCCCACGGCGAGGACATAAGCCGCCGTGAGCCCCATCGTGAGCCAAAGCAGAGGCCGGTTCCACGAGCCGCTTCCGGCCAGAAGTTCCCACCCTCCCAACCGCACGCCCCCCTCCTCATTCCCTGTCTTTTTGATCTTCTCTGTGTTTTTGATCCCCTTTTTGAACGTCGGGCCGCTCGCCTTCTTCCGACGCCAGCCAGCGCCGAACCGTCCGGTAATCCTCCGGCGTATCCACGTCGACGCCGGCCCGATGGTCGCCCCAGGGGAGGAGCGCCATCGCTTCGCGAAAACGCTCGAGGATCGCCTTGCCCCCGACATCCCCCTCCAACGCCTCATAATAGGGGAAGAGCGAAGCGTCCACCAGCACCGGATGACCCGGAACCCCTTGAAACAAGGGTCGCACGATTTTGGTGCCGTGGGCGCGACGGGCCAGGTACGCGTGGCACAGCGCCTCGATCAACGGCCGCGAAACGAGCGGCTGGTCCGCCAAAAGGATCAGACAGGCATCCGCGCGCCCCTGCATCGTTCGGAGGCCCCGTTTCAGCGAGGTGGACATGCCCAGCCGAAAATCGGGATTTGCGATCACCTCCACCGGAAGATCCGCCACCGCCCGCGCCATTTGTTCCGCGTCGCCTCCCGCGACGAGGATCACCGGATCGAGTCCGGCTTGCGTCGCGGCCTCGACGCTGTGCCGAAAGAGCGGTTTGCCGCCGAGGGGCAGCCACTGCTTGGGCCGGCCCATGCGGCTGGACAGCCCGGCGGCGAGGATCACCCCGCCGATCCGGAGCGACGTGCCGTTCGCCAAGGGTCCATCTTCCTTTCGTCCAAACCGTTTTGATCGCCCCGCTTTTATCCCGCCAGAACCCGGGGATGCGCCACCCCGTCGTACGAAAAACGCTTCGTCTTGCCGTCGATCACCGTCTCCAGGGGCACCGGACGGTCCCAGAGGGCATGAACGGACGGTAGCGTTTTTCGATGTACCGCACGGCGAGCTCCAGGGCGTCGTAGACGCGGCGCAGGAGAAGCTCCCTCCGCTCAAAGTCGCCGTCTTCGACGACGATCGTGGGGGATCCCCCGTTTGTCCGCCGGCGGATGAGCGCCTCGCCACCGCCTCTCCGTCGGTCCTCTTTCCCCGCCAGTCGTCGCCCTGCTTTATTATAATCATTATAGGCGCACAAATCGAGCGTTTCCGCGATTTCTTTCCTCAATAAATTTTAGTTGCGCAAGGCGCGACGCAGGCGTAGAACGTTTTAAAAAGCGCGTCATCAAGAAAAAGAAAACGATCGTCATATATTTCTCATACGGTCCCATCGACGTCATCGCCAGGACGACCGCCCTCGCCTCTTCTTCGACGTCTTCGCCCCACGCGCGGAAGCGAAGATCGTCCGGACGGATCGCGAGCGGCCCGGCCAAGGCCGCCCTACCGCCGAACGCCTTCGCTTTTTGCGCCCGGCGAAGGGCGTTGAGGAGCGTCCGGCGCGTCGCCGGCGCCGCCCGCCCCGCCGGCGGCGCCGGTATCTCCGCAGGCGACGATGTCCCCGGGTTCTCCCCCCTCAGCATGATCGACGACTAAATCGACGACCCGGCCGGCGCAGTGCCCGTCCGGTCGGTCGGCGCGCCGACCGACCGGACGGCCGGACGCCGCGCCCGGCGGATGAAGAAGCTTGCCACGAGCGCCAGGGCGGTGATCGCCGTCGCCCAGACGAAGGCATCGTTGATGCCGCGGATGATCGCCTCTTTCTGCACCGTCCCGAAAAGAAGGAGCGCGAGCACCCGATCCGCCGCCTGGTCCGTCACGCCGGAAGCGGCGAGGGCGCTTTTGGCCTGGGCATAGGCCGCCTGCCACGCCGGATCGGCGGTGTTCATCGCCGCCCGCATCGCCTCGGCGTGGAACGTCGCCCGGTTCGTCATCACCGTGACGAGGAGCGCCGTCCCGAGAGAGCCGGCGACCATCCGGACGGTGTTCGCCACCGCCGTCCCGTGACTGTTTAAGGCCGGCGGAAGCTGGTTCAGCCCTTCCGTCATCACCGTCATCATCATCAGCGACATGCCGAGGCTCCGGACGGTGTAGAGAAACAGAATGTGCCGGTAGGTCGTCTCCGCCGTGAGCCCCGTGAACGACCACGTCGTAAACAGCGTGATGAGAAGCCCGACGACGGCGAGCGGCCGGGCGCCGAAGCGATCGAACAGCGCCCCGGCGATCGGCATCATGAGCCCCATGAGAAGCGCCCCCGGAAGGAGAAGAAGCCCCGCCTCAACCGGCGTAAAGCCCCGGATGTTCTGCAGGTAGATGGGCAGAAGCACCATCGCCGCAAACATCGCCATCGTCATGAGGGCGCTCACAACGCTCGTCACGGCGAAGACGTCGTAGCGGAACACCCGGAGCTCCAAAAGCGGCGCCTCGACCGAAAGCTCCCGCACGACGAAAAGAAACAGGAAGACGATCCCAATCAAAAGCATGAGCTGGACTTCCCGGGACGACCAGCCGACGCTACCCGCCCGGCTTAAGGCGTACAGCAGGCTGCCGAAGCCGACGACGGAAAAGAGGGCGCCCCCCTGATCCAGCCGGAGCGATCGCCGCGGCAGGACGTCGCCGAGCCAGAAATACGCCAGCATAAGCGACAGCGCCGCAAAGGGGAGCGACAGGAAGAAAAGATACCGCCAGTGATAATTTTCGACGATCCAGCCGGAAAGCGTCGGCCCGATCGCCGGCGCGAAGATCATCACGAGCCCCATCATGCCCATCGCCCGGCCGCGACTTTCCGGCGGGAAGATGAAAAGAATGACGTTCATCATGAGCGGCATGATGATCCCCGCTCCGACGGCCTGCACGAGCCGGCCGGCGAGGAGCGTCGCGAAGGAATGAGAAAAGGCGCTGATGAGCGACCCGGCGGTAAACACCCCCATGGTGAAGAAAAAGAGCCGTCGCGTCGAGATCGTCTGCACGAGGTAGGCGCTCACCGGGACGAGGACGCCGTTGATGAGCATGTAACCGGTGATGAGCCACTGAATCGTCGCCGCATCGACGCCGAGGTCGTTCATCATGTGCGGCAGCGCCACGTTCATGAGCGTCTGGTTGAGGATGGCCACGAAGGCGCCGGTGAGAAAGACCGCCATGATCCGAAGCGGCGACGCCGACGCCCCCGGCCGGCCGGTTTCCGGCCCTTCGGCGCCCGCTCTCTTGGCGCGGACTTCTTCCGCCACGGCCCTCACCTCGCGATGCGGACGGCGGCATTGAGGCCCGGGATGAGGCGCACGCCCGGCTTCCCGTCGAGGCGGATCTTCACCGGGATCCGCTTTTCCACCTTCGTGTAGTTGCCGCTCGTTCGGTTCGTATCGGGGAGGAGCGAAAACACGTCCGCCGTATAAAGCCCGATTTCCGCCACCCGGCCGACGAACGTGCGTCCCGGGAAGGCGTCGACCGTCACCTCCGCCCGGCTCCCGATCTTCACCGCCGCGAGATCCGATTCTTTGACCATCGCCTCGATCCACAGATCGTCGAAGTCGAACGCCTCGGCAAGCGGCATCCCCGCGCCGACCATCGTCCCGGGAACCGCCGAATCGCTGACGATCGTCGCCCGCTCCGGCATGACGACCGGCACCGTCACCCCGGCGCCCGTCGGCCCGGGCGGAAGCTCCACCTCGCCGAGGATCACATCTTTGTCGACCGTCTCGCCCACCTTCGCCTTCCAGTCGACGAGCTTCCCCGACGCCGGAGCGCTCACGGGGATCGGCTTGCCCTTCACCTGGGCATCGTCGGTGATGATGTATTTTTGTCCCTCACTCCAGACGCGAACGCCGTACGCGCCGGCCCCGCCGAGGAGGAGGAAGAGAACGAGGATCACCCCGAGCACCCGACGCCGTCTCATCGATCGCATCCCTCCTGAGATCCGTCGTGGAACAATAACCGCTGAATCACCGCTGGATCCTCATGAAACACAATGCGGCTCAAGACCGCCCGGATGGCAAACGATCGGCCGAACCGCCGTCCAAACGCGCGAGCATCCGGCGCAACAGGTCGGCGAGCGCCCAAAGCTCTTCGTCCGTCACGTGGCCGAACAGGGCCTCGGCCAGCCGCCGCCGCTCCGCCTCCAAGTTGTCCACCGTCCGCCGGCCCGCCTCGGTGAGCGCAAGGTAGACGATCCGCCGATCGAGCGCCGACCGCTCCCGGCGCACGAGCCCCCGGCGCACGAGCCGTTCCGCCCAGTTCGTCACGTAGCTTTGCGAGACGCCGAAGTGCCGGGCGAGCGCTCCGGCGCTTTTCGGCGTCCCGTCGGCCAGCATCCGGAGAAACCACCCGTCCATGAGCGAAAGCCCTTCCGGGAGTTGGATGCCGTACTTGAACCGCCGGGAAAGCTCCCGGATGAGCAGGATGAGCTCCTCGACGGCCTGCCGCCGCCCTTCCCCCGCGTCGATCCCCGCTCCCTCCCGCCCGAGAAGCTTAACCAGGTTAATCATCGGCGAACAGCGATCATTATAACGCCCCAACCGCTTGCGTGCAAGAGGAGGGAGATCGCCTCCGGCGATGCACGCGCCGGCGAACACGCGGGAAAGCCGGAAGGCCGGCGGGCGCCGCCTCCCTGCAGCCAAAACGCGCGGGGGCCGCCCGCGCGTGGTTTCGACTGAATGATGCAACTTAATTATGCACCTTAATCATGCACCGCTCGTGCTCCGCGTCCTCCATCGCATCGCGCCGGCTTCGTCCTCGCTTCGGACCGAAGGCCCCCACCGTCACACCGCGATCTGGCGAAAATCGGCAAACCGCCCGACGAGGCGATCGACGGCGGCGACGAGGGTAAGCCGCGCTGCCCGCACGTCGGCGTCGTCCGCCATGACGAGGACGTCGGTGAAAAACCGGTCGATCGGCTCCACCAGCAAAAGGAGCGCCTCGAGCTCCGCCGCGCCGTCCGCCGCTCCCTGAAACGCCACCCGGGCCCGAAGGGCCGCCTCGGCGAGGGCCCGCTCGGCCGGCTCCGAAAGCCGCCCGGCCCGAAGCGCCGCTTCGAGGGCGGAAAACGCCGTCCGAAGCGTCCGTTCCGCCCCTTCTCCGTCCTTCGATGCCCGAAAGGCAGAAGGCGCCGCACCGGTCGACGCCGTAGGACTCTCCGCGCCAGGCCGGTCGGCGACCCCACCGTCCGCCGGAGCGGGCGCTCCCTCCGCCGCAAGGAGCCCTTCCCGCTCCGCCTTCCGGGCCATGTTCGCCGTCCGGACGAACGCCTCCACCGCCGGCTTGAAGCCGTCCGTCGCCGCGAGCGCCTGAAGCGCCGCCGCCCGCTCGAACAGCCGCACGATCGGCGCCCCCGCGTCTTGCGTCACCGCCGCCGCGACGTCGTGGCGCACGCCCTCCTCTTCCATGTGCGCCCGAATCCGCGGGGCGAAAAACGCCCAGAGGGCCTCGCCGAGCGCTTCCCCGTCGACGGGAAACGGCGCCGCCTGGCCGTCCGCCGTCCGGACGGGTCGGGGCCCGTACGCCGCCCGCGCCAGATCGACGAGCGTCCGGAGGTCGAACGGGAAGCGGTGCGCCCGGAGGATGGCGATCGCGCCGAGGGCCGCCCGCCGGAGGGCAAACGGGTCTTCCGATCCGCTCGGGATGAGGCCGAGGCCGAAGAAGCCGACGAGCGTGTCGAGCTTGTCCGCCAGGCCGACGACGGCGCCGACCGTCCCTTCCGGCGGTCCGTCGCCCTGGCCGAGGGGACGCCGATGCTCCCGAATCGCCCGGGCGACGTCCGGATCTTCGCCGAAGCGAAGGGCGTACGCCTCGCCGACGACGCCCTCCAGCTCGGTAAATTCGTACACCATCTGCGTCGCCAGGTCGAACTTCGCGATCTCCGCCGCCCGGCGGATCTTCCGGACATCCGCTTCCGGGAGCTGAAGGCGCCGGGCGAGGGCATCGGCGAGCCGGACGAGCCGGTCTTTTTTCTCCGCCATCGACCCGAGATCGGCATGGAAGGCGATTTCCGCGAGCTTTGCGTTGAAGGCATCGATCGATCGGGCGAGGTCCGCCGCGTAGAAAAACCGGGCGTCGGCCAGCCGGGCGGCGAGCACCTTTTCGTTCCCCCGGACGACGACCTCCAGCGCTTCGTCGGTCCCGTTCCGCACGCCGATGAAATACGGCCGGAGCCGGCCGTCCGGCCCGTACGCCGGAAAATACCGCTGATGGCGCCGCATCGTCGTCACGAGGACCGCTTCCGGAAGCTCAAGGTACGCCGGGTCGAACCGGCCGACGAACACCGTCGGGTACTCGACGAGCGACGTCACCTCGTCGAGGAGGTCCGGGTCGTCCGCCGCCCGGATGCCGTAGGCCGCCTCTGCCGCCCGGATGCCGGCGACGATCCGCGCCCGGCGCGCCTCGACGTCGGCGAGGACGAACCCCTTTTCGAGGGCCGCCGCGTAGGCGTCCGCCGACGGAAGGTCGATCGGCCCGCCGAGGCTCCGGTGGCCAAACGTCCGCCGGCCGCTCTGGACGCCGGCGACGGTGAGCGGGACGACCGCCTCGCCGTAGAGGGCGACGAGCCAGCGGATCGGCCGGCCGTAGCGGACGTCGAGGTTCCCCCAGCGCATCGCCTTCGGGAAGGGGAGGCCGAGGATGACCGCGTCCAGTTCGGCGAGGACGTCCTCCGCCGAGCGGCCGGGCGTCGTCACCCGGGCGACGAGGGGCGCCTCCTCCCCTTCTCCTTCAAACCGAAGCGCCTCGAGCGGGACCCCTCGGGCCCGGGCAAAGCCGATCGCCGCCGACGTCCACGACCCGTCGGGCGCGATCGCGGCCTTCCGCCTCGGCCCCCGGACGACGTCGACGTGATCTTCTCCCCGCTCGGCGAGGGCGTCGACGAGCACCGCGAGCCGCCGGGGCGTCGCATAGGCCCGGATTTCCCCGTGCCGAAGGCGGTGCGCTTCGAGATGGGCGGTGACCCGCTCCCGTAAGGCATCGCGGGCCGGCACCACCCAGTCGGCCGGAAGCTCCTCCAGGCCGATCTCGAGCAGAAACGTCCGGCTCACCGGCTCCCCTCCTCTCCGACGGCCGCGGTTTCCGTCCGTTCGGCGAGATACGCCTGCGCCACGGCGCGGGCGAGCTTCCGCACCCGGCCGATCATCGCCTGCCGCTCGGCGACGGAAAGCGCGCCCCGGGCGTCGAGCAGGTTGAACGTGTGGGAGCATTTTAAGACGTAGTCGTACGCCGGAAGGACGAGCCCGAGCCCGAGCAGCCGCCCGGCTTCGGCCTCGTAGGCGTCAAACAGCGAGCGAAGCAGCGCCGGATCGCTTTCGACGAGGGCGTAGCGGGACTGCTCGACCTCGTTCTGGAAAAAGACGTCCCGGTACGTCACGCCGGGGGCGTAGACGATGTCGAAGACGTTGTCCTTTTCCTGCAAATACGACGCCAACCGCTCCAGCCCGTAGGTGATCTCCACCGACACCGGGTGAACGTCGATGCCGCCGACCTGCTGGAAGTACGTAAACTGCGTCACTTCCATCCCGTCCAGCCACACTTCCCAGCCGAGCCCCCAGGCGCCGAGGGTCGGCGACTCCCAATTGTCCTCGACAAATCGGATGTCGTGTCGTCTGGGATCGATGCCGAGCGCCTGGAGGCTTTTCAAGTAGACGTCGATGATGTCGTCCGGCGACGGCTTGATGAGCACCTGAAACTGGTGGTGCTGGTAGAGCCGGTTCGGGTTTTCCCCGAAGCGACCGTCCGCCGGCCGCCGGGACGGTTCGACGTACGCCACCCGCCACGGTTCGGGGCCGAGGGCGCGCAGGAACGTGTGCGGGTTCATCGTCCCGGCGCCTTTTTCGACGTCGTACGGTTCGGCGATGAGGCAGCCCTGCTCCGCCCAGAACGCCTTCAGGGCGAAGACGAGGCCCTGAAACGACGAGGCCGCATCAAACAAAACGCCGCCTGGCCCGACGCCGGGCCAGGCCTTCACCTCCCCATGGCGAAGTCCGAATCCGCCGGCGACGCCTCCGCCGGCGCTTCCGCGGTCGGCCCTTCGCCGCCCAAGCCCGCTCCGCGCCGCTTAAGCCGGCGTTCCCGAAGGGCCGCCGCGGCCGCCGCCAGGTCCTCCCGGCCCGCCATGATCCGGCGGGAGAGAAGGTCGAGGGCAACGTGCCGCTCGATGAAGGCGTCGAGGAGCCGGGAGAGGGCCTGCCGCTGCGGCGGCCGAAGCGTCACCCGCCCGAGGCGACCCGGCGGCACCGCGAGCAGTCGACCGACAAACGCAAGGAGCGGCGACGGCACCGGCCGGGCGTCCGGCACCGCATTCCGGCACGCCCGGCAGACGACGCCCCCCTCGGCCGGAGAAAAATCCGTAAGCGCCGCCGCCCGGCCGCAGCGGACGCAGCGCCCCCATTCCGGACCGAACCCGGCCTTCCGGAGATAGAGGAGCTCAAACGTCCGGACGACCGTCTCCGCTTCGTCGCCCGCCAGCAGTCGATCGAGCGCCCAGCGGACGAGCCGATAAAGGGCTTCGTCGGGCCGCCCCTCTTCTTCCCCCCTGACGATCCACTCGGCAACGACCGAGGCCTGGGCCATTCGCTCCACGTCGCCCCAGAGGGCCGCCGCTCCGACCGTCTCCGCCTGGACGAACCGATAGAGAGACCCGCTCGGCCGGAGGATGTATGTACCGCTTTGGAACGGCTGCACGGCAGACTTGGCCCGGGAGCGAAGCTTCCGGGCGCCGTAAGCGATGACGCCGATCTTTCCCCGCTCCCGGGTATAAAGCGTCGCGATGACGTCTGCCTCCCGGTACGCCATCGTCCGGAGGACGATCCCCTCCACCCGGACGTCAGTCGGTCGCTCCATCGACCTTTCCGTGCCTCCCGGCGTTCACGCTTTCCGGCGCCGGTCGTCCGCCGGTCCGCCGGCCGCCCTCAACACCGGATGCCGCCGCGGCCACCCCCGGTCGAAAACCGCCTTCCCCGGCCGGATCGTCGTCCACCGGAAGCTCAAGCGTGCCGAATTCTTCCAGCATGGCGCGGATCGTGGGCGGCGGCGATGCCGCGCCGGCCTCAAAACGCCGGTAGAGCAGATACGAGGCCACCGAACCCGTTTGCTCAAACAGCCTCCACGAAAGATCCCGCATCCGCTGCATGATCCCCCTCCGGCTGCCGTGATCGGCCTCGGATCCGGCGTGCGGCATGCTTAGTCTGACCGGGCAGACGCTTCGCCAGCCTAGCAATCGTTGCCGAAGGACGCCGGCGCCGGATGGCCCGGCGCCTACGGCTCCCGCCGGTAGCCGAGGTGGTGCAAAAGCCCCGGTCGGTTGCGCCAGTCCTCCCGCACCTTTACCCACAACTCGAGATAAAATCGGGTTCCGAAGATCGCCTCCAGCTCTTCCCGGGCGAGGCGACCGATTTCCTTGAGCATCCGTCCGCCCTTGCCGATGAGGATCCCCTTTTGCGACGCCCGCTCGACGACGATCGTCGCCCGAACGACGATGATGGCGGGCTTCTCCTCCCACCCTTCGACGACGACCGCCACCGAGTGGGGAACTTCTTCTTCCGTGAGGTGGAGGATCTTCTCCCGGATGATCTCCTGCGCCACAAACGTCTCCGGGTGATCGCTCCGCACGTCGGGCGGGTAGAAGGCCGGGCCTTCCGGCAGATCCCGGAAGAGAACGTCGAGCACCGACCGGAGGTTTTCCCCGGTCACCGCCGAGACGGGAATGAACTCCCGGAACGGGTAGAGGGTCCTGGCCTCCTCGAGCAGGGGAAGGAGGGTCGCTTTCCGCACGAGGTCGACTTTGTTGATGAGGAGATAGACCCGTTCCCGCTCCCGGGGCAGCCGCGCGACGATCTCCCGGTCCTCCGGGCGGATGCCGGCGGAAGCGTCCATCACGACGAGAACGGCGTCCACTTCCCGAAGCGTCCCGTAGGCGTAGTCGACCATCCGCCGGCCGAGCTCCGTCCGGGGGCGGTGGATGCCCGGCGTGTCGATGAAGATGATCTGCCCGCGGTCCTCCGTCAGCACCCCCCGGATGCGGTTCCGGGTCGTCTGAGGCTTCGGCGAGACGATCGCCACCTTCGCGCCGAGAAAGGCGTTGAGGAGCGTCGATTTGCCGACGTTCGGCCGGCCGATGATGGCGACGAACCCGGAGCGAAACGCGCGCGTCCCGCCTTCCGCCGGGGCACCCGTTTCGGATGGCCCGCCCGAAGCGGCGTCCGGGCGGACGGCCTCCGTCGCCGTGCCGCGCGCATCCCACCCCGGGGCCGCGGCCCCTCCAGGAAGCGGCGGTTCCGCCCCGATCTTCGGCGGGGCCCCCTCCTCCCGAGCGACCGAGCCATCCGAGCCCGATTCCGCAGCGAAGGACGCGGCCTCGCGCTTGAGCTCCCGCTCATTCGGCCCGTCCGCCATGGCCGGATAACGCCTCCTTTCCGAACGCCCCGGGCAGGAGCGCCGTCACCGTCGTCCGGATCCAGTCGCCGGCCAGGTTGCCGAGGTAGACCGGCATCTCCGGCGGACAAAGCTCCGCCATCACCTGCCGGCAGACGCCGCACGGCGTCACCGGCTCCGCCGAGTCGGCGACGACGATGAGGGCCGCGGGGGGCGTTTCTCCCTCCGTCGCCGCCTTGACGAGCGCGACCCGCTCGGCGCAGATCGACGCCGGATAGGCGGCGTTTTCCACGTTGGCACCAAAAAACGCCCGCCCGTCCGTCGTCACGACCAGCGCCCCGACGGCAAAGCCGGAATACGGCACGTAGGCGCGATCCCGGGCGGACCGGGCCGCCTCGGCCCACGCTGCCGGAGGCGCCTCCCGGATCCACCGGGCCTCCGGCAGATCGCCGCGGTCGGGGGAGCGCGCTTTCGGACCGGACGGAAGTTCGCCGGCTTCCCGCGAACCGTCCTCCGGCCCGACCGGTCGGTCTTCGCGTCCGGACGGCCGACGATCGGCCGGATTTTGACCCTCGCTCGACGTCTCCTTGCGCATGAAAGCCTCCCGAACGGCCGCCGGACGACGCCCCCCGGACGGGCCGGCCCCTTTTGGCCTGGGCGTCCCGCAAACACGACGGCTATGACCCTCGCCGGCTTCGCCGGTGCGCCCCCCGGCGGGCTTCGCCGGGGGCGCCCCTCCGCCGCGAAAAAGCGCCTTCAGCTTCCGCCCCCTTCGCTTACCGGGGCCACCAAAAGGGAGCGGCCCATCCGGCGAAGCCAAAAAGCGTCGCCCACGCCGCCAGCGCCGCCCAGGTGCCGGCGCTTCGACGGGTGAAAACGGCGGCCAGCGGTGGTAGCACAAATGTTAGCATATTGACCGGCGGAAGCCAAGCGCCCCAAAAGGCGAGGGCAGAGGCGGCGAAAAAAAGCCCGAGCGCCGGACTCAGGCGGGCCGCCGGCCGAAGTCGGGCAAAAAGCCCGTACCCGACGAAGCCCAAAAGGGCAAACGCCCCCCACTGCCTCCCTCCGGCGCTCTGGCGGAGCGCCGCCGCGAGGTCGATCAGAGGCGCGTAAAACAAAAAAAAGCCGACGGCGACGCTCCACAACGCCGAAAGGAGGACCGCCGCCGAAGCGGCGTCCTTTGCCGTCCGGGCCGCTTCGGACCGGTGGGCACCGGCGTGATCGACCGCCCGCTCCACCGCCGTGTTCATGAGTTCCGCAAACCACACCCCCAGGATCGTCCCGGCCAGGAGGAGCCAGCGCGCCGGCGTGAGGCCGACCGCCGCTCCGAGGCCGACGGCAAAGGCGGCCATCCAGCCGTGGATGCGCATGTTCGGCTCATCCCGAAACGCGGTGTAAATCCCCCGCACGGCGTGGCCGACGCTTTGGATGAAGCGCCGTCCCTCCGGCGGAGGGGCGGCCCCAGATCGCACCGCGGTCCGCGCCCCCTTTTTGCTGCTTTGCCCGATGCCGTTTGCCCGGCCTTCTCGAGCGTCGGGCGCCCGTCCGAACCGGGTTCCCGCCCGCCGCTACGCCCGCCGCTACGGATCCCGCGTCAGGCCAAACGCCTGAAGCAGGGCCTCCTGCTTGGCAAACATGACCCGCGCCTCGTCCTCCGTCTCGTGGTCGTGGCCGAGCAGGTGATAAAACCCGTGCACGAGGAGGAAAAAGAGCTCCCGCTCAAAGGAATGGCCGTATTCTTCAGCCTGCGCCCGGGCGCGGGGGATGCTGACGACGATGTCGCCCAAAAGCTCCGGCTCCTCCATCGGAAAGCTGAGGACATCCGTCGGGCGGTCGACACCGCGAAAGGTCCGGTTCAGCCGGTGGATCTCCGCATCGTCCGTCAGGACGATCGACACTTCTCCCGACACCGGCCGCCCCTCTTCGGCGAGCGCCCGCTCAAACATCGCCTGGAGCCGGGCGCGATCGGATTCTGACAGGCG
This sequence comes from Hydrogenibacillus schlegelii, assembly GCF_001653195.1. Lineage (GTDB taxonomy): Bacteria > Bacillota > Bacilli > Thermicanales > DSM-22653 > Hydrogenibacillus > Hydrogenibacillus schlegelii. The sequence goes on from NZ_JXBB01000001.1 coordinate 103,954, forward strand.
AAAATCCGTGCCGCGGTAATCGATGTCGATGACGAGTCCCACGCTCTTGCCCCCGCTTTCTCGTCGATTCGGTCGCTTCGCCCTCCAATTCGGTTCGACCGCGGTTCGGTTTTATTGCGCAGAGCTCCGGCGCTCCGCTTCGACCCCCTCGCCTTCCGGGCCCCCGGAGGTCGAACCCGCACCGGATGCGGATTCCTCGGGATACTCGATCCGGGCGTGAAAGCTTCCGGACAGCGTGGCGAGGATCGCCTCCCGGATGCGGTCGAGCTCCCGCATCGTGAGGTCGCAGTGGTCGAACTGGCCGTCGTCGATCTTCTCCCGGATCGTCCGTTCGACGAGCGCCGCGATCTCCGCCCGTGTCGGGGCCTTCATCGCCCGGAGCGTCGCCTCGACGGTGTCGGCGATCATGACGATCGCCGCTTCCTTCGTTTTCGGCTTCGGCCCGGGATAACGAAACTCCTCGGGCTTCGTCTCGGGCTTCCGTTCCTTCGCCTTGTGGTAAAAATATTTGATCACCGTCGTGCCGTGGTGCTGGGCGGCAATGTCGATGATCGCCTGGGGAAAGCGCATCTCCTGCAACATCTTCACGCCATCGAAGACGTGATCGATGATGATGTCCCGGCTCTCCCACGGCGAGAGCCTGTCATGCGGACGCTCTTCGCCCAGCTGGTTTTCCACGAAATACCGCGGCCGCTTCGTCTTTCCGACGTCGTGGTAATAGGATCCGACCCGGGCCAAAAGCCCATCGACGCCGATCGCTTCGGCCGCCGCTTCGGCGAGATTGGCCACCATCACGCTGTGATGGTACGTCCCCGGCGCTTCCAAAAGGAGCTTGCGCAAAAGCGGCTGGTTCGGATTCGCGAGCTCCAAAAGGCGCATCGGCGACAAAATTCCGAACGCCGCCTCAAACAGCGGGATGAGGCCGAGGGTGAGCACCGCCGCGGCCAGCCCCTGGACGACCGCCTCGCCGGTCCAGCGGGCGGCACTCAGGAGCGTGAGGTCGTCGCCGCCGAGGAGCGCGACCGTAAAGACGGCGACGATGCCTGCGCCGGCGGCGACCGTTCCCGCCCGGAGGGTGCGGGAGCGGGACGGAGCGGTGCCGATCGCCCAGGCGCCGGCGAGGCCGGTGGCGAGAAGATAAAGGAAGGCGCGAAATTCGATCAGCGTGCCGATGCGCTCGTTGAACATGATGCCGCCGGCGATGGCCCCGTAGAGGGCGAGGGTGTACGCCGCCCCCTCCGAAAGGAGGATGGCGGCGATAAGCGGCATCGCCGCTGCCGGGAGGAGGTAGAGGCCGTCCCGAAAGCCGCCGGCGACGGTGAGAAGGGCGAAGCCCTTGATGAGGAGAAGATCGAAGGCCAGCATGAGGAGCCACATCAGGGCAAACTTCTCCCCGCCCGCGGCCAAAAACAGTCGGCTCCGGCCGAGGTAGACGTCGAGCGAAACGGCCAACATCCCGATGATGAGCGCGAGGCCGGCGTAGGGCCGGGTCTTGTCCTGCTGCATAAGGCCGAGGAGCTCGAGCTTCCGGAGCACCTCGGCGTTGATCACCTGGTTGTAGTCGAGGACGATGTCCCCTTCATAGATGTAGATCGGCTCCACCGCATCGGCGGCGGCCTTTTTGTTTTCTTCGGTCTTTTCCCGGTCGAGCTTGACGTTCGGCACGATGCTGTGGCGGGCGAGCTCCTGGATGACGAGCCGGTTCGGCGCCGAAAGCTCCGCCAGGATGAGCTGTTCGTTGACTTTGGCCCGGGCGGCGGCAAGCTCCCGTTCGTCGACGCCGGCCTGCATGATGCCTTCGACGATCGACTTCGTCCAGTACTGGATGGTCCGGAGCGTCTCCGGCGGCAGGAAGGCCAGCGTCTCGTAGACGGACGGCGTCAGATCGTACGGGATGAGGCGTCTTACCTTTTCGATCCGCTCTTCCCGGGTGAGCGTCTCATCCCGGTCGACGGCGGCGATATCCTCGAAGATGCGGTCGAGATTGGCAAGCTGCATTTTCGTCACCGACTCGTCGACCTTGTAGACGTTCGGCACGGCCGCCATGGCTTCCTGCCGGGCCCGTTCCGTCGCCTTCGCATCGTAGACCGTCTTTGGCGCATAGATCCGCTCGGTGGAGCGGGCGCCGAGCTTGAGGTCGTGAAAGCTCTGGGGCAGCACCGCATCCTTGAACAGCAAAAAGGCGAGCACCGCGACCGCGAAGATGGCCAGCCGGCGCCAGAACGGCGGCCGGACGCGCCGTTTAGCCACGCCGTTTCACCTCCGCAGCCGCCCGGCCCCCTTCGCCGACCGGACGTTCGGCCGACCACCGTCGGTGCCGGCCGTCGCCGGGGCGTCGAAGGCGGCCTCGCCGGATCGCCCGAGGCCCGGTTCCGCCGGGCCGTCGCCCGGCTCGCCCCGTCCGCTCCGCTCCCGCTCGCCGGAGCCGCCGATGCCGCCTTTCGCCGCGCCGCGGCCTTCTCCGCCCGCTCCGCGGTTTTCGTAGGCCTGAATGATTTTTTGCACGAGCGGATGCCGCACGACGTCCGTCTCCGTGAGCTCGGCCATGCCGATCTCCTCGATCCCCCGCAGGGTCTCCAGCGCGTCCCGGAGGCCGGACTTCTGCCCCGGCGGCAGGTCGACCTGCGTGAGGTCGCCGGTGATGACCATCTTCGATCCCTCGCCGAGGCGGGTGAGGAACATTTTCATCTGCTCCGGCGTCGTGTTCTGCGCCTCGTCGAGAATGATGAAGGCGCCGTCCAGCGTCCGGCCGCGCATGTACGCCAGCGGAGCGATTTCGATGAGCCCGCGCTCCATCGACCGGGCGACCTGTTCGGCGCCCATCATTTCGTACAGCGCGTCGTAGAGCGGCCGAAGATACGGGTCGACCTTTTCCTGGAGATCGCCCGGCAAAAAGCCGAGGCGCTCCCCCGCCTCGACCGCCGGACGGGTGAGGACGATCCGCCGGACGGTCTGGTTCTTGAGCGCGAGGACGGCAAAGACGACGGCGAGAAACGTCTTCCCCGTCCCCGCCGGTCCGACGGCAAAAACGACATCCCGCGTCTTGAGGAGGGAGAGGTACCGTTTCTGCCCGAGCGTCTTCGCCCGGACCGGCTGCCCCCGCACGGTGCGGGCGACGACGTCGTCGTAAAGGTCGAGGAGGCGGTAGACGTCGCCCTCCTCGTTCAGGCGGATGGCGTAGTCGAGATCGACGTCGCTGATGAGTTCCTGCCGCCGGATGAGTTTCAGAAGCACGTCCAAAAGCCGCATCACCGCTTCGGCGGCCGCCTCTTCGCCGACGACGACGAGCTCATCGCCGCGGCTGTGGATGGCCACCGGATAGGCGGCTTCGATCCGTTTTAAAAACCGGTCGCGCGGGCCGAAAAGGCGCTGCCCTTCGCTCGTCGTCCGGAGCGTCAGCGTGCGGGAAACCGTCGGCATCCGGTCGTATCCGTCTCCTTTGAAGGCGTCTCCTTTTGATCGGTCACTCCGTTCCGCCAGGCCTCGCCCCGTCCGCCGCGTCAATCGGCGCGGGACGGGCGATGTCCTCCACCACGCCGTAGTGGACGCTCACATACACTTTATCATCTTCGATGACCCGTTGCAAAACGGTTTCCGCACGGATTTCCTGCACGTCCCGCCCCCGCCGGTAAAGCTCCGCCCGGGCCGCCTGAAGCGCCGCCCGGAGCGCCGCCTCTTCGGAGATGTCGATCGTTTCTCGGGCGAGGGGCCGAAGGCGATCGATCTCGAGGGCCACCGGCAGAGACCACGGGCCGAAGGCCAGGCGCCACCGGCGGCGATCGACGAGGACGTCCCCCGACGCCGGCGGCTTTCCGTAGAGGAGCAAACGCCGGCCGCCCAGCGCCACCGCGACCGCAAGGCGCTCCGGTTCCCGGGTCGTGAAAAGCGCCCGTTTTCTCGGCACGGTCACCTGGACGTCGTACCAGACTTCGCCGTAGACCTTCCCGTCGGCGGCGACGGCGAGGGCGCGATCCGGCGGACCGATGAGGCCGGAGACGAGGACCTGCCCCGGTTCCACGACTTCCCCCCGCCGGACGACCGGGCGCCCGCGGGCGACGACGTAGTCGACGATGACCGCCTTCCGGTCGGCGACGAGGTGGCGGGGCGGTGGAACGGCGTCTTTTTCCCGGACGGTATGGGGAACGGCCGTGATCGTCACGCGGACGCCGGTGCGTTCGACGCCGACCCACGCCGCCCAAGGAAGCCGCGCCTTGAGCGCCCGCTCGATCGCCGCCGGTTCCGGAAGGTGGGACGCCGGCCGTCCGGGCTTAAGACCGAGGGCGGCGGCCGCCGCCCGGACGGCTTCGGCTTCCTCTCCCGTCACCCCGGCGACGTCGACAAACCAGATGAGGTTGGATAAAACGGCGAACAGGGCGAAAAACAAAAAAACGCCGGCGATGATCCCCGGCCGCCGGAGGAGGCCGGAGATCCAGAACGCACCGCCCCGGCGCCCGACGATCCGCACGCGGACGCCGGCTTCCCGAGCCGGCCGCCTCAGTTTCTTGACGTCGCCGGCCCGGACGACGATCCGGAGGCCGTCTTCGCTTTCTCGAACGTCCCAGAGGGGAAGGTCCGCCGCTACCCGGGTGAGAAACCGCCCGACGGCCGACCGGTCGCCGATGAGGCGAACCTCGGCGTACGCTCCCCACAGCCGATCGCGCCGCTCCATGGTGCTCTCCCTTCCGCCATCCGTGCTATTCGCTCCGATCCCAGTCGACGGAGCGGATGCGACCTTCGACGAGGGCTTCGCTCGGGTCGAGCGCCCGCAGAACGAGCTCTTCCCCCCGGACGGCAAGCCGGCCCGTTGCCGTCCGAAATCGGATTTCCGTGGCGGAAAACGCTTCGAGCCCGCGGTGGTTTTCGAGATAGAGGTGGACCGTTCCGATCGCCGTGACCCGGGGCACGTCGAGGACGACATCCGGCGGAAGTTCGGCCACCCGCACGCCGGCCTCGAACCAGCGCCTAAGCCTTCGCATCCACGGCGAACCTCCCCTCGTTCTTCTGTCCTTCTATGCCGTCCGGCGGCAAAATAAAACCGCCTGCAGCCCTGCTGCAGGCGGTCGACGTCGGACGGATCGTTCGTCGGCGATGAACCGGATGAAAGCGATCCGGCTTTCGGCAAATCCGGGGAATGCGAACCGGAAAACCGGGCCGGGCCGCCCGGCCCGCCGAAGGCCGGGGCTGCCGGTCGGGAGGGAGCGCCCCCGCCGCCGCGTTCTCAGCCGCGACGCTTCCGGGAACGGGCCGCCTCCGCCTTCTTCCGGCGCTTGACGCCCGGCTTTTCGTAGTGACGGCGCTTTTTCAGCTCTTTCAGCACACCGGCCTTCGCCAGATCTTTTTTGAACCGACGGAGCGCGCTGTCGAGCGAATCGTGGTCGTGCACCCGGATCTCCGGCATCGTTCTCCCTCCCTCCCGGCGAACCCCGATGCACCGGGAACGCCCAGTCTTCCGGGCCATCGTATCATAAATGCCGGTCGATGTAAATGGATCGGAAAAGCGGCCGTCCCGTTGATCGGGCGGAAGCGGTCGGATATATTCGCGATGACGGGAAACTTCGCGGTGATGGAAAAGGGGGATGCATGTTGAGACACGCCAAAACGATCGCGGCACTCCTTCTCGCCGCCCTCCTCGCCCTGGCCGGGTGCGCCGGAGCCGGCGATCGGGAACCGTCTGCGGGAACCGATCGACCGGCCGACGGCGCCTCCGGCCCCGCCGGTCCGGCGTCGCAGACGGAAAAGGAGGCCGTGTCGCCCAAAGAGGCGGAGCGCCTGCTCGCCGCCTTTCCGACCCTTGAGCCTCCGGCCGGGAAGCGGGCGGAGCGCCCGGTGGAACTCGTCCTGTTTGCCGACTTTAAATGCCCGCACTGCAAGGACTTTGAAACGACCGTGTTTCCCCGGCTGAAGGCGCAGTGGATCGAAAGCGGACAGGCCCGCCTCGTTTACGTGCCCCTCCCCGTTCTCGGCGGCGATGCGGTCAGCGCGGCCCGGGCGGCCCTGTTCGTGTTCGATCAAAAGCCGGAGGCCTTCTGGGCGTACGCCGAGAAATTGTATGCGGCCCAGCGACCGGTCCAAGAGGCGTGGGCGACGCCGGCGCGGCTTGCGGAACTGGCCGAAGCGGCCGACCCGGCGATCGACCAAGAGGCGGTGATGGAGGCGGCCCAGCGGGACGATCCCCGGATCGAAGACGCCTTCCGGCTCGCCCGGGCCTGGGGCGTGGAAGGGGTGCCGGCCCTTTTGGTCGCCGGGAAAGCGGTCGACCCGTTCGATCTGAACGCCATCCGGACGGCGGTCGAAGCAAGCCGAAGCCGGTGATGCCCGTCGCTTCGAGGTCAAACGCCGACCGGAGGTCCGGTCGGCGTTTGACGTGGCGGACGAGCCGAGCGCCCGCCCCCGGTCGGTTCTAGCGTTCGGGGGACGGAGCGTAAGCTGAAACGGCCCCGCCGGACGGGCGTCACGCGGGCCGTGCGGGCCGGACGTTTCCGGTACGATGCCGCGTTCCGGCTCCAGGCCGCACCCGCGGAAACCCCGGCGCCGGCGGAAAGCGGGGGGACCCGGACGACGCCCGGCGGGCAGCGGGCGGGACAGGCCCGGCCCGCGCGATCCGGATGCGACGGGAGGAGGCGGAAGGGTGCGCGAGACCGGAGCCTGGCTGATCGCCGGTTTGGGGCTTTTGCTGCTCGGCCTTAGCGTCCTCCGGCGGGGGCTTCAGGCTCTCACCGGCACGTGGGCGGCCCGGCGCCTCGAAGCCCTCGACGGCCGGCCGCTTTCCGCGCTGATCGCCGGCGGGGCGGTCACGGCGGCGCTGCAAAGCTCCAGCGCGGCGACGATCTTCCTCGTCGGCGCCGCCGGCGCCGGGCTATTGCGCCTGGAGGCGGCGATGCCGGCGGTCCTCGGCGCCAACGTCGGTTCCGCCGTGACGCTCGGCGTCTTCGCCCTGCCGCTCGATCGGGCCTGGGCGCCGCTTCTTGCGCTCGCCGGCGGGCTCGCCCTCCTTCCCCGCCGGACGCCCCGGGCCATCGGAGCGGCCCTCGCCGGCCTGCTCGGCGCGCTTTTCGGCCTCCGGGCCCTCGGCCGGGCGGCGGCGGCCGTGGGGGCGCCGGTGACGGCGGCCATGGCGGAGCATCCGCTTCGGGCGTTCGTCGCCGGCGTCGTCCTCACGGCGATCCTCCAGAGCAGCACCGTCGCCGGCGGTCTTTCCGCCGCCTGGCTCGCGGCCGGTCAGGCCGACCTTCAGGCGGCGACGGCCTTTCTCCTCGGCGCCAACGTCGGCACCACCCTCGACACGGCCGCCGCCGGCCTCTTGAGCCCCCGAGAGGGGCGGCTCGTAGCCGCCTGGCACGTCGCGGTCAACGCCGTCGGAGCGGTTCTTTTCTTGCCGGCGGTCGATCTTCTGGCCCGGGCCGCGGCGACGGCGCCGTCGCCGCTGGCCGCCGTCGCCGCGGTGCAGTTCTGGTTCAACGCCCTTTCGGCGGCGGCCTTTTTTCCTCTGATGAACCCGGCCGCCCGCCTGCTTCGGGCCGTCGACCGGCGGCTCTTTCCACCCCGCGCATGAACGAACCGCCGCCGACGCGGACGGGCGCCGGACGCGGGACGCCCGGAAGCCCGCTTTGCCAAACGCGACGGGGCGGCGCCCCGCTTCGCCGCCCGCGGGGCGCCCGGCGGGCCGGTTCCCGGCCGACGGTCAGCGCCCCTCCGGCAGCGGAAGGAACGGCACGGCGCCGCCGGTGACGTTCGGAAGCTTGCCGTCCCATTTTTCGACGGCCATGCGCTGGACCTCGATCTCCCGGAGGCGAAGCAGCTCCGGCGTGATCTGCTCCCGCTGGATGCGAAGGGCTTCGGCCTCCGCCTTGGCCTGTTCGATTTTCTGCTGCGCCTCGACCTTGACCCGTTCGAGGTCCCGCTGGGCCTTCAGGGCCTTCTGCTCGGCGGTCAGCTTTTCTTCGACGGCCTTGTTGAACTCGTCGCTGAAGTCGAAGTTGACGATGTTGTAGCCGTCGACGACGATGCCGTACGGCCGAAGCCGTTCCGCGAGGAGCGCTTTCGTCTCTTCGCTCACCTTCTGCCGCAGGGTGATGAGCTCTTCGGCGGTGTAGCGGGCGGTGATCGCCTTGAACACTTCCTGCACCGAGGGGTTCACGACCTTGGACGCGAAGTCGACGCCGAGGCGCTGGTAGACGTCCGCCGCCCGTTCCGGGTCGATGTGGTAGTTCAGGACGACGGTGCTTTTGACGACCTGCAGGTCCTTGCTCGAGGCGGCGGCGTCGGTTTCGCTCTTCTGCACCCGGACGTCCATGAGGACGACGTTCTGGGCAAACGGGATTTTGAAGTGCAGCCCTTCGTCCCAAACTCCCCGGACGGCGCCGAACTGAAGAAGGACGCCTTTGTGCCCCGCCGGCACCGTGGTCACCGACAAGGCCAAAAGGCCCGCCGCCACCGCCACGATGCCGATGAGGACGGCGAGCAGCCGGACGGCCGGGGGCTTCGGCCCCTTCACTTCGACGACGTTTTCCCGCGCTTCTTGGAACACCGTCATCCCTCCGCGTTTGGAAAATTGTGTAAAACATGCGCCCGGCGCCGGGCGCCGGCAGAGCGGCCGCCCTCGGCAAGCGGACCGCCTTCGACGGTCCATCGGCCTCGGCGGCCGGGCCGGCTTCGGCGGACGGACCGGCACCGGCCGCCTTCCGCTCACGGGACGGCCTTCTCATCGGACGCCGCGTCTTCCGGCGCCGGCAGTTCCCGGACGATCGCCGGACCGCTCGAGGTGCCGAGGCGGTCGGCGCCGGCTTCCAGCAAGGCGAGCGCCGCCGAAAGCGTCCGGATGCCGCCGGACGCTTTGACGCCGGCCCGATCGCCGACGACGGAGCGAAGGAGGCGCACGTCCTCCACCGTCGCCCCGCCGGGGCCAAAACCGGTGGACGTCTTCACAAAGTCGGCCCCCGCGGCGACCGCCCATTCGGCGGCCCGGCGCTTTTCCTCTTCCGTGAGGAGGGCCGTCTCCAGGATGACTTTGACCGCCGCCTGGGGTTTGGCCGCCTCGATGACGGCCTCGAGATCCCGCCGGACGCCGTCTTCGTCGCCGGATTTCAGGGCGCCGAGATTGACGACGACGTCGATCTCCTCGGCCCCGGCCCGGACGGCCTGGTACGCCTCGTACGCCTTGGCCTCCGGGAGCGTCCCGCCGAGGGGAAAGCCGACGACGGCGCACGGCCGGATGCCGGTCCCCCGGAGCCGGTCGGCGACGAGGGGCACCCACCACGGCTGGACGCAGACGGCGGCAAACCCGTACCGGACGGCATCTTCGACCAGGCGGAGGATGTCGTCCTTGGTGGCTTCGGGTTTGAGAAGCGTATGGTCGATCCGCCGGGCGATCTCCCGCCGGAGCGCCTGAAGGGCCCGGACGAGGATCGGCCGGTTGTTCGGATAGCCGGCCGCTTCCTGCGCCGGGAGCGCGCCGTCCGCCGGAATCCAGCGGACGCCGGCGATTTCCTCTTCTTGCACCCGGAGGGTGCCGCCGGTTTTTTCGATCAAATAGTAATGGACCGTTTTGTGAACGGTCTGGCCGTCTCCGCTCTGGAACGCGTACGCGACCTCACCGAGCGGGGCGACGATGCGCCCCCGGATGCCCGTCTCTTCTTCGATTTCCCGAAGCGCCGCTTGCTCCAGCGATTCCCCGGGCTCCGGGTGCCCTTTGGGCAGAGAAAGATAGCCAAATCGGTCGTCGATGAACAAAAGGCGGAGCGCCCCGCCTTCGACGGTGTAGACGACACCGCCGGCCGCGATATCGTTCAACCGCGCGCCTCCTTTCCTTTCGCCTCGGCTCTCGGTTCGCCCCTCATCCACCCGTCTCCCCGCCGGACCCCCGCCGAAACGGCGATCCTCCGCCCACGAAACGCCACCTTCCGCTGATTAGGAACTGATCAGGCGCCGGCAACCGGAGAAAGCAGGCGCACCGGCGTTCCGCGGAGGACTTCCCCGTCGAGGGCGTCAAGGCGAACCCGGACGAGCTCGCCGATGAGAGACGGATCGCCGGGGAAAGACACCCGGAGGTAGTTGTCGGTCAGACCCGCGAGCCAGACCTCTCCGGCGTCGGCGTCCGCCGGCGGTTTCGCCTCCCGGGCTTCCGGCAGGACCGAAAGCACCCGGCCGAGGAACTTTCTCCGGTAGGCGGCTTTGAGCCGTTCATTCAAGGCGAGCATCGTCTGCACGCGGCGTTTTTTCTCCGGCTCCGGAACCTGGTCGGGCATGCGGGCCGCCGGGGTACCGCTCCGCTTGGAGTACGGGAAGACGTGGAGTTCGCTGAAGCCGATCTGTTCGACGAACCGGACGCCGGCCTCAAACATCGCCTCCGTCTCGCCGGGAAAACCGACGATGACGTCGGTCGTGATGGCCGCTTCGGGAAAAATCTCCCGGAGCCGCTCGATGCGGGCGGCGTATTCGCCCGTCGTGTACTTCCGGCGCATCCGCCGGAGGACGGCGTCGTCGCCCGCCTGCAGCGGGACGTGAAAGTGGCGGCAGAGCTTTTCCGAAGCCGCCATCGCTTCGAAGACGTCGTCGGTGAGCTGGCTCGCCTCGATGGAGCTGATGCGGATGCGCTCAATCCCATCGATGCGGCTCAGATCCCGAAGCAGGTCCGACAGCCGGTAGCCGTCGAGATCTTCGCCGTATCCCCCGGTGTGGGTGCCGGTGAGGACGATCTCCCGGTAGCCGGCCTCCGCCAGCGCCCGGGCTTCCGCCAGCACGTCCTCCGGCCGCCGGCTCCGGGCAAGCCCTTTCGCCCAGGGGATGATGCAAAAAGTACAGAAATTATTGCACCCTTCCTGGATCTTCAAAAAGGCCCGCGTCCGCTCGGCGAACTTCGTCACCGTGAGGTTTTCGTATTCCCGGACCTTCATGATGTTCGTCACGGCGTTTACCGGACGGCGGGTCCGCCGGGCCTCCTCGATGTACTCGAGGAGCCGGTTCCGGCCGGTCGTGCCGATGACGACATCGACGCCGGGGATGGCGAGCACCTCTGCCGGCGACGTCTGGGCGTAGCAGCCGGTCACGGCGACGACGGCGTCGGGGTTTTTCCGCACCGCCCGGCGGATGATCTTGCGGCTCTTCTGGTCGCCGGTGTTCGTCACCGTGCACGTGTTGATGACGTAGACGTCGGCTTCGTCCTCGAAGTCGACGCGGGTGTAGCCGCGCTGTTCAAAGAGGCGCCAGATCGCTTCCGTCTCGTAAGCGTTCACCTTGCAGCCGAGCGTGTAAAAGGCGACCGTCGGCATCGCCAACCCTCCGTTCCTGCCGGGCGGTCCGGCCCGTCCGCGAGACAAAAGACGTTCATGCAAAACGACGCCCATCGGGCGCACGAGCCCGGGGCGCTCCGGACAGCGCGATTATAACATAAAACCCGCCGGCCGAGGGAAGGCGGCCAGTTTCTGACGACGGCCGTCGGCGGCGAAGACGGCGACGACGAGAAGCAGCGCGAGCCCGATCGCCCGTCCGGATCCGGCATCCTCGCCCTCGGTCGTTTGTCTTTGGCTCCGCCGTCCGCCGTTTGACGAACGGCCTTCGGAGCCTCCGGTTCAATGATAGGGCATCCGGCGGATCGCCCCTTGGGCCGGTCCTCTCCGGCGCTTCACCCTTCGGTTCGATTCGATGAGTGGTTTCGACGCCGGAGCCGGCGGCAGCGGTCCGCGGCGTTGACATTTGTCTTGACACATGTAATAATACGGGCATGAGACCGATCGACGCGAACCATGATGCCGCTTTCTTCTTCGCACCGGACGATTTCTTGGCTCAGGGCGACCGGCTTGACGCCGATCTCCTCATCCTAGGAAGCGGCCTCGCCGGTCTCATGGCCGCCCTTCGGGCGGCCGAGCGGGCGAAGGCAGCCCGGATCATCCTCCTGACCCGCGGCGCCCTCGGCGCTTCGGCAAGCCGGTTCGCCCAGGGAGGCCTCGCCGCCGCCGTCGGCGAGGACGACACTCCGGCCCGGCACGCCGAAGACACCGTCCGGGCCGGCCGCGGCGCGAACGACCGGCGGATCGTGGAGCGGGTGACCCAAGAAGCGCCGGAGATCGTCCGGCGCCTCGCCGCCTACGGCGTCCCCTTCGCCCGAACGACGGCGGGCGCCTTTCACCTCAGCCTCGAAGGCGGCCACACCCGCCGGCGGATCGTCCACGCCGGCGGCGCCGCGACCGGTCGGGCGATCGTCGACACGCTGGCCGTCCGGGTGCGGTCCTCCGCGACCGTCTCCGTCTTCGAGCGGACGGCCGCCTTCGCGCTCCTCGATGACGGCTCCTCCGTCCTGGGCGCCGTGGCCCTCCGGGCCGACGGCTCCGCCGGCTCAGGCGAAGGCACCGGCGCCCGAACCGTGCGCCCGCTCGTCGTCCGGGCTCGGGCGACGCTCCTCGCGACCGGCGGGGTCACCGCCCTGTTCGGCCGGACGACCCACCCACCGGAAGCGTTTGGCGAGGGCATCGCGCTGGCCGCCGGCGTCGGCGCCACGGTGCGAGACCTCGGGCGGATTCAGTTTCATCCGACGGCGCTGGACGTCCCGGAGCGACCGCTTCCCCTGCTCACGGAAGCCCTTCGGGGGGAAGGCGCCCGGCTTTTAAACGCCTTCGGCGAACGGTTCATGCCCCGCTACGATCCGGCGGCGGAGCTCGCGCCGCGAGACGTCGTCGCCCGAGCGGTCTTTTGGGAGCGACGGCGAACCGGCGGCGTCTGGCTCGACCTCCGGCCGGTGCGGAGGCTCGCCGACCGTTTTCCGACCATCGACATCGCCCTTCGATCGCGAGGGTTTGACCCCGACCGGACGCCGGTCCCCGTCGTTCCGGCGGCGCATTTTACGATGGGCGGGATCGTGACGGACGCCTCCGGCCGGACCACGGTGCCGCGGCTGTACGCGGCCGGCGAGGTCGCCTGGACCGGCCTTCACGGCCACAACCGCCTGGCGAGCAACGGTCTTCTCGAAGCGGCGGCCTTCGGCGGCTGGGCGGCGGAAGCGGCTCTGGACGAACCGCCGCTCTCTTTGGCCGAACGGCGGGCGGCGGAGGCGGCCGCCGCCAAGGCGCTCGGGCGCCTCGACGCCGGTCGGGTGCGCCTCACCCCGGCGCCGGAGACCCTGGCCGCCCTCGGGGCGATTCTGGACGCCGGCGCCGGCCTTGCCCGAACCCCGGAGGCGGTCGAACGGGCCCTTCAGGCGCTGTCAACCCTCGCCGAGGCGCTCCCGCCGGAGGCCGTCTTTGACGCTCTCGCCGCCTCCGCCGCCCGTCTCGTGCTGGAAGACGTCCGATCCGGTTCCGGGTAAACCGGTGAGGCCGGTTTTCACTCCGGATCGGACCGACCGTTTCCGACCGGCCAGCCGTTCAAACGCAGCGAAAGGGGCTGGGGCATGATGGATCCGTGGCTCGTCGATGACCTCCTCCGCCGGGCGCTCGCCGAAGACATCGGCCGGGGCGACCGGACGACCGACGCGATCGTGCCGCCGGACGTCCGGCTCACCGGCGTGTTCGTCGCCCGAACGTCCGGCCGGATCGCCGGCCTTTCGGTCGCCGCTCGGGCGCTGGCTTTGCTCGATCCCGACGTTCAGACGACCCTGTGGGTCAAAGATGGCGACGACGTCGAATCCGGCACCGCGCTCATGCGGGTCACCGGCCGCGGCCGGGCGCTCCTTTCCGGCGAGCGGGTGGCCTTAAACCTCCTCATGCGCCTCTCCGGCATCGCCACCGCCACGCGGGAGATCGTGCGAAAGGTCGCCGATCTCCCGGTCCGGATCGTCGACACCCGAAAGACGATGCCGCTTCTCCGGGTGCTCGACAAATACGCCGTTCGCGTCGGCGGCGGCGCCAATCACCGCTTCGGCCTCGACGACGCCGTCCTCATCAAGGACAACCACCTCGCCGTCGCCGGCTCGATCCGGGAGGCGGTGGCCCGGGTCCGCCGGCACGTCGGCCCCTTCGTGCCGATCGAGGTGGAAGTGGAGCGGCCGGAAGACGTCGACGAAGCGGTCGCCGCCGGCGTCACCGCCGTCCTTTTGGACAACATGACGCTGTCCGAAATGCGGGAAGCGGTCCGGCGCGCCGGGCGGCGGGTGATCGTCGAGGCGTCCGGCGGCATCACGCCGGAGAACGTCCGGGCCGTCGCCGAAACGGGGGTCGATCTCATCTCCCTGGGCTGGCTGACCCATTCGGTCCGTGCGCTCGACATCGCTTTTGACCTGGAATGATGAATTCCATCCGATCATCGCGGGCGGCCGCCCGGAGGCGGCCGTTCGGTCCGGGAGGAACGGAAGATGGCGATCGAAGCGGAAAGCGTCGCCGCGCTGTACGAACAGCTGAAGCGCCGCCTCGCGGACGTCTATCCGGACGCCGAGCTTTTTCTGAAGGCGGAACTCGCCTACGAGATCAACCGCCTGAAAAAAGAAAAAAACGCCCTCATCCTCGGACACAACTACATGGAACCGGCCCTCTATCACGCCGTCGCCGACCTCGTCGGCGATTCCCTCGAGCTCGCCCGGCGGGCGGCGGAGACGGACCGGCCGATCATCGTCTTCCTCGGCGTTCACTTCATGGCCGAAACGGCCAAAATCTTAAACCCCGACAAAACCGTCCTCATCCCCGCCCTCGGGGCCGGCTGCTCTCTTGCCGAAAGCCTGACCGCCGACGACGTCCGGCGACTCAAGGCGGCCTACCCCGGAGCGCCGGTCGTCGCCTACGTCAATACGTCCGCCGAAGTCAAGGCGGAAAGCGAGATCTGCTGCACCTCCTCCAACGCCGCCCGCATCGTCGCCTCCCTCGACGCCGAGACGGTCATCTTCATCCCCGATCAGTACCTCGCCGCCAACGTCGCCCGGGAGGTTCCGGACAAAACGATCGTCGCCTGGACCGGCCGCTGCATCGTGCATGAACAATTCTCCGTGGAGGACGTCACCGCCGCGCGGCGGCAGTTCCCGGACGTCGTCGTCCTCGCCCATCCGGAATGCCCGCCGGACGTCGTCGCCGCCGCCGATTTTTCCGGCAGCACCGCGGCGATGATCCGCTTCGTCCGCGAACATCCCGCCCGGCGGGTGATACTTCTCACCGAGTGCGCCATGGGCGACAACATCGCCGCGGAAAACCCGGATAAGGAAATTCTGCGCCTCTCATGCCGCCGCTGCCCTTACATGCAAATGATCACGTTGGAAGCGACGCTTGAAGCCCTCCGGGAACTCCGCTATCCCGTCGAGGTGCCGGAACCCGTCCGCTCCCGGGCCCGTCGGGCGCTCGAGCGCATGCTCGCGATCGCGTGACGGTGTTTTGTTCACTCGGTCCGAACCGGCCGTCCGCTTTGGCGGATCGGCCGGCGTTCCGCCTCCTCGCTCCGAACCGGCCGCCCGTGTTGGGGATCGAAGGGCCCTGCCGCCGACGATGCGGCGGCTTTTTTTGCCGGCTTTTTTGCCGAGCGGCTTTTCAGGCGGCGTTCAGATCGGATCGATTAGACTTTAGGCGAGCCAAACCACCAGTTTGTCCCGAGGAGGGAAAACCATGCGCCTTTCGACCCGCATTCGGCGGATCGTCGTCGGCGGATCGCTCCTTCTGTTCGTCGCGATCTTCGCCGCGATCGCCGCTTACGGCGAGCCGACGGGCGGAAAAGGCGAGCCGACGGGCGAAAAAACGGCGAGTTCGGACGACCCGGGTCCTTCCCCGGCCGCCGACGCCGGCGAGCGGGGGCCGTCCATCCCGGTCGCCTCCGCCCAGCCGGAGGCCGACCGGCGGACGACCTCCCTCGTCCGGATCTTCGACCATGACGAGGACGATGAGGACGACGAGGACGACCGCTCTCATCGCCTCGCACCCCGGCCTGCGCTCAGCGCGGCCCCGACCGACGCGCCCTCGCGAACGCCTGCGCCGAACGCCTCCCGCACCGTGCGCACCCGCGTCTCCTAGACGGCCGTCCGCTTTCCTCCGAGGGGGCCGTCTGCCTTCATTGGAAGTTGAGGAAAATCCGATCCGCCGGCCCGGGCGATCGTCCGAGGACCGCCGACCGCCAGAAAGGAGGAACGTCGTGGACCGCCTTTTCATTTTTCTCGTCGATCGGCTGGCGGCGGCGATCGTCGCCCTGCCGACGTGGGAGATCATCCGCGCCTCCGGCCTCGTCGCCTTTATTCTCCTTTCGCTCGCCGTAAGCGCGGGCCTCCTCGCGGCGCTTCCGGTCTTCGCCGGCCCCCCAAAAGCCGTCCTCGCCCTCGTCCACCGTACGGCCGGGTGGCTGGCCCTCGCCTTCGGCTTCGGCCACGCCCTTTTCCTCATCGTCGACCCGTTCGTCGCGTTTCCGTGGTTCAGCCTCTTTCTGCCGTCTTTTGCAAGCGGTCGGGACGTCGCCTACGGGCTCGGCATCCTCGCCCTGTACGGACTGGCGGCGCTCCTCCTCACGTCGGATCTGGCCGCCCGCCTCGGCGCCGCCCGTTTCCGGCGCCTGCACCGGCTCGCCTATCCGGTTTACGTCCTTTCACTCCTGCACGGCCTTCTCGCCGGAACCGACGCCCATACGCCGTGGGTTTCGGCCCTCTACGGCGCCTCCGCCGGCATCGTCGGGCTTCTTTTCCTCATCGCCCTCTCCCGTCGCGGCGCCGAGGGACGCGGGCGTCCTCCGGAACGCGCGACGGAAAGGAAGGTGAGCCATGCGGGTGCTCCTCGTTGAAGACGACGAAAAACTCGGGCGGCTCATCGTGCACAAGCTCGCCCGCGACCACGGCTTCCGCGTCGAGTGGGCGAAAGACGGCGAGGAAGCCCTGGCCTGGGCGCAGGCGGAGCCGTTCGACATCGTCATCCTCGACTGGCGCCTCCCCGGCCGAAGCGGCCTGGACGTCCTCCGGTCGCTCCGGCAGGCCGGCTTTGCCCCGCCGATCCTCATGCTCACCGCCCGGGACGCCGTCGACGACCGCGTGACGGGCCTGGAAGCGGGCGCCGACGATTACCTGGTCAAGCCGTTCGCCTTCGCGGAGCTCGCCGCCCGCCTTCACGCCCTCCTCCGGCGGCCGCCCCGGTGGGAAGGAGACGGGCTGGCGATCGGCGAGCTTACCATCGACCGGCGGACGAAAACAGTCCGCTGGAAAGGCCGCGCCCTGAATCTCACGCCGCGGGAAGCGGACATCGTGCTCGCCCTCGCTCGCCGCCCCGGCGAGGCGGTGTCGCGGGACGAACTCTTTGCCCGCGTGTGGGGAAACGAGGACGTGACGCCGAACGTCCTCGACCAGTACCTCGCCCGCCTCCGGAGAAAATTCGAAGCGCTGGGCGAAGAGGCGCCCGCCATCGAAACCGTCCGCGGCGTCGGCTACCGGCTGCGGGAGGCGCGCGATGGGCGCTGATCGAAACCGCATCCCGTTTCTCCGCCGCCGGCCGTCGCCCTGGGCGCGAAGCCGCCTGCGGCTCGCCCTCCTCTTCGGCGGCGTCGTCGGCGCCGTCGCCCTCCTGATCGTCGTCCTCCTCGCGATCGCCGTCGAACGGATGATCGTCCGCCACGAGACGACGGAACTCGCCCGCCTCGCCGCCGACTGGATCGACCGCCGGCGCGAAACCGGCGGACAGCCGACTTTCGACGTCCGGACCGAGGCGACGGACTACGGCGCGCTCCGGCATCACTTCTATCTCTGGACCGACCGCCTCCCTCTCCGGGACGCGCCGGAGGCGGCCGGAAGCGAAGGGAGTCGGGCAGCGAACGATCGCCGGCCGGAATTCGGGGCCGGGTCTCCGGCCGCGCCGGAGCCGACCGCCCCGTCGGCCGGCGGCGCCGACGTCGCGTGGGTGCTTCGCACCGTTCCCGCGACGCCGACGGCCGGGCAGCTCCTCTGGCTCCTTTATCCGACCGCTGAGCGGCCACAGGCCGTCTACGCGGCCCTCGCCGTCCCGGCCTTCGGCGGCTGGCTCATCGTCGGCGAAGAGACGAGCGACTACTACTTCCTCCTGCGGGAACTCAAAGGCCGGGCCGGGGGGCTGGCCCTCGTCGCTCTGCTTCTGAGCGCGGTGGTCGGGTCCGTCCTCGCCGGCCTCGCCCTCCGGCCGCTCCTCGACGCCCGGGAACGGGAACGGCGCTTTACGGCCGACGCGGCGCACGAGCTTCGGACGCCCCTTGCGGTGATCGGCGCCGTGCTGGAGGTGCTGGAAGAAATTCGCCCCGACTGGCCGCCGTTTTACCAGGACGTCTTCCGCGACCTCGGCGACGAAGTGGCCCGGCTCCAGCGGACGGCCGACGGGCTTCTCTGGCTCGCCCGGCGGGAGACGGAGGCGCCGAGGGAAAAGAGGCCGGTCGACCTTCGGACGCTTGCCCGCGAAGCCATCCGCCGCTTCCGACCGCTCGCGGAAGCCCGCGGCCTTGAGCTCGTTTTTCGCGAAAAGGTTCGCGAAACGGCGAGCGCCCCCGACGCCGCGCGGCCGGCGGTTTCGCCCGCCGGCGGCGCGTGGGTCCTCGGCGATCGCGACGATTTGATGCGGCTTTTCGGGAACCTCCTCGACAACGCGATCAAATACACGCCCGCCCCGGGCCGCATCGACGTCGACCTCGCCGAAACGGCCGAGGCGGTCGTCCTCACCGTGAGGGACACCGGGCCCGGGATGGACGGGGAGACCCTGGAACGGCTTTTCGACCGCTTTTACCGCGGCACCAGCGCCGGAAGCGGATCCGGCCTCGGGATGAATATCGTCCGGGCGATCGTCCAGGACCACGGCGGCACGATCGACGTCGACAGCGCTCCGGGGCAGGGGACCCGCATCCTGGTTCGGCTGCCGCGGGCCGATCCGGCCCCGGCCCCCTCGCGGCCGGCGCCCGGTGAAAGCGGCGAGCGGTCGTAATCGGGCCGGACGCGGCTACGCCCCGGTCGGATCGTCCGCTGTGACAGTCGATCAGCGAAGCGATGAGGCCGCCGTAGACGAAACCCGGAAGCGCGAGGTGTTCCGGGCGGAGGGATGCTCCGTCACGGTTTCCTCGCCGTCCCAGCGGGCGCGAAAGCCGAGCGAAGCGCCGTTGTTCCGGCCGCAGCCGTAACAATGCGCAAAGTCGTCCGGACGGTGGTCCTGCACGTACGGAGAACGGAGAGGTTCCGCCGTCGATCGCTCCTTTCGCCTGCATCCCCGACCGGCTTTCGCCAGCCCTCAATTCAGGTGAAACCAAGTGAAATCAAGGAGGACCGCGTCATGAAGGCGCCCATCCGCTGGCTGGGTGGCGGCATCGCCGTCGCGGCGGCGATCGCCCTGTTCGCCGCCGTCCAGCACGCTCCATCCTTCCGCACCGCCGTACTCCCCCCGCCTCCGCCGAACGAAAGCCCCTCCGAAGCGCCCCCCGCCGCCGCACCCGCCCCCGTTCCGTCTCCGGAGCCCACCGCGCGAGCTCCGGGAGAAGCGGCCCTTTTCCCGGGCGGAGCGCCGGCAGGGAGCGAGGCGATCGTCGGATCCGCCGTCTGGCGCCCGGAAGAGGCCGACCGGTCCGCCGGGGAAGACGAACGGGAGAGCGAACAAAAGGACCGCGAAAAGGCCGGGGCGGACGCGGACGAAAAGCCCGAATCCGACCAACGCGATCGCGCATCGAGCGAAAAAGTCGCGAGCGAAAAAGACGAAAACGAACGAACAAAAGAAGCGGACGAAATCTGGCGCCCGGACGAGCCCTCCCGGGAGGCGAAGCGCCATGACTGAAGGGGCGGAGCCGATGGTTTCCGCCCGGTGGGCGGCCATGGGCACCGAGAACGAGCTCGTCGCCCCGGAATCCGCTCGCCCGATCTTTTCGACGATCGAACGATATTTTCGCACCGCCGAGCGGCGCCTCTCCCGGTTTTTGCCGGAGAGCGACATCGGACGCCTCAATCAAAGCCATTCCTGGACGCCCGTCTCTTCGCTCGCCTTTCGCCTCCTCTGGGCGGCGGATCGATGGTGGCGCCGGACGGAAGGGATTTTTTCTCCTTACGTCCTTCCGGCCCTTCTCGCCGCCGGTTACGACCGGCCGTTCGACGCCCTCCGATCGGAAAACCGTCCCGCGATGCGGCCCTCCGCCGGCGCCCCGGGCCGCCCGAAAACGCCGGCGACCGGCGAAGCGCCGGGCGAGGTCAAGCCGCCGGCGCCCCCGTTTCCGGCTTCCGAGCCGCGAACGAGGGGCGGACGGCTCCCCGCGCCCGGTTCATTCGACCCGAAGGCGCCGCCCCTCCGCTTCGACGTCCGGCGCCGGCGCATCGAGCGGCGCCCGGACGTCGCCGTCGACCTCGGCGGCATCGCCAAAGGGTGGGTCGGGCGGGAGGTCGCCTTCCGCCTCAGGCGCGCCGGCGTCCGCCTCGGCGCCCTGAGCGCCGGCGGCGACCTCGTCGTCTGGAACGACGCCGACGACCTCCCCTGGACCGTCGAGATCGAGCCGCCCGCCGATTTCGACGGCGATCCGCCCCCCGGTCCGTTTCGCTTGAGGCGCGGCGCCGCCGCGACGTCCGGCGTCCACCGGCGCCGGTGGACGGCCGACGGTCCCAAGCACCACCTCATCGACCCGAGCACCGGGCGACCCGCGGAAAGCGACGTCCTCCAGGCGACCGTCTTGGCCGCCGATCCCGTCGAAGCGGAAGCGCTCGCCAAAATCCCGATCGTCCTCGGCGCAAAGGACGGCATCGCCTGGCTCGAAGCCTACGCCCGGCGCGACCGCCGAAGCGGCCTCGTCGTCCTCCTCACCGTCGACGGCCGCTGGCACGTCCGCCGTTTTGCCCCGACGCCCCCGGCGCCGAACCGGCGCCCCCCCGGTGACGCCTGAACCCGGCCTCCGTTTCTTCAGGCCGGACGGCCCCCCGATCCGTCGACCCCAACCGAACCGGCGGCCCCAACCGAACCGGCGGCCGAGGGCACCGCCGCCTCAACCGGCGGCTCAAGCTCGACCAGGTCGTAAGCGCCGGCGGCGCCGTGGAGCCGTCCTTCTTCGATCGTTCGCCCGAGCCGCGCCCCGTCCCTCAGCGTCGGGGTCGACGCCGCAATGAAATAGCGCCGGCGAAAGCGGCGCCGGCGGCCCGACGAGGATGCCGAGGGCCTTCCGCGAAAGGGCGAGAAGGCGCGGCAGCGTTTTGTTGACGAGCCAGGATGTGATTTTAATCTCCTTTGAGAAAGGGATGCTGGCTTGCGGAGATTGAACGAATTCGATCCATGAGTCCGGTTTTCCTTCGTAACAAAGATTTTTTTACCGGCCTTCAAGGGTCGTCTGTTGTCATGCAAACCCGTTATTATTTGGATCAAATGGCTACTTTGCAAAAGCATTAATGATTAGGATATAGATTGTTGCAATTAACTGTAAAATAGGTACTATGACTATGTATTTCCCTATGGACCAAAAGAAGAAATAAGAAATTAACACACTCAGTATTGCGCTTAAAAAAAGGGATAACGACGCTTTTTTTCTCCAACTATAAATAGAAAAAAGAACAACAAGGATAATCGGGGCAATTATTAAATACTTTCCTATAGACCAGATAAAAATAAGTGAAATAGATGCACCTACCGTTGAACCTATAAAAACCAATGCGGGTTTCCCTTTTCTCCAACCGTAAATCGAAAGGAGCATCACCATTGCATAGACGACCAAGGATAACGGACCCGCTATATCCCAAAAATCCCAAAGCTTATATGCGAAATTTATGTAAATTGTTTCGATCGGCATCCCTGAGTCCTCCTTAAATTACCTGTTCCTTATACGAGTCTGAATACGCAAACTCATATTGAATCCGACCGTCCAGCCGCCCTCCACGCCGCCAGAAGACGCAGGCCCGCGTCCGGCCAGGCTTTCTGAGCCTCGTCCACGTGAAGGGCATGATCGCGATCAACGAATACCGCGACAGTTTCGGCTTTCCGGGGTCGAACGGCAAGACCCACCCGCCGCCCCTCTCAGCCTTGCGGGTCAGAATCCTCACGAACGCTCCCAGCCCGGAGCGTGATGCGCGCTTCGGTCCTGAGAAGGGCCTCTGTCTTGCGCCAAAATTTCGGCCCCGGTTTGACGCGAGGTCAACTTTCCCTATACAAAGCTAAACGATCTCCGGCTTTGTACCAGGTACTCGCTGTGCAGACAAAGGCCTTTCGCCTTTGCCGACGGCTCCCTCCGCCGCCGTCTGGCCGGTCCGGCATCCCCTGGCGGAGAAAACCCGACAGGACCCGGTCGGGTTTGCGGCTGCCGAACCGCTTCCCGGCGTTTTCCGTCCCTCAGGCGCTTCGCCATCGGGCTCATACCGGGAGGGGGAGTGACCCCGCCTACCCGCCGCCCCTTTGCCCCCACCCCCTGGTGTTGCCGGAAACCCGGGCCGCTCCCGGCAGGGAAGAACGGCGGGCTTAAGAAAGAAATCTTAACCCGATTCAACGAAGATCGTTTCGACCCAGACGGAAGGGGTGAAACCCTTGATGTTGAAGGAACGGGCAATTTTCTTTCGGGTCGCTTTAAACATCCCGTAGAGCTTTCCCCAGAGCTTCCCGTGCGTCCATCCTTCCCCGGGCGAACGTCCGAGAAGCTTCTGGAGCAAGCCCTTCGGCACCTTCTCTTTGAACCCCAGCGCCCGGCGGGCGATGACCAGGGCCGCCGCCTGGTGGGCGTTCAGTCCGTAAGTCTCGGCGTATTTGAAAAAGCCGATGAGCGAAGTGTAGGCCGCGGGAACGGTAAATACGGCGATGCCGTGTTTTCTTAAAGCGACGATGAGACGGGTAAAAAGCAGCTTTTTGGTGAAGTTGTGGGTGATGCGATTGAATACCTTGTTGGTATCGTGGTCCTGGGCGAAGAACAGTTCCTCCAGAGCCACCTGCCTTACGCCTAAGGACGCGAGCCAGTCGGCCACTTCATTGGCCAGGTTGCCGGCGATCCACTCCCGCTTTTCGCGGGAGGCGTGCACCAGATCCGGGCTCCAGAAACAGCGGGAAACCTTAAAGTTGCCGTTCGGCAAGGCCACGGTGGCGGCCACCACGTTCGGATTCAGATCGATCCCGGCCAGAGCTTGGCTTCTGTCCGGGACAGGGAGCGGATCGCTTTTCAGGGGAAAGGAGATGAAACCGTCGAATCGGTCGTCCTTCCGCACGACCCGAACGGTGTAAGCCTCTCCGGCATCCAGGTGTTTCTGAAGAAGGGTTCTATACCTCGCCGGGACCTCAAGCGGCACGGTGACCCAATCCGTTTCTTTCCTACGACGACCGTGTTTACTTCCCGGCATCGGAGGAATGTATACGTTGAGCCGGAAGGAATCGGTCAGCGGATCATGAACGATCTCGGTGTTCGCATTGCCGTGCTGACCTTCCAGTCCCTTCTGGTTGGCCTGACCCACGGAGTAGAAAGCGTTTGATCTCAGTTCCCGCCACTTCTCCCGGGAGAGCTTTCCCCGCTGAAGCTTGAGCAGGTTCTTCTTGCCGCCGAAGACGGCGGGCGGAACTTCACCGCGGTCCTGAAAACCTTTCCAGTAGGCGAGTCTGGCCCGGAGCCGATCGAGCCGCATCTGGATGCCCCGGCGGTGGCGTTTGTCCTTCGTACGCTCCAGCTTCTCCGCGGCCTTTTCGATCTTGGCCTCCAGGTCCGAAACGTGCATGTCAACCTGCGCTTTCTGACTCTCGAGGGTGGCCTTTGCGTCCTCCACGGCCCACTGGCACCAGCGGGCGTTGGGGAAGAACTTCTGATAGAGGTCCTTGACAATTTCGCCCGTCTTCTTTCCCCGCCTCAGCGCCTGGTAGGCGGTGCGCCGGGCCGTCTGGTATCGACTCATGAAGAAAATGAGCTCGGCTTTTGCCGTCTCATTCGGGTATATCCGGCCCGGGATTGTCACCATGTCGGCGGGTTTTCTTGACTTTATCCGCATTGTCTTTATCCGCATCCGTCATGGCCTCCCGCACCCTTTGGCGAAACGCCCTGCTGCGTGGACCGTCAGGTCCATCTGGCCTTTGCGGGCCATTTTGAAAAGCCGGGCCAACCCTTTGCGTTTTTCGTTGAGTCCGGAGCCCTGTTCGGCGATGACGGCGACCACTTCATAACCCCTGGCCCGGCAGTGTTCCTCCAGGCGCTGCCTCTGGCGTTCCAGGTTACCCGCTCCGGCCTGTTTAGCCGAAGATACGCGGGCGTAGAGGACCGCCCTGCGGCCGGAAGGCAGAGCTTCACCGAGGAGGCGCAGAATTTCGCTCCTGGGGAAGCGCCTCTGGCCGGAAGGCGTTCGGATGCAGCGGATTTTGCCCGCCTTTTCCCAAATCACGTCCCATGGCTTAAGAATAGCATTGATTAGGAAAAGAGGCAACTGTTGGTTGGACCGTCCGGGAGGTCGTTTTCCGGACTCGCCGCCCGGCGCCGGCGATCGGCCTTGCGGTGAAGTTGCCGAAGTTCCCGCCGGTGTTCTTTCAGCGCCGGGGGGATGAGCGGAGTGATCTCGGCTTCTTCGCCGTCAAACCAGGCGATTTGCCTCGGACCGGGGTCCATCCCGCCGATCGCTTCAGAACCCGGAACCGGCGGCTTTCGGAAAGCATCGCCTTCCAGAACCCGCCGAACGTAGTACCGCCACCCGTCCTTCCCCATCCGCCGCACGATGCGGGCATCCTTCACGGGGCTCATCAGTCCGTGCCATACCACCGACCGGGGCCAACTGAATTCCGACCCAGGCGCGATCGAACGCCCTAAGCACGGCGGGCCCCGCGAGGCGGCCTAGATCATCGCCGGCCGCAACTCCGGCGCCACGCCGTGGGGGAGATACACGTCGACGACCGCCGGCACGCCGTTTAAGACGACCCAACCGATGCCGCCGAGGTCGAGGTCGCGCTTCTCCGGAGCGCCTTTCGGGCGGATCACGAACCGGTGCCGGCGCCACTCCGGAAGCGGCGGCACCCGCCCCTCCGCCGGCGGCCGGAGAAGGCGCCCCCGATGGGCGGCGTAGACGGCCTCCGCCCGCTCCCGCTTCGTCCGGTGCACGTACAGCTCGTTCGACACGTAGAGGACGAAAGGTTGCCGCTCCCCCTCGACGAAATCGACCCGGCCCAGGCCACCCAAAAACAGCGTCTGCCCGGCCTGAAGCTGGTAGATCCGCGGATCGATCCGCCGGCGGGGAAGGACGATCTTCAGCTCCTCCGGCAAAAGAAGCGGCGTAAGCCGCCCCGGCGGTAGCACCCCCGGCGTGTCGACGACCGTCTTCCCGTTCGGAAGGGCGATCGTCACCCGGGCGAGCGTCGTCCCCGGAAGGCGAGACGTCGTGAGCCGCACCCGCTCCTTCACGCCGTAGCGGACGATGAGGCGGTTTAAGAGCGACGATTTCCCGACGTTCGCCGCTCCGACAACCGCCACCGGCCGCCTTTCCGCCTCCAGACGCCGAAAAAGCTCCGGAAGCCCCGTCTCCGATTTTGCGCTGATGAGAAAGACCTCCTCCGGGTCATACCCCCGCTCCCGGAGCCGACCGATCAGCCACGCCCGAATCCGCTCCGGATTGTGCGCCTGCGGCAGAAGATCGACCTTGTTCGCCGCGACGATCACCCGGCGGGTCCCGACGAAGCGATGGAGCTCGGGCAGCACGCTTCCCTCGACGTCGAACAGATCGACGACGAGGAGGATCGCGTGAGTCGCTCCGAGGCCCTCCACCTGCCGGCGGTATTCGTCCGCCTCCAGCTTCACCGGCACGACTTCACCGTAATGGAGGAGCCGGTGGCACCGGAGACAGAGGGGGGCCTTCCGCTCCCACTGTTCCGGCGGCACATACCCCTGCCGATTCGGATCGTCCTTCTGAAGCACCGCGCCGCAGCCGGGACACGTCCGGACCGTTTCCGTGTTCCCGGCTTCGACGGACGCCGTTTCGTTTTCCCGTTCCAAAGGCCGTCCCTCTTTTCCTCGCCCAGATCCGCCCGCTTCGACCGGCGGCCGAAAAACGCCGCATCCGGACGCGGCCCCTTCCGCCGCGCCGCCTACGGCTTCCGTCCCAAAAGCCGCCGCTCGATCAGGCGGTTCACCCGCGTCGCCCAGCCGTCCGTCTCGACGAGCGGCCGCACGAGAATCGTCCGCACGCCGAGGAGCTTCCCCCCGAGGACGTCCGTCAAAAGCTGATCCCCGACGACCGCCACCGCCTCCTTCGGCAGCTCCAGCCAGCGAAACGCCTGCCGAAGGCCGAGGGGAAGCGGCTTTTTCGCAAACGACACCGCCCGCACCCCGAGCCGCTCCGCGATCCGCCCGACCCGGGGCGAGCGGTTGTTCGAAGCGATCACGATGCGGAAGCCCGCATCGATCAGCCGCCGGACGCCGTCCAGCGCTTCCGCCGTCTCTTCCGCGCTGTTCCAGGGGACGAGCGTGTTGTCGAGATCGACGATGAGTCCCCGGATCCCCGCCCGACGGAGCCCCTCCGGCTTGAGGTCAAAAAACGAATCGACCACCCAGTCCGGTCGAAGCCATCCTCGCATCGCCTGCTCCTGACCTTTGCCTCGCTTTCTCCCGCCGTTCCCTCGCACCCTCTGGCCTCTATCGGCCGAGGCCTTTCCTTCATCCCGAGGGGCAAACCGCAGCCCCAACGGGAAGACCCGCCGCCCCGACGGGCAAACCGCCGCTCAAACGGGCAAACCGCCGCCTTAATGCGCAAACCGCGGCGTCCCCTCAAGCTGCGGCGCCGGCCACTCCGGCGCCGGCCACGGCGCGGCCGGTCGGACCGGTGTCTTCGCCGCCGATCGCCGCGGTCGCAGGCGAACCGGAACCGACCGCGGGTTCCGCATGAGCTGCAAGATCTTATCGGCCGCCTCCAGGGCCGCTTCCGGCCGGCCGAGGGCCGCCGCCGCCCGGCGAAGGGCCGCGAGGCGCTCCGGCGACGCGAGCAGGGCACCGACCGCCGCCGCCGCTTCCTCCGGCGTCTCGGCCCGCACCGCCGCACCGCCGCTTACGAGAAAACGGGCGTTGTCCTCTTCCTGGCCGGGAAGCGAGCTGTAGAGCACCATCGGCAGCCCCAGAGCGAGGGCTTCCGCCGTCGTGAGCCCGCCGGGCTTCGTCACGAGCACATCCGCGGCGGCCATCAACCGCTCGATGCGTTCCACATAGCCGTATGCCCGCACCCGGAGCCGGCCGCGGCGGACCCGTCGTTCCACTTCCTTCTTGAGCCGCTCGTTCCGCCCGGCGACGAGCAGGATCTCCGCCCCGGTCGCCTGGAGCGCCCGGAGGAGCTTCAGCGCGTCGTGCAAAAGCCCGAACCCGCCGCCCATGACCATCACCACCGGCTGAGCGGCAGGAAGGCCGAGATGCGCCCGGGCAGCGGTCCGGGACGGCGCCTCCCCGAAGCGAAGGCTCACCGGAATTCCCGTCGCCGCCACTTCGCTTTCCGGCACGCCGAGTTCCTCCAGCCGCCGCTTCAGCGTCTCCGACCCGACAAGATAAAGGCTCGTTCCCTCCGCCAGCCAGTACCGGTGATCGCTGTGGTCGGTGATCACCGTCACCGCCGGCACATCCACCCACCCTTCCCGCACGAGATGCGCCATCCCTCGGGCGGCAAAGGGGTGCGTCGAGACGACGATGTCGGGTTTCGTCTTGGCGACGTGTTCCAAAAGCCGCTTTTCCCCCAGGGACGTCAGCCAGTCGAGAAGCGGCGCTTCGGTCTGCTCCTGCGTCCGCCGGTAGGCCAGCCGGTACACCTTCGGAAAAAACTTCAGCGCTCCGAGAAACGCCCGCTGCATCAATGGATGCAAAAAAGGATGCGTCTCTCGCATAAAATCATGCACGACCACGTCCACCGCCGGGTCGCGCGCCCGGATTCCTTCGGCGATCGCCTGAGCGGCATGCCGGTGGCCGTCGCCGTAATCGCTGTAAAAGACAAGCACCCGCCAAATCCGCTCTTCCATCCCGAGCCCCCTCCCGGAACGCCGCCCGCGGGACGAAAAAAGCGTTTCAGAACCCCCGCCTCAGCGCTCTTCGAAGCGAATCGGCGCCACCGCGTAATAAAACGCGATGACAAGAAGCGCCAAGCCGGCCAGCCGCACCGTAAACGACGTCGACGTATGTAAGGCCAGAAACCCCCCGACGCTCGGCCCGATCAGGACGCCGATCCCTTCGATGCTGGAAAAAAGCCCCCAGCCGATTCCTTTATACTCCCGCGGCACGTACTGCGCCAGAAGCGCATTCCACGCCGGCAGGATCGTCGCATACCCGAGGCCGAGAATTGCCGCCAGCGCCACCGCCATCCCCACCGACCGGGACGACGGTGCCGCCAGGAGCGCCAGCCCGAGCGCGAGAAATCCGCCGATGAGAAACCCTTTTTTCCCGTGACGATCCGCCAGCCGGCCCATCGGCACGAGGCCGAGCCACGCCAACGCCCCCCCGACGATGAGCATGAACGAGTAGGTGGTGTACGAAAAGCCGAGTTCCCGGGAGACGAAATTCGGCAAAATCGGGAGGAGCATGCCGGCGGCAAGGGTCGGAAGGAGCATCCCCGGAACGAGAGGGCGCATCGCCACCACCTGCTGCCGAAGGGCCGCAAGCTGCGCCCGGACCGACGGCGTCCGGTAATGCCCCTCCCCGCCCGGCGCTCCGCGAAGCATCCACCCCCAGACCGTTGCCGCCGCCCAGAGGAGGAAGATGCCGAAGATCGGCCGTTCCAACTTGTGGTCGAGGGCGAGATTCGTTAAGATCATGCCCAGGCCGGTGCCGACAAGCCAGAACGCGTACAGAAACCCCATCTGGGTGCTCCGGGCGCCCTCCTCCACCCGGCTCATGCCGACCAGCCACACCGGCGAAATGCCGACGCCGAAGAGAGCGACCGACGCGATCAATCCGACGGGCCCGTGCACCAGCATGGCGCCGATCAGCCCGACGAGCGCCAGCGTCATGCTTCCGCCGATGACGACCCGGATCGGCAGGTGGTCGAGGAGAAAGCCGGCGAGGCTTTTTCCGAACAGATCGACGAGCGAATGCGCCGTGATCGCCAGGCCGATCACTCCCACGTCCAGGCCGAGGACCTCTCCCCCGTAGACGGGGAGGTACGCGTAGATGAACGCCCCGCGGACAAATTCGACGAAAAAAAGGAGCAGCACGACCTCCAAAAAGCCGTGCGGAAGTCGAACCAACGACCGAACGTCCCGACTCAACGAGCTTTCTCCCTCGCTCACGCCGATCTCCCTTTTCCAAAACCGCCTCCGAGCATCACCCGGCTCAATGTCCGAAGCACGTCTACCTCAGTGGCTCCGCCGGCCGAAGGCGGCCGTCTAAAGCGCGGAACATCGCCGCAATCAACCGATAGCCGGCACCGAAGTCGCCGAGGGCCCCCCGGCGGGCCGTCAGCATGTCCACCGCGCTTTCAAACGGCTGAAGCGCGTAGACGGTGAGCGTCACGTCGATCGTCCCCCACCGCGTCCGCCGCAGGGCGACGATCTCCCCCCGTTCCCCGTCGACGTGCACCGGCCGAAGGCCGAAGACGCCCGCCTCGACGAGGACCTTCGCCGCTTCGAACGTCCGGCGCTTTGGCTCCCGATAATACCGCGTCCTGAGCGCCGGATACGGCGCATCGTCCCGGGACTCCTCCCGGCCGAGGACGAGGCGGGACAGCCAGTAACCGGGGCCCGGTACCGCCCTTTCCGTCATCCTCTGTCGCTCCTCAAGCGCCCCGCGGGGCCCACCGACCCCGGCGGCCCGCGGGTCTTTACCGCGATCGTCCACATTGTACCGAAAAAAACGCTCTCCGACAACGCGCGCCGGCCACCCGCCCGTACCTTTTCCCAAGCGAAAGGGGGTTTTCGATGTCTTATGCCTTCCGGCGGGTCCGCGCCGCCCTCGACCTCGGCCTCATCGCCGTCTTCTCCGTCGTCCTCGCCGTCGGATACAACTTTTTCCTCTTGCCGCACAAGGTGTTAAGCGGCGGCGTCTCCGGCATCGCGATGATGATCGGCCTTCTCACCCCGCTGAACCCGGGGACGCTGATTTTCCTCCTGAACCTCCCCCTGTTCGTCTTCGGCTTCTTCACCCTCGGACGCCTGTTCATCCTTCGGACCATTCTGTCCGTCGTCCTCACTGCTTTGGCGATGAACGTCCTCCCCGTCGAACCGATCGCCACCGACGCCCTCCTCTCGAGCGTGTTCGGCGGCGCCGTCGTCGGGCTCGCCACCGGGATGATCTTTTCCGCTTCCGGCTCCACCGGCGGCCTCGACATCATCGGCATGTTCATCGCCCGTCGCATGGACTTTCCGATGGGCATGCTGATGAGCGCAACGAACGCCCTGATCATTTTCGTTGCCGGGTTTCTTTTTTCCTGGGATCAGGCCCTCTATACGATGCTGTCGATCTACGTTTCAGGCCGGATCGTCGACGTCATCTTCACCCGCCACATCAAACTCACCCTCCTCATCGTGACCGGCCGCGGCGAAGCCGTCCGGGAAGCCCTCCTCCGGCAGATCGTTCGCGGCATCACCGTCCTCGAAGGAATCGGCGCCTACTCCAAAGAAAAAAAGACGGTCCTCATGACCGTCGCCACGCGCTATGAACTTCCGCTCATCAAATCCCTCATTCGCCAGGCCGACCCGCACGCCTTCGTCAACATTCTGCAGACGGTCGAAGTCGTCGGCGCTTTTACCCGCCTTCCTCTTGACGCCGAGCTCCGACCGGACCCGGGACGACGAGGGCCGGCGCCGCCGTCCTGAAGGCCGGAAAGCGCCCGGACGGCCCGGCAGGGCACCTTCCGCCGGATGCCGCCTTTTCAACGGCGATGAGCCGTCCGACGCCGTCCCGACCCGACCGTCGGCCGCGTTTTGACTGTTTCAGCCGCCGATGTAAAACATCTCGATCTTTTTCCGGGCCGCGCCGGCCTTTTGAGCGGCTTCGGTCGCCTGAAGCCGAAGCTCCGAATAGCGGTCCGTCCGGCCCGCCCAGACCGACCGGATCGCCGCCCGGAGCGTTTCGTCGTCCGCCCCTTCCCGAAGAAGGCGCCGGAGGTCAAAGCCGTCGGCGGCAAACAGGCATGTGTACAGCTTTCCGTCCGCCGAAAGCCGCGCTCGTGTGCAAGTATTGCAAAACGCCTGCGTCACCGAACTGATGAAGCCGACCTCCGCCGTTCCGTCCTTGTACCGGTACCGTTTGGCCACCTCGCCGTAGTACGCCGGTTCGAGGGGCTCAAGCGGCATTTCCGCATGGATCCGCTCGAGAATCTCCCGGCTCGGGACGACGTCGCGCATCTCCCAGCCGTTGGCGGTGCCGACGTCCATGAATTCGATAAAGCGAAGCGTCACGCCGAGCGCCTTGAAATAGCGGGCCATCGGCAGGATGTCCCGTTCGTTTTCGCCCCGCTTGACGACCATGTTGACCTTCACCTGAAGGCCCGCATCTATGGCCGCCTCGATCCCGCGAAGGACGACGTCCGGCGCGGTCCCGCGGCCGTTCATCCGACCGAACGTGACCGGATCGAGGCTATCTAAGCTCACGTTCACCCGCCGAAGCCCGGCCGCCTTCAGCGCCTTCGCCTTTTTCGCGAGGAGCACGCCGTTGGTCGTGAGCGCAATATCCCGGATCTCCGGGATCGCCGCCAGATCTTCAATCCACCGTTCGAGCCCCGCCCGAAGGAGCGGCTCCCCGCCGGTGATCCGCACCTTCTCGACGCCTAAGGCGACGAACGCCCGCACGAGGCGCGTAAGCTCCGCAAACGAAAGAAGCGCCGACGGCGGGAGGAACGGATATCCCGGGCCAAACACCTCGGCCGGCATACAGTACGTACAGCGAAAATTGCATCGATCGATCACCGAGATCCTCAGATCCCGGAGCGGTCGTCCCCGGCGATCGACCGCTCGGGCCCCCTCGATCCCGCTCATCGTCCATCCCTCCGCAAGACGCCGGCGCGACGCGCCGGAGCGCCGGAGACGTCGTGGTGATGACGCTTCCATAAGATAGTCTTATCATCGCACAATTTTGGCGAGAGCGCAAGCCCCGGGGCGGTGTTCCGATCCCCCGGGCTCATTCCTCTGCCGGCCTTCCGGCGCCGATCCGCCCAGCCGAGGTCGACGTCGCCCTCTGCGGGTCGCCCGACGTGTTACAATACTTCTGAACAGGGAGGGAAGCTAATGGGGCTTCACTTCGATGACCCGTGGGAACGGTATTCCCGGCAGATCCTCTTTTCCGGCATCGGCCGCGAAGGCCAAAAAAAACTGGCCCGGGCCCGCGTCGCCGTCGTCGGCGTCGGCGCCCTCGGCACCGCCGTCGCCAACCATCTCGCCCGGGCCGGCGTCGGCTTCATCCGCCTGATCGACCGGGACTTCGTCGAGCGCTCCAACCTCCAGCGGCAGATGCTCTTCGACGAGGCCGACGCCGAGGGCCTCCTGCCGAAGGCGATCGCCGCCCGGGAAAAGCTCACGGCGATCAATCGCACCATCGCCGTCGAGGCGGTCGTCGATCATCTCTCGGCGGAAAATGCCGAGGCGCTCCTCACCGACGTTGACCTCATTCTCGACGGCACCGACAACTTTCACGTCCGCTACCTCATCAACGACGTCTCGGTCAAATACGGCATCCCATGGGTGCACGGTGCCGTCGTCCGGGCTCGGGGCATGCACGCCTTTTTCCGCCCTCCGAAGACGCCCTGCTACCGCTGCCTCCTCCCCGAACCGCCGGAGGGCGGCGAGACGTGTGACACGGTCGGCATCATCGGCCCCGTCGTCGACGTCATCGCCTCCCTCGAAGCCGCCGCCGCTTTAAAATGGCTCGTCGGCGCCGAAGACAAGATTCCGACCGCCCTCGTCGACCTCGACCTCTGGGAAAACGCCTACGCCTCCATCGACATCTCCCGGGCGAAAAACCCGAACTGCCCCGCCTGCGGAATGCGACGCTTCGAATTCCTCGACGAGCGCCGGGGAGAGCTTACGGCAAGCTTTCTCTGCGGCCGGAACGCCGTCCAGGTCAAAGCGCCCGGGACGATCGATTTCGACGCGGTGCGCCGCCGCTGGGCCGCCCTCGGACAACTCCGAGAGACGGAGCACCTCCTCCGCCTTGAATACGAGGGGCTCGTCCTCACCCTCTTTCGGGACGGTCGGCTGATCGTCCAGGGAACCGCCGACGTCCACCGGGCGGAGCGGATCTACGCCGAACTCGTCGGCCGCTGAACGGTCCTCCGATCAGGGCGCCCCTTCGGGCCCATCCTCCCGGCGTTCTCCCGTTTCCCGATCCCACTTTTCCTCCGAACCCGCCCGCCCCCGACGGCTTTCCCGAGCGATCGCATGGTAGAGCTTGTTGAGCGCCCGCTTCTCGATCCGGGAGACGTACGAGCGCGAAATGTTGAGGGCGCGGGCGATCTCCCGCTGCGTCGTCTCCGGACCGCCGTCCAGGCCGAACCGTCGCGTGAGGATCTCCTGCTCCCGATCCTCCAGAAGATGCAGATACCGCCGAATCCGCTCCCGTTCGATCCTCTGTTCGACCTTCTCGTCCACGTCGACGTCGTCGGCGGCCAGGACGTCGATGAGGGCAATTTCGTTGCCTTCCTTGTCTACGCCCACCGGCTCGCTGAGCGAGATGTCCCGGCGGGACTTTTTTTTCGCCCGAAGGTACATGAGAATTTCATTTTCCACCACCTTCGAGGCGTACGTGGCCAGCTTCGTCCCCTTTTCCGGCTGAAACGTGTCGATCGCCTTGATGAGGCCGAACGCGCCGATCTGGATCAGCTCGTCGTACTCTTCATCTTTTAAATCAAATTTTTTCACCACATGCGCGACCAGCCGGAGGTTGTGAACGATCAGCTTTTCCCGTGCTTTCGGGTCGCCCTGCCGGAGCCGCTCGAGCGCCTCCGCCTCTTCCTCTTCGGAAAGCGGCTGAGGAAAAGCGTTGTTTTTCAGATGCGAGATGAGAACGGTGATTTCTTTAAGCAAATAGGCAAAAAGGCCCAGCAGCGACAAACGCCCCACCTCCCGGTCCTGGTCTTAAAGTCTATGTCCGGAAGGAGAGGCGCTTGCCAGTCCGCGCATCTTCGAGGTTACGGCCGGCGACGGTCCGAGCGGTCCGGGTCCAAAACGGAGCCTTCGTCCTTCCGGCGCCGAAGCGCGGCCGTTTGAAGCGCGACCGTCTGGCGCGCCGAGAGGCCGCCGGACGACACCGGCTCCCCGCCGATGCGGCAGCTTCGACCGTCACACGCCGTCCGGAGCGCGCACGCCTCGCAGGTCCCCTGTCGACGACGTCGGACCTCCCGGTAGAGCGTGAACCCGGCGTAACCGAAGATGAGCACGGCCAAAAGCCCGTTGATCACAAGGGACGCCATCGTGCCGGCCTCCTTCCCCCCCACGTCCCACGCTCGGCCGCCGACCGGGAACGCGCCATCCGCCGGATTGGCCCGGCCGTCGGACCGGCCCATCCGCGAAGCCGGTTCATCCGCCCATCCCGAGCAACCGGCCCCCCTGATAGATGACCAGCGCGAGGACATACGCCAGCGCAAACGAATACCCCATCATGAGCACCGTCCACCGCCGCCTCGGCACCTCCCGAAAGAGCGCCGCCGTCGTCGCCAGGCACGGCACGTACAGGGCGACGAACACCAAAAACGCGTAGGCCGAAAGCGGCGTAAAGGCCGACTTGAGCGCCGCCGTGAGCGCCGTTCCCTCCCCGGCATAAAACGCGATGCCGAGGGTGGCGACGACGACTTCCTTGGCCAGAAAACCGGTGATGAGGGCGACCGCCGCCTGCCAGGTGCCGAAGCCGAGCGGCTGAAAGAGCGGCTGAAGCGCCCGACCGAGCAGGGCGAGCACGCTTTCCTCGATCGACGCCGCCGTTCCGTGCGGCCCGACGGCGCCAAGCAGCCAGATGACGACGCTGCCGCCGAAGATGAACGTTCCGGCCTTGATGATGAATCCTTTGCCTTTTTCCCACGTGCCTCGAAGCAGCGTCCGGACGTTCGGCACGCGATACGGCGGAAGCTCCACCAGATACATCGACGGCGCCCCGCGAAGAACCGTGCGGGTCAAGAGCCGCGCCGTAAGGAGCGCCATCGCGATGCCGACGAGATACAAAGACAGCATGACGAGGCCCTGCCCCCGGCTGAAAAACGCCCCGACGAACAGCGCGTACACGACGAGCCGCGCCGAACACGACATGAACGGCGTGATGAGCGCGGTCGCCCATCGCTCCCGGGACGATTCGATCGTCCGGGCGGCCATCACCCCCGGGACGTTGCAGCCGAAGCCGATGATGAGCGGGATAAACGCTTTGCCGCTCAACCCGAAGCGGTCCATCAACCGGTCCATCAAGACCGCGACCCGGGCGAGATACCCCGAATCCTCCAGCAACGAAATGAAGAAAAACAGGATAAAAATCTGGGGCACAAACACCAGCACGGCGCCGACGCCGGCGATGATCCCCTCGACGATGAGGGCCCGGAAAAACGGCGCCGCCCCGATCGCCTCCAGCCCGCGGCCGACCGCCTCCGTAAGCGGACCGGAAAAAAACGCATCCAGCGCCTCCGAAAGCGGCGTCCCGAGCCAGTCGAACGTCCACTGAAAGATGAAGAGCATCAGAGCGATAAAAAGCGGGATGCCGACCATCGGATGCGTCACGATGTCGTCGATCCGCTCGCTGGCCGGCCGGCGCCGCGGTGCCGCCTGTCGCACCACCGCCGGAATGAGCGCATCGATCCACGCATACCGCCGCTCGACGAGGGCCGCCTGCACGCTTTCCGTTCCGCCGGCATGAAGCGCCGACGCAAGCTGCTCCCGGACCGACCGGAGCGCCGGCCGACGGCGTTCGACGTCGTTCACGATCTCCGGTACGCCTTCAAGGTACCGCTCGGCGAGAAAGCGCCGAAGCGTCGGGTCCGAAAAGGCCGGCTCCACCGCCTGAAGGGCCGCCTCGAGCTTTGGCCCAACATCGATTTCGGGCCGGCGCCGCAGGACCGGGGCATCCGACCGTTTCAGAAGAACCGCCGTCCCGCCGGAGACATGGGCCGATTCGCCGCCCACGGCGGCCGCCTCGGCAAACGCCGCCTCCCTTTCTTCTCCGGCCGGACGACCGGCGTACGCCCTCCCGACCATCGTCTCGTCCAGAACCTCGAGGAGCGCGTCTAAGCCCGCCCCCGTCCGGGCGACGACCGGCACGACCGGCACGCCCAGCCGATCGGCCAGCGCCTCGGGATCGACGGCCTTCCCTTCGGCTTCGGCGACATCGACCATGTTGAGGGCGACGACGATCGGCCGCTCGATCGAAAGAAGCGCCAGCGTCAGCTGAAGGTTCCGCCGAAGCTGCGATGCATCGACGATGTTGAGGATGCCGTCGTACGCTCCGGAAGCGAGCGCCCGGACGGTGATCGCCTCATCGTGCGAGATCGGCACGAGATCGTAGATGCCGGGAAGATCGACGAGCGCATACCCGAGCCGCCGGATCCGACCGACGGTTTCTTCCACCGTGACGCCGCTCCAGTTTCCGACCGCGGCCTGAAGCCCCGTCAGCCGGTTAAACAGCGTCGTTTTCCCGGTGTTGGGCTGCCCGATCAGCAAAATTCGCATCTCGGTTCCCCCCGGACGACGATGCCCCCGGCATCCGTCCGCCGGAGGGCAAACCGCTGGTCTGCAAAGCGGACGACGACGGGTCCCCCAAACGGCATGCGCCGCTCGACGACCAGTTCCGTTCCGGGGACGAGGCCGAGCGCCGTGAGCCGCGCTTTTAGCGGCGCCGACAGGTTCAAAAGCGCTTCCACCCGCACCGTCTGCCCGACCGGTACGTCCGAAAGCGGGTGCGGACGATCCGAGGCGAACATCGCCTCCACCGCCTTATCATTGATATTCATTCTCATCGTTTGCGTTTTCATTTTACCACCGCCGCCCGGCGGCCGTCAATACAAAAGTACAAAAGAAAGAAACCGGCCTTTCGGCCGGCTCCGACAGGAGGTCCAGGTTGCAACGGGATGATGGGGTGGACGTTCCACACCCAGAAAAGATCAGTAATTGTTCAAATTCGCCAGCACGATCACCCCGGTGCCCCAGAAGATGACGAGCCACATGACGACGGTAAACCAAGCAAAGCGCCAGAGGGTGTTGGCCGTCTCGACTTTGCTGGCCTCGTATACGCCGGCCCGGCGGCCGCCCTTGTACAGAACGTAGAGCACAAAGGCAAACACCGCGATGCCCACCCCGAGGGTGCCGAAAAAGAGGACCGGACCGAAGATGTTGAGGTGCATCGGGTAATCGTAGATCGTGTGGTTGAACTTCGCCAGCTCGATCATGCGGATCGCTTCCCGCATGATGCCGACGGCGAGGTCGGAGAAGAAGGCGAGCCCGACGAGCGTCGGCGCCACCCAGCCCGCCGACGACCGGCTCCAGGCCATAAGAAGCGCCCAGACGACGGCGACGAAACCGACCGTTCCCCAGATGACCGGGTGCCCGAGCGTCCCCTGCAGCGCATTGTAGAGGATCGCGTCGAGGACGAGGAGCGCGCCGGCCACGGCGGCGAGCTTCTGCCCGACCTGGCCAAACCAGGCGACAAAGCTCTGATCCATGTCCTCCCGCTTGGAGAAGAACCAGGCGTATCCTTTCATGTAAATCCCGAAGACGAACAGCGAAAGCAAGATGAAGAACAGGTACCGCGGCACGCTGAAGGCGTAGACGTGCCACCCGCTCGTATTCATCGTCGTGCCGCCGTTCGTGTACCAGTCGACCCACTTATCCGGGAAGAGCTCCTGATACGAGAAAATGTGCATCGCCGCCGCGGCGTAAAGGATCCCGGCTAACGAAAGGAGCGGGAAGAGGACCAGCCACGACGGGCTCCGATCCCGGTTCCGGAAGTAGAAGAAGTACGCCGCGTAGTAGGCGAGGATCACGATCGGGACGAACAGAATGACCAGCCAGGCCGATAGGTTGTTCGCCGTATACCAGAGGTTGTCGTAGATGACCTGGGTAAAGAGGAGCGGCGCCACCCCGAAGACGATACCGAGCGAAAGGGAGATGATGGCGATCTTGATCGTCTTCTGGCTGAGCTTCCGCCATTTCAGATCCCGCTGAACATACCCGACAATCGTCATCAGCAGGCTTCCGATCGTGATGTTGATGAAAAACATGTGCATGGCCCACGTGAGGACCATCAGCACCTGGATGACGACCGGGTAAAAGTCGATGCCGCTCGGCGACCGGAGCACGTTCAGAAGTTCGGTCGTATCGACGGGCATCGCAACGCCCTCCTTTTTGCCAAAATCCCACCCGCGAAACCGACGGTCCGCTCACCGGGCGACCCCGGAACAGGCGCCTCAGCGGGCCGCCTGCTCCGTCGCCCGCTTCGATTCGACGTACTGCTTCGTAATGTCCGCGAGGTACGCCGCGAGCGCCCGAATCTCCTCATCCGTTCCGGCAATTTGCGGCATGTACGGGGCCGCCCCTTGATGCGGATCGCCGGAAAGCCGCCGCTCGATGAACTGATAGATCACGTCCGGCCGTGTCGACACCTGTTCCAGCTTCTGCACGAGCGGCCGCGGCCCCGCCGGATCGAGGCTGTGGCAGTGGGCGCAGCTGATCATCGCCATCGCCCGGCCGGCCTCGAGCATGTTCCCCGGCGTGACCGTCTTCGCGCTCGCCGGGACGAACGGATGGACCTTCAAAAAGCCGTGCTCGTCGATGAACGGAATCTCGCTTTTTACGCCCTTGGCCGGAACATCCCGGGCGACAATCTGGTTGACGTACAGATAATCGCCGGCGATATACGGTTTCCGGAGCCACTCCCGGATCCGCTCCTGCGGGAAGATCGTCAGTCCCAGGACGACGACCATCAGAAGGGCGAGGAAAGCGAGCGACCGGTTTGCCTTCGGCAGCGCATAGAAGAAGGCGAAGACGAGGGCGACGAGAATGATCGAGATGAAAATCGTGTTTTTAAACGCCTCCGGAATGGCAAAGTCGAGCGTGGTCTTCGCCCGATCCGGCAGCGTTTCGAGATACCAGATCATCGACATGCCGGCCAAAAGGAGGCCGCCGATGCCGATGAGAGAGACCTCCCGGACGAGCTCCTGGCGGAGCTTCGACTCCCGCATGCGGGTGGCGATCGCGAGCCCCATGAGGGCCGCCAGCGCCACGGTAAAGGACGTCCGGACCGCCACCTGCGGGAAGTAGTTCGGGTTATAGAACGAGTCCATGATGTTCCCGGTGTGGAACCACTTTTCGCTTCCCGGCGACATCATGAAAGAAAGGATGCCGACGATCAGAAGCAGCGTCCCCCAGGAGACGACGGCGAACACCCAGGAGATGTGCATGAGCGTTCGACGGTCGATCTTATCAAAAATGTAGTAGATGATATAGACAAGCGCTACTTCCGTGACGAACCAGACCCACTCCGCCGCCCACGCCCAGACGAAGTTGTGGATGAGGGCGGAGATCCCCCGGGGGTTCGAGACGGTCGTCGAGAACCAGATCCCGGGCCCCGTGAGCGATCCGACGATATACGACGTCAGAAGGAGGACGAGAAAATACCGCTTGACATACGCATAGATCTCCTCGTGATTCCCCTTATACGCCTTATAGAGCAAGTACGCGAGCAAAAATGACGCCCCGACGGAGATGTGCGAGAAAAGAACGTGCGTCGAAGCGATGGCCGCGACGACGTAGCCGCTGCCGAAGTTCGGCACGTACCACTGCGGGTAAAAGCCCAGCAGATCCTGTCCCATGCGCGTCCCTCCTTCAGTCCGTTCCGCAACTCATGGACGAATATGCCAGCCAGGGTAAAGAGGGGGCTTTGGTTACGGCACGTTCTTCTTCGCAGCGGTTGGAAACCCCGTCCGCCCGGGCCGCTTCCCCGGGCGGACGGAGGCTTCTCCCCCAAGCATCTCACCGCGTTTCGGCGGCCTTCTGCTCGGCTTCCTTGGCCTTCGCCGCCTGGATCATCCGCTCGGCGTAGGCGGTGTACCACGGAAGCGGCCCTTTGTCGAGGCCTTTTTCCCGCATCGCCTGAGTGATGTAGGCGACGTCGTCCGGCTGCTCCGCCTTCGGCCAGTCGACCTCCCACGTCGGCGCGCCGTTGACCGTCTTCGCACCCGGCTGCGGTTTGTCCGGCCGCGGATGCGACAGGATGTACGCCGCCAGGTCGACAGCCTCCTGGGTCGTGAGCGTCCCCGGCGCCTTCGTGCCCATGGCGATCTTCGGCATGTACTTCTGGATGAAGCCGGCCGCGGTTCGGATGCGGGCCATCCCGGCGCCCACGTTAAACGAATCGTCGCCCCAGAGCGCCGGCCCCTGGGTCGGACCGAAGCCGCTCCCTTCGCCGTTTACGCCGTGGCACGCAGCGCAGGCCTGCTGGTAGAGCTTCTCGCCGTTGGCGAGGTTCGGCGTCGGGAGCGGACCGGACAGCGCCAGCTTCGGAACCCAGGGCCGATTTTTCATATCCTTAGGAACGTTCTTAGAAATAAATTCCAGATAAGCGACCATGTCCTTCATGACCTGGCTGTCCTTATCCGGCGCAATGCCGTTCATGCTCCGCTCGAAGCACTGCTGAATGCGGTCTTCGAGGACGATGTCCGTCCCCGAACGGCTGTTGTACTGCGGGAAGACGTTCTGGATCCCGACGAGATTGAGGCTCGGGCCCGTGCCGCCGTCGGCGTGGCAGCTCGCACAGGAGAGTTTGTTCCCGACATACTCCGGGAGCGCCGCGGCGGTGTTGACAAAGTACTCATGGCCCCGCTTGATCGACTCCCCTTCCGGCCCCGGCGGGACTTCGTCCAGGCTCGGCACGGGGGGCATCGACGCCAGCTGGGCCATCACGTTGGACGTCGGGTAGCTGGCCACCGCTTTCCAACCGACATAGCCGACGACGATCAGGCCGGCGATGGCGAGGAAAAGGGCCACCTTGCCCCACTTGCCCATCGGTTCCCCTCCTCGTTCCGTTTTTCTCTATACCCCCTCCGGAAGTACCGGTACCCCCATGACCGGTCACCCCCATTATACTGTGAAAGCGTTGTTAATTCAAGACACCCGGTAACGATTTTGACCGCTTTTTGTCTTAGGGGGAAACTCTGATTCGATAAGCTCAACGATGAAAAAAACCGAGCATAAAAAAAAACCGAGCGATGCCGCTCAATCGCTCGGAGTTGAAACCATCGGCGCGATACAAGTCGAATGGCGCGGCGCTCACCGGCCTTCTCGGGCGCCCAGCATGACGAGGAGCGTGTCGAAATTCTGCTCGATGAGGTCCTGAAGGTGGACGCCCCGGGCCAGCTGTTCCTTCGTGATGTTCTCCAGCGTGGAGAGCTCGACCGCCCTGGCCTGCGTTTCCTTTTGCACCTGCCGGGCGATTTTGTTTTCCGTAAGCGACTCAAACCCGATGTAGCGGATGTCCTTGGCCTTGATCTCGTCGATGATCGCCTGCAGCTCTTTCGGCGTCGGATCTTCGTTCATCAGCCCGCTGATGGAAATTTGTTCCAGACCGTAATCTCGGGCGAGGTAACCGAACGCCTGATGAGAGACGACGAACTGCCGCGTCTTCGCCGCTTTGAGCCCGTCGCGAAACGCCTGATCGATCCGGTCGAGCGTCCGGGCGAGGGCGTCGTAATTCGCCTCAAACGTCGCTTTGTCCTCCGGCCGGAGGTCCGCCAACGCCGCGGCCATCGTCCGGCCGATCTGCTTGAGGTTGGCGATGCTGAGCCAGATGTGCGGATCGTACGACGGAGCTGCGGCCGGCGTTTCGTCGCTTTGATCATGGCCGGCCTCTTGGGTCGTCTCGCTCGCCTGGCCCGGTGCAGCCATTCCGTGGGCGTCGCCGGGCGCGGGCCCGGAACCTTGAGCGGCATCGGCTTCGTCGCCGTGCCCATGATCGAGCTCGTCGCCGTCCTCATGGGCATGGCCGGGCAAAAGATCCAGACCGACGCTCACGTCGACGAGCTTCGTCTTGGCGGGATCGACGTTGGCCCGCACTTTATCGAGCCAGCGTTCAAAACCGGCCCCGACGTAAAAATAGACGTCCGCATCGGCGATCTTCCGAATGTCTCCCGGCGTCGGCTCAAAGTCGTGGGGCGCGGCCCCCGGCGGCACGAGCTGCTCCACCAGAACGCCGTCGC
Source organism: Hydrogenibacillus schlegelii (assembly GCF_001653195.1). GTDB lineage: Bacteria > Bacillota > Bacilli > Thermicanales > DSM-22653 > Hydrogenibacillus > Hydrogenibacillus schlegelii. The sequence goes on from NZ_JXBB01000001.1 coordinate 145,865, forward strand.
CGCCGATCTGCTTGACGAGGTCATAGAGGGGATAAATCGTCGCCACGGCGCGAATCGGCTTTGCCGCGGCCTTCGGCGTCGCATCCGCCGCGTTCGTTTTTCCTTCTCCGGCGCCCTCTTTCGGCGTCCCGGCGCCGGTGCCGCATCCGGCGGCGACGAACGCCACCAGCGCAACAAGCACCAGCAGCCGGGACAAGCGGAATAAGACGGCATGCGTGCTTTTGGGCGAACGCATGTGCGGCGATCCCTCCCCTCCGGTTTTTGAAAGCACCCCCAACGGCCTCCGTTCAAAGACCGGACCGACCGGACGGCCGGGATGGACTTCCTTCCGATTCTGCCGGGCGGGGGTCGGCTGGCGACCGGCCTAGTGGGCCGTCGCCTCGGCGCACGACCGGCAGTAGCCGTAGACTTCAAATTTATGCCCGGCGATGATGAAGCCGTCCGGCTGACTCCACATCGCGTCGAGCGGACAGGCCAGGATTTCCTGCGTCGTCCCGCAGGAAAGGCAGATCAGGTGATGGTGATGGCCCTCGATCGGACAACGGAGGCGGTAGCGCCGTTCGCCGTCGAACTCCGTCATGTGGACGATGCCGAGCTCGTGAAAGAGCGCCAGGTTGCGGTAGATCGTATCAAAGCTTAAATCCGGATAGTCCCGGTGCATCAGGCGAAGGGCTTCTTTGGCGGTGAGGTACCGATCTTCCCGGGCCAGGAGGCGAAGGAGCGCCTCCCGCTTGCCGGTCGACTTGTAGCCCTTCTCTCCCAGGATGCGGAGCGCCTCTTCGACCGTCACGACTCTCCCCCCTTTCTTGGGTGGCCCCCAACGGCATCAGCGAAGACGTTGCGCGGAAATCCGCTTCGCCGGCGCCGGCGAGGGCGGCGCCGAGCGCCCGCACTCCTCGGACCGACCGGCCTCATCCGGCCGGGCGGACGCCGAACCGCGCTCCACGCCGATCGGCCGGCGGCGAAGGGCGCCGGCCCTCCGCCGATGACCGAGTCTCAGGCGTTCGGCGGCGAGGACGGCGAGAAGAATTCCGGCGGCGACGAGGACGATCGACCCGCCGGTGGCGAGGTCAAAGGCGTACGACGCCGTCAAGCCGACGAGGACGCTCGTCTCGGCGAAGACGATGCTTAAGAGCATCAGAACCCGAAAGCTTTTCGCGAGGCGGAGCGCCGCCGCCACCGGCAGCGTGATCAGGGCCGAGATGAGCAGGGTCCCGACCACCTGCATCGCCACGCTGATGACGAGGGCGATGAGAGCGCTGAAGATGAAGTTGAGCGCCCGATGCGGCACGCCGGAGACGCGGGCCGCCTCCTCGTCGAACGAAAGGAAGAGAAGCTCCTTATAAAACAGAGCGACCGTCCCGACGACGACGAGCGCGAGGGCGGCGATCCGAAGGACGTCGCCGGCGGTGACCGACAAGATGTTCCCGAACAGAAGCCCGATGAGGTCGACGTTGATCCCCCGGGCGAGGCCGATGAGAACGATGCTGAGCCCGATCCCCGTCGACATGATGATCGGGATCGCAAGCTCAGAATACGAACGGTATGTCGTCCGCAGCCGTTCGATGAGGAGCGCCGCGATGAGGGCGACGGCGGTGCCGTAGCCGACAACCGGAAAGCGGCTTAAGGCCGGATACGTCGCCCCCAGGAGATAGCCGAGGGCCACGCCGGCCAGCATGACGTGCGCCAGCGCGTCGGCGATGATCGAAAGGCGCCGGACGACGACGAACGCGCCGATGAGCGGGGCCACGAAACCGGCAATCAGACCGGCCAGGAGCGCATGCCGCAAAAACGGATAAGTCCAGAACGCCGCCACCATCTCACCCAATACGCCCATCACGCCCTCCCCTCCTCCCGCGCCCCGGCCCGAAGCGCCTCCGATGCGTGGCCGTGGGAGAGGATCGCCATCCCGTGGCCGTACGTCCGGCCGACGATCGCCTCCCGCTCGGCGCGAAAGCCGGCGGCACTCCCGTGGTAGAAGAGCTCGTGGTTGAGGCAGGCGATGGTGTCCATCTTCTCCGAGACGACGCCGAGGTCGTGAGAGACGAGGATGATCGACAGGTCCCGCTCCCGGTGGAGCTTTTCCAGAAGGGCGTAGAACCGCTCCTCCGACCGGGCGTCGACGCCGACCGTCGGTTCGTCGAGGATGAGCACGTCCGGATCGCCGACGAGCGCCCGGGCGATGAACACCCGCTGCTGCTGGCCGCCGGAGAGGGCGCCGATGTGCCGGTGACGAACATCCGCCATGCCGACAAAATCGAGCGCTTCGAGCACTTTCTCCGCCTCCCGCCGTCCCGGCCGGCGAAAGAGTCCGAGGCGCGCCGTAAGCCCCATTCGGACAACTTCTTCCACCGTCGCCGGAAAGCCGGTGTTGAAGCTCGCCGCCTTTTGCGAGACGTAGCCGATCCGCCCCCAGTCGCGGAAGCGCTCGATGGGCGTTCCAAACCAGCGAACCGATCCTTCCTGAAGCGGCAAAAGCCCGAGGATGATCTTAAGCAGCGTCGACTTTCCGGAACCGTTCGGACCGACGAGGCCGAGAAGCTCTCCCCGGTGCAGGGTGAGTGAGACATGGTTCAGCACCGGTTCCGCCTCATACCGAAAGGTGATGTTTTCCGCCTCCAGAACGCGTTCCTTTTCGAACAAGGCGCCCATCGCCCACCCTCCTTTCCGTCAGGACGTCGGGCTTCGCGCCGGGATGCGCCCCCCTCTTTTTGGCGGCCTCACTCAGAATCGGAATGATTCCGTTTTATTGTAGATCTGCCCGCCCCTTCTGTCAAGCGGCTTAAAACCTCCCAAGTGGATTAAAAATTTCCGCTGCTTTTGGCGTTATGCCTCAGGTGTTCCTCGTACGTTTTGCTGAAATAATGCCCGCCGCTCCCGTCGTTTTTGGCGACGAAGAAAAAGTAGTCGTGTTCTTCCGGCCAGAGCACCGCCTCGAGAGACTTTTTCCCGGGGTTGGCGATCGGCCCGGGCGGGAGGCCGTCGTGAAGGTAGGTGTTGTACGGATCGTTCACCTTCAAGTCTTCGAGCGTAAGCCGCTCCTTATGCACGTCGAGGACGTATTCGACCGTGGCGCACGACTCGAGCCGCCAGCGGGCCTTGATGCGGTTATAAAAGACGCCGGCGATCCGGGCCCGTTCATCGTCCCGCACCGCCTCCCGTTCGACGATCGACGCGAGCGTCACCGCCTGATCGACCGAAAGGCCGAGCACCGCCGCCCGTTCCGCCCAAGCTTCGGGAAACATCTCCTCAAAACGCCGAAGCATCCGTTCGATGATGGCATGGGCCGAAGCGTTTTTGTCCACTGTGTACGTGTCGGGAAAGAGATAGCCCTCCAGACGGTACTTGCGCTCCGGCGAGACGGGAATTCGGTCCAGATAGCGAAACGCGAAGTCGCCTTCCTTCACTTCCCTTAAAAAGACATCCCGATCGACGAGGCCGAGCGTCTGAAGCCGATCGGCGATCTCCTCCACCGTAAACCCTTCCGGAATCGTAAACGTCACCGTCTCCCGGTAGACGTCCCCCCGGGCGAGGGCGTCGACGATCGCCTCAAGCGTCATCCCCGGACGGAAGCGGTACACCCCCGCCTGAAGGCGACCGGCCGCGTCGGGTCGCATCAGGCGGACGTAGGCCCAGAAGACGATGTCGTTCCGGATGAGGCCGGCCTTCTGAAGCGCCCGGCCGATGGCGCGGACGTCCGCCCCCGCCGGCACCGTCACCTCGACCTCCGGCCCCGGCGGAAGCGGGCGCAACTCCGCCCGCACCCACCCGAAAGCGGCGACCATCCCGGCCGCGACGAAGGCGATCAGGCCCAGCCCTCCCCAGAGCACCCGGCGCCGTTTCATCCTGCCTCTCCTCCCCCACGAAAAAAAGGGCGGTCTCCCCGCCCCCTTCATCCGACGCCTGCCGACCGGCGGCCCCCGGCCGCTTGCTCGCGGACCGCCCGGCGGCCGATCCGGCCGTGGCGCCGGCGGCTCGATTTCTTCCGGCGCTTCGCCGGGTCACACTTGGCCTTCGTCGACAAGCGTCTGGAAGGCCTCCTCGACGAGGGCCCACTCTTCATCCGTCTCGATCGGGTAAAGGGTCATGCCGCCCTCTTCGTCTTCTTCGTAGCGGAAAGCGAGCACCTCGTCCGCTTCCTCCTCCCCGTCGTCTTCTCCGTCGTCGAGGGCCGAGACGAGGATATAGCGCTTCCCGGAATCTTCGTCGTCGATCTCCGTCAGGATCTCGTACGCCTGCTCGTTGCCGTCTTCGTCGGCAATGTAAATGATGTTCTCTTCGATGTCGTCGAAGTCGAGGTCGAATTCGGGGTCGTGATCGTGATCATGGTCGTGAAGATGGGCATGGGCGCGGTCGTGACCACGATCATGCGCGTGATCGCGGCCGTGCGCGTGGACGTGCTCGTGTTCATCCCGGTGATCGGTCATTGCGGCGGACCTCCTTGTGCCCGGCGGGCATCGAGATAATGTTGCAAAATGAACTGAGCGGCCAGGGCGTCGATGACGTCTTTCCGCCGCCTCCGGCTCAAATCCGCCTCGAGGAGCACCCGCTCGGCGGCGACCGTCGTGAGCCGTTCATCCCAGTAGATCACCGGGAGGCCGAACCGACGGGCGATGTGCCGCCCGACCGCCCGGGCCTGCTCAGCCATTTTCCCCGGGGTGTTGTCGAGGTTTTTCGGCAGGCCGACGACGACGGCTTCGACGCCGTGGCGCGCGATGAGCTCTGCCAGGCGGTCGAACTCGCCGCCGCCTCTCCGGCGGACGGTCTCGAGGGCCTGGGCGGTGATTCCGAGCGGATCCGACAGCGCCACGCCGATCGTCTTCGTCCCGACGTCGAGGGCCATGATCCTCATCTTTTAACGTGTTCCCCCGCGCAAAAAATATGTAGGGCGGGCGTCTAGCGACGCGCCTCGCCCAACCCTTCCCGCTCGAGGTAATACGTGAGCAGATGTTCGATCAAGTCATCCCGCGGCACTTTCCGGATGATCGCCCGGGCATTGTTGTGGCGCGGGATGTACGCCGGTTCACCGGAAATGAGGTAACCGACGAGCTGGCGGATCGGGTCATAGCCTTTTTCTTCCAAGGCCCGGTAGACGGCCACGAGGACTTCGTGCGGCGACTGGGGGTCGCCGCCGGGCGCGGCGTCGAACTTCCGAGTCTCGTCGTTCATGGCCGTCCCTCCCCGCTCCCCTGACCGCTTCAACCGTATCATACCGCTTCAGCCAAGGATTGTAAAGATGGTCTGAAGGGCCTCATCGACCTTTTCCGGCCGCTTTCCGCCGGCCTGGGCCATCTCCGGTCGGCCGCCGCCGCCGCCGCCCGCGATCGCCGCGATGCGCTTGACGATCTCCCCGGCATGCACGCCTTTTTGCACAAGGTCCGGTGAGACGGCGGCGACAAAAAGCGCCTTGTCCTCCGCCGCCGCGCCGAGCACGATGACCGCCCCCGCCTGGCCTTTCGGGCTCGACCGAAGGGCATCGATCGTCTTTCGGAGGGCGTCCATGTCCGGGGCGTCGACTTTGGCCGCAAGCACCGTCATGCCGGCGACCGTTCGGGCCCGGTCCCAGAGGGCGAGGGCTTCGTGGGTGGCGAGCTTGTCTTTGAGCCGGTCGCTTTCCCGCAGGGCGGCCTTGAGCTCCTGCCAGAGGGCGTCGATCTTCGCCGGGACCTCCGCCGGCTCCGCCCGAAGGGCGTCGGCCGCCCGGGCGAGGAGATCAAGCCGCTCGCGGACGTAGCGATAAGCGTGCCGGCCGGTCACCGCCTCGATCCGCCGGACGCCGGCGCCGATCCCGCCTTCAAAGGTGATGACGAAGAGGCCGATCTCCTGCGTGTTCCGGACGTGGCAACCCCCGCAGAGTTCCAGGCTGTAATCGCCGACCTTCACCACGCGGACGATCGCGCCGTATTTCTCGCCGAAGAGCGCCATCGCGCCCATCTTTTTCGCCTCGTCGAGCGGTTTCAGGAACCAGTCGACCGGAAGCGCCGCCCAGATCTGTTCGTTCACCCTCGCCTCGATCGCCCGGAGCTCCTCCGGCGTAAGCGGACCGTAATGAGAGAAGTCGAACCGGAGCCGGTCCGGCGCGACGAGGGAGCCGGCCTGGGCGACGTGGGGACCGAGAACGTCCCGGAGCGCCTGATGGAGGAGGTGGGTCGCGGTGTGGTTTTTGATCACGTCCGCCCGCGCCTCCGGATCGACGGTCGCCCGGACGACGTCCCCTTCCCGGACGGCGCCGCTTCGGACCTGCACCCGATGGGCGTGCTGACCGTGAGGCGCCTTCGTCACGTCGAGGACGTCGAGGACGACGCCGTCGCCTTCGATCGTCCCCCGGTCGGCCACCTGACCGCCGCTTTCGGCGTAAAAGGGCGTCTCGTCGAGGAAGACGAGGCCTTCATCTCCGGCTTCGAGCGCCGGCACCCGCCGGTCGTTCCGGAAGAGGCCGATCACCCGCGCCGCCGGTACGTCGAGGACGTCGTAGCCGACGAAGCGGCTTTCGGCGTTGAACGTCCGGAGCTCGCCGCCCTGCACCTGCATCGAATCGATCGCCGCCCGGGCGCGGCGGGCCCGCTCCCGCTGCACCTCCATCTCCCGTTCGAAGCCTTCTCGATCGACGGCGAGGCCATGTTCGGCGGCGACGTCGACGGTGAGGTCGAGCGGAAAGCCGTACGTGTCGTAGAGGACGAACGCCTCCTCGCCGCTCAGCGCCGACCGACCTTCCCGCTTCGCCCGGGCGATCGTCTCCTCGATGAGGCGCATCCCCTCGTCGAGCCGCTCGTAAAACCGCTCTTCTTCCCGCCGGATGACGTCTTCGACGTGACTTTTCCGCGCCGGAATTTCGGGGTAGAACGCCCCCATGATCTCCTCGACGGCGCCGACCAGCCGGTGCAAAAACGGCGTGTCGAATCCGAGCTTCCGGCCGTAGCGGACCGCCCGCCGGAGGAGCCGCCGAAGGACGTAACCCCGACCTTCGTTGGACGGCAGCGCCCCGTCGGCGATGGCGAAGGTGAGGGCTCGGATGTGGTCGGCGATGACGCGGAAGGCGACGTCCGCTTCCCGGCTCGAGCGGTACCGGACGCCGGAGAGGGCTTCCGTCCGGCGGATGATCGGGAGGAAGAGGTCGGTGTCGAAGTTCGTCTCGCCGTCCTGGAGGATCGACGCCATCCGCTCGAGGCCCATGCCGGTGTCGATGTTTTTGCTCGGAAGGGGCGTGTACGTCCCGTCGGGATTGTGGTTGAACTGGGAGAAGACGAGGTTCCAGATCTCGAGGTAGCGCTCGTTTTCCCCGCCGGGGTATAGCTCCGGATCGTTCGGATCGTCGCCGAACGCCGGCCCCCGATCGTAGAAAATCTCGCTGTTCGGTCCTGACGGCCCTTCCCCGATGTCCCAGAAATTCCCCTCCAGCCGGACGATCCGCTCCTCCGGAAGGCCGATCTCATGCCGCCAGATCGCGTACGCCTCGTCGTCTTCCGGGTGAATCGTCACGCTCAGGCGGTCCGGGTCAAAGCCGATCCACCGGCGGTCGGTGAGGAATTCCCACGCCCAACGGATCGCCTCTCGCTTGAAGTAGTCGCCGATCGAAAAATTCCCCAGCATCTCGAAGAAGGTGTGGTGCCGGGCGGTCTTGCCGACGTTTTCGATGTCGTTCGTCCGGATCGACTTCTGGACGTTCGCGAGCCGTGGATTCGGCGGCGCCTCCCGGCCGTCGAAGTACTTTTTGAGCGTCGCCACGCCGGAGTTGATAAAAAGAAGGCTCGGATCGTCGACCGGGATCAGGGAAGCCGGCGGGACGACGAGGTGGCCTTTGGCCTCGAAGAACGAGAGGAACTTTTCGCGGATCTCCTGACCTTTCATTCGATCGGGCCCGGCGCGCCAGAGTCGCCGGCCGGGCCGCTCCTCCCTTCTTTGTCAAATTCTTTATCCCCAATTCATCTTTATCACCATAAAAGCGCCCGTCCCTCAGGGACGAGCGCTCGCTCGCGGTACCACCCTGCTTGTCCGGAATGGGCGAGACGGGTCACCGCCGCACGGCCGGGCCGACACCGCCACGCCGACCTTCGGCGCGCTTCGCCTTCTCCGTGTGCCGCGCCCTTCGCCTTCCGAACCGCTCTCGGCGAATAACGGCCGCCGCCGTCAGGCTTCCCTCCGGTCCTCGGGCGAGCGGGGGCTCTGGACCGATGGATCCCGCCGGACGAAAACCGGCGATCGTCGCCGAGCCGACACTCGGCCGACACCGGCTTTACCGGCATCGATCTCCGCCGAAACCGGGGCCCACCGGCGTCCGGTCCAAACAGGGTCCACCGGCGTCCGATCGACGCCCCGGCTTCCGCCGCAACGGCGAACCGGACTTCGCCTGCGCTCCGGACTGGCCTGCGCGGTCCCGCCGGGGCCCCTTGCAGCCACCGGCGATGCCGGGAGGGCCCTCTCTGGGCGGCGGAGCGCCGCGCTTCGGTCCGTCATCGCGTTCGTTTTTGCCTTTTCGTTTCTTTTCGTTTTCCCTTATCGAATTCCCGCGCCAGGGATCCGATCCGGCGCAACCATCGCCGTCGCCGCTCATCCGGCGCTTAAGCGTAGTATACCGTGCGGGCGGCGGCGGTGCAAGTCGGCCGGGGCTCTAAGCTAAGCCGGATCATTGACCGCATTGATCCGCTTTGAATTCCAGATCGCCCATGGGATCTTGAACGCCTCCACGGATCTGTTTGACCTTCGTTTATGTGTGCATCCTCAGTTACAAAAAAGCACCCCCTTGCGCATGCCGATCATATCCCTCATAATGACCGTGTCGCCCATTATAACTTGTTTCCCCGCCAATAAAGAAGCGCATCATGAAGCGTTTTTTCCGTCCCGGCGACCGGCATGCGCTCACGTGGAGGATCTTAAAGGATGAAAATGAGAGTATCGGCGGTCCAATATCACCTGCATACGATCCGGTCATTTGAAGATTTCGCCAGACAGGTGGAGCATTACATTAAAACGGCCGCAGAATTCGGCGCCGAGTTTGTCTTGTTCCCCGAATTTTTTACAACCCAACTCCTGTCCATCGGTGACGAACGCGGGAACGCCTTAACCATCCACGATTTGCCCGATTTCACGGAGCAGTATCGGGATTTGTTTTCATCCTTGGCAATTGAGACGAAGATGCACATTATCGCAGGAACCCACGTCGTTCGCAAAGGGGGCCGGTTATACAACGTCGCGCATCTGTTCTATCCGGACGGAAGGATCGCGGAACAACCGAAGCTTCATCTCACGCCGACGGAAGTGAAAGAATGGACGATCACGCCCGGCGACAGCCTGCAAGTGTTTGAAACCGACAAAGGAAAGGTCGCCATTTTAATCTGCTATGACATCGAATTTCCCGAGATCGCTCGCATGGCCAGAGCCAAAGGCGCGGATGTGATTTTCTGCCCGTCCTGTACCGATGATCGGCACGGATTCCACCGGGTCCGTTACAGCTGCCATGCGAGAACGATTGAAAACCAGGTCTATGTCGTGACGACGGGGACCGTCGGTTCCCTTCCCACGGTCGACTTTATGCGGGCTAATTTTGGGCAAGCGGCGGTGATCACGCCCAACGATATTCCGTTTCCGCCCCGGGGTATCCTGGCGGAGGGGGAAATCAATGAGGATATGGTGGTGACCGCGGACCTCGATTTGGAACTGTTAGACCGAGTTCGCCAAAGCGGGTCCGTCACCACATGGCGCGACCGGCGGACGGATCTCTACCCGGACTGGGCATAAGTGAAAAACCCCGCGGTTTGAAGGAGAGAGAAAATTGTACCGGAAAACATTTTACGTTTTTGACCGGGACCGGCCGGTCCCGGCGGTCATCCGAAATTATACGGAACGGGACTTCCCGGATTTAATCCGCATTCAACAGGAAAGCTTTCCTCCGCCGTTCCCGTCCGAGTTATGGTGGAACACGGAACAGCTCAAAAACCATGTGACGCTGTTTCCGGAGGGCGCCTTGTGCGTGGAGGTGAACGGTGAAATCGCGGGATCGATGACGGGGATGATCGTGGACTTTGATCCCGATCATCCGGATCATACATGGGAAGAGATCACCGATAACGGATATATTCGCAACCATCGGCCCAACGGGGATACCCTTTACGTCGTCGACATTTCCGTGCGCCCCGCCTATCGCAAATTAGGATTGGGAAAATGGTTGATGTTTTCCATGTATGACGTCGTGATTCACAAAGGGCTTAAACGGCTGCTGGGCGGAGGCAGAATGCCCGGCTATCATAAAAAAGCGGCGGAGATGACCGCGGAACAATACCTCGAAGCGGTCGTCAAAGGGGAATTGAAGGACCCGGTGATCACCTTCCTGCTTCGCTGTGGCCGAACGCCCGTAAAAGTGATCGCGAACTATCTTGAAGATGAAGAATCATGCAATTATGCAGTGCTTATGGAATGGAAAAATCCCTTTTTCGCCGCCGATTCTTTATAAGGAGTACGAGTATTCAGGATCCCTTGCTTAAACAAATGCACCCGTTGATGCCATACGTATTCTCTCCTGAAGAAGATCCGAGCATTGTTCACGAAGGAAATTATGGATGCGTTATTATTCCGCCCCATCGAGCAAGCCGAACGGCGACCGATCGTCTCTTGGACGAACATCGAAGGAGGGCGGCGATCTGCCGCTGTTCGGCTTCGACCCGCTCCAGTAGATGCGCCCGCAGCGCTAAAGATGCCCCCACCACGCTTCTTCCGTCCTCGGTTTTCGCACGCGGACGACCGCCGGCGGCCGTTCACCCCGGCGGTCGTCCGATGCGGTCGGTCCTGCCGCCTTCACCCTTTCGGGCGCCCGTATAAAGCGCTTTCAAACGCGTCGTCCAAGGCCCCCTTCCCGCCGTTTCCGACCGCGGCCTTTTCCGACGGCGTTCCCCGTCGTCATCCCCCGTCCCGGCGGAAAAGCGAACGGGCGAGATCGCCGGTGTTGAGCGCTTCGTCCGAAGGCGCCGACGCGTCCGCGGATTCCGAACCTTGATCTCCGCCATCGACCGCGGTGCGCCACCGGCCGCGGCGGCATCCGGCAAGCCGGCAATTCGCGGTCCCGGCCAACGTGCCTCCCGCCCGAAAGCGCTTTAATTGCCGACCGGAACGCTTTTTCCGCTCCGTCGCGCTTTCGCCCAGGCGTCCCGGATGTACGGCACGATCCAACGGTCGAGGCCGATGCGTCCCGCGTTGGCGCCGGCGATGAGGAGGAAGATGCTGAGCAGGATCATCTGCGGGTTGGTGCTCACCGTGCCACTGAACATGAAGGAGAAGTTCATCACCGCTCCAAAAAAGACCGCTGCCGTCGTAAAACACCCAAGAAGCAGTCCGATGCCGACGAGCACCTCCCCCCACGGCACAAGGAAATTGAAGAGCCCGACATTGGGGATGGCGAAACCCTCGAGAAAACGGGCCCACCACCACTGGACGTCGGGGTGGTCGCCGGTGGCCTTCGCCAGAGCGCCCTTGAGGTAGCCCGACGCATCAAAGCCGCTCAGCTTATGCACCCCTGCCATCAACCACGTCCATCCCAGATAGAGCCGGATGACGAAAAGCCCCAGGGACGCGTAAAAATTCTCCCGAAGCCAGAGGACGACGGGAGCGACCGGTTGCGCCGCCGCCACGCCCCGCGTCCAGCGTTCGTCAAATCCCATCTTCTTTCCCTCCTTTCGTCTTTTTCCATCTCCAGTATAACAGCGCCGGAGACGGCATCACAAGCGGAAAGTGAAATGTTTCACAAAGCTGTCAACAAGGAAAGGAGCGGGCTGCGAAGAGGCACCTTCCCCCTGACATCGCGGCCCAAAGAAGCCGCCGCTTCCCCCAACCACCGCCGGCTCACCAGGACGGTTCGATCGACGTGCGTTTGGACGCGGAAAGCTTTGCGCGCAGCCATTCCCGGGCCGCGTCGGTGCGAATCGGAAGCGACCCGGAATCGCCGTCGTAGAGATCGGCGATGAGCTCGGCCACCGGCGGCCGCTCGAGGGAGGCCGCTTCGACTTTTTCCCCGTCGGCAAAAAACGCCTCCGGGGTCCAATGCCCGAGCAATCGGCCCTCCTTGAGCACGACAACGCGGTCGGCCCAGTCGGCAACGAACTGCATGTCGTGGGTGGCAACGATGAGCTGGACGCCCTGTTCGCCGAGCGTCTCAAGCACCGCATGGATGCGTCGCCTCCCGGCCGGATCGAGAAAAGCCGTCGGCTCATCAAACAGGATCGTCTCTGGCCGGGCGGCGAGCACCCCCGCGATGGCGACGAGCTTCTTCTGCCCGTAACTTAACGCATGCGGCGGCCGATCGGCCAGGTGGGAAATGGACAGCGTCGAAAGGGCCCAGCGCGCTCGCTCTTCCGCCTCTTCGAGCGGAAGGCCGAGCTGAAGCGGCGTAAAGAGCACGTCTTCCCACACCGTAAGCGAGATGAGCTGATCATCAGGCTCCTGGAACGCAATCCCGACCTCAGGGAGAACGGGCGCACGTCGGTCCGCTTTGGACCGTTCGTAGACGGGCCGACCGCGGTAGCGTACCTTCCCGCACTCCGGGCGAAACAGCCCTTTCATCAACATGAGCGTCGTCGATTTGCCCGAGCCGTTGGCACCGACGATCGCCGTCCGCTGCCCCGCCTCGATCGTCAGCGTGAGCGCCTCCACCGCATACGGCGCCCCCTGCCGGTACCGGTAACAAACGCCGTCCAGCTGAAAGAGCGGTGTGGACATCGCCTGCCTCCTTCACGTCTCTGAATCGCCGGCACGCGCCCCGGACCGACGACGGACGGACACCTGCCGGAGCCCGCCGTGGACGAGCTGTTTCTAAAAACCGCCCAAGTGCTCACGATATCAATCCGGCCGCGATACGCCTCCAAGGTCACCACCGAACAAACGCCCCCAAGCGCGTCAACGGACGAGCCCCTCCCACCCCAGGAGCAAGAGCAAGGGCAAAAGCCAAAGTGCCGCGATCCACCGCTCCCCCGGCGGACCGGGCGGAAAAGGCGGCAACCGTTCGTCGCCCGTAAAACCGCGCGCGCGGAGGGCAACGGTCACCCGCTCGCTTCGCGCCAGCGTCCGGAGCAAAAGCGCGCCCAAAAGGCGCGACAGCGCGCGGTACGCGGAAAGCGAAAAGAACGACCGTTCGCGATATCCGCGGGCGCGCAAGGCCATGCGCATCCGGGCAGCCTCGATTTTGGCCAGTTCCCCGAAGCGGACGGTAAAACGGAGGAGCCAGACGATCACGCCGGGCACGCGCAGCGCCTGAAGCGCCCGAAAAAAATGGTCGAGGGGGAGCTCGTGAAACAGGAAGGCCAGCATAAAGCCGATGAACAGAAGCCGCCCGCCGTACCGCGCCGCCTGGACGAGCCCCGCGCCTGGCGTGGGAGCGATCAGCGGAAAAAAGAGAAACATCAAAAGCACGATCCACAGCGCATACCGCAGGCGCTGCCACACGTGCGCCGGCGGTACCGCCGCCGCGGCCAGAAGGATGAGGCCGTACACGTCCGACACCAAGATCGACTCAAGCCGCCCGAGCAACGCCCCCAAAAACGCCGAAACAAAGAAAAAGGCCGCTTTCAGCGGCGGATGACGAAGTCGCACCGGCGAACGGACACCCCTCTCTTTTGCGCCAGTCCGTCATCGCTTTATCTACCGGCGAAACGAACCGCCCGGCCTTGTCGGCCGCGACGCCAACCACCGGCCGATAAGCCAAAACAGCGCGAACGCCAGAAGCACTCCGACGATCCCCGCAAGGCTTTGCGAAAGCCACGCGGGAAGACCCGGCACGTGATAATCGGCAAACGGCGCATGATACCACACGCGTTCCTGTTCCAGATATCCGAGATCCTCGCCCGCCCGTTCGAACCCGTCCGGATCCGTCGAAGCCCAGAGAGATAAGCCTCCGCCGACGATAAGCGCGATGAACAGCCACACGGCGATGCGCTTCACCTTTCATCGTCCTTCCCCGCCGTCATTCCTTCATCCGAGAGGCGCTTCCCACTTCAGCACGCTTCGCGTTACTTCAGCCCAAGGGCCCGACACGCCCCTCGCTTCATCCGATGCATCCGATGCGAGCTTCATGGCGCCACGTCCGAAGCGCCGTTCGCTAGGCTTCATCGACCAGCCGGTACGCGGACCGGCGCGCAAACGGCAAGATGACGGCCGTGATCAACCCTTCCCCGATCCCGATCCAGGCATGCCAGAAAAGGAGCGTCGCGATGGCCGGCCCATACGGAACGACACCGGACAGCCCGAGCATCAGGGCGATGATGAAGGCTCCCGCCTCCACGCTCAGCCAGGACGCGACAAAGGCCCTCACGGCATCCGGCAGACGCGACAGACCGCCGTAGACGGCCCGCCCGACCAGCGGTGCGACGATGCCCATCGCCAGGATGTTCAGTCCAAGCGCCGTGATCCCGCCGTCCTGAAAAAGAATCGCCTGCAGGAAGAGAATGACGGCCATGATCAGCGTTGCCGGATAAAAACCAAACAAGATCGCCGCAAAGGCGCCGCCGATGAGATGCCCCGAGGTGGCCGCTCCGAGCAGCGGGAAATTGACCATCTGAGCCGCAAACAAAAACGCGGCGGCGGCGCCCATGGCCGGGAGTTTTTCCGGTTCGAGGTCCCGTCTGACCGCGCGCACGCTTTGAGCGAGCACCGCCAGACTCACGGCGTTCGTTCCGATCACGACAGGCGGGCTTAAAAGCCCGTCCGGCACATGCATAGCACAACCTCCATAAAACGTGTCATGACTCGGGATTGTTTTCACTATACCGTATCACGAAGACCTTGTCAAGCGCAGCGAGGCTCTAAGCTAAAAAGTGTGGTTGCTCAAGCAGGAAAAAGGCGGTCAGAGCGCTCATGGGATCGTCCCCAACACCACACCCCATCCCAAGGAGGCTCTGACCGCCTATGAAACCGTCTATGGACACGCGCTCGGTCTGACGCGCCGGCCACCGTCTTCCCCGCCGGCCGCTTCGCAAAAACGAAGCAGACCTCACCGAGCGTCGGGCAAAAGCGCCGGCCGCGATCCGCTGATCACACTTCTTGATATGGAGCCGCGCAGCGAGGGCAATGCCTTTTCCCTTGATGCACCGGCCCTGCCCAGGCGGGCCTGCGAAGACGGAAGAAAGCCCATGAAAAGCAGGAGCGTTCCATTGACGAGACGGCGTCCTCGGCAAAACGGCAAGACGGAATGACGGACGATACGTCAATTTCATTGACGCCTTAATAGGACATGAGCCGTTGTGCCAGGATCTGTGTCGATCCGCATCATCCGCTTCACACGCCCGCCTCATGTACGCCTGTTCGGTCCTGGGCGTCTGACCGCTCGCGCCTCACGCGCGCCCAGTGCTTAAAAAGCGCGAGCCCAAAACCGAGCGCCGACCGGACTTCGGGATCGGAAAGCGCCCGAAGCAGCGCGAGCGTCGACTTCGGCTCCGGAGGCGTTTCTTTGCCCAACTTGACCGTCCGGTACGCCTCGCCCAGCGCCTTGAGGTCGTCGATGAGGCCGGCCGAGACCGCATCGTCGAGCGCCATCGCCGCCCGCACGAAAAGCCCCGTCACGTCCTGGATCATCGGTTGCGTCATCGACGACTTGGCAACGGCGACAAATTCCGCAATCTCGAAGAGCGCATCGAGTGTGCCCCGCTCGTGCATCGCCTGAAGTCGATCGAGAAGCGGCGCCGCTTCCTCGCTCCGCCGTAAGAGCGCCTCAAGCCGCGCGAGGCGTTCTTCCGTCAGCCAGTCGTCCAGCTTTTCAAGCGCGCCGACTGCTTTCTCCGTCCATTCGACGTCTTTCTTCGTCCATTCGACTTCCATCGCCTCTCCCCCCTACATCTCTCCCCCCTACATCAGACCGCGGGCCGTCAGCCAGTACAGGTCGTTATACATCCCCTTGAACCAGTGGAGGAGCTCGGACGTCGCGGCCGGTTTGGGGGGGCGGTCGTAGTCGAACGTGATGAAACTCGCGTCCCCCAAACTGTTTTCCAAAAAGCAAGCCACCTTTCCGTTGTAAAGGTGCGTCTCCGGAAGGCCGCGCACGCGATCGACGAGGTTTTTCACCAGCACCTCCGCCTGATAGTGGGCCGTCGACCCCGCCTTGCTGATCGGAAGGTTCGTCGCATCGCCGAGCACATAGACGTCATCCTGGCCGATCATCTTGAGCGTATGACGATCGGTCGGAATGAAGCCCGACTCATCGCCGATGCCGGAGTTTAGGATCACCCCGGCGCCTTTGTGCGCCGGGATCGAGATCAGAAGATCAAAAGGATGCTCGCCTCCGTCCATGGTCAAGACGACCTGCCGCTTCGGGTCGACCGCTTCCATGTTGAAAAACGTTTCGTACCGGATGCCGCGGGCATCGAACTGTTGTTTCGCCCAATCGGCAATCGGTTCTGCGGCGTGCACCCGGCCGATCGGATACGTGTAAACGATCTCCACCCGATCGCGCAGTCGTCGACGGCGAAAATAATCGTCCAACATGAGCGTCACTTCGACCGGAGCGGCCGGACATTTATGCGGAACGTCCTGCACGATCATGATGCGCCCGCCCGTCCACGTCGTCAACCGATCGCGCAGCCGCTCGGCCCCTTCGGGCGTATAAAAATTGTAGGTGACCTCGGCCAACCCGGGGACGCTCTGAAAGTCGGGATAGGAACCGGTGGCGATGACGAGCACGTCATACGGATAGTGCCGGTGCGGCGAGATCAGTTGTTTGCGCTCAAGATCGATGCGCGTGATCGCATCCACCACCATGCCGACGTCCGGAAGAAGGAGCGCCCGCTCGGGGCGGACGAAATCTTCAAGGGGCCGCTCGTTGAACACGACGAACAAATACCCGGGCTGATACCAATGTCGATCGCGATCGGTGACGACCGTCACTTCGACGGCGCCGCGTCGTATTTCCGGGCGAAGCGCCCGCGCCAGTCGGTTGGCCACGGTCGTTCCGGCCGTCCCGCCGCCGAGCACGACAATGCGCATGGCCATGGCCACCCCCTCTGATCGTCAATCGGGCACTTCATCAGCGCTCTTTTTTGATCGCGATCTTCCAGTATCCCTCGGCTTCTTCGACGTACAGCACCGTATGGCCCATCTTCTTCGCCCATTCGGGGATGTCTTTGGCCGACCCGGCATCGTTGGAAAGCACTTCGAGCACGTCGCCGACCTCCGCCGCGCGCGTCGCTTTGATCAACTCCATGAGCGGTCCCGGGCAAAACGATCCCCGAGCATCGATGGTCTTCGTCGCTTGCGCCATCTTCCATCCCTCCTGAATCATGGATCTCGGCCGATTACATCGTGACGATCGCGCCGCCGGCGGCGATGTTGAAAAAGGCGCTCACGCCGATCACGTCATCGAACACGTCGATCAGGTCCGCCTTCGACCAGTTCATCACGTCCATCGCCAGGGCACAAGCGTAAACCTTCAGCGTCCCCAGTTCCTTTCCGTTCGCGATCAGCTCCGTAAACGGCTGCGCTTTTGCCCGCAGCGCTTCGCCGACGACCCCGGTGCGGAAGCGCCCTTCCGCCTGCGTCGATTTGAGGAACGGGACGAGCCCGTTCATCGTCACGAACAGGTGAACCTCCATCCCCGACATCGCCGCGACCGAGGCGATGAGCGACGCGGCATGCACTTTCTCCAGCTCCTCTGACGCGAGCACGATCGAGAGCTTTTGCGCGTTTTTCGTCATGGGCTTTTCCTCCTTTCGCAAGCGGCTCGGCAATGACGATCCCCGAGGCTCAGACGGCGGATCCGAAACCGCAGGTTATTACCCTCCCGGGTAGGGTAGTTGCACCCTTATCATAAAGCCACGATCATGGAGCGACAAGGATCAGGTGATGTATTTCACAATGTTGATACAAAGGTATGATCTTCCTGTGAATGCGCCGTGAGCGTTTTGTGAATACCCCAGATTCGCGTAGTTTTTGCTTGACGCCCGCCGTTTGCCCGCATATGATCGACTTATGACCATCCTTCCCTGTGAGAATCGGATCGAATGAAGATCTTCGTCGGCAGGGATGTTCGAGCGAAGCCGATCGTCTCGACCGTCTCCGGTGAGCGTAAAGGAGTGATCCTGTGTCCCGCGAAGCGCCCGGCGTCCAGTTGACGCCCGCGATCTTGCGCCAGGTCGAAGAACGCGGGCCCGGCCATCTCGTCGTAAGCCGCGACCTCGGCCGATTGTACAAGCTTTACCAGCGCGCCCTAGACGAGGTCGGCCTGACGGAGCCTGAGGCCCGCCTCATTTACGAAGCGTACAAAGGCGTGTCATCGGAAGTGCCGCTTGTCCATGCGGCCGCGCTGCTTGCGGCCAACATCCGCGGGGCCATCCTGGAGCGTCGGCTGGATGAGGTGTACCGCGTCGACGGCGCCGCCCTTATCGAAAAGCTGCGCGGCCTCACCGAGATCCAAGCGCTGGCCATCATCGACGCCGTCGAGCGGATTGCCTACGGTGCCGCTTTTCGTGGGATGGACGAGGCGCAGGCGCTTCGTCTGGCCTTTCGCATCGAAAAGCCGTAACCTGCCTCATCGCCGACGGTCGCGTTCGGAACCGACGGCCCCGCCCGGCAAAAAAGGCCCGATGCCGCCGCATCGGGCCTTTGGACGCTTCGTCGACTCTTTCGCTCATTTGACCACATCGATGACCGTATGGCTGTACATGATGTTTTGATCCGTCATCCGAAAAGCCGAAGCGAGCATCTCCGCCGCTTCGTCGGGGATGTCGCGGCCGGCGACGAGGCGCGCGAGCGCCTCGCCGCGGGAGACTTTTTCGCTTTCTTTGTAGTAAAGGGTCGCCCCGCAGGCGGGATCGAGCGGCGCATCCAACCGACGCCGAGCGCCGCCGGCGAGCAGGAGCGCCGCGCCGACCAAGCCGGCATCGACCGGAAGAAGCACCCCTTCCGCCTGCGCGCCGATGACGGCCTCATATTCCGGCTGCGGAAGGAGGGCCGGCTCATCGATAAACGCCGCGTCCGCCCCCTGACGCTCCACCCACTCTTTGAATTTGAGCAGGGCCGCGCCGGAGCGGATCGCCTCATAGACCCGGTTGACCGCTTCCTCAATGGTCTTTGCCGTTTCCGAAAGCAGAAGCATCTCGCCCCCCAGGCGCATGCTCAACCCCAGGACGTCGTCCGGGCCGCGGCCCATCAGGACCTCCACGGCTTCGCGCACTTCATTCGCAGTGCCGACCTCCTGGCCGTGGGGCTGGTTCATATTGACGATCACGGCCGCGCCCTTTTTCCCGAGCCGCCGGCTTAAGCGGACCCAAAGCTCGGCAAACGACCGGGCGTCTTCTTCCGAACGGAAGAGCGCCCCCGCGCCGACCTTGACGTCCACAAGGAGCGCCTCGTAACCAGCGGCGAGCAGGCGCCCCATGAAAACGGCCACGCCCAGCGCCGGCGGAAGGAGCGCGCTGCCCTCGGCACCGGCATCCGGTTTGCGCCCGGCACCGTCCGTTCCCTCCGCGCCATACGTCCGACCGATTTCCTCCAGGAAAGCGTCGTAGACGACCGCAAGCAGGCGGTCGGCGGCCGGCGCCATCGACGCCGGCTTTTCCATCACGGCAAGGCCGATGTCCTGCACCTGCGTGAGGAACGCTTCCCGGCCGATGGCGCTCCGAAAGCCGGGGATCGCCGCGAGCTTGTCGACCGACCCGGCATGCGGCCCGAGCCCGCGGGCAGACACGTGGGCGACCGGCAGGCCCAGCGCGGCCACCGCCGGAAGCGCCACCAAAGATGTTTTGTCCCCGACGCCCCCCGTCGTGATCTTGCCCACCTTCACCCCGGGGACGGAAGACAGGTCGGAAGACAGGTCCAAGGTGTCTCCCGTCTCGGCGATGGCCCGCGCCAGGGCCAGCGTTTCGTCTTCGCTGAGTCCGCGCCTGGATACGGCCCGGATCAACGCCCGCGTCTCCGCTTCCGGCAGGGTGCCGTCCACCAGCCCTTCGACCATCCGGCGGATCTCGTGGACCTGAAGCGTCTCTCCGCGCTCTTTTTTCCGGACCACGTCTACGGCATGCATCCGCATCCCCCTTCACGCCGCTCAGTAAGGCGCCCCTCGAGGGAAGGCGCCCGCCGGAGCGCCCGGAAGAAACCCGCCGAAATCCCGGGCTTGCAGATCCCCGGCTCCGGATCTCCGGCTAACAGATCCGCGGGAGCTGCATACCTTGCAGCCTCAACACGCGGCGCCGCGAACCGAGGGCGCTCTTCAGCAGGACCTTGCCCTCGCCCCGGCCGACGATACGGCCGATCACCGCCGCTTCTTTCCCTTCCTCGGTCTCCCGCAAGGCTTGAAGCACGCGCGGCGCGTCGGCCTCGGCGACGATCAGGACGGCCTTCCCTTCGCTGGCGAAATAGAGCGGATCATACCCGAGTATCTCGCATACCCCTTCCACTTCCGGGCGGATGGGGACCGCTTCCTGCTCGATCTCGATCTCTGCGCCGAAATCTTCGGCGATCTCGACCAGCGCGGTGGCCAGACCGCCGCGCGTCGGATCGCGCATGAAGCGAATCGCCGCCCCCGTCTCCCGCACCCGGCGGATCATCGGATAAAGCGACGTACAATCGCTCGGAAGATCCGTCATCACCCCGAGCTCTCCCCGCGCCGCGAGCACCGCCACGGCATGGTCCCCGATCGGGCCGCTGACGATGACGGCGTCCCCTTCCCGCATCGCTTCCGGATGAAGGTCGAACTCCGGGGGGATCACCCCGACGCCCGCCGTATTGATGATCACGCCGCCGATCGTGCCGCGCTTTACGATCTTCGTGTCGCCGGCGACGATGCGCACGCCGCTTTTTTGGGCCTCGGCCGCCATGGCGTCGACGATCGTCACCAGATCCCGGACGGGAAACCCTTCCTCGATCACAAACCCCGCCGTGAGATAGCGGGGGACGGCGCCGCTCACCGTAAGATCGTTCACCGTGCCGGCGACGGCGAGCTTACCGATGTTGCATCCGTTCACAAAAAGCGGCTGCAGCGTAAACGTATCGGTCGTGAGCGCGATCCGGCCTTCCGGCACCGCCAGGCGGGCCGCGTCCCACTTGCTCTCTTCGGCATGACCGAAACGAGAGACGAACACCTCCCGGAGGAGCTTATGGCTGAGCTCCCCCCCTTCGCCGTGCTCGAGGCTCACCTGTTGGCTCGACATCGACCCACCGCCTTTCTTGCGCCTTCGGCCGTTCGATACCGGCCGCGCGAGCGGCGATCAGGCGCGCAAGTATTTGTAATGCGCCGCGCAGGCCCCTTCCGAAGAGACCATGCAGGGCCCGATGGCGTGTTCGGGCGTGCACGCGCGGCCGAAAAGGGGACACGCATCCGGCTCGATGAGCCCTCGAATGACCTCCCCGCAGCGACAGGCCGTCGGTTTCGGCTTGCCCACCCGGACGGGAAACTTCCGCTTGGCGTCAAACCGGGCATATGCTTCCCGAAAGTCCATTCCGCTTTGCGGGATGATCCCCATCTCCCGCCACGGCTGGTCGACGGGGACAAAATAGCGTTCCATCAAGCGGCGCGCCGCCGGATTGCCGTCCTCGCGGACGACGCTCGGGTAATTGTTCAGGACCTCGGCGCGGCCGGCGAGGAGCAACTCGAGAAGCAGGTAGAGCGAACTCAAAAGCTCGTTCACTTCAAAGCCGGCGATGACGCCGGGCTTTCGGTATTCCTCGGCGAGAAACAAAAAGCCCTGCCGTCCGATCACCGTCGCGACGTGCCCCGGGAGCAAAAACCCGTCGATGCGGACTTCTCCGCTTTCCAGGAGATGGCGCATCACCGGCTCGACGAGGTTCGTCGACATCCACAGGGAAAAATTGCGAAGTCCGAGCGCCTCGGCTTCGGCGACGGCGGCGGCGAGGATGGGAATCGTCGTCTCGAACCCGACGCCCAAAAAAATGACCTCTCGGTCCGGATGTTCGGCGGCGATCCGCACGGCATCCGAAGGCGAGTACACGACGCGGACGTCCGCCCCTTTTTCCACTTTCGCCTTCATGAGCGATCCTCTGGACCCGGGAACCCGCAGCATATCGCCGAACGTGGCGATGATGCGGCCCTGTCCTTCGGCCAGGGCGATCATCGCGTCGATCTCCGCCTGATCGGTGACGCACACCGGACAACCCGGTCCGGAAATCAGCCGGACCGCCCCGCGGAGGGCGTCTTTAACGCCGGTTTCCGCCAGCGCGTGGGTATGCGATCCGCATACCTCCATGATCGCCGCCGGCCGGCCGTGCCGGGCGATGAAGCGTTCGGCCAGGTCCTTGACCCGATCGAGGAGCCTCCGCGCGAGGACCGGGTCCTTCGTTTGGGCCAGCGCCGCCGCAAGCGGCGAGCGCACCGCCGTGTCCATCAGCGGTCACTCTCCTCGAGGACGCCTTGTTCGCGGAGTTCGCCGATCAGCGCCCACGCTTCCACGCTCGCCCGGGCATATTCCTCATCGACGATCTGAAGCGCTTTTCCCGCGTGGACGAGAACATAGTCGCCGACCTGAACGTCGGGCACGAGAATGATGCCGACCTTCATGCGCGACCCCATCACTTCGACGATCGCCGTGTATTCGTCCCGCTCGATCACTTTACCCGGTACGCCGACGCACATAGCGTTCTCCCTCCTTGTTCTGACCTTGCGCATGCCCTCATCGCGCCCTTTTGGTCCGGGCGGCCACCCAGATCTGCCCCGCCGCAAGGCCGCCGTCGCCCGGCGGCAACAGGCGGTGGGTGTAGACGTTCATCCCGAGGGCGCGAAGCGCCCGGCGCAGATGGACGCGCAAATACGGGTTGTGGAAACTCCCGCCGGAGAGCACGACGTCCCGAGACCACGCCGGATGCCGCATCCGGGCCCGCCGGATCACCTCCACCAGGCTCGCGACGATCGTGGCGTGGAACCGGCCGGCGATCGCCTCTATCGGCCGCCCTTCGCCGTACTCGTGAAGCAGCGCGCGAAGCATGGGCGTCATATCGATGACCATCGGATCGCCTTCTTCGATTGCGAACGCATACGGGGCGTATTCGGCGTCGGCGTCCACCCGCTCGGAGAGCAAAATCGCCGGTTCGCCGTCATACCCGGCGACTTCCGCGAGACCGAGAAGGGCGCTTGCCGCATCGAACAGCCGCCCGCACGTTCCGGCCTCGGCCACGAGCTCCCGGCGCTCGACCAGGGAAGCGAGGATCGGAAGCGCCGTCCGCCGCTCCGGAAAGCGCGCTTCCAGCAGCCTCAGTGCCTCCTCCCGGCCGAAAAGGCGGACGAGCATCCCCAGAGCGTTCCGCCACGGCTCCCGCACCGCCTTGTCGCCGCCCGGGAGCGGGGTATAGCGCAGATGGGCCACGCGCCGGAAACCGTCGTACGACCCGTACAGCACCTCAAAGCCCCAGATGGCGCCGTCCGTGCCGTAGCCCGTTCCGTCGAGGATGATGCCGAAGGCCGGGCCCTCAAGGCCGTTTTCCCCCATGCAGGCCGCCATATGCGCATGATGGTGCTGGACTTCGACGATTTCGACGTCCGGAAAAGCCGCTTTCAGCCGCTCGGCGATCCGGCGCGTGGCAAACAGCGGATGGCGGTCCATGGCGATGATGTTAAGGTCCACGCCCAGCCAGCGGTGAAAATGTTCAAACTCGCGGATGTACCGTTCCTCGACCTCCACCGTCTCCATGTCGCCGATGTGCGGGCCGACAAAGAGCTGGGTCCCCCGACCGAAGGCAAACGCATTGTTCTCCTCAGCGCCGAGGCCGACGACGCCGTCCACGTCAAACGGGCTCGGGAGCGGATCCGGGACGTATCCCCGGGAGCGGCGGAGAAAATCGATGTCCCCGCCCACCAGGCGGACGACCGAATCGTCCAGCGGATGGGCGATCGGCCGATCGTGCACGAGGAAGGCATCGGCGATCTCCCGCAATCCTTCCAGCGCCTCTTCATCACGATAAAAAATCGGGAGGCCCGAAAGGTTGGCGCTCGTCATCACCAAAAGCGCCGGCGCGCCCGCATCGAAGAGGAGATGATGAAGCGGCGTATACGGCAGCATCACCCCGACCGTCCGGAGCCCCGGGGCGACGGACGGCGCAAGGGGCCCGCCGTCCCGGCGCTCGGCGACGACGATCGGCGCCGCCGGCGACGCAAGAAGCGCCTCTTCTTCGGGGGAAAGCCGGACCGCGCCGCGCGCCGCCTCGACGGACGCGGCCATCACGGCCAGCGGCTTCCGCGGCCGCCTTTTTCGCCGGCGAAGTTCGAAGACCGCCTCCTCCCGGGTCGCGTCGCACGCCAGATGATAGCCGCCGAGGCCTTTGACGGCGACGATCTTCCCCGCCCGAAGGAGCGCGCTCGCCTGGGCGATCGGGTCCCCCGGAATCGGCCGGCCTCCGGCGTCGATCAGGCGGACGGCGGGGCCGCACGCCGGGCAGGCGATCGTCTCCGCGTGGTACCGGCGGTCTTCTGCATCGCCGTATTCGCGGGCGCAATCGGGGCACAGCGAAAAAGCCCGCATCACCGTCTGCTCGCGATCGTACGGAAGGGCCTCGATCACCGTGTACCGCGGCCCGCACTGGGTGCAGGTGATGAACGGATAGCGGTAGCGGCGGTCGTGAGGATCGCGCATCTCCGCCAGACACGCCTCGCACACCGCCGTATCGACGGGAATGACGGACGTCGAGCGGCCCGCCGCGCGGCTCGGAAGAATCCGGAAATCGAGCGCCCCTTCCGGCCGATCCGGCGCCACCTCCATGGCGTCGATCCGCGCCGCCTTCGGCGCTTCCGCCACAATGGCCCGGATGAAGGCCTCAAGGGCTTCTTGTGTCCCTTCCGCCCGAATCAGCACCCCGTCCATGGTGTTCTGCACGCCGCCGCGGATGCCGAGTCGCCGGGCAAGCCGCGCGACGTGCGGCCGGAACCCGACCCCCTGGACGCGCCCGCGGACGGTTATGCGCCGGCCTTCGACCACCGCGCGTACACCTCGTCGATCCACCGGTACCATTCGTCCAGGTTCGTCTCTGCTTTGACGGAAATGGGAATCAGACGCGACTTGGGATTGATCGTCCGGAGATCTTCGATCGCCTGTTCCACGTCAAAGTCGAAATACGGCAGGACGTCGATCTTGTTCAGCAGGACAAGTTCCGTCCGCAAAAACATGACCGGGTACTTGAGGATCTTGTCGTTCCCTTCCGGGACGCTCAGCACGGTGATGCGGTGGTGCTCGCCGAGGTCATAGCCCGAGGGGCAGACCAGGTTGCCGACGTTTTCAATAAAGAGGAGATCAAGCGCCTCCAGATCCAGCTGCGGCAGGACCTTGTTCACCATCGCCGCCTCGAGGTGGCAGACGCCGTGCGTATTGATCTGCGCGGCCCTGGCCCCCCGCGCGCGGACGCGGTCGGCGTCGATCTGCGTCGCCAGGTCGCCCTGGATGACGCCGATGCGGTATCGATCGCCGAGCGCCTCGATCGTTTTTTCCAGAAGCGTCGTCTTCCCGGCGCCGGGCGAACTCATCACATTGATCACCAGCACGCCGTACTGTTCGAACAGCCGACGGTTGTGCGCGGCGGCGCGGTTGTTGCTCGCGAGCGCATCTTGCGACAGGATGATTTCGGCCACCGACGCTACACCCCCTCGTAGGACAGGATCCGGATCGCATCGCCGGCGATGAGCTTCCCGCCCGGCACGCCGCAATTCGGGCAAAGCGCGACGCGATGATCGGGGACGTACTCGTGCCCGCAAATCACGCACCGGGCGCGCGCTTCCTCGACTTCGATCTCCAGCGTGCTTTCTTCCGTCAAAATGGGGGCCTTCATCGCTTTGTGGATCTCAAACGCCATCTCCAGGGCGTCCGGCACCGAATGCGAGAACGTCCCGACGCGCAGCTTCAGCTTTTTGACCTTCGACAGCCCGCGCTTCTGCATGTCTTCGGCGACGAGATTCAGCATATCCCCCATCAGCGCCACTTCATGGCTCATGCGCTTTCACTCCCAGGTACAGCCGTCCATTCTCGACCTTCACGAGGACTTCCCGGGGCTTCAGCGTTCCTTCCTCGCGCAAGACGTCCCACTCTGCGCCGCACGTAAAACACTTAACTTTTTTTGCATCCGCGATGTTTGTCAAAAGTTCTCCACATCGGCTGCAGCGGTTTTCGAACGCCTTCAGCTCTCCGCGCCGGTTAACGTAAAGATAATACGCCTCGCGTCCGACGAAAACAAGCTCGGCTGCCCCCGGGGAGCGCGCCGGACGGTCGGATACGGGGACCCACGTGAGGCCGCTCAGTCCGTCGACCGTGTCTTCAATCCGCTCGGCGTACATCTCCACCCAGGGAGCAGCCACGGCTTTCACGGTGTCAAGCAGACTTTTGGCCATCTCATGCCAGAATTCGCGTCGATTCATATTCGTTCATCCATTCGTCGACGATCCGCTTGGCCAAGGCGACGACGTCGCCGAGGCGCGCGCGGACGACGTCCGAAAGCGTAAGCCCCAGCTCCAGCGACTCAGGCTGGACGCCGATCATCTTGAGTCGCCGGGGCGTCGTCCCGCGCAGCTTCGTGAGGAACAAGATTTCCGAAAACGTCACCTGATGCACGGAGAGCTTCGGCGTCATCACCGCCGGGATGTCTTCGGCGTCCAGCACGAGCACCGTCCCCGGGGGCCGCTTCGCGTCCACGGCGTCGACGACGAGGAGCGCCTCCGCCGCTTCAACCGGGACGAGGAGCCGGATCCCGTCGGTGCCGCCGTCGATGAACTCGATGCCGGGCGTGCCCAGGAGCGCCTCTCGGAGGAGGGGGAGGGCGTGCACCCCCACCCCTTCATCCGAAAACAGCGTATTGCCCAAGCCCAGAATCGTGATGCGCGGCGGACGACCCGGCGGACGGACAGCGCGGTCATCCGACATCCAGCGTCTTCCTTTCGCCGGCGGCGTCCTCGTCCGCTTCGATGAGGTGCGCGCGCTTTGCCGTCTTGTAGCCGGTAATCATGGAGGAAATCGTCCCCGAACGCTCCACGAGGTCGTCACGCACGGCCATGTACACGTGGACGATCACGAAAAGGATGATCAACCAGGCGAAGACGTGGTGCCAGGAGCGGATCGAAAAGCTGTCGCCGAAGACGAGGAACATCCACGAGACCAGCCGCCCAAAGGCCGTATCCAGATGCGGTTCGAAGAGCAGGAAAAAGCCGGTGAGGATGACGATGAGCGACATCACGCCGAACAACCAGTAAGAAAGCATGGCCAGCGGATTGTGCCCCACGTAATGGGGCTTCCGGTTCGGGAGGAAGAGGTAATATTTTACCGTCTCCCACATGCCCGACCAGAACCGGCGGCGAAACGGATTTTCGATCGCGTAGCGGTTGCCGAAAAAGTTCCAGTAGAGGCGGAAAACCCACCCGAGCGTAAAGACGAACGCCGTGACGAAATGGACGATGCGCACCCATCCCATGAGGAACGCGTCGGCATCGCCTGAGCCCGCCGCATGAACGAACGGGTTGCCGATGTAAATACCGGTGACGAAAAGCACGAAGATCGACAGGGCGTTGACCCAGTGCCAGATTCGAACGGGAAGCTCCCACACGTACACTTTCACGGTCTCCGGTTCCGCGGCGTGATAAATGGGGTCCCGCCTTCTTTTCCTGCCGGTCTTTCCCGGCAGCGCCTGAACGCCGGCGCCGGTCGGCTCCGCCATCGGCAGCTCCCCCCTTCCTTTTTTCCGGCTCACATGTCCAAGAACACGTCGTACTGCCGCTGATCGGTGAGATCCGTCAGATGAACCGCGCACGCCATGCACGGATCGAAGGAGTGGATGATGCGGATGATCTCCACCGGCCGCGCGGGATCTTCAAGGGGCGCACCGACGAGGGAAGCTTCGTAGGCGCCGACGTTGTCTTTGTGGTCGCGCGGCGAGGCGTTCCACGTCGTCGGCACGACGGCCTGGAAGCGCTCCACCTTGCCGTCTTTGACGATCACCCAGTGGCCGAGCGCCCCACGGGGGACTTCAGCCCAGCCGACGCCCTTCGCTTCCTTCGGCCACGTTTTCGGATCCCATTTGCTGTTGTCAAACGTAGCGAGGTTGCCGCTTCGGATGTTCGCGAACAACTGATCCATGTCTTCGCGGGCAAAATGAGCGACCAACGAGGCGTCGATGGCCCGGGCCAACGTCCGTCCGATGGCGGAGTGCATCCAGGTGATGTCCACGCCGATTTCTTTGAGCGCCCGGTCGACGGCCTCGCGAATGCGGTCGTTCTTTTTCGCGTAGCCGACGATGAGGCGCGCGAGGGGCCCGACTTCCATCGGCTTTTCCATCCAGCGCGGCGATTTCACCCAGCTGTACTTGCCTTCGACGTTGAGCGTCGCAAACGTCTTCGGCCCCTCATAAGCGATCGTCGTCTCCCCTTCCCACGGGTGCTTGCCGATGCCGCCCGGTTTGCCGTCGTAGGTATACCAGGAATGATCGACGAACTCCTGGATCTGCGCCAAATCCCGCGGGTCGACGTCGTGCACCTCGTTTAAGTTGAAGTCGAGCACCACCCCTCGCGGGAAGCGGTACGAATCCACGTCGTAGATGCTCGTCGGGGAAAAGTCGCCGTAGGCCAGGTAATTTTTCAGTCCACCGCCGAAAGTCCAGTCCCGGTAATACTTGGCGAGCGTGAGCACGTCCGGCAGGTAGACCTGCTCGACGAACTCGAGCGCCATGTCGATCTGCCGGTCGACTTCCGTGAGCCGGGAGGTGTTTAAGGCGTTGTCCATGTTCGGGTCGATCGGCCACGGCACGCCGCCGACGACATAGTTCGGGTGCGGGTTGCGGCCGCCGAAGATCGTGTGGATGCGGACGATTTCTTTTTGCCAGTCCAGCGCTTCGAGATAATGGGCGACCATGATGAGGTTGACTTCCGGCGGCAGCTTGTACGCCGGATGCCCCCAGTATCCCGTGGCGAAGATGCCGAGCTGGCCGCTGTCGACCAGTTTCTTGATCTTGTCTTGAATGTCTTTGAAGTAGCCTGCCGTCGATTTGGGCCAGCGCGAATACGACTGGGCGATGCGCGCCGCTTCGTTCGGATCGGCGCCGGCCGCCGCAAGCACATCGACCCAATCCATCGAGTGCAGGTGATAGAAGTGCACGACGTGATCGTGAACGATCACCGTCGCATCCATGATGCTCCGGATCAAATGGGCGTTGTGCGGAATGCGGATGCCCAGAGCATCCTCCACCGCCCGAACCGAAGCGAGCGCGTGGACGCTGGTGCACACGCCGCAGATGCGCTGCGTATAGGCCCACAGGTCCCGCGGATCGCGGTCTCTGACGATGAGCTCGATGCCCCTTACGGCCGTGCCGGAGCTGTATGCTTTTTGAATCGTTTTGTCCTTCACTTCCGCTTCGATGCGCAAGTGTCCTTCAATCCGCGTGATCGGATCGACCACGACGCGCTCATCCGCCAATGAAGTTCCCCTCGCTTTCCCGCCCGATATCCTATTCGCGATTTGCGCTCGCCGCGCGCGGTGGCGCCCGGCGAGGTCCGCTTGCTTCAACGTACTTTACTGCCCGATTGTACTTTACTGCCCGATTTCGATGTCCTTCAGCGCCTTGACGTCGGGCTTCTTCGCGATCCGCCCTTTGGCGATGACCGTCGCCGCCGCGTGCACGGCGATTCCGGCCGCCAGCGCGCCCGCCATCACGGCGCCGACGCGCTCCGGATTGATCGTCGTCTGCGCGCCCGGGAGTTGGACGACGCGGGCGTAAAACGGCGCTTCGTCCCAGAAATTCGGCGCCGCACAGCCGATGCACGGATGTCCGGACTGAATGGGCCAGCTCAACCCCCCGTTCCAGCGCAGTTCCGCGCAGGCGTTGTACGTCGTCGGGCCGCGGCAGCCCAGCTTGTACAGGCAATAGCCTTGCCGGGCGCCTTCGTCGTTAAACGTCTCGGCATACAGGCCGGCGTCGAAAAACGGGCGGCGCTGGCATTTGTCGTGCAGCCGGTGGCGGTAGTATGCCTTGGGCCGGGCGAGTTCATCGACTTCCGGGAGCGTGCCGAAAATCACGATGTGCGCCAGGGTGTTCGTCATCACTTCCCCGATCGGCGGGCAACCGGGGATGCGGATGAACGGCACGCCCGGCGGGACGAAGTCGGTGACCGCCCTGGCCAACGTCGGATTGGGCTTCGCCGCCGGAATGCCGCCCCACGTCGCGCAGCTTCCCATCGCCACGACCGCCTTCGCCTTGGCGGCCACTTCGCGAAACGTCTCCTCCGCCGGACGACCGGCGATCGTAAGCGCTCCCGGAAGAAGCGGAAGGCTTCCTTCCGCCGCCAAAATATACTCCCCGGGGTATTCGTTCATGATTTTTAAAATGTGCTCCTCCGCCGCCGTTCCCGAACCGGCCATCAAGGCCCCGTTGTATTCCAGCGAAATCATGTCGAACAAAACTTTCTGCATGCTCGGTTGATATGAGCGGATGAACGATTCGGTCGGACCGCTGCAGCTTTGAAAGTCCATCCAGATCACCGGCAGGCGCGGCCGCGTCTCCATCGCATGGACGACCGTGGGCACCATCTTGAGTTTCAGGCCGAGCGCCATGGTGATGGCCGTCGCGATTTTCAAAAACTCGCGGCGCGTGACGCCCTGTTCGCGCAGTTCTTCATAAATGGTCTTGCGCTTTACCGCCGTCGCCATCGCATCCCTTTCCTTTCTCCAGGTTCTATCGCGCTTTCTCTCCAAGCGCTTAGACCGGCGCCGCCATGAATGCGTTTTCTAAAGGAGGCTTAATTTTTGGTCCCTTCATTTTTCAACGGATCCTCGGTCAACTCTTGCGCAGATTTTCTGAATTCCTTGATCGTCGTGCCGAACGCTCTCCCGATTTCCGGAAGTTTATTCGGACCGAAAATGATCAACGCCAACAACAGGATCAACAAAAGGCCGGGAATCCCGATGTTTTGAATACCCATCGCCCTTCCCTCCTTTCCCCTTATCATCATCCGAAAAGTATTTTACTACAATAGGCCTCGATATCAAGAGGGCAATCCGCTCGACCCGGCGAACATTCTGTGTCAACATCATGATCACGATTCACGATCCAACGAAAATCCATTTGTGACCTGAATCCATTGATAACATGAAGCACGCCGGCGGACGGAGGGCACGGAAGCGGGCCCACGCGTCCGCCTTCGACACGCTTGAGCGCGGTCCTTGTGAAGTGATATCATTGGGCCAATCCCAAAAACACTGCCCTTACGGGAGCACAAAATGGACAAGGTCGATCATCCCACCCCCGAGAAAGACGAACTCGTGCGCTTCGGAGTTTCTTTCCCCTCCATCCTCATTGAGCAATTCGATCGCTACATTCGGGAACAAGGGTATACCAACCGTTCAGAAGCGTTCCGGGATCTCGCCAGACGGGCTATCCTTGAACCTTCGCGCTTTTCCGCCGATCAACGGGTGGCCGGGACGATTGTGATGGTTTATGACCATCATTTGAGCGAGATCCCGAAGAAACTCACCGAGCTTCAACATGGCTTTTACGAAAACATCATCGCGACCATGCACATCCACCTAAACCACGCCCTCTGCATGGAAGTCATCGCCGTGCGGGGAAAGATCTCCCATCTCCGCGATCTGCACCAGCGCATTCAAGTGTTGAAAGGCGTTTTTTACGCAGAATTGTCGGTGACCTACTTTGAAGAGCGGGGCACCGGCGATGGAAGGCCGCCCGATCCGTCATCCTGACGGCTCCTCCTGCGTCAAACCGTCCGTGCCCCGCTGCTCGGAACGCGCACCGAGCCATCTCAAGCCCATGCCTCACCTGCGGCGCCACGCCGCCGCCGTCTCGATGTAAAAAGAAAGAACTTCGGGATTTTGCATCGACCCGGGATTGACCGCCCGCTCCGGCGGCACGCCGAGGAAGAGTTTTTTCACCGGCACTTCCATCTTTTTGCCGTTCAACGTCCGGGGGACGCCGGGGGCGGCGACGATCCGATCCGGCACGTGCCGCGGCGAAAGGCGCCGGCGGATCTCCAGCCGGATTTTCTCCTCCAGGGACGAATCGACCGCGGCGCCCTCCGCCGGCACGACGAAAAGGACGAGTTCCGGTGTGCCGTCCGGCCGGGAGAGGTCGATGACGAGGCTGTCGGCCACTTCCGGCAGCGCTTCGACGACGCGGTAAAAGTCGCTCGTTCCCATCCGGACGCCCTGCCGGTTGATCGTCGCGTCGGAGCGGCCGGTGATGACGGCGCTTCCCCGTTCGGTGATTTTCACCCAGTCGCCGTGGCGCCAGACGCCGGGGAAGACGTCGAAGTAGCTTTCCCGGTAGCGCGTCCCGTCGGGGTCGTGCCAGAAAAAGACCGGCATCGACGGCATCGGCGCCGTGAGGACGAGCTCGCCGACTTCCCCGACGACGCTTCGCCCCGCCTCGTCGAAGGCCGCCACCGCCGCCCCGAGGGCCGGCCCCTGCAGCTCCCCGGCGCGAACCGGAAGGAGCGGGACGCCCCCCAGAAAGGCGGTGCAGACGTCCGTTCCGCCGCTTACGGACGCGAGCCAGACGTCGTCCTTGACCGCCGCGTACACCCAGGCGAACCCTTCCGGCGGAAGCGGCGCGCCGGTCGAACCGATCGTCTTCAGCGCCGAAAGATCGAACCGCTCCCGGGGAACAAAACCGCTTTTTTGCAAAGCCATGAGATACGGCGCGCTCGTGCCGAAGACCGTCATCCGGGTCTCTTCGGCAAAGCGCCAGAGGGCCCCGAGGTCGGGGAAGGCGGGAGACCCGTCGTAGAGGAGAACCGCCGCGCCGACGAGAAGTCCACTGATGAGAAAATTCCACATCATCCAGCCGGTCGTCGTGTACCAGAAAAACCGATCGCCGGGTTGAACGTCGAGCTGAAGGGCGAGCGCCTTCAAGTGTTCGAGGAGGATGCCGCCGTGGCTCTGGACGATCGGCTTCGGGAGGCCCGTCGTCCCGGAGCTGAACAGGATCCAGAGGGGATGGTCGAACGGCACCGGATCGAACCGGAGCGGCGGATCGTCGCCGCCGAGACGAAGCCAGTCGTCCCACAAGAACACGGCGCCGGGGCCGCCGGATGCCAATGCCTCCCGCCGCGCGACGTCCGGAAAGGCGCCGTCGTCCGCTTCGCCGAGGCGCACCGGCAAAAGGATCGTCGCTTCCAGCGAAGGGAGGGCGTGTCTAAGCGCCCGGAGGATGTCCCGGCGGTCATGCCGCCGGC
Source organism: Hydrogenibacillus schlegelii (assembly GCF_001653195.1). Taxonomy (GTDB): domain Bacteria; phylum Bacillota; class Bacilli; order Thermicanales; family DSM-22653; genus Hydrogenibacillus; species Hydrogenibacillus schlegelii. Next base: position 178,986 of record NZ_JXBB01000001.1, read on the forward strand.
CGCCGTACCGGTAGGCGGGAACAAAAAAGAGCACCTTCGGTTCGATCTGACCGAAGCGGTCGAGGATCCCTTCGGCGCCGAAGTCGGGCGAGCTCGACGACCAGACGGCGCCGAGGGAGGCCGCCGCGAGAAAAGCGATGAGCGCTTCCGGGCCGTTTGATGCCACCGCCGCGACGCGGTCTCCCCGCCGGACGCCGAGGCGCTCGAGGCCGGCCCGCGCCCGGGCGACCGCCCATTTGAGCTCTTCCCAGGAGAGCGTCTCCAGGGGGAGCCCTTCCGTCTTGGCGAGGACCGCCGGCCCCCCCTCTCGGGCGTGGCGGAAGGCGTGCTCCGCGTAGTTGAGCTCGGCGCCTTCAAACCACCGGGCGCCGGGCATCGTCCGGGCGGAGAGGACCGACCGGTACGGCCGATGCGCCCGAACGGCGAAAAACTCCCAGACCGACGCCCAGAACGCTTCCAGATCCTCGACCGACCACCGCCAGAGGGCGAAATAATCGTCAAACTCCATCCCTCGGCTCTCCTTGAGCCAGCGCATATAACGGCGCAAGGTCGACGCTTCGACCCGCTCGGTCGGCGGCGTCCAAAGGAGCGTCCCTTCCTGAACGGTCATCGCCGTCCCTCCAGTCTACCTTAATTCAAGGCTTTTCTTCGTTCGAGACTTTTATTCATTCAGACTTTTCATCGATCGGCGCTCGGCGACTTTGGCGGCCTAGACGGCCGCCGTCTTAAAACCGCGACACGCCGCGGCGCGGCCGGACTTCCGGCGCTGAATGGGATTTTATATTTCGGCGATCGAGGAAAGGCCGCATGCGCCCCTGCGGCCGTTTTTGCTATGATAGCGGGCAAGGGAAGATCGTCCGGATAATCAGACCGGGGCCACCACGCGCCGAAACGGCCTCGGCCGAAAGGGGGACGCCCGATGGACCGGCGCCTTTCGCGCCTTTCGCTCCTCGCCGCGATGGGGGCGCTTTCGTTCATCCTCATGCTGTTCGAAGTGCCGCTTCCGCCCTTTCCGCCGTTTTTAAAGGTCGACGCCGGGGATCTTCCCGCCCTCTTGACCGCCCTCCTCTACGGCCCCGGGGCCGGGATCGGCATCGAAGGGATCAAAAACGTCTTGCACTACTTGATCCGGGGCGGCGAGGCGGGGCTTCCGATCGGTCAAGCGGCGAACTTTCTCGCCGGATCGGTGTACGTCTCCGTCGCCGCCTGGGCGTACGGCCGGCGGAGTGACGCGGCCGGTCTTGCGGTGGGGCTTGCGCTGGGTTCCCTGCTGACCGCCGTCGCCATGGCCGCGGCGAACTATTTCTTCCTCTTTCCGCTCTACATCGCCGTTCTCCATTATCCGATCGCCCGGGAAGACATCCTGCCGCTCATCCTGACCGCCATTTTCCCGTTCAACCTCGTCAAAGGCGGGCTCATCGGCATCGTCGCCTTCGCCCTCTACAGCCGGCTGCACGGATGGATTCGCGAACGGCGAGCGACGGAAGTTTCGGCGGAAAGGCGATAACGACCACCTCTCCGGCACCGCCGGCACGACGATCCACCGGGGCGGGTCTCCCTCGGCGCCGGCGGATCTCCATTCGGGCCCCCGTTCCCGTCCACTTTCGGATCGGCCGTCAGCGGTCGTCGAAAGCAGAGAGCCGATCCGGCCGCAGGGCATACAAGACGTCGCCGGCGGAGCTCGGGGCGTGGAGGAAGAGGTCCGCGCCGCTTCCCCAGAGGCCACCGAACCAGGTCCCGGGTTCCCCGAGCTCTCCGGAGGCGGCGAACCAGGTGATGCGATCGGTCGAATCGATATGCGGCAGGCGGAAGAGGGCCGGCGGCCGCTCGGGCAGGGAGCGGCCGTCGAGGCTCACGCCCCAGAGAGTCGTCCTGTCCGGAGCAAACGTCTTTACCAGAGGCAGCCGATCCGGAGCGATGGGCACGGGAAGCCGCGCTTTCCGAACCCCTGCTGCCCTGTCGGCAGGAAGCTCGGCGCGCCAGACGGAAAACGACGACGGGCCGACGTCCATGAGGTAGATTTCGCGCGATGCCGACGCCACCACCGTCCGGCCATCCGGCGCGACGGCCCACGCGGTCTCGATGACCGGTTCGTCGAGGACGGTTTGCGGGGCGCCGTCCGACTGCCTCAGGTCGAAGCGAACGATCCCTCCCCGGCTCGGCTCGGAAGCATAAACGCTCGCCTCTTCCCGGCCGAAGAGGACCGCCTCGACCGGCCACGCAAGTTCCGCAACGTGGATGATGTATTGAAAGGGCCCGATGCTGCCACCGCCGTCTCCGCGGGCCCGGTAGACCCGTCGGGCGCCGGCCGGGTCGTCGATCGGGACGACGTCGACCCCGGCGAGGTGGGCGATGGCCACCCGACCGCCGTCCGGCGAAAAGACGACGGAAAAAACCGGCGCCACCGCTTCAAGAAGCGGTCGCCGCTCGCCCGTCGAGACGTCGATGAACGCCAGGGAACACGAAAGCCCGCTCACGCCCTTGGCACCGACCGAGGCCTTCTCGAGGGCGAGACCCCTGTCGAAGCACACCGGCGCGCCGGCGACGACCGCCCCACCGTCCGGGCGGACGGCGGCCGGTTCGAGCGACAACGACGCCAGAGGCTCAAACGCCTCCGTCACGGACGGAGCAAACGGCCGGTAGCGAAAGAGGGCGTATCCGCCCTTGGGTTCCTCGGCTGCCTTCCGCTCTTCCGGGTCGGCCGGCATCTGGGCGGCCGGCGCATCGGCGGCGGTCGCTGCCCCGGTCCCTGACCTTACCCCCGGTAGGCCAACCGCCGATGCGCCGCCTTCCAGCTCGACGGCGAGAACGAGCGTGCCGTCCCTCGGCGCCGCCGGCGCCGCAAGGAGCCTTCCCGGAAGGAAGAGCCGCTCGATGCCGGGGACGACGGCCTGAACGCCGGCTGCGTGATCGCTTCGCTCCGGCGGCCGGGCCGCCTCGTTTCCGCCGGGAGCTCCCGCGTTTCCCCCGACGGCGCCGGGCGCTGCCGACGATCGGTCGGTCGTTCCGTCTGAGTCGCCGGACGAGCCGGGCGGCCTTTTTGGCGAAGCCTCGTTTCGGATCCCCTCGCCGGAAGATGCCTCCGGCCGCTCGGAGGTCGCCGGACTTTTTTGACATCCGATCAAACCGAAAGCCGCCGCAAACAGCAGCCAGAGCACCCCCGCAACCCCGACGCGCCTCACGGACGGCCGCCACGCTTTTCGCACCCCGATCCCTCCTGTCCGGCCGATCGCCCTTTCGTCCTGCCAATTTCTGCTTCAGGTTCTCCCCTCTTCGGGGTCTCCCCTGCCATCGTGATTCGCCCTGGCGCCGCGTTTTCCTCTCACGTCCGGCGATGGGCCGGCCTTTTGGAGCGCCGCCGGGCGGAGGTCAACTTTCCCTATACAAAGCTAAACAAACTCTAGCTTTGTACCAGGTACTCGCTGTGCAGACAAAGGCCTTTCGCCTTTGCCGACGGCTCCCTCCACTGCCGTCTGGCCGGCCCGGCATCTCTGCTGCGGGGAGGGCCATATCTGCCCGGTTCGAACCCACGGCTGCCGGGCCGCTTCCCGGCGTTTTCCGTCCCTCAGGCGCTTCGCCATCGGGCTCATACCGGGAGGGGGAGTGACCCCGCCTACCCGCCGCCCCTTTGCCCCCACCCCCTGGTGTTGCCGGAAACCCGGGCCGCTCCCGGCAGGGAAGAACGGCGGGCTTAAGAAAGAAATCTTAACCCGATTCAACGAAGATCGTTTCGACCCAGACGGAAGGGGTGAAACCCTTGATGTTGAAGGAACGGGCAATTTTCTTTCGGGTCGCTTTAAACATCCCGTAGAGCTTTCCCCAGAGCTTCCCGTGCGTCCATCCTTCCCCGGGCGAACGTCCGAGAAGCTTCTGGAGCAAGCCCTTCGGCACCTTCTCTTTGAACCCCAGCGCCCGGCGGGCGATGACCAGGGCCGCCGCCTGGTGGGCGTTCAGTCCGTAAGTCTCGGCGTATTTGAAAAAGCCGATGAGCGAAGTGTAGGCCGCGGGAACGGTAAATACGGCGATGCCGCGTTTTCTTAAAGCGACGATGAGACGGGTAAAAAGCAGCTTTTTGGCGAAGTTGTGGGTGATGCGGTTGAATACCTTGTTGGTATCGTGGTCCTGGGCGAAGGAAAGTTCCTCCAGAGCCACCTGCCTTACGCCTAAGGACGCGAGCCATTCGGCCACCTCACCGGCCAGGTTGCCGGCGATCCACTCCCGCTTTTCATGGGAGGCATGCACCAGATCCGGACTCCAGAAACAGCGGGAAACCTTAAAGTTGCCGTTCGGCAAGGCCACGGTGACGGCCACTACATCCGGGTTCAGATCGATCCCGGCCAGAGCCTGGCTTCTGTCCGGGACAGGGAGCGGATCGCTTTTCAGGGGAAAGGAGATGAAGCAGTCGAATCGGTCGTCTTTCCGCACGACCCGAACGGTGTAAGCCTCGCCGGCATCCAGGTGTTTCTGAAGAAGGGATCTATACCTCGCCGGGACCTCAAGCGGCACGGTGACCCAGTCCGCCTCATCCCTTCGACGACCGGGGTTCCTTCCCGGCAGCGGAGGAAGGTAGACGTTGAGCCGGAAGGAATCGGTCAGCGGATCATGGACGATTTCGGTGTTCGCATTGCCGTGCTGACCTTCCAGTCCCTTCTGGTTGGCCTGGCCCACGGAGTAGAAAGCGTTCGATCTCAGTTCCCGCCACTTCTCCCGGGAGAGCTTTCCCCGCTGAAGCTTGAGCAGGTTCTTCTTGCCGCCGAAGACGGCAGGCGGAACTTCACCGCGGTCCTGAAAAGCTTTCCAGGAGGCGAGTCTGGCCCGGAGCCGATCGAGCCGCATCTGGATGCCCCGGCGGCGGAGTTTATCCTTCGTACGCTCCAGCTTCTCCGCGGCCTTTTCGATCTTGGCCTCCAGGTCCGAAACGTGCATGTCCACCTGATCTTTCTGACTCTCGAGGGTGGCCTTTGCGTCCTCCACGGCCCACTGGCACCAGCGGGCGTTGGGGAAGAACTTTTGATAGAGGTCCTTGACGATTTCGCCCGTCTTCTTTCCCCGCCTCAGCGCCTGGTAGGCGGTGCGCCGGGCCGTCTGGTATCGACTCATGAAGGAAATGAGCTCGGCTTTTGCCGTCTCATTCGGGTATATCCGGCCCGGGATTGTCACCATGTCGGCGGGTTTTCTTGGCTTCAGCCGCATCCGTCATGGCCTCCCGCACCCTTTGGCGAAACTCCTTGCTGCGTGAGCCGTACAGTTTGGCCGAAAAAACGGTGAGGATGGAGAGCATGTCCTGCACCAGTTCTTCCTGCGGGGACTTTGCTTCGTCTCCGTTCACCACTTCGACCTTCACGCCGAAGGCATTGAGGTAGCGTTCGATGTAGGAAAAGCCGAACCTGGCCAGGCGGTCTTTGAATTCGACCACCACCCGGTCCATCTGGCCTTCGCGGGCCATTTTGAAAAGCCGGGCCAATCCTTTGCGTTTTTCATTGAGTCCGGAGCCCTGTTCGGCGATGACGGCGACCACTTCATAACCCCTGGCCCGGCAGTGTTCCTCCAGGCGCTGCCTCTGGCGTTCCAGGTTACCCGCTCCGGCCTGCCTGGCCGAAGATACAAAGTGATGGGGTGCACACCCAGGATTTCGGCGGCTTTGCGGAGCGGATAGTGTTCTTCCGGATCACGTCTCATGGCTTAAGAATAGCATTGATTAGGAAAAGAGGCAACTGCTGGTTGGATCAGAACAAGACAGTCCCTTTGCCGGCCTACACGCCCCGCCCGAATGACGTCCTTCTCGGCACTTCACTCGGACCCGGCCATTTTACGCGAAGCCGTTACGTGGATCCGTCAGAGCCGCGTGGGCCAGTCCGACGCCGACAAGGATCAACGCGCTTCCGACCCAAAGCGGCGCCGTCAGCCATTCCCCGAGGAAAAGCGCGCCGAAGAAAAGACCGGGAACCGGGACGTAAGGCACCGATCGGGGGGCGGTCGCCATATTGAGGCGATCGAGGAGCCAAAACCAGAGAGAAAACCCAGCGAGGTTTGCTCGGCCGGAAGCTTGAGCATCGCGGCGTTGACCAGTCGTAGACGGCCGTCGTCTGGACGAGCCCCAAGGTCATTAGCGCCGGCGGGAGTGAAGGGATTGATTTGGACGAACGGGCCCTCACCGTACGGCGATCTCTTCCAGGAGGAGCCGGTTGACGAGCTCGGGATTGGCCTTCCCCTTCGTCGCCTTCATCACCTGGCCGACGAGGAAGCCTAGGGCGCGGTCTTTACCGTTCTTGTAATCGAGGACCGACTGCGCGTTGGCGTCGAGCACCTGGAGGACGATCGGCCGCAGCGCCTCGGGATCGGCGATCTGTACCAGCCCTTTCTCCTGGACGATCGCCTCGGGGTCTCGGTCCGTCTCCAAGAGTTCCTTGAAGATCTCTTTGGCGATCTTCCCGCTGATGGTCCCCTTGTGGATCAGGGTGATCAGCTTGCCGAGGTTGGCCGGCGACAGCTTGACGTCGCGCACCTCGATGCCTTGGGCGTTGACGTGGCCCATGAGCTCGACCATCACCCAGTTGGCCGCCGCCTTCGGATCCCGGCAGTGCTCGACCACCTTCTCGTAGTAATCGGACAGGTCCTTCGAGGCTGTCAGCACCCCCGCGTCATACGCCGACAGGCCGTAGTCGCGCATGTACCGTTCGCGCCGCGCGTCGGGCAGCTCCGGCAGCTCGGCCTTCACCTGCTCCACCCACGCGCGGTCGATGACGAGGCGCACGAGGTCCGGCTCGGGGAAGTAGCGGTAGTCGTGGGCCTCCTCCTTCCCGCGCATGGGCACGGTGATCTCCTTCTGCTCGTCCCAGCGCCGCGTCTCCTGCTCCACGACACCGCCGGCGGTGAGAATCTCCCGCTGGCGCCTCTCCTCATACTCCAGCCCTTTCTGGACGAAGCGGAAGGAGTTGAGGTTTTTCAGCTCCGTCTTCGTGCCGAAGGCGTCGGCGCCGACGGGACGCAGGGAGATGTTGGCGTCGCAGCGCAGCGAGCCCTCTTCCATCTTCACGTCGGAGACACCGGTGTAAAGGAGAATCAGGCGCAGCGTTTCGAGAAAGATCCGCGCCTCTTCCGGCGAGCGCAGGTCCGGCTCGGTGACGATCTCGATGAGCGGCACGCCGACGCGGTTGAAGTCGACGAGGGTATGGTGGCCGCCCTCGGCGTGGAACGACTTCCCGGCGTCCTCCTCGAGGTGCAGGCGGGCAATGCCGACGCGCTTTTTACGCCCGCCCACCTCGATGTCCACCCACCCGTTTTTGGCCAAGGGCTGGTCGTACTGGGAAATCTGATACGCCTTGGGCAGGTCAGGGTAGAAGTAGTTTTTGCGGTCAAATTTGCACACTTCGGCGATCTCGCAGTTCAAGGCCAGCGCCGCTTTCATCGCGTACTCCACCGCCTGACGGTTGAGCACGGGCAAAACACCCGGATGGCCGAGGCAGACCGGGCAGACGTTGGTGTTGGGCGGGGCGCCGAAGGCCGTGGAACAGCCGCAGAAGATCTTCGACTTCGTCGCCAGCTCGACGTGCACTTCCAGCCCGATGACCGTCTCGAAGTTCATCGTCCGTTCCCTTTCCCTCACAGCGCCGGGCGCGCCTTGTGGTGGTCGGTGTGCACTTCAAAGGCGTACGCGGCGCGCAGCACGGTCAGTTCGTCGAAAGGCTTGCCGATGATCTGCAGCCCCACCGGCAGGCCGTCGGAAAAGCCGCACGGGATGCTGATCGCCGGCAGGCCGGCCAGGTTGACCGGAATGGTGCAGATGTCGTTGAGGTACATCGTCAGCGGGTCGTCCACCTTTTCGCCGAGCTTGAAGGCCGGCGTCGGCGCCGTCGGGCCGATCACCACGTCGTAGCGTTCGAAGAGCCGCTCGAAATCCCGCTTGATCAGCGTGCGCACCTTCTGCGCCTTCAGGTAGTAGGCGTCGTAGTAGCCCGAACTGAGGGCGAAGGTGCCGAGCATGATGCGGCGCTTCACCTCCGGGCCGAAGCCCTGGCTGCGCGTCTGCTTGTACATGTCGAGGAGATTGTCGGCCTCGGCGCGCACGCCGTAGCGCACGCCGTCATAGCGGGCCAGGTTGGACGACGCCTCCGACGGGGCGATCAGGTAGTAGCAGGCCACGGCGTAGTCGCTGTGCGGCAGGGAGACCTCCTCCCATTCGGCGCCCAGCGACGCGAACACCTCCAGCGCCTCCAGCACCCGCCGGCGAACGCCCTCGTCGATGCCGTCGCCGAGATACTCCTTCGGCACGGCGATCTTCAGCCCCTTCACGTCGCCGGTGAGGGCCGCCGTGTAGTCCGGCACCTCGACGTCGGCCGACGTGGAGTCGTAGGGGTCATGGCCGGCGATCGCCTGCAGCACGTAGGCGGCGTCGGCCACGGTGCGCGTGATGGGGCCGATCTGATCGAGGGACGAGGCGAAGGCCACGAGGCCAAAGCGGGACACGCGGCCGTACGTGGGTTTGAGGCCAACGACGCCGCAGTAGGCCGCCGGCTGGCGAATGGAGCCGCCGGTGTCGGAGCCGAGGGCGAAGACGACCTCCCCGGCCGCCACCGCCGCCGCCGATCCCCCGCTCGAACCCCCGGGAACGCGCTCGAGGTCCCACGGGTTGCGCGTGGGGAAGAAAGCGGAGTTTTCCGTCGACGATCCCATGGCAAACTCGTCCATGTTCGTCTTGCCGACCATCACCGCATCGGCGGCGTCGAGCTTGTCCATGACCGTGGCGTTGTAGATCGGCTCGTAGTGGGCCAGGATCTTCGACGCGCAGGTGGTGCGCACGCCCTTCGTGACGATGTTGTCCTTGATGCCCGCCGGAATGCCGAAAAGAAGCCCCCCGGCCTCTCCGGCGGCCAGGCGCCGGTCCAGCGCGTTGGCTTTCTTCAACGCCCCTTCCTCGTCCAAGGTGAGGAAGGCCTTGACCTGTTCGTCCACGGCGCGAATGCGCTGGAGCGACGCTTCCACCAGTTCGCGAACGGAAAAATCCTTTTTGCGCAGGCCGTCGTGGATCTCCTGAATCGGCCGGTCCAACAGCGACACGCCACATCCCCCTTTGCTGCCCATGCCTCGCCCGGCGGGCGCGTGGCCTTTCCTGCCGCCCGGCTAGCCTTCGATCGCCTTCGGCACGCGGAACAGGCCGTCTGCGTGGTCGGGCGCGTTTTTCAGCGCCTCTTCGCGCGGAATCGACGGCCGCACCTCGTCGTCGCGCATCACGTTGGCCAGCGGCAGGACGTGGCTCGTCGGCTCCACGCCGCTGGTGTCGAGTTCGTTCAGCTTATGGGCGAAGGCGAGAATCTGGTTGAGCTGCTCCGTGAGCCGCTCCGCCTCCTCCGGCGTCAGCGAAAGGCGCGCCAGGTCGGCGACGTGCTCCACCTGCTCGCGGGTAATCGCCACCATCCACCATCCCTCCTCGCGGTTTCGCGATGTCCGCCGCCCGCACATGGCTCTTATGATACCATAGACTGAGCGCTAGCGGGATTGAACGTCCCGTTCCCGGCGTTCGGTCGGATCGCTTCCGCTTTTGAGAAATCGCTCGGGCAGAAAGGCCATGGCGACCGCCGGCGGCTTTTGGCCCACGATCCACTCGGCGATCGTTTCGCCGGTCACAGGCGCCAGCAGGATGCCGTTGCGGTGGTGGCCCGTCGCGACGAACAGCCCCTCGACGCCTGGAACCGGGCCGATCACCGGCAAACCGTCGGGCGTCCGGGTGCGGATGCCGGACCAAGCAGATCGGAAGGGAAAACGCCCGATCTCCGGAACCGCCCGCATGGCCCGCTCGAGAATTCGCATGAGGGATTCGGCAGGGACGTAGGCCGCGGCGGCTCCCCCTTCCTCGGTGGCGCCGACGATCAGCCGGCCGTCGGCCTTGGGCGTCAGATACCATCCCGTGCCGAAAAGGGTTTCGCGGAGGAACGGCCGATCGGCCAGCAGGGCACAGGCGACCCCGCGGACGGGTTCCAGCGGGAAGGTAAAGCCGAGCGGCTCAAGGAGCGCCGGCACCGAAAGGCCGCCGGCGAGGACGACGCGATCGGCGGTGAGGACGCCCTTCGGGGTGCGAACGCCGTAAATCCGCGCGCCCTCTTTTAGGAGCGAGATCACAGGGGTCCCTTCCATCACAAGCGCCCCGTGCCAAACGGCCGACAGGCGCAAGGCCCTTAACGCCAGAACGGCGTCGACCTGGTGATCTTCCGGCGCGTAGAGCGCGCCGTAGACCTCCGGGCCGAGCCCTGGCACGGCCGCACGAAGGCGCTCGGCGTCCAGCCAAGTGACGCTCTGCCCTTTTTGCGTTTGCCATTCGAGCCGCTTTTGCAGCATTTCCGCCTCGTGCGGCGTCCCGGCAATTCGGTACATGCCCGTCTTCCGGTAGCCGATCGCCACGCCGGTCTCTTCCGGAAGGACGTGTGCCCATTTTTGCCACAGCCTCCGGCTGGCCACCTGCAGGTCGAAAAAGGGGCCGTCTTCCTCCGTTTCCACCTGCGCCGCCAGCATTCCTGCGGCCGCTTGTGAGGCGCCGGATCCCACGCCGGCCTGCTCGGCCACGATCACCCGAACCCCTCGGACCGCCAGTTGTCGCGCGATGGCGAGGCCGATCATTCCCCCGCCGACGACCAGAACGTCCGCCGCGTCGGGGACCGACCCGCCGGTCTGCGTCTGTCCGTGGTGCCCCTCCGTCATCGGGCTCTTGTCTCCTTTCTCACGGTTCATCGGGTTTGTCCACGTTGACGCCTCTATCCTATCACAATAAGGAAGACCTCCCTTATCTTTGGAATCTCTTGAAATTACCGCTTCCCGGCGGATTTTGAACCGAAGGCGCGCCTTCTGGCTCAGCTCGGCCGGCGGCTTCCCGCCGACGCCCTGAACCGCCGGGACGCCGCCGCCGAGACGATGGCCGCCTTCCGCGCCCAATCCGACTTCCTCCTCGCCGTCGCCGCCCATCTGGAGGCCGCCGACCTCTGGCTTCGACGCCGCCCACCGCACCACGTCGTCGGGCTGATGACGACCCGACGAAGCATCCGCCTGGAAAACGACGCCGTGTACCGGCGCCGCGTGTCTCGGCAGACCTGGCCTTCGGTCGCATCGTCCCGGTGGAGACGCCCCTTTCCGACTTCCCGGCCCGGCCGACCATCGAGCGACGGCGCCCCTTTTGGCCTCGCGAGACGGAGCCCTCGTCCCGCGGCCTCCGAACGGCTGCAACATCTTTCGTCTAGCGTTACTCTTGCTTCAAGCGTATAATAAATCCAGCAAGAAAAATGTTTCATTTTGGGAGGAAGAACGATGCCCCTCGGCGGATTCACCCATCGGGAGCTCGTCGTCGACCTCACCGCCGGCCGCGTCGACGTCCGGCCCCTCGACGAAGACCTGGCCCGCACGTACATCGGCGGCCGGGGCCTCGGCGTCAAATACGTCTTTGACAACGGCCCGCAGGTGGAACCGTTTTCCCCGGACAACCTCCTCTGCATCATGACCGGGCCCGTCACCGGCTCCCTTCACCCGATGAGCGGCCGGCTCGCTGTCGTGACCAAATCGCCGCTCACCGGCACGGTCACCGACTCCCACATGGGCGGCTGGACCGCGGCGCGGCTCAAGTGGGCCGGCTTTGACAACATCCTCATCAAAGGCCAAAGCCCTCATCCCGTCTACCTCTACATCGAAGCCGGTCGGGCGGAGCTTCGGGACGCTTCCGACCTCTGGGGCCTTGGCGTCCGGGAGACGATCCGGCGGCTCAAGGATCGCCACGGGGCGGACGACCTGAGCGTCATGGCGATCGGCCCCGCTGGGGAAAACCTCGTCCGCTATGCCGGCTGGATCAACGAACACGACCGGGCCGCCGGCCGCGGCGGCACCGGCGCCGTCGCCGGCTACAAGCGCCTGAAGGCGATCGTCATCAAGGCGTCGGAAAAGGGGAACCTCCCCCGCCCGGCCGATCCCGAAGCGAGCCGCCGGACCGCCCAGCGGGCGATGAAGGCGATCGTCCAAAGCCCCGTCACCGCCCCCCGGAAAGGCGGCCTGTCCGTCTACGGGACGAACGTCCTCACGAACATCATCAACGAAGTCGGCGCTCTGCCGACCATGAATTCCCGTTACACCCACTTCGACGGCGCTGAAGGCCACAGCGGCGAGCGGGTCAATGCGACGATCCTCGTCGCCGACAACACGTGCCACGCCTGTCCGGTCGCCTGCAAGAAAGAAGTCGAAGTCAAATCCGGCAAGTACAGGACCCGCACGGAAAGCTTCGAATACGAATCCGGATGGGCCCTCGGCGCCAACTGCGGCCTGAGCGACGCCGAGGCGATCGCCTATATGATCGACCGCTGCAACGACTACGGCATCGACACGATCGAAGTCGGGCACGCGCTTTCGACGGCGATGGAAGCGTACGAACGAGGCCTCATCGACGAAGAGGTCCGCTGGGGCGATGCCGACAAGATGATCGCCCTCATCGACGACATCGCCTTCCGCCGGGGCCTCGGCGACCGGCTCGCCGAAGGACCGGCCCGCTTCGCCCGGGAAATCGGGGCGCCGGAGATCTCCATGTCCGTCAAGGGCCAGTCGATTCCCGCCTACGATCCCCGCGGGATCCAGGGCATCGGCCTTGGTTATGCGACGAGCAACCGGGGCGCCTGCCACCTGCGGGGTTACAGCGTCGCGGCGGAGATCATGGGCATCCCCGAGCCGGTCGATCGCCTCGCCGTGGCGGGGAAGGGCGCCCTCCTCAAGATGTTCCAGGACCTCCACGCCTTCTCCGACTCGATGGACATCTGCAAGTTCTCGGCTTTTGCCGAGAGCGCCGAGCACTATGCCGAACAGTATTCGGCGATGACCGGGATTCCGATGACCGTGGACGAACTGCTCAAGGCCGGCGAACGGATCTACAACCTTGAGCGCTACTACAACAACCTCGCCGGCTTCAACCGCCGGGAAGACGACCTGCTGCCGGAACGCTTCCTCAAAGAGCCGGGCACCGGTCACTCGAGCGGCGCGGTGAGCCACCTGAGCGAAATGCTCGACGAATACTACCGCGTCCGGGGCTGGAAAGACGGCGTCGTTCCGGAAGAAAAGCTCCGGGAGCTCGGCATCATCGCCTGAGGCCGCGAAAAGGCCGCCGGAATGATCGATTCCGGCGGCCTTTTGTGCCGAGCGGAAAGACCGGGGATCGCACCGTGACGGATCCCGACGTGCCCCTCTCCCCCGCTATCCCCCCGCGACCGGCGGAAAGACGGCGATGGCATCCCCTTCCCCCACCGGAGTCTCCAGCCCGCCGGTGAAATGGATGTTACGTCCGTTGACGAACACCTGCACGAGGGGTTTTAAGCTTCCGTCCGGCAGAAAAAGCTCCGCCTGAAGCGCCGGGTGCCGCTCGACGAGCGCCTGAAGGACGTCCCGCACCCGCTCCCCGGCCGGTGCGACGTCCACCTCGGCGACGTCGCTTACGTCTCGGAGCGTGGCAAAAAGTCTGACCTTCATCGGCCCCCTTCATCTCCTTCATCGATGACTCCGGCGGCCGCATCCGTCGCCGGTCCCGGCCCGCCCGCTTTTGCGATCGACCCGAAGCCGTCGGGAAAGAGCGCCTGCACCCGGGACGAGCGCGCCCAGAGGGCGGCCGTCGGCCCCCGATCGACCGCCCGGCCGCCGGCGAGGACGAGCACCTGATCCGTGAGCGCCAGAAGATCCCGGTAGTCGTGGCTGATGAGGACGAGGGTCGTCCCTTCCCGCTCGACGATCGACCGGAGGAGCGTCTGAAGCGGCTTTCGCGACGACGCGTCCACCGCGGCAAACGGTTCGTCCAGAAGCAGGAGCTCCGGTTCGACGGCGAGGGCCCGGGCGAGGTTGAGCCGGGCCCGCTCGCCGCCAGAGAGGCTTCCCGCCCGCCGGCCGGCGAGGGCGAGAAGCCCGAATGCCTCCAGCCACCGCTCCGCCCGCCGCCGCGCTTCCCGGCGCGGCACCCCCCGAAGGCGAAGGGGGAGGGCGACATTTCGAAGCACCGAACCGCTTAAAAGGCGGCCGTCCTGGAAGACGACCGAAAGCCGGCGGCGGACGGCGACGGGGATCCGCCCGCCGGCCGGCAGGCCGAAGACGGCGAGTCGCCCCGCGGTCGGCGGGACGAGGAGCGCAAGAAGGTGAAGAAGCGTCGTCTTCCCCGCGCCGTTCGGCCCGACGATCCCCCACCGCTCGCCGGCGCGGACGACGAGATCGATGCCGTCGAGAATCGACCGGCCCCGGACCGCCCGGCCCACCCCTTCCGCGACGACCACCGGGGAATCCGCCTTCATCCCATCCCGCCTCCCCCTTCGCCCTCTCCGCCGCCGGCCCGCTGGACGGCGGTGAGTAAAAGGGTGATCGCGAGCGAGACCCCGAGGAGGACGAAGCTCAGCGCGAGCGCCCGGTCGAACTGTCCTTTGGAGACCTCGAGCACGATCGCCGTCGTCATCGTCCGCGTCTCGCCCTTAATGTTGCCGCCGACCATCATCGCCGCCCCCACCTCGGAAAACACCCGCCCAAAACCCGCCATCACCGCGGTCAAAAGCGACAGCCGGATCTCCCGGAGCGTCAGCCACAACATCTGCAGCGGCGTTGCGCCCAGCGAAAGAAGAAGCGGTAACAACTTTGCCCGCCGGCTTTCGATCGCCGTCGCCACCAGGGCGACGACGATCGGGAGCGTCAGGATCACTTCCGCGACGACCATCGCCCGGGGGGTATAAATCCACCGCAGTTCCCCCAGAGGCCCGCTCCGCCAGAAAAGAAGCGCCACCCAAAGCCCCACCACCGTCGGCGGAAGCCCCATGCCGACGTGGGCGAGAAAAAGGAGCGGCCTTCGCCCCGGAAAGCGGCCGAAGCCGAGAAAAAGCCCTGCCGGAAGCCCCAAAAGGAGCGTCAGGCCCATCGTCCAGCCGGCCAGGCGGAGCGACAGCGCCACGATCTCCCACAGCTCCGCGTCGCCCGACCGGACGAGTCCCCACGCCTCTCGAAGCGCGATCCCGATCAGATCCATGCCGTCTCGGCCGACCCGACCCGCACGTCAGTCAGCATCCGGGAAAAAGAGCGGCTCCCCGAAGCGGTCCTTGCCGAAGTCGCCGATCAGCGCCTGCGTCTCCGGAGCGATCAAAAACTGCACGAATGCCGCCGCGCCTTTCGCGTTCACCTGCGGGAAGCGCTCGGGGTTCACCTGCATCACGTGATAAACGTTGAGGAGTTCCGGATCCTTCTCCCGGACGACGGCAAGATGGAGTTTATCCCGGTAGGCGAGGTAGGTGCCGCGGTCGGTGAGCGTGTACGCTCCCTTTTCGCTCGCGATGAGGAGCGTCTGGCCCATCCCCGTCCCACTCTCGATGTACCAGTCGGCACCGTGGGGGTCGATTCCGGCCCCTTTCCAGAGGGCAAGCTCCTTTTTGTGCGTTCCCGAATCGTCGCCCCGGGAGACGAACGGCGTCTTTCCGCCGGCGATCGCCCGAAACGCCGCCGCCAGATCGTCCGCCCGGCCGACGCCGGCGGGATCGTCCGGGGGCCCGACGAGGATGAAGTCGTTGTACATCACCCGGTGGTAGTTCGTCACAACGCCGGCTTCAACGAGGGGCTTTTCCGCCTCCGGCGCGTGGGTGAGGAGCACGTCCGCTTCGCCCTGCTCGCCCATCTTGAGCGCCTGCCCGGTGCCGACGGCGACCGTCTTGACGCGGTAGGGCGCACTTTGTTCAAAGCGGGGGATGAGAACGTCCAGGAGCCCCGAATCCTGGGTGCTCGTCGTCGTCGCCAGGATGACGTCGGTGACGCCCGCCGCCAGCGCGTCCGGTTTCGCCTCCTCCGGCGCTCCGGTCGTCCCGGCGGTCGCGTCGGCGCCCTGATCCGGCCTGGCTCCGCAACCGGAAAGCCCCATAAAAAGCGCCAGTAACGCCACCCCCGCCGTATGGCGGAACGCCCGGCCGCGCCGCCGGAATAAGCGCTGCGCGAGGAACATGCCCGACTCCCCCCGTCTTCTCGTGATAGGCTTTATTCTACTTTACAGAGATCACGGCGCATTTGCAATGCAGCGCCGTTCATGCCATAATCGCGGTAGTCCCTCATCGATGCCGGACGTCCCTTGGCTTCGGACGTTCTCCCGCGACCGGCCGATCGGTCCCGGTCGAATCCCCCGCGAATACGGAGAGAAGAGGTTTGGCATGACCCCCCAAAAACGGCCCACCGGATTGACCCGGATGACGATCGGCGCGGGCCTGGCGGCGCTCTTCGCCGCCGGCATGGCGCTCTTTCTCTGGGCCGTCGCCGGAGCGGCCCGGGGGATGTGGCCGGTTCCCGACCCAGGCAGGCCGTTTGACCTGACCTTCCAGACGCCGGACGGCTCCGGGCCGGCGCAAGTGCAAAGGGTGCCGGTCGACGACGAAACCGCCCGCTACCGCGGCGGCGTCCGGCGCCTCGTCCGGGAACGGCTGGAGATCGGAGGAGGGCCGATCGGACGGGTGACGTGGCTCTGGTGGACGTTTCCGGACGGCGAACAGGCGCTTCAGATCGCCGTCCTCGTCGAGCGCCCGGTCGACCTTCGGCTCGCCCTCTCCGCCCCCGGCTTTGACGGCGCCACGCTGAGAACGCCGGCGTCGAGGGCTTCCGGCGGGACCGGGAAGGCCTTCGGCGAGCGCGTCTGGAACGGGACGCCGCTTCCGCCGGCGCCGGTCTGGCTGGAGGCGGACGCGCCGGAGGGCGGGCAGCGGGCCGCCTTTTTCGCTCCCGTCGAGCGCACCCGCGTGCGGGAAAACGGCGTGCTGGAAGCGGTCGATCCCCCGGAGGCGCGGCCGACCTGGGCGCCCATGGAGGGCGGGGTTTACACCACCGCCCGGCTTTCGGCCGGGGAACGGCTGGACGCCTGGGCGCTTCTCCGGACGAAAGCGGCGGCCGCCCCGTTTGTCGACTGGGCGGACGGTGACGCGCGGGAGATTCTTCGGTTGGCGGATTTCGACCGGGAGCGGCCGTGGACGATCGAAGGCCCCCGCTACCGAACGCCGGACGGTTACACCCCCCACTGCGACCGATGCTATTACGTCAACCCGGCGCAGCACATCGGCGAAAAATTATTGCAGCTGATGGACCGCGGCACGTTTTTCCGCGACGTCGTCCTCCTCGCCCTCGACAACGCCGTCCGGACGCAAAACGCCGCCGGCTACTGGCCGATCACCACCCGCTCCGAATGGCTGTATCGGGACTACGGCATCGGCCCCGGCTACTACGACACCCGCTGGAGCACCGACGCCGCCCTCTTTCTCCTCGAAGGCTACCGGACTTTCGGCGATGAAGCGTATCTTCAGGCGGCGGAGCGCTACGGCAACTTTCTCATCGACTTCGTTCGGGAGCATCACGACCCGACGCCGTCCGGCGGCGCCCTGGTCTACGACTACGGCCATCCGGACCGGCCGGAAGTGCGCACCCACACGTCGCTCAACCACCTGCTCGCGGAGATGAATTTTCTCTATCTGCTCTTTGAGGCCGCCGGGCGGGCGGACGCTCGATCCGCCGCCGACCGGCTCCTTCGGGCCGTCGAGGACACCGCCGACCGCTGGCCGAAGGCGAACGGCGACCTCCACTACGCCCGGCTGCCGGACGGCTCCTTCGGCCTTGAAGACTACCCGACGCTCACGCTCAAGGACCTGCGCCTGTCGCAGGCGATCGTCACCCGGATCACCGGGCGGCCGAGCGCCGCGCTCGCCGCCCTCATCGAACAGAAAGAATCGTATCTGGCGCGCCGGGGCATCCGGCCGTAGCGGCCGCCCAACGTCCGGAGCAGCGGCCAAACGACGTAACGACCGCCAAACGACCGTTGCGTTCGCCAACCGGCCGGAGCGGCCGCCCCAGGTCCGCCGATGGCCGCCTTCACGGCTTTTTCCTTTTGGCTCGGCCATGACCGTTTTGCCCGGCCATGGGGGCGAGGCGCCGCGCGATCGACCATCCCACGGGCGACCGCTCCTCCGAACGGCGGCCGTCTCCGCTTCGGGAGACGCTCCTCCCCGGCCCGACGCCGGGCCCGGTCCTCCCGAGGGCCCGAAGTCAGGAGCCGTCAGGAGAATCCGGTTTCGCATCCGGGTTCCCCGGAACATCGGAGCGGCTGAACGGGCGCCCCGAAAGCCGGTTTTCCCGGACGATAAACTCGGTCGCCGCCTCGATGCCGGCGCCCGCCGCGGCCGGCGTAAAGGCAGGGCCGGAAAACCGCCCCGGAAGCCGGGCGTCCGCCCATGCGGAGGCATCCGGTGCACCGGCCGCCTTTTTCCCCCAATCCGACCCCGCCGCCCCGGCGGCTCTGCCTGCGGCCGCCCGGGCCGGCCCATCCCCTTCGGCCACCCTCCCGCCCTCGGCCGCCTCTCGCGCCTCGGCCTCTCCGACCAAAAGGGGCCAAAACGCCCGCACGACGTGCCGGACGATGACCGCCACCGGCACGGCAAAGATCATCCCGAGGATGCCGGCGACCTCCCCGCCGATGAGGACGGCGAAAATGACGACAAGCGGGTGCATCTCCGTCGCCCGGCCGGTGATGAGGGGAGAAAGGACGTTGTTTTCCGCGAACTGGGCGACGACGTTCACCACGAGGACCCAGACCACCATCGGCCAGCCGACCGTGGCGGCGATGACGAGGGCCGGGAGCGCCCCGAGAAAGGGGCCGATGAACGGAATGAGATTGGCGATCATGTTGATCGCCGCGAAGACGAGCGGATACGGAAAGCCGATGATGAGGTAGCCGATGAGCGTCAAAGCGCCGAGCAAAAACGAAATCAGGAGCTGTCCGGCGACGTAGTCGCCGATGTCCCGGTCGACGGCCACCAGCATCTCGACAACGCGGGGCCGAAGGCGTCGGGGAAAGAGCGAAGCGACGAGCTCGAGAAAGCCGCGGGAATCTTTCAGCAGGTAGTACGCGATAAACGGCGAGAGGCTAAACGTCATCAGCCATTCGAACGCATCGTCGGTGAGCGTCGAAAGATGGACGATGCCCCGCTCGACCGCCCGGTTGACGAGCCCCTGAAGTCGCTCGAAGCCCCGACGCACCCCCGTCGGCCAGCCGTCGTCAAACCGGGTCTCGAGTTTCTCGAGCTCCTCAAACAGGGTGGTAAAGACCGTCGGAAGGGCCCGCTCAAAGAGCTCCACCTGCCGGATAACGGCCGGCGCCGCGGCGGCGACGGAGACGGCGCCGCCGAGCAGAACGAGCAAAAACGTCAGGCGCAGGGCGGCGCTCCGCCCGAGCCCCCACCCCTCCAGCCGGCGCACGATCGGGTGGATGAGATACGTGAGGATGAGGGCAAACCAGAGCGGCAAAAGGAGCCGGCCGACAAAGCCGAGCAGCTCAAAGACCCCCGCGCCGACGTGCTGCCAGAGCCACAGAATGACAAGCACGCCGACGATCCACAGGAGCCCGATCCCGGCCCGTCGCTCCAGGGGGCGGTGTTCCACCGTGCGGTGCACCTCCTCACCGCCTTAGTGTGCGACCGCCGCCCGGGCGGCATGCAGTTCGAACGGCCCGAAGACAAAAAAGCCCCCCTCCTGGGGGGCGGCGGGGGCGGCGAGAGCGGTTTTGAAGCAGCGCCTTCGGTCGTGCGGTGTATCCGGCAGCGCCTTACGCCCAGCGGCCGAGAAGCCGCCGGCCGTCCCGAAGCCAGCGCACAAGGCGCCCCTCGCGGAAAAAGCGGACCACCGGCGTCAACACGCCGTAGCGCCGCCGCACTTCGTTTTGGGCGATGATCGCGCCGGCGATCGCCAGGGCGCCGCCCAAAAGCACCAGCCTGAGCGCGTTGGACCGCATCGTTTCGCCCCTTTCGTCGGGACCTCCGTCACGCCGAGTTGCCGGCCGCCGGCTCGATGCGCATCTCCTCTTCCGTGAACAGGTCGTCGAGGGAGCTCAGCGTGCCGTCCTCCTCGATCTCGTACACGGAAAGGTGGTCGCCCTTCACGCTCAACTCAATCAGGCAGTCCCAGCAAAAATACTGGTTGGTGCCGATCTTGCCGATGTTTTTCCCCTTACAGTTGGGACAGACGATGGACATCCCGTTTCCCTTCCTCTTGCTCATGGCACCCTTCCGGCTCCTGACCTCTTCAGGTCTCGTGATCCGATCTTCCCCGCGTATAGCTTAACCGACCGCTGCCAGGGATAAACGCCCGGCATAAAACCGCGCCGGAGGGATGCGGAAGGGAAGCCGGCGTCTTTTTCAAGCGCAGCCCGGCGGCACCGGCGCTGGGCCGATCGAGCGGGCGCGTCGGGTCGACCCCTTTCCGCCTTTAGCATGCGCCGAACGCCCGCCGGCTACCCTGGAAAAGACGTCGGCCGCCTTCCGTCCGGCATCGCATGATCCCGGTTCCTTCGATTTCCCTCGGCATTCGCCGGCATCGGGGCCCGGCTTGAAGCCCGTCCGAGCCAACCGGCCGGCGGCGCTCAATCCCAAACGAGCCTGCTTCAACTCCGCTCGGCGCCGTCTGTCGAGGGCACCGGCGCCCCCGGAGGTTTCCGCCGTCATGATCTTCCCGGCGCATTCTTCCCGCCCCGTGCCGGCATGCCTTTTCTTCATCGGGCGGACCGATCGGCGTGCAGGAAGGACCGGACCGCCCGGACGAGGCGTTCCGCCGCCTCGTCGATGTCCGCCTCCGCCAGGCCGGGGCCAAAGCTCAACCGGATGCTCGACCGCGCCTCCTCCGGCGTCCGCCCCATCGCAAGGAGCACCGGCGACGGGCGGGCGGCGCCGGTGGCGCACGCCGAGCCGGCGGAGGCGCACACGCCGTCCAGATCCAGCCGCATGAGGAGCACGTCGGCGGCGACGCCGGGAAACGTCACGTTCACGATATGCGGCAGGCGCGGCGGCGCCCCGTTTTCGCGAAACGGAAGGCCGCTTTCCCGAAGGCGCGAAAGGAGCCGTTCGCGGAACGCTTCGTACCGCTCCCGGCGCACCGGCGCCTCCCGGACGGAGACGGCGAGCGCCGTCGCGAAGCCGACGGCGCCGGCGACGTTTTCCGTTCCGCTCCGAAGCCCCCGCTCCTGCCGTCCGCCGGCGAAGAGCGGTTCGACGGGCGTCCCGGGACGGACGTAGAGGGCGCCGGCGCCGACCGGGCCGCCCAGCTTGTGGGCCGAAAGCGTGATCAAGTCGGCGGG
The DNA here is from genome assembly GCF_001653195.1 of Hydrogenibacillus schlegelii. Taxonomy (GTDB): domain Bacteria; phylum Bacillota; class Bacilli; order Thermicanales; family DSM-22653; genus Hydrogenibacillus; species Hydrogenibacillus schlegelii. The sequence goes on from NZ_JXBB01000001.1 coordinate 200,107, forward strand.
AAGCTCCGCCGGCGCAAACGGCCACGACGCCGGCACCTGGACCGCGTCGAGGTGGATGATCGCCCCCTTTGACCGCGCCCATGCGCCGAGGGACCGAACGTCCTGCAGCGTGCCGACTTCATTCTGGCCGTAGATGAGGCTCACCATAAGCGTCCCGTCGTCGACCGCCGCCCGGAACGCTTCCGGGTCGATGTGTCCGCCGGCATCGACGGGGACGGTGACGACGTCAAAGCCGAGCGCTCGAAGCCGCGGGATGTTCTCCCGAACCGCGGCATGCTCGACCGCCGAAACGACGATCCGCCGCCGCTTTTCTTCCCCCCCTCGAGCGGAAAGCGCCACGCCGAACAGGGCGAGGTGCACGCTCTCCGTCGCGCCGCTCGTAAACACCCACCCGCGCGGCTCGGTGCCGGTGAGCGCCGCGACGTCCTCCCGGGCCGCCTCCAGCCGTCGGCGCGCCGCCCGGCCGAGGGCGTGGGCGCTCGACGGATTGCCGAGCGGTTCCTCCCAGAGGGCGGCCAGGGCCGCCCGCACTTCGGGGATAAGCGGCGTCGTCGCCGCGTGGTCGAGATAGATCGTCCGCATGGATGGGGCCTCACTCCATGTCCACTATACCGCGAACGGCGCAGAATGTAAATACATTTTTTTGAATCCTATGCGGTGAAAAAAATACAAAAGCAGAAATGAGCAGCCGATCGGCTGCCCATTCGCGGTTTCAGGCTCCCGATGTGCCGTGCTCCGCGGTTTTTGAACCCGCGCCTCTCCTACGGTGGTGCCCGCAGCGCCGCCCTCCGCTGTCCGCTCGCGGCCCTTCGTTCGACCGGAACGCCCGAGCGATGGAACCGCTTCCATCCCCATCCCCGCGACGACCCGCGATCCGGGGTCCGGCTCCGGCGTTCGGCGGCTTAGCGTCAGACGGCGCAATGTAAGGCTCCTTGAACGTTGGTGTTCGGTTCCAAAACACACTGGCCGCACGCACACACCAGGATGAATTGTGATTTTATCTTAGCACACCGGGGTGAAATTCGCAAGACCCGCCGCGAATTTTTCACCCCTGAAGGGCTCGGACCGTGATGCCGAGCTCCGCCAGCTGCTCCGGCCGCACCCGGGACGGCGCCTCCATCATGAGGTCGGCGCCGCTTTGCGTCTTCGGGAAAGCGATGACGTCCCGGATGTTTGACCGGCCGGCGAGGAGGGCGACGATCCGGTCGAGGCCGAGGGCGATGCCGCCGTGAGGCGGCGCGCCGTATTCCAGCGCCTCGAGGAAGAAACCGAACTTCTCGGCCACCTCCGCCTCGTCGAGGCCGAGGCGGCGGAAGAGACGAAGCTGATCTTCCTTCCGGTAAATCCGGAGGCTTCCGCCGCCGATCTCGTACCCGTTCAGGACGAGGTCGTAACTTTCCGCCCGGACCTGAAGCGGCTCCGTCTCGAGCTTGTCCCAGTCTTCGGCCTTCGGCCGGGTGAACGGATGGTGCAGGGCGACGTAGCGCTTTTCGTCGGGATCGTACTCGAGAAGCGGAAAATCCGTCACCCACAGGATGCGAAAGGCCCCGTCCGGCACTCGCCCGAGCCGCTCGGCGAGGAGCCGCCGGACCGCCCCCAGGGCCGCCCGGGCCACCTCGCGCCGGTCGGCGACGAAAAAGAGCACGTCGCCCGGTTCGGCGCCGGTCTTCGCCCGGAGCGCCGCGAGCACCGGTTCCGGGACGAAGCGGGCGATCGACCCGGAGGCCCCGTCCGCCTCCAGCTTCAGCCAGGCGAGCCCCTGGGCGCCGTGGGCCTTCGCCTCCGCCTCCAACGCGGCGATGTCCTTCCGGCTGAGGGCCGCCGCCCCGTCGGCCCGGATCGCCCGCACCACGCCGCCCAAGGCGAGAGCCCGCCGGAAGACCTGAAGCTCCGTCTCCCGGAAGATCTCCCCGACGTCGACGATCTCGAGGCCGTAGCGAAGATCGGGCTTGTCCGTCCCGTAGCGGTCCATCGCCTCGTCGTACGAAAGCCGCGGAAAGGGCCGCTCCAGGCGGATGCCCCGGGTCTTTTCAAACACTTCGGCGATCATTTCCTCGACGATCGCCTGGAACTCCGGAAGCGACATGAAGCTCATCTCAATGTCGATCTGAGTAAACTCCGGCTGCCGGTCCGCCCGGAGGTCTTCGTCCCGGAAACAGCGGGCGATCTGGAAGTACCGCTCGACGCCGGCGACCATGAGAAGCTGCTTGTAGAGCTGCGGCGACTGGGGAAGCGCATAAAACGTCCCGGGCCGAAGGCGGCTTGGGACGAGAAAGTCCCGCGCCCCCTCCGGCGTGCTTTTGGAGAGGATCGGCGTCTCGACTTCGAGAAACCCGTGGCGGGAGAGGACGTCCCGGACGATCCGGGTGACCTCGTGCCGAAGCCGGAGCGTCTCCTGAAGCGCCGGCCGGCGCAGGTCGAGGTAGCGGTATTTGAGTCGAAGGGCCTCATCGACCGGCGCATCGTCGGCCAAGCCGAACGGAAGCGTCTTCGCGGTGTTGAGCACTTCGATCGCCTCGACCGCCACTTCGACGTCGCCGGTCGAAAGCTTCGGGTTCACCGTCTCCGGCGCCCGCGCCTTCACCGTCCCCCGGACGGCGATGACGTATTCGCTCCGGAGCGTCTCGGCGACGCGAAACGCCTCCTTGGCCTCCGGCGTGACGACGAGCTGGACGATGCCGCTCCGGTCCCGAAGATCGATGAAGATGAGCCCGCCGAGGTCCCGCCGGCGGTGGACCCATCCGACGAGGGTCGCCCGCGTGCCGGCGTCGCTTCGGCGAAGCGTCCCGGCGTCATGGGTTCGGTGCATGGTTTCCGACGTGCGCGTCGTTTCCATCTCCGGCCTCCTTTTCGTTCGGAGAGGCGATTCGTCCGGCGAGAAACGCGGCCAGCTCCTCCTCGGCGACGGTCCACTGCGCGCCGGTGGCGAGATGCTTGATCGCCGCCCGTCCGGCCCGGGCTTCGTCGTCGCCGACGATGACCGCGTACCGGGCGCCGCGGCGATCGGCGGACCGTAGCTGAGCCTTGAGGCCCCGCCCGGCAAAATCCGCATCGGCCGAAAGGCCGGCGGCCCGAAGCCGCATGAGCAGGGAAAGCTTTTTTTCAGCCCCGGCGCCGAAGGCGACGACGTAGACATCCGGCGCCGGCGCCCCAACGCGCCCTTCGGCCGGTTCGTCGAGCAAAAGAAGCAGTCGCTCCGCCCCGAGGGCAAAACCGATCCCCGGCAGGTCCGGCCCGCCGAGGGCGGCCATGAGGCCGTTGTACCGGCCCCCGGCGAGGACCGTGTTTTGCGCCCCGAGCCCTTCGGCGACGAACTCGAACACCGTCCGGGTATAATAGTCCAGCCCCCGGACGAGGTGCGGGTCCTCGACGTACGGGATGCCGAGCCGGTCGAGCTCCGCCTTCACCGCCGCGTGGTGCGCCCGGCAGGCATCGCACAAGTGATCCGTGATCCGAGGGGCCGACGCGACGAGGGGCGTCGGCCCGTCGATTTTGCAGTCGAGCACCCGGAGGGGGTTTTGTTCGAGCCGGAGCCGGCAGTCGGGGCAGAGCGCTTCCCGATGCGGCCGGAGAAAGGCGACGAGGGCCTCCCGGTAGGCCGGCCGGCAGACCGGGCAACCGAGGCTGTTTAAGACGAGCGTCACGCCCTTCAGGCCGATATCCTGCAAAAACGTCCAGCCCAGGGCGATCACTTCCGCGTCGAGCTCCGGCGCCTCGACGCCGATCGCCTCGACGCCGAACTGGTGAAACTGCCGCTGGCGGCCGGACTGGGGCCGCTCGTAGCGAAACATCGGCCCGAGGTAACAGAGCTTAAGCGGAAGCTCCGCCGTCCCGTACAGCCTGTGTTCGATCACCGCCCGGACGACCGGGGCCGTCCCCTCCGGCCGGAGGGTGAGGGACCGGCCGCCGCGGTCGGTAAAGGTGTACATTTCTTTTTGCACGATGTCCGTCGATGCGCCGACGGACCGAGCGAACAGCTCCGTCTGTTCGAAGATCGGCGTCCGAATTTCGCCGTAACCGAACCGCCGGCACGCCTCCCGGAAAGCGGCCTCGACCGCCTGCCAGCGCGCCGCCTCGTCCGGCAAAATGTCCGCCGTCCCGCGAGGGGCCTGATAGCGCATCGCCTGGTTCCACCGTCTTTCGTCTTCCAAAACGTCGTCCCAACCGCCGGCCCACGAAAAAACCCGTCCACCGGACCCGCCGCCGGGACGGGAATGGGGCTCGGCCTTCACCGTTCATGACAGTTATAGCCTGCCGGCCGGCAAAAATCAAGTCGTTCCCGCCGCCCCCGGCGCGGCGCCCTCGCCCCAGAGCCGGCGGTAGCGGGCGGCAAGCTCTACCTCCCGGCCTTCTTCCGTCGGCACAAAAAGCCGCGGCACGCCCTCCGGCAGGTACGCCTGCCGGACAAAGTGGCCGGGAAAATCGTGCGGGTAAAGGTAGCCGACGCCGTGGCCGAGGCGTTCGGCGCCGCGATAGTGGGCGTCCCGAAGGGGCGGCGGCACCGGCCGGTGGCCGTTTTTCCGCACTTCCTCCAGGTAGGCGTCGATCGCCTTGTAGCTCGCGTTCGACTTCGGCGCCAGAGCGAGGTAGACCGTCGCCTGGGCGAGGGGGATCCGCCCTTCCGGAAGGCCGATCCGCTCCACGGCGAGGTACGCTGCCATCGCCAGCGAAAGCCCCTCCGGCGCGGCGTTCCCGACGTCTTCGGCGGCGGCGATGACGAGCCGCCGGGCGATGAACCGCGGATCCTCCCCGGCGTCGAGCATCCGGGCGAGCCAGTAAAGCGCCGCGTCGGGGTCGCTGCCGCGGATCGACTTAATGTAGGCGGAGATCGTGTCGTAATGGTTGTCGCCGGTCTTGTCGTACCGGACCGCCCGGCGCTGGATCGACTCCTCGGCCACGGCGAGGGTGATGCGGATGACGCCGTCTTCGTCGGGCGGCGTCGACGTTGCCGCGAGTTCGAGGGCGTTTAAAAGCCGCCGGGCGTCCCCGTCGCTTTGGGCGATCAGATGCTCCAGGGCTTTCTCCTCCACCTCGATCCGGAGCGCGCCGAGCCCCTTTTCCGACCGGAGCGCCCGTTCGGCGATCGTCCGGAGGTCCGCCGGCGAAAGCGGATGCAGCGGAAAGATGAGCGAGCGGGAAAGGAGCGCCGAATTGACCTCAAAAAACGGATTTTCCGTCGTCGCCCCGATGAGGACGATCGTCCCGTCTTCGACGTGGGGAAGAAGCGCATCCTGCTGCGCTTTGTTGAAGCGGTGAATCTCGTCGATGAAGAGGACCGTCCGGCGCCCTTCCATGCCGAGGCGCGTCCGGGCCTCCTCGACGATCCGCCGGAGATCCGCCACGCCGGCGGTCACGGCGTTCAAGGCCTCGAAGTGCGCCCGGGTCGTCCGGGCGATCACCCGGGCGATCGTCGTCTTCCCCGTTCCCGGCGGACCGTAGAAGATGACCGACGACAGGCGATCCGTCTCGATCGCCCGCCGGAGGAGCTTCCCCGGCCCGAGGATGTGGTCCTGGCCGACGATCTCATCGAGCGTCTCCGGCCGCATCGCCGACGCGAGCGGCTCGTACGCCGTCCGTCGCTTCTCCCGAGCAAAGTCAAAAAGATCCATGGCCGAACGCGCCTCCTCTTCGCCGACTTCCGGCATACCCGCCGGCCGGGCGAAATACATCCGAGAATGACGATCCAGGAGGTGATGCGGATGAACAAGCGCGAAGCGGCGCGCCTCGCCCTCCGCGCCAAGCTCGAACGGGGCCTGACGTGGGAGGCGATCGCCGGCGCCGTCGGCCGCACCCCAGTCGGTGCGGCGCTTCTCGTCTACGGCTATGCCGCCGCCACCCGGGAGGAAGCGGACGCCCTCGTCCGGCTGCTCGGCCTGCCGGAAGAAGCCGCCGCGGCGTTTCGCCGCGTTCCGTTCCGGGTTCCGCGGCAGCCCTGGCCGCCGACCGACCCCTTCGTCGCCCGGATGTACGAGATCGTCCTCCTCTACGCCCCGGCGATCAAAGATGTCGCCCACGAATGGTTCGGCGACGGCATCATCAGCGCCGTCGATATGACGCTCGAACTTCAAAAAGAGCGCCAGGACGGCGCCGACTGGGCGAGCCTCACCTGGCGGGGAAAGTGGCTTCCGTTCCGGCGGTTTTGAGGTTATGATGGCATAAGAAAGGCGTCGGCCTTCCGGTTCCGCCGAAAGCACGCCGGGGAAAGGAGGCTTTCAATGGGCGGCCGTCCCGTACCCCCGACCGAGTTCGACGCCCGGATTCGGCAAGGGACGACGGTCTGGGTGTTCCAAAAGCGCTTCTGTTCCGGTTGCGCCGCCGTCGCCCGCCTTCTCCCGGCGCTGGAAGCCCGTTTCCCGGACCTCGCCTTTTACCCCGTCGACGTCGACGACGCCCCCGATCTCGTCCGGCGCCTCGGCATCTTCGGCGTGCCGAGTCTCGTCGCCTTTCACCGGGGATACGAGATCGCCCGCTGGGTAAGCGGTACGCCCAAGAGCCGGGAGGGGCTCGAACGCTTCCTCGCCCGCGTCGTCCAGATCGCCCATGCCCTCGACGAAACGCTTGCCGAACGCTCCCCCGATGCCCGGGCGTAACCGCCCGGGCTTTCCCCGGATCGGGACACCCCGGCCGGGGGCAGTCGCCGGCGACTCGTCTCGGCCGAACGGGCCACCTACCGGCTTTGGAGGATCCGATCGGCCGCCGCGAGCACCTCTCCGGCCGTTTCCCGGACGACGAGGGCGGCCCGATCGTCGAGGGGCGTCGGATCCCGGTTCACGATCACGAGGGGCCGTCCCCGGCGGGCGTGCCGTTCGGGAAGTCCCGCCACCGGATAGACGGTGAGGGACGAGCCGACGACGAGGAAAAGGTGCGCTGCTTCCGTCCACGCTTCGGCAGACCGCCACGCTTCCTCCGGCAGAAACTCGCCGAAGAGGACGATGTCCGGCCGAAGCGGCCCGCCACAGGCCGGACAGCGCCTTTCCTCGAGCGCCTCCGGCGGATAAAGGCGGCCGCAGACGTGACAGCGCACCCGGGACAGGCTGCCGTGGAGCTCGACGACGTTCCGGCTTCCGGCCGCCTGGTGCAGCCCGTCGACGTTCTGAGTAAGCACCGCTTGGATCCAGCCCTCGGTCTCCCATCGAGCGAGAACCTCGTGCACCCGGTTCGGCCGGGCGCCCCGAAGCCCCTTGAGGCGCCGGTCGTAAAAATCGTAAAACGCGTCCGGATCGTCGAGGAGCGTTTCGACAGAGGCGAGCTTTTCCGGCACCTCCCGCCAGAGCCCGCCGGCGGAGCGAAAATCCGGCAGCCCCGATTCGGTGCTCGCCCCGGCGCCGGTGAGCACGACGGCCGGCCGACCGGCCTCCCGCGTCCGGACGAGCCATTCCGCCAGCCGCTCCGCCGCCTCCGCGATCCCCGCCGCTGCCGGCATCTTTTCTCCTCCTTACCGCATTTCGATCTATGGGCGGTTCTCTTCGACTCAAGCGTCGTGAACGTCCCGCGCCTCTCTCGTTCCGGACGTCTTTCCCCCGGGCCGGACGCCGCTTTCCGATCCATCCCGGCTTCCTTCGGCAGGGTCCTCGGCCCCCCGCTCCCGGTCGTCGTCCGCCGTAAGACAGGCCGGTCCCTCAAACCGCGGGTCGCCCACCTTCCGGTTGGCAAACCGCACCGAAAATGCCGCCTCCGGCCGCCCGAGGATCGCCGCGAGGACCCCCGGATCGGCGGCGGGATCGAGCCAGCGCCCTTCATCCCCCGGCGCGAGGACGACCGGCATTCGGGAATGGATCGCCAAAACGGCGCCCGCCGCCGGCGCCGTGAGCAGCGCGAGCCCCCGGCCGCCGCCGTCCGGATCGTCGTCCCAGACGGCCGCCAGCGCCAAAAACGCCCGCTCCCCGGCGTCCGATGCCCCGGCCGCTTGCGCCCCGGCGCCCGCCGGCCGGAAAAAAAGCCGGGGCCGCCGGTCCGCCCCCCACTCGTAAAACCCCGTCGCCGGCACGATGAGCCGCCGGGGCAAGAGGCGCCCGAACGCGGGCTTTTGGGTAAGCGTTTCGATGCGGAGATTAATGAGCGTCCGAACGCCGTCCCGCGTCCTCAGCTTCAATCCCCAGCGCAAAAGCCCGAGCCGCCGCTCCCCCGGCATGCCCGGCGCCACGGCGGCCACCGCCGTCCCCGGCGCGATGTTGTACCGGGGCCGGATGCCTTCCGCCTCCGCCACCGGGCGCGCCAGAAATCGGCGGGCGATCTCGGCGGCGTCGGCTTCGAGGACGAATCGGCCGCACACGCTATCCCTCCTCCTCCGCGACGGGCCCTGCGGGCGCCCGCTCGGCGGACGCCCCGGCGGGGGAGCCCGGCCCGGCGGCAGGCGTCCGGCCGGCGGCAGCGTCCGGACTGCCGCCCGTGGACATTCGGCCGGTGGCCGGCTCCGAGCCGCTGCCAAGCGGTGTCCCGTCGACGGCCGCATCCGGCCCGCCGTGAGGCGGCGCGAGGCGCACCGCCCCTTCCGGCGCCGGGATGGCCCGGGCGGCTTCCTCCGCCCGCCGAAGGGCCCCCGCGAGCGCGTCGGTTAGGGCCTCCGGCGATACGTCGACGAGCGCCACCGCTCCCGGCGCCGAAAGCAGGGCAAAGCGGACGCCGCGGCCGCGATTTTTTTTGTCGTACCGCATAAACGTCGCCCACGCCGCCGCATCGGCCGCCCGGCGCAAAAGGCCGGCCGCCGCCGCCTCGGCCGGCGTCGCCGGAAGCCCGAAGGCCCGAACGAGCCGGACCACCTCGGTAAGGAGCGCCGGGGACGCCCGGCCGAGCTCGACGGCCAGCGCCGTCTCCCAGACGAGGCCGACGGCGACCGCCTCGCCGTGCAAAAGCCCGCCAAACCCCTCGGCCGCCTCCAGGGCGTGGGCCACCGTATGGCCGACGTTGAGCCGCTCCCGCACCCCGCGGCTCTCTTTCGGATCGTCGGCGACGATCGCCGCTTTCACCGCGATCCCCCGGACGAGGGCCTCCGCCGTGACGATCGGATCGAGGCGAAGGAGCGCCCCGGCCGCCTGGTGGAGCCAGGCGACGAACGCCGCGTCCGATAAAAGCGCATGTTTGATCAGTTCCGCGTACCCGGACCGGACCTCTCGCGGGGGAAGCGTCCGGAGGGCGGCGACGTCGTAGAGGACCGCCAGGGGCGGGTAAAACGCCCCGAGGATGTTTTTCGCCAGCGGGTGGTTCACCGCCACCTTTCCGCCGACGCTCGCGTCGTGGGCGAGGATCGTCGTCGGAAGCTGCACATACTCGATCCCCCGCATATAAACCGCCGCGGCAAAACCGCCGAGGTCGCCGACGACGCCGCCGCCCAGGGCAAGGAGCACCCCCCGCCGGTCGATGCCCGCCCTAAGCATCGCCCCGGTCACCGCCTTCAGCGTCGCGAGCGACTTCGACCGCTCGCCGGCCGGCACGTCGTACCGGGCGACGGCGTAGCCCGCCGACCGGAGCGCCGCTTCCACCCGAGCGCCGTAGAGCGCCCCGACCGCCTCGTCCGACAGCACAAAAAGCGGCCGTGCCCGATCGACGCCGAGGGCGTCGAGTTCCCGGCCGAGCTCCTGAAAAAGCCCCGCCCGAACGACGACCGGATAGCGGACGCCTTCATACGCCACCCAGAGCGTCGTCATCCGTCCCGCCTCCTTTTCCGGGCGCCGCCCCCCGGCCGGCACCGCCGTCCGCGCACCGGGGCGGTGCGGGCGGCGCCGGTTCCTTCGGACGGCCCGGCATCAGAAATCCCGGGCATACGCCCGGTGTTCGGCCACCGCCCGGACGAGCGCCGCCATCCGGTCTGCCGGAAACGTCTCGAGGAGCGCCCGGGCGAGCTCGAAGGCGACGACGTATTCGGCGACGACGGCCGCCGCCGGCACCGCCGTCGTGTCCGACCGCTCGACCGACGCCTCCTCCGGTGCCTTCGTCACAAGATCGACGCTTCGAAGCGGCCGGTAGAGCGTCGGAATCGGCTTCATCGCCGCCCGGACGACGAGGGGCATCCCCGTCGTCATCCCGCCCTCCAGGCCGCCGGCGCGGTTCGTCCGGCGGAAAAAGCCCCGGCCGGGCGCGTAAAAAATTTCGTCGTGGGCGGCCGAACCCGGCACGTCCGCCGCCCGGAAGCCGAGGCCGATCTCCACCCCTTTGATCGCCTGGATGCTCATCACCGCCTGCGCCAGCCGGCCGTCCAGCTTTCGGTCCCAGTGGACGTGGCTGCCGAGCCCGACCGGCACCCCGACGGCGACGACCTCGACGACGCCGCCGAGCGTATCTCCCGCTTCCCGGGCCCGGTCGATCGCCGCGATCATCGCCGCCTCCGCCGCCGGATCGAACGTCCGGACGGGCGAGGCCTCCGTCTTTGCCGCCAGGGCTTGAAGGGCCGCCCGGAGCGCGTCTTCCGCCGCCCGGTCCTCCTCCGCCACCTCGTACGCCGGCCACGTTTCCGCGAGCGGATCCCCGTCCGCCCACACCCCGCCCAGGGCCCGGACGTAGCCGAGGACGTCGATGCCGACCGCCTGAAGGAGCTTTTTCGCCACCGCCCCGACGGCGACCCGCATCGCCGTCTCCCGGGCGCTCGACCGCTCAAGGACGTCCCGGACGTCCCGGTGGCCGTACTTGATCGCGCCGGCGAGATCCGCATGCCCCGGCCGCGGCCGCGTCCGCCGCCGCATCCCCCGTTCCGGCTCCTCCACCGGGAGGACGCTCATCACGTGCTGCCAGCTGATGTGATCCCGGTTCTCGATGAAAAGAGCGATCGGCGCCCCGGTCGTCCGGCCGTGCCGCACGCCGCTTAAGATCTCCACCCGATCCTGTTCGATCTTCATTCGCTTGCCGCGGCCGTATCCCTTCTTACGCCTTTCGAGCGCCCGGTCGATGTCCGCCGGCAGGAGCTCGAGCCCGCTCGGCACCCCTTCCAGGATGCCGACGAGCGCCCGGCCGTGGGATTCCCCCGCTGTCAGATACCGCACCCCGACCCCTCCATGGAAGTTCTCGACCGGCCGCCCCGGGTCGCCTCACGCCGCCCCCAAAGCGCCCCAGGCCCGCCTACGGCCGGACCTCCTGCTTCTGATAAATGAACGGATACACCTGCCTGAGCCCGTAGCGCTCCGGCGAAAAGATCTGCTCCGTCCCGCCGACGAACAGGTACCCTCCCGGCCGCAGGACCGCCGCAAGCGACCGGTACAGATGCGCTTTGCCGTCTTCCGTAAAATAGATGGCCACGTTCCGGTTGACGATCACGTCGAACGGCCCCGGCGGATAGGGATCTCGAAGCAGGTCGTGCCGCTCGAACCGAACGGCCCGGACGAGCTCGTCGACGACCCGGTAGCCGTCCCCGTCCCGGACGAAGTAACGTTCCCGGAACGACGGCGGGACCGAAACGAGACTCCGCGCCTCGTAACGGGCCGCCCGGGCCTTTTCGAGCGCCGGTTCGTCGATGTCGGTGGCCAGAAGATCGACGCCCCGAAGCGACCGCCGCTCCCGGAGGAGCATGAGCAGGGTGTACGGCTCCTCCCCCGTCGAGCAGGCGGCGCTCCAGAGGCGAAGCTTCGGCTGCGCCGAAAGCGACGCCAGCACCTCCCGGTCGAGCAGCGCCCAGAGCTCCGGATTACGAAAAAATTCCGAGACGTTGATCGTCACCCGATCGACGAACTCCGCCCGGAGCTTCGGATCGGCGATCAGCGCCTCAAGAAAACGATCGAAATCGTCAAAACCCCGCCGCCGCATCAGGGACATGAGCCGCCGCATCATCTGCGGTTTTTTGTACAGCCCAAGCTCGATGCCGAACACACTCCGCACCCGGGCAACGAACCGGTCGTACGCTTCTTCCACCTGCCGCTCCATCCGTCCCCGTCTTCCCTGCTTCTTTTTTCGCCCCGTCCCGGACGAATCCGCCCGCCGCGCCTCGAACGCTCCCGCCCGGCTCGCCCCGGTCGATTCGGTCGCCGGCACCGGTGCCGACGACGAAGGCGCCCGCCGAAGCGGGCGCCTTCGTCACAGCCAGGCGTCGACGGGGCGATCGTAAGAAAGCAGCGCCTCTTCGCCGAACCAGAGGGCGATCTCCCGCGCGGCGCTTTCCGGCGAATCCGAACCGTGGATGACGTTTTTATCGATCGTGAGCGCAAAGTCGCCCCGGATCGTCCCCGGCGCGGCCTCCTTCGGATTCGTTTTTCCCATCATCTCCCGGACGACGCCGATGGCGTTCGGCCCTTCCAGGACGAAGGCAAACACCGGGCCCGACGTGATGAAGGCGACGAGATCGCCGAAAAACGGCTTTTCCCGGTGCTCGGCGTAATGCGCCTCGGCCAGCTCCCGGGTGACCTGCATGAGCTTCCCGGCGACGAGCTTGAGCCCCCGGCGCTCGAAGCGGGCGAGGATCTCCCCGACGAGGCCCCGCAAGACGCCGTCGGGCTTGACCATCACGAATGTCCGCTCCACAAAAGCGCCCCTCCTTCGCATTCGACCACGACCAGTGTAACACTAGAACGTCCGTTTTTCAATAAACGCCACCAGCGCCTCCAGGTAGCGGGCCGCCGGGTACGCCGAAAGCCCCTGTAAGACCGCCTTGGCCCGACAGACGAACCGCTCCGCCACGGCATGCGTCCGCTCAAACGCCCCGCTCCGGCCGATGCCCTCGAGGAGCGCCTCCCGCTCCGCCTCCGTCTTCCGCCCTTCGAGGGCCGCTCGGAGCGCCGAACGCACCGCCGGATCGCCTTCGGAGAGGGTAAAGATCGCCGGCAGCGTCACGTTGCCCTGGGCGAGGTCGCTTCCCGACGGCTTGCCGAGCACCTCGGGCGTCCCGGTAAAATCGAGGAGATCGTCCGTCACCTGAAACGCCATGCCCGTATAAAACGCGTACCGCCGGAGTCGACCGACGACCGCCTCCGGCGTCCCGGCGATCCGCGCACCCAGGAACACCGAAAACTCGATGAGGAGCGCCGTCTTCCGGCGGATGCGCCGAAAATACCGGAGCATCGTCACGTCCGGCCGGAAGAGGTCCCCCTGCTGCTCCACCTCGCCGCGGCTCATCTCGTGCACCGTCCGGGCGAGGGCCCGGTCCACCGCCGGATCGGAAAACGCAGCCAGCTCCGAAAGCGCCCGGGCGAGCAAAAAATCCCCGGCGTACACCGCCACCTGATCATCCCACCGGGCGCGAACCGTCTCCCGGCCGCGCCGGAGATCCGACCGGTCGACGATGTCGTCGTGGACGAGCGTCGCCATGTGGATGAGCTCCACCGCCGCCGCCGCCCGGACGAGGGCCTCCGCCGCCTCGGCCCCGCCGTCCCCGAAGCGGCCGGCGATGAGCACGAGAAGCGGCCGGAGGCGTTTGCCTCCGGCGTCCAGGAGGTGCCGGCCCGCCTCCGTAAGCAGCGGGCTTTCCGACCGGAGCAAAAGCTCCAGCCGGTCCTCGACCGCCCCCAGATCGTCCTGAAAGGCGTCGTACACCTCGACGATCCGCATCATCCGCCCTCCCCCGCCGCCCGGCCGTAGACCGGCGGCAGCGTCGCAAAGGCGATCTCCGGCACCCGAGGAAGCGCTCCCATGGCCGCCGCCTCGGCAAAAAAACGCCGGAGCCCTTCAAGCTGCGGCCGATCGAGCTCATGGGCAAGCCCGGCGAAATATCGGTACCACTCGGCGTCGCTTCCGCCCAGCCGGGCCTTCGCCGCCCGGACGAGAGGCGTCGGGTCGGCTTTCGTCCGGGCCTTGCTCCGGAGAAACGCCCGATACACCCGGGCCACCCCCTCCGGATCTTCGGCCAGCGCCTCCCGCCGCACCCCCCAGACGGCAAACGTCATCCATTGCCCCGTATACTGTCGCCACAGCTCTCCGAGGTCGGCGACGTAATAGCGGCGATTTTCCCGGTAGGCGAGCATCGCCTCGTCCCCGATGAGAAGCGCCGCATCGCCCCGGCCGAGCATCGCCTCGAGGTCCGGCTCCGCCCACGCATACGTCGGCCGAAGCCCGAGATGGCGCTCAAGCAAAATTTTTAAAAGCTGCACGCTCGTCGCCGACCGGGTCGTGAGGAGCACGTGCGGCCGGGCGAGCGTGTGAAGCGGCCGGTGAGAAAACAAAAAGATCGATCCGACCGCTCCGTAAGCGCTCACCGAAAGGTGCGGCAGAAGAACGTACCGGTCCGCATCCAGCCCGTAGGCAAACGACGACATCGGCCCGATGTCGACCGTCCCCTCCCGCATCCGGCGGTTCAGTTCCGCCGGCGTCGACCGGACGACCCGCACCCCGGGGATGGCCGCCGGATCGAAGTAATAAAACACCGGCAGCGTATTCATATAGTCGATGTGGCCGACCGTCAGCATTCCGTCGCCTCCGTTTCCCCCTGGCGGGGAAGATCCTTCCACCGGGGAAAAAGCCCGTGGTCCGTCACCCCGACCGCATCCAGCGCCCGGCCGGCGACAAAGTCGACGATGTCGTCCACCGTCTTCGGCCGCGGATAAAAGGCCGGCATCGCCGCCACGATCCGGACCCCGAGCCGGGCGAGCTTGAGCATATTCTCGAGATGGACCGCCGAAAGCGGCGTTTCCCGCGGCACGAGGACGAGCGGACGGCCCTCCTTGAGCGTTGCGTCCGCCGAGCGGGTGATCAGGTTGTCGGCGAGGCCGTGGGCGATCGCCGCGAGCGTATTCATCGAGCACGGGATGACGAGCATCCCGTCGTGGACGAAGGTTCCGCTTGCCGGCCGGGCGCCGATGTCCCGGACGTCGTACACAAAAAGCCGCTCCGCCGCCCCCTCCGCCGCCAAAAGGGTCCGAAGCCCCCGGGCGCCCCCCTCGAAATGCACGTCTTCCTCCTCCGCCGCCACCCGCAGGGCGCCGTCCGACACCATCGCGTGCACCTCGTGGCCGAGACGAAGCAGCGCCGCCATCGCCCGGAGCCCGTAGCGGATGCCGCTCGCCCCGGTGAGCGCCACGACGAACCGCCGCCCGCCCCTCATCGCCCCACCCCGACGGCGACGAGCGCAAAGACGAACACGACGACGGCGAGCACCCCGTTCATCGTAAAGAAAGCCGTGTTGAGCCGGCTCAAATCCGTCGGCGACACAAGCGCGTGCTCGTACGCCAGGATGCCCGCCGCCACCACGACCCCGAGGCCGAACACCCCGCCGAGGCCGAGGGCCAGCCCCGTCGCGGCGAGGAAGGCGACCGTCAGGGCGTGAAACCCGCGGGCGATCCCGAGCGCCCGCCGGAGCCCGAAGCGGACCGGGATCGAATGGAGGCCGTGCCGCCGGTCGAACTCGAGGTCCTGCGTGGCGTACAGGATGTCAAAGCCGGCAATCCAGAAGACGACCGCAAGAAACAACCACCACGCCGCCGGGTGATCGAGCCGACCGGTCGCCGCGACCCAGCCGCCGAGCGGCGCGAGGCCGTCCGTCACCCCGAGAACGAGGTGCGAAAGCCACGTAAAGCGCTTCGTATATGAATAAAAGACCAGAAAAAAAACCGCGATCGGCAGGAGCTTGACCGCCAGCGGGTTGAGCATCGCCGCGCTCACAAAAAGGAGCGCCAGCGAAAGGAGCGTATACCCCCACGCTTCCCGCACCGTGACCTTCCCCGTCACGAGGGGCCGGTCTTTCGTGCGGGGGTTCAGGGCGTCGATCGCCCGGTCGATCAGCCGGTTCAGCGCCATCGCCGCCGTCCGGGCGCCGACCATCGCCATCGTCGTCCAGAACCAGAGCCAAAGGTCCGGCCAGCCGCCGTACGCCTCGACGCGGCCGAAGATGAGGCCGAGATAGGCAAACGGCAGCGCAAAGATCGTATGTTCAAACTTGATCATCTCCAAAAAGGCCCGGAACTTCCCCATCCGCAAAAAACCCTCCTCGACCGCCTTCCCCACCGGTCAAAAAAGCACCGTGCCCCCTTCGGCCGAGCCGCCCACGGCGCCGCCGGGCGCCTCGCCGCCCGGCTTTCGTCCCACGTGAACCGCCGCGATCCCGCCGAACAAAAGCCGCACCCGGACGTCGGTAAGCCCCGCCCGCACGAAACGGGCCGCCAGCCCCTTGTGATCCGGAAAGCCCCGGAGCGACTCCGGCAACCACCGATACTCTTCGTACCGGCGGGCGAACCAGCGGCCCAAAAGAGGCAGCATCCGCTCGAAGTAAACGTAATAGATCTCCCGAAACCCCGGAACGACCGGCTTCGACAGCTCCAGCGACACGACCAGCCCCCCCGGCCGGACGACCCGCGCCATCTCGGCGAGCGCCCGGTCGAGATCCGGCACGTTCCGGAGCGCGAACCCGATCGTCGCATAGTCGAACCGCCCGTCGGGAAACGGGAGCGCCAGCGCGTCCCCTTCCACCCAGACGATGTCGGCGAGCCCCGCCCGCGCCGCCTTCTCCCGGGCCCGGGCGAGCATCGCCGGCGAAAAATCGAGCCCGACGACCTCTCCCGCCGCGCCGACCGCCCGCCGGAGGGCCAGGGCGAGGTCGCCCGTCCCCGTCGCGACGTCGAGGGCCCGGCTCCCCGGCCGGACGGCCATCATCTCCAGCATGATCCGGCGCCAGCGCTTATGCGCCCCAAACGAAAGGAGCGTATTCATCCGGTCGTACGCCGGCGCGATCGACTCGAACACGCGATACACAAACGCCCGCTTGTCCGTCCGCTCCACCCGTCCTCTTCGCCCTTCCTTCCGACCGCCGTTACAGCCCCTCCGAAAGCTCCGACAACGAAAGTTCCGGCGTCCGGATCGACGGAAGCCGCCGGACGAGCGCCCGAAGCGACCGACGCGCCCCGTCGTCGATCACCGCCCGAAGGAGCGCCTCGAGGTCCTCCCAAAGCTGCATGCCGAACTTGAGGAAGCGCGCCTCCCCCCCGTAGATTCGCCCGCCGACCCGCGCGTCCCACAGAAGCATGTACCGGACCACCCGCGGGATGAGCGGCCGGATCGGCGACCCCGGAGACGCCAGCGCCAGAGGCAGGGCCGACTGGATGTCCACCTCGAGCTCAAACACCTGCTCCCGGTCCGCCTCCGGCTCCCGGTAAAGGACGTAGCGCATTGCCCGAGCGGCGTGGATCGTCTCGAGCGCCCGGGCGATGCGGCCGATCATCGCTCCCTGATTCGCCTCCGCGAGCAGCCGCACATAGCGACTGCTCAAAACGTCCCCGTACAGGACCCGGAGCGGCACCGGGAGGGAAAGGCGCTTCGCATCGTCGATCGCCTCGTGAAGCCAAAGCCCCCATTCGACGAAAAGCGCGGCCTGCCCGACGACGGCGATCTCCTCGGTCCGCATTCCGCCGACGCGCATCGCCGCATGAAAAAGGGCGATCCGCCACTCCGGCACCTCCGGAAGCCAGGCGGCCTCCGGCCACTCGGCGATCACGGCCTCCCGGGCGCGGGCCACCCACCCGGCGATTTCCGGCTCAAATCGCATGCTCCACCCTCATTCCGACAAAAGCGCTACTTCGCCCAGTATAGCACAAAAAGGGCGGAGACGCTTGGCTTTCCGACGTTTGGCAGCCGTCAAACGTCCCGTTTGCCCAGCGCGCCCGGCCCGCCCCCTCGGCCCGACATCAGGGGGCATCGGCGCCGCCCCAGGAGATCGTCGCCGGCGGGTCGAACGCGGCTTCAAACGTCGCCCGATCCGGACGATCCGGAAGCGGCGGCGTTCGCCGCGGAGCCGGCGCCGCCACCGCCACCCGGACGACCTCCCCCTCCGGCCGCCGCTCGAGGGCCCGGATCCAGATTTCCCGCCCACCGCCGCCGGCCGCCCGGTAGACGGCAAGCACATCCCGAAGCACCACGGCTTCCGCAGCGCCAGCCGGTACCCCGAGGTCGACCGACACGCGGCCCTCCTCCAGTCGGACATCGATGAGCCGCCCGGCGAGAGGCGCCGACGCCAACCGGGCGATCAAGATCCGCACCTCTTCCGGCACGCCGGCGGCGCCGCCGGTCATTACCGAGCGCTCTCCCGACACGCCGATCCAGAGCCCGATCGCCCCCCAAAACAGCGCCAAAGGCACGCTCCATCGGATGAAACCCCTGATCAGCCGCCGCACCGGCCTCCCCTCCTGGCCGCCCGCATCGCCCCGGACCGAAGGCCGGCCGGCCGGCCGGTCGATCCCGAAGCGCGTCCTTTCTCCGACCTTTATGCGGACCGGAGGCCGGGTATGTCCGCGTCGCCCCGGCGCCGGGGCCGACCGGCGACGGTTCAATCGTCCCGATCGGTGTGAATCGTGCCGACGGCGGTATAGATGACCGCCCGGCCTCTCACCTTGATCGCCGACGTGTGCTCGGTAAACTGGGCGATCATGACCTCGTTCTTGTCGAGCTTTTCCGTGTGGTGAAACCGCGTCACATCGCCCCGGGTGAGTCCGATCACGTGCACGCCGTTTTCCTTCGCCTTGATGACGACGTACTCCCGGGACGTCCAGTCGGAGACGCGTCCGCCTTCGCCCATCGCCTTCCCCCCTTCCGATCCCACCGGCTTGCGCCTTCTTCCGGGGCGCCGGCGGCCGACGGTCTCCGCGGGACGCGAACCCGACCGCTGGCCGTTTCCGCCAGAGCGACGGGCCTGACCGGCGGTCTTCGCCGCCGCGGGAGACGGAGCCGGCCGTCTTCGTCGACGGGCCGGGCCGACCGGCCGACCGGCGGCCGTCCCGGCCGGCGCGCTCCCCTCCGCCCCGCCGCCGGCCCGAACCGCCGCCTAGGACAGCCGCCCGGTGATGAGGGCCATCGCCTCCGCCCGCGCCTTTGCGTCGTGGGCGAACACCCCTCGGACGGCCGACGTCACCGTCTTCGAACCGGGCTTTTTCACCCCCCGCATCACCATGCACAGATGCTCCGCCTCGATGACGACGATCGCGCCGTGGGCTTCGAGATGCGTCATGATCGCATCGGCGATCTCCGCCGTCATCCGCTCCTGAAGCTGCGGACGGCGGGCGACCGTCTCCACCGCCCGGGCGAGCTTGCTCAGGCCGACGACCCGGCCCTCCCGCGGGATGTAGCCGACGTGCGCCTTGCCGAAAAACGGCACCAGATGGTGTTCGCACATCGAATAAAACGGGATATCCTTGACGATGACGATCTCTTCGTGGCTTTCGCCGAAAATGGCCGAAAAGTGCTTTCCCGGGTCTTCGTGGAGCCCGGAAAAAATTTCCTCATACATCCGGGCCACCCGGGCCGGCGTCTCCCGAAGCCCCTCCCGGTCCGGATCTTCGCCGATCGCCTCGAGAATGAGGCGGACGGCGTGTTCAATCTTTTCGTGGTCGACCGCCATCCCTCTGCCTCCTTCTCGCTCGCCCCTAGTATAACAGCTCTTTCGGACAAAAAAAAACACCGCCGGGCCTCGGGGGCCCGCCGGCAGGCGGTCGACCGGGCGTTTCTTTCATTACAGGCGATTGGACCGCGCCGGGACCGGAACAGAGCGGGACTGGATCAGAGCAGGATCGCGATCAACCCGCCGGAGCCTTCGTTGATGATCCGGGTGAGCGTCTCCCGGAGCTTGTGCCGCGCCTGTTCCGGCATCATATGCAGCTTCGCCTGGATGCCCTCGTTGACGATGGCGTACAGGGACCGGCCGAAGAGCTCCGTCTGCCAGATCGACCGGGGATCTTTTTCAAAATCCTGCATCAAAAACGTGGCCAGCTCCTCGCTCTGCTTTTCCGTGCCGATGATCGGCGAAAACTCCGCTTCAACGTCCACCTTGATCAGATGGATCGACGGCGCCTTCGCTTTGAGGCTCACGCCGAAGCGCGCCCCCTGCCGGATGATCTCCGGCTCCGCGAGCTCCATCTCCTCCATCCGGGGCGGCGCCACGCCGTAGCCGGTCGCCCGGACCATTTCGATCGCCGAAGCAAAATGGTCGTACTCCCGCTTCGCGTGGGCGAACTCGATCAGCATCTCCAGAAGCTCATCCTTGCCCCGAATCTCCCGCCCTACGACCTCGTGCACGACCTGTTCGAACAACCCTTCGGCGGCGTCGAGGTCGACCTCGGCGATCCCCTGCCCCAGGTGCATCTCCGCCAGCCGCGCGCCGGCGACGAACGGGTAGTCTTCGAACCGGCCGACGATTCGCTCGACGTCCCGCAGGCGCTCCACCGCCTCGACCGTCTCCGCCACCGCCTGCTCGAACGCTTTCCGAAGCCAGTGATCGGCGTCGAGCACCATCACCCAGCTCGGCAGGTTCACCTTCACCTCGTGCACCGGAAATTCGTAGAGCGCTTCCCGGAGAACGCCCAGGACGTCCGACTCGCCCATCGTGAGCGCCGACAGGGCCAGCACCGGCACGTCGTACCGCTCGACGAGGGCCGTCCGGAGCGCCTCCGTCTCCGGCGCCTGCGGCCGGGTCGAGTTCAAGATGACGATGAAGGGTTTCCCGACCGCCTTCAGCTCCTCGATCACCCGCGCCTCCGCCTCCTCATAGGCCGCACGGGGAAGCTCGCCGATCGTCCCGTCGGTCGTCACGACGATGCCGATCGTCGAATGATCCTGAATCACCTTCCGCGTCCCGATCTCCGCCGCCTCTTCAAACGGGATCGGATCTTCAAACCACGGCGTGTGCACGAGCCGGGGGCCGTTTTCATCTTCGTAGCCCCGGGCATCCGGGATCGGATAGCCGACGCAATCGACGAGGCGCACCGACACCCGAAGCCCGTCCGCCACCTCGATCTCGATCGCCTGATTCGGAATGAACTTCGGCTCCGTGGTCATGATCTGGCGGCCGCCGGCGCTCTGCGGCAGCTCGTCGATCGCCCGCTCCCGATCTTCCGGATGCAGGATGCGCGGGATGACGACGAGCTCCATGAACCGCTTGATGAACGTCGACTTCCCCGTCCGGACCGGACCGACGACGCCGAGGTAGACGTCCCCTCCCGTCTGCTCGGCGAGATCCTTGAACACATCCAGCTCCACCACGGCCTTCCCTCCTCGTCCCATCCCCGGAAACGGGCTTGGATATCCCCAATATATGCGCGCCGAAGCCGGCTATGCGTGGCGAGCGGAGATTCCGACCGGGGCGGCCGAGGCGCTCCGCCGATCGAAGCGCCCGTCGGCTATCGAAGCGCCCCGTCGGGCCGGAGCACCGGTTCGCCGCCCTCGAGCCCGTACGGGACCGAGGCCACCGGGACGAAGAGCGTCCGCTCGACGAACAGCCGCCGGAGATCGCCCGAGCCGCCCGAAGCCTCTGCCGGCGGGCCGGGGGTGCCGGCGTCCGCCGGAGCGGCCGGCCCGTTCGGGCTTGGTTCCGGCGCGCCGGCTCTGTCCGGGATCGCCGGTGCGGTCGAACCGGCCGGCGGGGCGCCTTGCGCCCGCAGGAGGAGGGCGAGATCGAGCAGGTAGTCGGCGTACACCCGGCCGTCCCGCGTCAGCATGAGCCCGAGGGCGTGGCCGCTGTAGGGAGAGATGAGCGCGGGCTTGGCCAGGTGAAGCGCCCCGTAGTCGATGACGAGTTCGTCCGGTCCCTTTTCCTCCGCCACCGGGAGCCGCCCCGTCGCCCGGTGAAAAGCCGCCACGGCCCGCTGCACCCGTTCGACCGCATCGGCGATGCGAAGATCGGCCAGCCGAACCGCCATCCCGTCGCCCAGCGGAACGAGGACGTAGCGGTAGACGCCTCCCCGTTCAAAAGCGCTCGACGGGATCGGGTCCAAAAACGTCGGATAGAGGGCGCTCATGTCGAGCGGGACGCCCGTGATCCGATCGGCATCGTCCGGAGGCCGCGCGACCGGGAGGGCATTCCGAGCGGCCCCATAGGCGTCGACCGCCGACTGAACCCGGGCCACGTCTCGGGGGAGATCTTCGACCGCCGGCGCGCCGGGGGAGAGGCAGCCGCCCAGCGCCCAAAGGGCCGCCGCCGACGCCCCTCCCCGGGCCAGCGCCCGGAGATCGAACGCCGCCCGGCGCCGCCGGCCGGCCCGGCGTTCCCGGCTCCAGGGGACGAGGACGCCCGCCAGGGCGACGAGCGCGAACACCGTCATGGCTTCCAGCAACGCGATCCCTCCCGACGGCCGCCGGCGTCCGGCCGACTTTAACTAAAGAGGCCGGCGCTCGGCGGCCGCCCATCCGGTTAGCCGTATTGTACCGGCTTTTCTCCCCGATCGAAAGGCGCGGCATCGGGGCGGTCAAACCCTTTCGACCGGACAGCTTCCGGACGCCGGCGCCCGAACGCCGCGACCGTCGCCGCATACGGTGATCAAGGGCGGACCGAAAGGAGGGAGGCGGATGCCGGAGGCGCCAAAACCCGACCGGCCTCAGCCGGAGACGCCCGGAGCCGATGCCGCCCTCGCCGCGCTCCTCGAACACCTCCGGCCGCTCCAAGACACCGTCGGCGAGCTCGGCGGTTCGATCCGGAAGTTCGAGCAGACGCTCGAGAGCGTCGTCGCCCTCCTCACGCTGCTCAACGAACTCGGAGGCCTGGAACGCCTGAAAGCCGCCTGGATGAGGGGCCAAAACTCGAAGACGCCCCTCGAGCGCCTGGAGCGGATCGTCGACGTTTTGGCCGCCATCGATGCGGAAAAAATCCGCCGCTGGCTCTCCCACCCGGCGGTGCGGGCGCTCCTCGCCGACGGGTCTCCCGATGACGACGCGGCGGGTGAAAAAGGCGGCAAAAAATAACGCCCCGTCACGGGGCGTTCTTTTTCGGCGCGGCGTTCTTTTTGGCCGCGGAGGGCGCGCGCTCACCCGCTGCGGGTCCATCGTTCCTTTTTTGCTCAAGGAGCTTCCGGATCGACTCGGGCCCGGTAAAGCGGTTTTCCCGCAGGTAGCGCATGATGCGCTCTTCTTTTTCCGGCGAAAGCTTCAGGCCGATGAGGGCCGAAAGCCGCCGGACGAGCGCCCGCATCTTCGCTTCGTCGTCCTGGTCGCCCGCCCGGACGTCCTTGGCGACGTCCATGAGCGCCCGGCCGTCCACCGGCCGGCTGGCCGCCTGTCCGATGAGTTCGAGCAGCTGACCGAGGTTCATGCTCTCCCCTCCTCGGTCCAGCGTATGCGCCCCGGCGGGAGGCGGTTCGGGCGCTCGCTCCCTCTTCCCGGACGGCGCGGCGCTTCTATGGTCCGGGGGCGTCCGAGGCGTTTTTCCCGGCCGGACGGGTGCCGCCGGCGGACGGCCGACCGCTCTCCCGCCGGGCTCGAACCCACGTCTCGAGGAGCGGCATCGCCCCTTCTTCCGTCGGCTCCCGGGACAAAAGCGCCTCGATCGCCTGCGCCGGCGCTTCCCCCCGAAAAAGGACGCGGTAAAGCGCCTCGGTGATCGGCATGCTCACGCCGTGCCGGGCGGCGAGCGCGTAGGCGGCTTCCGTCGTCACGACGCCTTCGACGACCATGCCGATTGACCGGAGGGCCTCATCCGGCGGCACCCCCCGGCCGATCAACCGGCCGGCGCGGCGATTCCGACTGTGCTCGCTCGTCGCCGTCACGACGAGATCGCCGATGCCGGCCAGGCCGGCAAACGTCATCGGCGCGGCGCCGAGGTGAACGCCCAGCCGGGCGATCTCGTGAAGCCCCCGGGTGATGAGGGCCGCCCGGGCGTTGTCCCCGTAACCGTATCCTTCCGCCAAGCCGGCGGCCAGGGCGATGACGTTCTTGAGCGCGCCGGCCAGCTCCACCCCGACGAGATCGTCGTTCGTGTAGACGCGAAACGTCGGCCGGAACAAGATCCCCTGGGCCTCCCGGGCGTCCTCCCGAGCGCCGGCGACGACAACCGACGTCGGCATCTCCCGGGCGACCTCTTCCGCGTGCGACGGGCCGGAGAGGGCGACGATCCGGGCCGTGCGGGCGCCGAGGACATCCCGGAGCACCTCCGACATCCGCTTCAGGCTCCTTCGCTCGAGCCCCTTAGCGGCGCTCACGACGAGGGCCGCCGGCGAAAGATGGGCCGCCGCCGCCGCCGCCACCGACCGCATCGCCTGGGACGGGACGACGAAAAGCACCGCCGACGCGCCCGATACCGCCTCCGCGAGGTCGGCGGTGACGGCAAACGGCGGAAGCAAAACGCCCGGCAGGTAGCGGCGGTTTTCCCGCGTTTCGGCCAGCGCCCGGACGTGCGCCGGATCCCGACCCCAGAGGACGACCTCGTGTCCGTTGTTGAAGATGAGTTGCGCCAGCGCCGTGCCGAAGCTGCCGGCGCCGACGACCGCGACCCGGCGGAAATCCGCCATGGCCTCCTCTCCCATCGGCTTGATCTTTGGCCGCTCCGACCGCCCGGCGGTGGCCCGCCGTCCGGCGGCCTTCGGCGCGGCGACCTTCGCTCCCCGCGGCGATCCTCGGCGCTCCCGACCGGGCGCCTTCAGCGTTCTCCCTCCGACGATCTTCGGCGCTCCCTTTCCGGGGGCTTTCGGCGCTTCCCCACCTTCCGACCGGACGGCTCCGCTACGAGCGCTCCGATCGGGCCCGCGCCGGATCGCTCGGCTTGATGACGAAACGAAGCGGCGTTCCGGTGAGGGGAAACGCCTCCCGGAACCGATTTTCCAAATAGCGGGCATATGAAAAATGAAGCCGTTCCGGATCGTTGACGAAGAGGGCGATCGTCGGCGGCTTCGTGCCCACCTGCGTCGCGTACTTGATCCGAAGCGGCGCCCCACCCCGGGACGGCGGCGGCGTGAGGGCGATCGCCTCCTGAAGCACGTCGTTCAGGCGGGACGTCGGAAGGCGCAGGGCGTGGTTTTCCGCCACCTGCCGCGCCAGATCGAACAGCCGCCCCACCCGCTGCCCGGTCCGGGCCGAGACGATCTCCACCGGCGCATAGGCGACGAAATCGAGTTCCTCCCGCACCGTCTTCACGAACCGGTCGTACGTCTTATCGTCTTTGTCGACGAGATCCCACTTGTTGACGACGAGCAAAAGCCCCCGCCCGGCCCGCTCCGCCGCGCCGGCGATGTGCTTGTCCTGCTCGACGACCCCAACCGTCGCGTCGAGGACGACGAAGACGACGTCCGCCCGTCGCATCGCCAGCTCCGCCCGAAGGACGCTGTACTTTTCCGCCCGCTCGTAAATGCGACCCCGTCGGCGGATGCCGGCCGTATCGACGAGGACAAACCGCTCTCCCGCCCGTTCCACCACCGTATCGACGGCGTCCCGGGTCGTCCCGGGGACGGGGCTCACGATCGCCCGCTCTTCTCCGGCGAGGGCGTTTAAAAGCGACGATTTGCCGACGTTCGGCCGCCCGACGATGGCGATCCGAAGCCCCTCCTCCTCCCGAGGCGCCCCCTCCGGCGCCGGCGGAAGGGCGGCGAGCACGGCGTCCATCAGCTCGCCGATCCCCGTCCCGTGGGCGGCCGAAATGCCGTAGGGCTCGCCCAGGCCGAGCGCGTAAAAATCGTACCGCCGCTCCAGATGCTTGGGGTGGTCGATCTTATTGACGGCGAGGACGATCGGCTTGCCGGAACGCCGGAGCTTCTCGGCGACGTCGACGTCGTCCGCGAGCGGTCCCGTCTGGCCGTCCACGACGAACAGGACGACGTCGGCCTCGTCGATGGCGAGCTCCGCCTGCGCGCGGACGTTTTTTCCGATCTCATCCGCCGGGTACGGCTCGATGCCGCCGGTGTCGACGACGACGAGCCGGCGGTTCAGCCATTCGATCTCCCGGTAAAGCCGGTCGCGGGTGATCCCCGGTCGGTCGTCGACGATCGCCCACCGCTCGCCGACGAGGCGGTTGAACAGCGTCGACTTGCCGACGTTCGGCCGCCCGACGATGGCGACGACGGGTAGCATTCCCCTCACCTCGCATCCGGCGGTATTGTACCATCGGCGCCGGAGGCGGTCAAAAGCCGCCCGCCGGTCTGGCCTTAAAAAGCGGCCCTCCATCCGATCCGGCTCGTCCCGCTCATCGGCGAAGGCGCGGAGCCGCGCCGGATAAACCCTCGGAGGCGCCCGAAAAACCGTCCGATGCGCCCACCCCGTCCTCCGCCGCGCCGAACACGCCGTCCGCCCACCGCCCGCCGGCGTCACGCGCCGTCCGCCGCCGGAGGCCGCCGAAGCGGTGCACGGCGGAACGGGCCGCCGAAAAGGCCGCCCGCCAGGCGACCGCCGCCCAGACGACGGCGAAAAGCGCTCCGATCCCCCGATCGCCGGGCGGAAGCGCCGGCAAATCGACCGTCTGCGGGAAGGCGGCGCGCAGGGCGGACACGGCGAGGGCGAGCGCCGCCCAAGCGAGGGTGGCGAGCGCCCACGCTTCGGCCTCCGAATCGCTGAGCGCGGCGACGACGAGGGCAAGGGCCGCCCACGGCAGGGCGGGCTCCGGCACGATCCGAAGGGCCGGGCTTTCCACGAGCGCCACAAGAAGCGCCATCCCAAGGCCGGCGGCCAAAAGCGTCCGGCCGACGGCCGCAAACGGCGCCCGCCAAACGTCCGGCGCCAGGCGGAGCGCGCCGAGCACCAAAAGGGCCGAAGCGGCGCCGTTCAGGCCTGAAAGGCCGGTGAGATCGAGGACGAGGGGAAACGCGGCGGCGAGAAACCACCCCCCCGCCCGACCGTCGACGACGCCGCTTCGCCAGAGCCCCCACCAGACGGCAAGCGAAAGCCAGGCGTATCCGTCCGGCACGACCGTCTCCTCCTGCGGCTTTGTCCTGGAAGGCTGATTTTACCATTTTAGCCGCCGCAGGAAGGCGTTAACCCGCAGGAAGGCACGAAAACCGCCGTCGGGAAGCCGGATCCGCCGCCGGAAATCGCCGCGGTTGCCCGGGAACCCCCGGCCGCCGCGGGCAAGACCAACGAAAAACCGGCGCCCGATAGCGCCGGTTCGGCTTTATGGGACCTTCACTTCCACGCATCCGGCAGGCGATCGCCCAAAAGATCGCCGATCGTCACGCCGAAGCCGGATTTGTCCTCCTCCTTCGCCGCCGGCTCCGGGCGCGGCGCCGGTTCGGCCTCTTCCGCTTCCCGGATGCTCAGGCTCACCCGCTTTTCCTCCGGCGAGAAGGCCAGCACCTTCACCCGCACCTTCTGCCCCGGCGAGACGACCTCGCTCGGCGTCGCCACCCGCCGGCGGGCGAGCTGCGAAATGTGGACGAGGCCTTCCACCCCCGGCATGAGCTCGACGAACGCTCCGAAAGAGGCGAGCCGCCGGACGATGCCCTCCCGGATCTCGCCGACCCGGATCTCGTCCTTCGCCCGCTCCCACGGACTCGCTTCGGCCTGCTTGATGCTCAGGCTCACCCGTTCGCTCTCCGGATCGACCTTGAGCACCTTCACCTTGACGACGTCGCCGATCTTCAGCTTTTCGCTCGGGTGCTCGACGTGCTCCCAGGACACCTCCGAGATGTGGACGAGCCCGTCGACGCCGCCCAGGTCGATGAAGGCGCCGAAATCGGCAAAGCGGGCCACCCGCCCTTCGACGACGTCCCCGGGACGAAGCCGCGAAAGCACTTCCGCCTTCTTCGCCTCCGCCTCCTCTTCCAGCACCGCCCGGTGCGAGAGGATGACGCGGTTTTGCTCCCGGTCGAGCTCCAGCACCTTGACCTTGAGCGTTTTGCCTTTGTAGTCGCTGAAATCTTCCACGAACGACGTCGAAACCTGCGACGCCGGGATAAAGCCGCGCAGGCCGACGTCGGCGACGAGGCCCCCCTTGACGATGTCGTGCACCTTCACCTCAAAAGCCTCGCCCCGGTCCCGGTATCCCGCGAGGCGCGCCCACGCCTCCTCGGCGTCGACCATGCGTTTGGAGACGACGAGCTCTTCCTTTTCGTCATTGACCTTTTTCACCTGCACCCGGATCTCGTCGCCGACGGACAGGACGTCGTCGATCCGGTCGATGTGAAGCGCCGACACCTCGCTGATCGGGAGGATCGCCTCGTACTTGTATCCGACGTCGACGAGCGCCTGTTTGTCCTCGATCTTGACGACCTTCCCGGTGAGCCGGTCCCCGACCTGCGGAATCGCCAGCTCGCCCCCGTGCATCGCTTCGTGCTCTTCCATCATGCCTGCGTTCCTCCTTAGCGTCCTTCCACGGACAAAAATGCCTGGTGCTGCGCTTCGGCCAGGGCGACGATGGCGCCGACGACCTCTTCGATCGACTTGTCCGTCGTATCGATTTCGATCGCATCGGGGGCCTTCCGAAGGGGCGCCGTCTCCCGCGTCATATCCTGCCGATCGCGCGCCACGAGCTCCGCCAGAACGTCCTCAAACCGGACCGCATACCCGGCCGCGGCAAGCTCCGCGTGCCGCCGCCGGGCCCGCGCTTCCGGCGAAGCGGTGAGAAAAATCTTGATCCTCGCCTCGGGCAGGACGACCGTCCCGATGTCCCGCCCGTCCATCACGACCGCCTCCCGCTCGGCCAGATGCCGGAGCCGGGCGACGACCGCCGCCCGTACCGCCGGGTGCCGCGCCACCCGGGACGCGGCGGCGCCGATCTCCGGCCGGCGGATCGCTTCCGTCACATCCCTCCCGTCCAGTCGAATGCGCACGGCGCCGCCGGCGCCTTCCAGGGCGATCTCGCTTTCGGCCCAGAGGCGGGCCAGCGCTTCCTCGTCGTCCGCCGAGACGCCCGCCTCTCGAGCCTTCAAGGCGAGGGCCCGGTAAAAAGCGCCGGTGTCGATGTATTTGGCGCCGAGGCGTTCGGCGACGCGCCGGGCGACCGTACTCTTCCCTGCGCCAGCCGGACCGTCGATGGCGATAGCCCGCACCGCTCATCACTCCGTGCCAGAACAAAAATAAGAAAAAGCAGGGCAGGTCCTGCTTTGTTCGAGGAGCCTATGTACGTTCCCCAACGCCCGCCGCACCGCGCACTCGCCCTTGCCCCTATCCAATTCTCAATTGCTCCAACCGCATTATACCACGTTCGAAGGCCGAACTCAACGGGGGTTGTCCGCCCCGCCGACTCCGGCCGTCCGCCGGGCGGCGGCATCGAAGGCCGCCTTTCCGGCTTCGGCCCTTTTACGGCCGCGGCTCGTCGAGCAGGCCCTTTTCCCTTAAAAAGATCTGCCGATCGAACGCAAAGCGCACGAGTCGCGCCTCGTCTCGAGGCCTTAAGCCGAGAAACTTCACCGACGCAAACCGCCGGACGGGATCGCCCCCTTCTTCCCACAGCCGGACGACCTCGGCTTCGGCGCTCAGGGGCTCCACCGCGCCGTTTCGGAACTGAAGGGCGACGTAAACCTGAAGCCGGTCTCCGCGGGCAAGCATCAGCCCCGGCGGGAGAGGAAACGACAGGCCGCCGGCGCTCACGTCGTGGGTTCGCAAGACGAACCGCCGCCCGTCGCCGAGCTCCAGAGCGAGGGGCATGAGCGCCGGCACGCGAAGGTGCTGCCGCCGCTGGGTTCGCTGGACGGTGCCGGCTTCGGGCAGCGCCACCTTAAGAAGCGGGATCCCGCGCCGAGCAAAGCCGAGGACCGTCGTGGGAAAACGGAACACCCCGCCGGATGCGTCGACCCATGTCACCGTCAGCCGAAGGCCCCGCGGCCAGTGATGGACGAGGCGGCCTTCCGCTTCATCGAGCGGGATGTCGAGATAGAGGGCGGAAGCATCCCGGTCGGCCACCCGGCTTCGGTAGCGGCGCGTCGGCTCGTCGAGCGGCTCAAGGGTCACCACCTGGCCGATATCCGGTTCCATCTCCGTCGCCTTCCGACCGGCCGCCGTCTTGGCATGCCCCGTTGTCCGACCGGTCGATTTCATTGTAGCCGAACGGTTCTGTTCCGTCTACGCCTTCCGCTTTCTCCGTTTTCCATCTCCCGCTCGTTCCGCTTCCCTCGTCCGCTTGTTTCGCTTTTCCCCGTTCCGCTTGCTCGGTTGGGATTACCGCTTTCCCGCTTACCTTTCCTCTCCTTCACCGGATCCCGAAAGGATTTCCACGCTCTCTTCGAGCCCGGTGTCGGCGTTCACGAAGATCCGGTAGCGGCTTCCGCCGAGGGAGCCGGTGAAGGCGTACGTGAGGACTTCTTTCCCCGTCTCGCCGACGATGAGCGCCAGCTCGGACGCCTCCACCCGGAAGTCCGGCGCCAGTTTCTTCTGAGCCGCTTCCCGGGAGAGGATCGGGCGAAGCGGAGGCCGTTTCTCCCGGTGAAAGAGGACGTAATCCGACCGGTTGAGGCCGACCACCTCCCCGTCGTCCAGCGCGACGACGACGACGACGGCCTCCGGATAGAGGCGCACCGCGCCGGCGGTCGGGACGAACGTGTACGTGCCGATCCCGTCTTCCACCTCGCTTCGGACGAGAACCATCGCCGGATGGCCGGTCGCCCTGAGAGCCCGCTCGGCCCGAACCCGCCCCTGCTCCGGCGAATAACGCGCCGGGCCGAAAGGGCGGCTTTTCATCCACCAGAGGAGCCGCCCGTCGCCCAAAAGTTCCGCCGTGACGGTCACGTCTTTGTCCGGGGAAAAGGTCACGTCGTAGAGGGGCGCCGCATCGTGGACCGCGACCGCCTCCCCCCGGATGCCGTCCGGAAGCCCGAGGAGCGACCGTGCCCGTTCCACCGCCTCCGCCGGCGGGATCGGCTTTATCTCCTGCCCGAGGCGCCGGAGGGCCGCCTCCCGTCGTTCGGCGCCGGACGCCGGAAGCGGCCCCAGGTCCATGTTGAGAAACGTTTCCGATTCGCTGCCGAGGGAGCGGAGGCCGTCGATCAGCCCGTGGTCTTCCTTAAGTTCAGCCTGGGCGAGGGCCTGCTCGACGTCCATCCAGCGGAGCTTCCGGGTGTAGACGGCCTCCTGAAGTTTCTCCAGCTCCGCCCGCACGCGGCCGCTCGCCCGATAAAGCTCGAGGAGCGTGCGGCGCTCTTCGGGCGTGAGCGGATGGGCGTGGACGTCCCGCCGGAGGAGCTGATAGGCGAATTCGCCGATCCGGCTCAAAAACCGCTCCGTTTCGCCGAGGGGCACGAGGGATAAGGGGAGGCCGCCGGCGGCGTTTTGCGCCGCGTTGGCCAGCCGCCAGACGGCCGCCAGCGTCGCCGACTGGGGGCCGGCCCCGTTCGTCGCCACCGCCCGGCCGAGGGCGTCGTGGAGATCGTCGACGGTGGAGACGAGATCGGCAAAATGATGCTGATAGGCGTTTTCCGCCCGGATGAGGAGGGCGGTTTTTTCCCGAGACTCCCGGTAGCCCCAGTACAGGCTCACGATGAGGGAGGCGACGAGCGCCGCCGCCGTCCACCACGTCGAACGCCGCATGAAAAAACCCCCTTCTCCCGGTAAGATGGGCCGGGAAAAGGAGGCTTATGCAGGCCGGGCTCACCGCACCGCCGGCTCCAGCGGCGTGATCGTAAAGTCGTCGGTGTTGCCGCATATGCACTGGACGAAGCCCGTCTCGATCTCGCCGGATTTGTTCCGTCGCCCGCGGAGGATGTAGACCTCGCCGCACCGGTTGCACTGGATGCGGACTTTTTCGCGTCGCACGCGACCCCCCTCCTCGTGCTTCGGTTCCTGCGCCTCCGTCATCTCCCCGCCCTCCTTTGACGCCGATCCGTTTCTTTTATGATGTGTCGCTCGGCCGCCGGCGGTGCCGGCGCCGAGCGGGCGCCCCTGAGCGCCGGTACGGCGGCGATCGGCGCGGCCGGCCGGGATGAAGGGCGCGATGTAAAAAAGGCTTTCGCCCGGACGGCCGAAAGCCCCTGACGCGCGTTGTTCCGCCCGCCGCCGAAACCGCCGCCGGCGCCCTCCCCGCGGTTTCGCCTAGACCCAGCCCCGGAAGCGGGACGCCTCGGCCATCCGCCGGACGCCGACCATGTACGCCGCCAGCCGCATGTCGACGCCGCGGCTTTCCGCCATGGCGACGACGTTCCGAAAAGCCCGCACGAGCTTTTCTTCCAGCTTCGCCAGCACTTCTTCTTCCGTCCAGTAGTATCCCATGTTATTCTGGACCCACTCGAAGTACGACACCGTCACGCCGCCGGCGCTCGCGAGGATGTCCGGCACGATGAAGACGCCCCGCTCCGTGAGGATCCGCGTCGCCTCCCTCGTCGTCGGCCCGTTGGCCGCTTCGACGATGATCTTCGCCTTGATGTTCGGCGCGTTCTCCGACGTGATCTGGTTTTCCACCGCCGCCGGGACGAGGATGTCGCACGGGAGCTCGAGAAGCGCCTTGTTCGGGATCGTCTCCTTAAAATGCCGCGTCACCGTGCCGAACGAATCCCGAAGCTCCAAAAGCCGGTCGATGTCGAGCCCGGCCGGATCGTAGAGGCCGCCGTAGACGTCGGAGATCCCGATCACCTTCGCGCCGGCATCGTGCATGAACTTCGCGAGGTAGCTGCCGGCGTTCCCGAACCCCTGGATGACGACCCGCGCCCCCTCGAGGGGGATGCCGACCTTCTTCGCCGCCTCCCGGATCATGATCGTCACGCCGCGGGCCGTCGCCGTCTCCCGCACCTGGCTTCCGCCCAGGACGATCGGTTTGCCGGTGATGAACCCCGGCGAATCGTGCTCCCGGATGCGGCTGTACTCGTCGAGCATCCAGGCCATGATCTGTGCGTTGGTCGCGATGTCCGGCGCCGGAATGTCCTTCGTCGGCCCGACGATCTGGCTGATCGCCCGGACGTAGCCGCGGCTTAGGCGCTCAAGCTCCCGGAAGGACAGCTCCGCCGGGTTGACGACGATGCCCCCCTTCGCGCCGCCGTACGGCAGATCGACGATGCCGGCCTTGAGGCTCATCCAGATAGAAAGCGCTTTCACCTCGTCCGGCGTCACGTCCGGATGAAAGCGGACGCCGCCCTTCGTCGGCCCGACGGCATCGTTGTGCTGGGCGCGGTAGCCGGTGAAGACCCGCACGCTGCCGTCGTCCATCCGCACCGGGATGCGGACGGTGATAAAGCGGAGCGGCTCTTTTAAAAGCTCATACATCGCATCGGGATAGCCGAGCTTTTGCAGCGCCTCTTTGATGATCGCCTGCGTCTCGGCGAGGAGATTCGTCTCCGCCGAAGGGCTTTCGGCCGGAGATCGGATCGAGGCCGACGCCGGCGCCGCCGCCGGACGCCCCCGCTTGTCCATACCGGTCACCTCGGATCGCGTTCGTTCCGTCCACAAGTATACACCAACGGCGAAGCGGCGCAAGCGACCCCCCCTGCAAGCCCACGGACAAAAAAAGCGGAGCGCATCGACGCTCCGCCCTCCGCCCAAGGCGACCGAACGAAACACCGCCGACCCGTCGACCCGGCCGGTCAGCGACCGGCCGGGTCGACGAACGGGCCGCCTTCCCCGAAGTACCGCCCGAGGACCTCCACCGCCCGCTCCGGGATGATCGGCTTCCCGTATTCTTCCAGGACGTGTATCGTCACCGGCACGATATCCCCGTACTCGGCCAGGTTGGCGACGAGCTTTTCATACTCCGCCTCGTCGAGCGCCAGCGGCTCAAAGTAGAGCACGTAATGCCCCTTGTAGTGGTAGAGCCGCCCTGCCGGCCCGACGACGGACCGCACCCGCCGGACGGCGGCCAGGAGATGCTCAAAGTCCCGAAACGCGCAGGCGATGTCGTCCCGCGTCTCAAGGGTGACCTCCATTTCGATCGTCTCGCCGTCAAACGGTTCCCCGTCGGATTCCTCCGACGCCTTGGAGACGACGACCACCATCCCCTGCGACGGCAACGCAAACACCTCGACGGCCACCGGGCCGCTCACTTCAAAGCCGACCTCATAGTAGGCCTGTTCCATCATATCATTGAACAATTCGTGGACTTTCGGCAGATCCTTCCAGAGATCGTCCTTGTCGATGTTCCGTTCCGAGAGGTCGTCGAGCGTGAGGAAAAAGCGCACCTTGTCCGGAGCGATCCGTTCGATGCGCATCCGCGTCCCCTCCTTTTTGCCGGCGGCGCCGCCTCGCGGCCGCCGACCGGCCCCCCTCTTCCCCCGGCCGGGCGCCGGATCGATCCGCCTCCCCTCGCGGAGGCGGCACGCCTAGACGGGACCGGTTTTATTATATCAGGGGTCGGGCGATCCGTAAACGGCAAAAAGAAGGGGCGTCTATGCGTTCGCGTCTCCCTCCGCCTCTGCCTTCGCCTGGGCCTGCTGGAGGTTGACGTTTCTCGCCGGCGCAAAAGTGGAGATGGCGTGTTTGAAGACGAGTTGCTGCCGTCCTTCGGTCTCGATGATGACGGTAAAGTTATCGAAACCGCGGACGAGGCCCCGCAGCTGAAAGCCATTCACCAGATAGACGGTGACGGGGATGTTCTCCTTCCGCAGGGTGTTCAAAAAGGCATCCTGAATGTTGACCGAGCGGCTCATGGTGGCCGATCCTCCTCTGCGTCTATCTTTCTTTTCTCTATAGGCTTTCGCCGTCGGCGGCGAGATGTCCTGCTACGCGGGCAAAAATTTTTGGGCGGGAATCCGGCCGCACGTCCTCATCCCACGGAACCCACTCGATGTCCGGAAGTCGGCGAAACCACGTGAGCTGCCGTTTGGCATACTGCCGCGTCCGCCGCTTAATCCGCGCGACGGCCGCCTCCAGCGACTCCTCGCCCCGGATGACGCCGAGGAGCTCCTTGTAGCCGAGCGCCTGAAGGGCCGTCGCCTCCGGCGGGACGCCGGCGGCGAGGAGGCGCCGGACTTCATCCAGAAGCCCGGCGGCGATCTGCGCCTCGACCCGGGCTTCGATCGCCCGGTAAAGCGCCTCCCGGCGCATCGTAAGTCCGATCATAAGCAGATGAAACGGACTTTTTCGCTCGGGCGGCGGCGCATTGGGCAAAAGCCCCGCCCCCTCCCCCGCCAGCATCTCGAGCGCCCGGACGATCCGCCGGACGTCGTTCGCGGGGATGCGCCGGGCCACCTCCGGCGCCCGGATCGAAAGCTCCTGCCAGAGGGCGTGGGCGCCCTCCCGCCGGGCCCGTTCCACCAGCCGTCTCCGGAGCGCCCCGGGGCTCCCAGGCGCAAACCGATACTGCGGATAGTACACGACCGCATTGACGTAAAGGCCGGTGCCGCCGACGAGAAACGGCACCTTTCCTCGGGCCCGGATGTCCCGGATCGCGGCGAGCGCCTCCCGCTGATACCGGGCGACGGAATATCGCTCCCGGGGATCGGCGACGTCGATCAGGTGGTGCCGGATCCGTGCCCGCTCCTCCGGCGTCGCCTTGGCCGTCCCGATGTCCATTCCGCGATAGACCTGCATCGAATCGGCGGAGACGATCTCGCCGTCAAACCGCTCCGCCAGCTCGAGGGAAAGCGCCGTCTTTCCGACCGCCGTCGGACCGACGAGGGCGATGAGCACCCCGTCCGGCCGCCCGCCTGCCTCCGAACCCGTCATCGCCTTTCTCCTTCGGGTACCGCCGCGGCGCCGACGAGCCGGCGGCCGAAGGTAAACGACGCCTTTCGCGGCAGCACTTCAAGGCCGAAGCGGCGGAACACTTCGGCCTCCGGCCGCTCCTTGACGACGACCGCCTTCCGGGCGACCCTAAGCGCCGCCCGATACGCCTCCGGGGAAAGCGAATCCGGCGCGCCAAAGCGATAGAGCGGGCGGTTCGACGTCAGAGAACGGGCGACCGGCCGCCGAAACATCGGATCGAACAGTACGACGTCCACCGACCGGGCCGGCATCGCCTCCAGCACCGCCCGGTGATCGCCGTGGACAAGGCGGATCCGCCGCAGCGCCTCCCGCACCGCCGGGGGATGGTCCGGCGGACGGCGGACGGCCGCGTCGGAGAGGATGTAGAGGGGGAGGCTTTTTTCCACCGCCACGACCTCCCCCTCCGGACCGACGGCGTAGGCCGCGACGAGGGCGTCGTGAAGGAGCCCGGCGGTGGCGTCGAGCACCCGGTCACCGGCGGCGAGTCTGGCAAATTCCACCATAGGGTCAGTCTCTCCGGCCCGTAGGCGCTTTATACGGACGGCCGCCGTCCCCGGATGGAAACGGGTTTCGCCGCCGTCCGAATCGACGAGCCGGAGGCCGTCGGCGCCGTAGACGAACGCCCCGTCCGCCTGCCGCTCTTCGACGAGCGACCGGAGGGATCGTTTTTTTCGAGGAACGAACGGAAGGCCGTACCGCTCGGCCAGAGCCCGGGCCGCCCGAAGCGTCTCCCGATCGGCCTCGAGGGCCGTGGTGAAAAAGTAGCGCTCCGTCACGCTCATCCTCGTTCCGCGCGCACCCCCTTTAACGCCGACGAAACCAGCGCTCCAGCGTCTCCGGACCAAGCCGGACGAGGACCGGACGGCCGTGCGGGCAGGTGTACGGTTCCTCCGCTTCGGCCAGCGCCCGGAGAAGAGCCGCCATCGAAGCGTCGCCGAGCCGCCGGTTGGCCCGGAGGGCGCCCTTGCACGCCTTCGTCTTCAGCGCCTCATCCATGACGTGAAGGAGCGTCTCCACCGTTGCTGCCTCGCCGTCGGAGACGGCGATGAGGAGCGCCCGGGCCGCCTCCTCCTCCACCCAGGCGGGATATCCGGTCAGCGCGATGCGGCCGTCCACCGCGTCCAGCTCAAACCCGAGCGCCTGAAGCGCCGACCGGGCCGACGCCAGCGCTCGCGCCTCCGCCGGCGTAAGCGCAAGCTCGATCGGCACGAGCGGCCGGACGGTCCCCCCTCCCCCCGCTCGGGCCAGGCGCTTGAGCGCCTCATATCGCACCCGTTCCTCGGCCGCGTGCTGGTCGACGATGTACAGCCCGTCCTCCCCTTCGGCGAGGATGTAGGCGTCGTACAACTGAAGGAGCGGCCGAAGCGTCGGAAACGGCTGTTTTTCCCCGCCCGCCCCGGCCGGCTCCGGCGTCCCGACCGGCTCCGGCGTCTCCGGCGCCAAGCGCCCCTCATCGGCCGTCGGAAGCGGAAAAGCCGCCCGATCCCCCCGGCCGTCTCGCATCGCCGCAAGAAGCGCCCGGACCGCCGGCCGCATCCCGCCCGGATCCCCCGAAGCGGCGCCGGAAGACGGTCGCCGCCCGGTGTTCGCCCCGGCGGCGCCGTAGGCGGCCGACGCCTCCCGCACGACGCCCGGAGAAAAGGCATCCGGAAGGGGAAAACGGCCGCTCTGCTTCGGCGCCGGTCGGTCCGACCGGGGGGGATCGCCCGTCTCGCGAAAGATCGGCCCGAACGGAACCCCGGTGCGGCCGTGTTCCCCGACGCCAGCCGAAGGGGCCGGATCGTCGCCGGAAGGTCGCCCGGGCGGCCGCCGGTCGCCCGTCGGCCATCCCGCCGACGGGATGAGCCGCGCCCGATCGAGGGCCCGTCCGACGGCCCGGCGAACGAGGCCGAGCACGTGCCCTTCGTCGGCAAACCGCACCTCCCACTTGGCCGGGTGGACGTTGACGTCGATCAGCGTCGGGTTGAGATCAAGATAGAGAATCGCGTACGGATAAAGCCCCCGCAAAAGGCGCGTCTCGTACGCGTCCAACACTCCTTTGACCAAAAGCGGCGCCCGCACCGGCCGGCGATTGACGAACATGTAGAGCGGCTTCGACCGCCGGGCGAGCTCCGGCCGGCCGACGAACCCGGCCACCTTCACGTCGCCGGCGGTCTCTTCCACCGGGATCAGCCCGGCGGCGACGTCCGGCCCAAAGAGCTGCAAGACGACGTGTTCCGTCCGGCCGTCACCGGCCGTCTTCAGCCGCTCCCGGCCGTCGACGGCCAGCCGGAAGGCGATGTCCGGCCGCGCCAGCGCTTCCCGGACGACGACGTCCTCCATGTGGCCGACCTCGGTCTTGCCCGACTTTAAAAATTTGAGCCGGGCCGGGGTATTGAAAAAGAGATCCCGCACCTCCACCGCCGTGCCGAACGCCCCTTCCGCCGGCGCCGGACGGCCGATGACGCCCCCGGCGGCCTCGATCGTCCACGCCGTCGGCGCCTCCGGCGGCCGGCTCGTGAGGCGGACCCGGGCGACGGCGGCGATGCTCGGGAGCGCCTCCCCGCGGAAGCCGAGGCTCGTCAGGCGTTCAAGATCGCGAAGATCGCGGATCTTGCTCGTGGCGTGCCGATCGAACGCCGCCACGAGATCGTCCGGCGTCATCCCCTCGCCGTCGTCGACGACCGCGATCCGCCGAAGCCCCGCGCCCTCGATCTCGACGCCCACCGACCGGGCGCCGGCGTCGAGGGCGTTTTCGACGAGCTCCTTGACGACCGACGCCGGCCGCTCCACCACCTCGCCGGCGGCGATCTGGTTGGCAATTTCCGGACCGAGCCGAACGATCCGCCCCATCGTCTCCCTCCTTCACCGAGCCGCCCAAGACCCGGTCGAGCCCCGGCCGCCCGCGATGATCGCCTGCCCGACGGACGCTCGTCGGGCAGGCGGCCCTCCCGACGGGTTCACCGCCCGGCCGGCGGCCGGGCGTTTTTCGGTGTTTTCTCCGGCCCCGTCGAGCGCTTCGGCCCGTCGCTTTCGGCGGCCGCATCGGCGACGGGAGCTTTGTTGGCGGCACCGAGCTCCGCCTGCCACTCACGGAGCCGGTCGAACGCCTCCAGGGGCGTCATCCGCTCGAGGGGAAGCCGCCGGATCGCTTCCGCCACCCGGAGGGCCGCCGCCACCGCCGGGCTTTCGCCTTCCTGTTTCGCACCGGCGGCCGCGGGCGTCCGGTCGACCGGCTCGGCCGGAGACGTTCGGTCGGTCGTCTCGTCCGGGATCATCCGCTTGGCCGTCTCGACCGTGGTCGAGCCGCCGCCGTCAAAAAGCGTCGGCTGCTCTTCCGGCGTCCGGCCGCCGTAGCGCCGGACGAGCGCTTCCGCCCGGCGGATGATCCGCTCCGGGAGCCCGGCCCGAGCGGCGACGGCGATGCCGTACGAGCGGGAGGTCGCCCCGGGGCGGAGACGATACGTAAAGATGATCCGCTCCGCCTCGACCTCGACGCCCATGTGGACGTTCACCAGGCCCGAAAGCCGGCCTTCAAGCGCCGCCAGTTCGTGAAAATGGGTCGACACGAGCGCCTTGGCGCCGACGACGTCGTGGATGTACTCGATCACCGCGTGAGCGATGGCGATGCCGTCTTCCGTGGACGTCCCCCGGCCGAGCTCGTCGATGAGGATGAGGCTTCGGGGCGTCGCCTCCGTCACCGCAAGCCGGACCTCTTTCATCTCCACGAGGAACGTGCTTTCCCCCTGGACGAGGTCGTCGGCGGCGCCGATCCGGGTAAAGATCCGGTCCACCGGCGTGAGCTCCGCCGCATCCGCCGGCACGAAACTGCCGATTTGAAATAAAATCTGCGCCAAAGCGACCTGTCGCATGAGCGTGCTCTTTCCGGCCATGTTCGGCCCGGTGATGAGGAGGATCCGGCGCCGATCGTCGAGCACGACGTCGTTTTTGACGAACCGGCCTTCCGGCAGGACCGCCTCCACGACCGGATGCCGGCTTCCGCGAAGGACGATCCGGCCGTCGTCCCGGATCACCGGTTCGACGTACCGTCGCCGGACGGCAAGCTCCGCCAGCGCCGCCGCGACGTCGAGCTCCGCCAGTCCGTCGGCGAGGGCCCGGAACGCCTCGCCGCTTGCCTGCAGCCGTCCGATCAGCTCCGCATACAGCGCCCGCTCCCGGGCTTCGAGCCGCTCAACCCCCTCCCGTTCGGCCTCCTCCCACGCCCGGAGCGCTTCCGTCACATACCGCTCGCCGCCGGCGATCGTCTGCTTGCGGACGTACTCCGGCGGCACCCGGTCGAGATTCGCCTTCGTCACCTCGATGTAGTAGCCGAACACCTTGTTGTAGCCGACCTTGAGCGACCGAATCCCGGTCCGCTCCCGCTCTTCGGCTTCGTAGCGTCGAAGCCACGCCGACCCTTCTTCGAGCACCGCGCGAAGGCGGTCGAGCTCCGCATCGTACCCCGGCCGGAAAAAGCGGCCTTCGCCGGGGGCGGCCGGCGGCTCATCCGGAAGCGCCCGCTCGAGGAGCTCGAGCGCCGCCTCGATCGGCGCCGCCTCCGCGGCGAGAAAGGCCCGGACGACCATCGGTGCCCCTTCCGCCGACGAAAGCACCGCGCGAAGGCGAAGCGCCGCCCGAAGCGTCTCCCGGAGCCGGGCCAGGTCACCGCCGGACGGCGTGCCGAGGGCAAGCCGCGCCGTAAGCCGCTCCAGGTCGTACATCGCCTGCAGCGCTTCCCGCACCCGGTGCCGGAGGAGCCCCTCCCGAACGAAAAACGCCACCGCCTTAAGCCGCTCGGCGATCGCCGCCCCGTCGACGAGGGGCCGTT
This sequence comes from Hydrogenibacillus schlegelii, assembly GCF_001653195.1. Classification (GTDB taxonomy): domain Bacteria; phylum Bacillota; class Bacilli; order Thermicanales; family DSM-22653; genus Hydrogenibacillus; species Hydrogenibacillus schlegelii. The sequence goes on from NZ_JXBB01000001.1 coordinate 240,050, forward strand.
CGAGCCGCCGGGCGAGTCGCCGCCGCCCCATCGGCGTCTCCGTCCAGTCGATCACCTGAAAGAGGCTCCCCGCCGCCTCCCCGGACCGCTTCCGGCGGAACAGTTCCAGGTTCGCCCGTGTGTACGGGTCGAGGACGAGGGTCCGATCCCGGCGGTACGCCTGAAGCGGCCGGAGCGCCCGAACGAGCGCCGGGTAAACCCGCCGCACATAGGCGTAGAGGGCTTCCGCCGCCGTTCGGGCCGGCGGCGGCGCCTCCGGCGGACAGAACGCCGCCGGGTCCGACCCCTCCCGTGCCTCCGGCGCCCCGGGCGGATCAAACGGCGTCACCGGAACGCCCAACCGGGCAAAAAACGCCTGCATCCCCTCCGGCGCCGCCGCCGGCACGAGCACCTCCCGCGTCCGAAAGGCGATCAGTTCTTCGGCAACCGCCTGAAGCGTCGGCAAACGCTCTGCGAGCACCGCCCCGTCGCCGGTCGTGGCATCGACGAACGCCACGCCGTACGCGCCTTCCCGGCCGTACACCGCCGCCAGATGACCCGGCCCGTCGTCGACGAGCCCCTCCTCGACGGCCGTCCCCGGGGTGATGATCCGGACGATCTCCCGCCGGACAAGGCCTCGGGCGGTCTTCGGGTCTTCCACCTGCTCGCAGATGGCGACCTTATAACCGTGCTCGAGGAGCGTCCGGATATACCCTTCGGCGGCGTGCACCGGCACGCCGCACATCGGCACCCGCTCCCGGCCGCCGTCCCGACCGGTGAGCGTGAGCCCCAGCACCTTGTGCACCACGTGCGCGTCGTCGAAAAACAGCTCGTAAAAATCGCCGAGGCGAAAAAAAAGGAGCGCATCCGGCACCTGCCGGCGGAGCTCCAGATACTGCTGAAACATCGGCGTCAGTCCGTCCGCCATGGCCGTCACCGAGGCCATTATACCACACCCGCAAAGCCCGTCCACGGCCCGGCCGGATCGCCGCCCCACATGGCGAGGACGTCGTCCGCCTCCCGCCAGCGCCACCCGGCGTCCATCCGCGCCTGAAGCACCGCAATCGCCCGAAGCCCCGCCTCGGCCGGCGCCTCCGGAATGCCTCCGTCCCGCCGGCGGAGGACCGCCTGAAGCCGCCGAAGCGCCGCCCGGGCCTCCGGGCAGACGACGGCGTCCTCGCCGGCATAGTACCCCCGGACGACCGCAGGGGGAAGCGGATCCGCCGGAAGTGCCGCCTGCGATCGGACGACCGCCTCCGCCAGCGCGAAGGCCGCCCAGAGGAGCGCCGGATCGACGAAGAGACTCGGCAGCGTCCGATATTCAAACCCGCCGTGGGCCTTCAGGCGCACATCGCCGAGGCCGCCGTAACGGGGGCGCCGACGGCGGCCCGCCGGGTCTTCCAGACAAAAAAACGGCAGCGCCACGTACCGATCAAGCGCCCGAAGAAGCCGGGGCTCCGGCAAGATGCCGCTTACGTGCAGGTGGGTCCCCAGGGACAGACCCCCGGCCGGGCGGGCCCCGGCCCGGACGGCAAACGGCCGCCGGAGCCGCCGACGGACGGCGGCGATCGCCTGTCCGAACAGGGACGCCGCCTCCCGGACGACCGCTTCCGCCCGATCTTGGGGCGCCGGCCGGAGTTCGGCAATCGGGCGATGCGCGCGCCCCGACCGCCCCCGGACGACCTGCCGGTCCGTCCCGATCGGACCCGCCTCCGGAAACAAAAGCGACGCCGGGACGATCCTGCCGCCGGCGTCAACGATCAGCCATTCCAGATCGGCGCCGAACCGAAGCCCGCCTTCGCCTGCCCCCGCCGGAGCCGGAACGGTCCCGCCGGCCGAAGGCGGGGCGGTCCCGCCGGTCGGACCGACCCCCGCGGTCGGCCGGACGGCGACAATGCGGCCGCTTCGGCCGGCGTCGAGGAGGATGACCTCGCCGGCGTCCCGGCCGAGAAGATACATCGCCCGCCAGGCGGTGAGCGCAAGCCGGGCCGCCCGGCGGTCGCCGCCCCTCCGCAGCCGGTCGACGTCGGCCGCCCGGGACCCCTCCCCCGGCGCGTCCCGGGTGAACGCTTCGAGCAGACGGCGGTAAAAATCCGGCGGCTCGGCACAGGCGACGGTTCGGCCGTCCAGAACGATGCGAAGCAGGCGGGCGGTCCCGGCGGCCGCCGGCCCGGCGGCGCCGACCTCGATGCCGGCGGCGGCGAGCGCCGCCCGCTCCGCCGGGCGGAACGCTCCGTCGTTCTGCGTCATCGTCAGCGGAGATCTTCGATGATGATTTCCCCGTCGTCGAAGCCGTCGTCCTTTTCCTCTTCGTCATCCACCTCACCGCACGAAGGGGCGACGTAGACGCACAGCTTCGTCTCGCCGATCACCTCAGTCGAAAAGGCCTTTTCGACGACCACCTGCGCACCCGCGCCGTGGACCTTCGCCTCGACGGCGTTCGGCGCTTCCGTCACCCGCGTCCGCACCTCAAACGCGTCGCCGATGATTTCGCTGTCGAGAAACGAAAGCGGGATGCGCTCGACGTACTGGACCGTCTCCTTGGCCACTTCCGTCTTCGTGTTGTCGTCGTACGAGTACCAGACGTCGATGTCGTACGCGCCTTTGACCTCCACTTCATCGCCGGCTTTATGCGAAACAAACGTGTGGTTGATCACCCAGCAGCCGAGGATGCTTGACGGCGCGTGCGGCGTGGCGATCTGGTGGGTGGTCTGGCTCAGGCGGCTTCCCCGGGCCACCACCGCTTTGGTGATGATCTCCCGGGATGCCATCTCCGTTTCATTCGTCGCCATCGTCTTCGCTTCCCCCCTCCGGAGCGGTCGATACATCTCTATGCAGGGCGCTTGTCGGGGGTGAAGACGAAAAAAGCCGGCCCGATGGGCCGGCTTGCGCCCGCGACCGAGCGCGGGGCAGTCGATTCACCGGTCAGCCGATCCGATCCCGCTCCCGGAGCGCCGCCTCAAGCGCCGCCACGTCGTCCGGGGGCAGGCGGCCCGACTGGCCGCTCAGGACGTCACCGCCGGTGTCCTCGATGATGCGGTCGGTCACGGCGTTGGCGATCGTCGTCGTGATGAGCTGGAGGAGGTCGTTCACCTCCGTTTGGGCCGCCTTAAACTCCTGGACGATCGGAATCGCATCGAGCTCCGCTTCAAGCGCCCGGATTTCCGCCTCGACCTGCTCGAGATAGACCTTCTTGCCGAGGTGCTCCGCGTTGACCGCCTCTTTTTGCTTTCGCTTGATCTCGGCGATGAGGGAAGAGACGCGGCCGTTCGCCTTGATCTTCTGTTCGGCGAGCTGATAAAAGCGGACTTCCTCCGACTGAGCGATAAAATCGGCAAGCTCCCGGGCTTTGGCCAGGATCTCTTCCCGGGAACGAAGCGGAAAACGTCGAGCGCCCTCCGGCGCCGGCACCTGGGACATCGGCCTTCCCCTCCCGAAAGCTTGGCGTTCGGCGAGCTCATTCGTCGGCGCCGGCCCCGGCCGAAAACCCATGCCGGCGGCGCGGTCCCGGCCGCGATCGCATCCCCGCGGCGAACGCTTTCTTCGGCGCTCAGATCCGGCCCGACGGTCGGACCAGAGCTGCCGCGGGCGATCCGGTGCGCCGGAAGGTCGCGGGTCGCCGGTGATCCTTCGCCGGCGCTCAGACGAGCGCCGGCGCCTTCTGGTCGACGACTTCGCCGTAGAGCGTCCACGTCCTGGCCTGCGTGATGCGCGCTCGGACGAACCGGCCGACGAGCTCCTGCCCTCCGGCGAGGTGGACGATCTTGTTCGTCCGGGTGCGGGCGGTGAGGACGCCGGGATCTTTTTTGCTGGGCCCTTCGACCAGCACCTCGAGCGTCTTCCCGACGAGGGTCTTTTGCTTTTCGTAGGCGATGCGGGCGATTCGCTCGTTCAGCGCCGCGAGGCGGGCCTTTTTCACCGAAAGGGGCGTGTCGTCCGGCATCTTCGCCGCCGGCGTCCCTTCCCGCGGGGAATAAATAAAGGTAAACGCCGCGTCGTAACCGACTTCTTCGACCAGGGAGAGGGTCGCCTCAAAGTCGGCCTCCGTCTCGCCGGGAAAACCGACGATGAGGTCCGTCGTGAGCGAGACGCCCGGAATGCGGTCCCGGAGGGCCCGGACGAGTTCGAGGTACCCTGCCCGGGTGTACTTCCGGTTCATCCGCTTCAAGATGCGGTCGCTCCCGGATTGCACCGGGAGATGAACGTGCTCGACGAGGTTCCCGCCGAGGGCGAGGGCTTCGATCGTGTCCGCGTCGAAGTCCCGCGGATGGCTCGTCGTGAAGCGGACCCACGGGATGTCGATGCGGCGGACGTCCCGCAGGAGGTCGGCAAAGGTGTACCGGCGGGTCTGGAAGTCTTTGCCGTAGGCGTTGACGTTCTGACCGAGGAGCGTCACTTCTTTGTACCCCTGCCGGGCGAGGTCGCGGATCTCCGCCAGGATCTCTTCCGGCGGCCGGCTCCGCTCCTTGCCCCGGGTATAGGGAACAATGCAGTAAGTGCAGAACTCATCGCAGCCGTAGGAGATGTTCACCCACGCCTTGAGGCCGCCCTGGCGCCGCTTCGGCAGCCGCTCGACGATCTCGCCCTCCATGTTCCACACTTCGACGACCATTTCTTTTCCGAGGAGGGCGTCCCGAAGGAGGACCGGCAGCCGGTGGATGTTGTGGGTGCCGAAGACGAGGTCGACGTGGGGGTACTCGGCGAGGATGCGGGCGACGACGCCTTCCTCCTGGGCCATGCAGCCGGCGAGGCCGAGGACGAGGCCGGGCTTTTCCGCCTTCAACGTCTTCAGGCGGCCGAGCTCCCCGAACACCTTGTCCTCGGCGTTTTCCCGGATGGCACACGTGTTGAGGAGGATGACGTCCGCCTCTTCCTCCACCTCCGTCGGCCGAAAGCCCATGAGCTCGAGGATGCCGGCCATCGTCTCCGCATCGTGCATGTTCATCTGACAGCCCCACGTGTAGATGAGGTACGTCTTTCCCTCGCCGAGGCGGCGGAGCTCCGGCGAAAGCGCCCCGTCGAAGTAGACGACCGGGGCCTCGCCGCGGCTCCGCTTCCGGCTCAGGTCGATGACCGGCGCGGAGCGAATGATCGCCCGGCGGGTCATGCCCTTCACCCGGACGACGGCCTTGCCGTCCGCCTCCAGCCGGACGTCGAGCGGCAGCCGGGCCATGGCGGGGGAGACCGGCGCGGATTTTAAGTCCGTTCGGCCGTCCCGTTCCATTTTTGCTCGCTCCTTTCGTGAAATCATCTCATCGGATTATAACACAAAGGGCCCGTCTTACGCTTGATCGCCGGAACGTTTTTCGTTATGCTGGCAATGGATAAATTTTCATACTGCCTTGCGAAAGGAGCGACGACCGTGCTCGGTCGGGTCCTCTCCGGCGGCTTCGAAGCGTGGGCGAACCGCTTCTGGCCGCTCCTCGGCGCGTTTCTCCTCTTTACCGCCCTCGTCCTGATCCCGGCGGAGATCATCCTGGTGTACGAACGGAACCTGTACGGGGCCGACGCCCCCGGCCTCTGGTCGAACGTCGTGAGCGTCCTCCTCACCGCCATCCTCTCCCGGGGGTATTATCTCACCTTTCTCCGAGCGGTGCGGGGAGAGCGGCCGCAGGTCGGCGAGGTGCTCGCCTATCCCCTCGATTTCTGGAAGTACCTCGCCGCCGGCCTGCTGTACGGCGCCGTCGTGGCCGTCGGCTTTCTCCTGCTCATCCTTCCGGGCCTCTACCTCCTCGTTCGGCTGTCGTTTTTCCCGTACGCCATCGCCGACGGCCTCGGACCGCTGGAAGCGCTCTCCAAAAGCTGGCAGCTTACGAAAGGGCAGTTTTGGGGCATCCTCGGCCTGTTCTTCGTCCAGTTTCTCGTCCTGGTCGCCGGATTCATCGCCCTTCTGATCGGCATCTTGCCGGCGGCGACGCTGGCCACCGCCTTTCAGGCGAACTATTACGCGCGGCTCGCCGAAACCCCTCCGATCGAGGAAAAAGTTTCCCGCCCCTGACGACCGGCCGACCGGAACGGAAGGCAAAAAATGAGGCTTGTTCCCCCTCCTAGATGACGAATATTATTCTTCCCGGCCTGGTTAACGTTCGGTATTATGGCCGCGACCGCACGGGCCGGAACGGAACATTTTCCATGGAGGGGTCAGGGTGAACGGACTGGAAAAGCGCTTTGAACTGCGCGCCCGCGGCACGAACGTTCCGCGAGAGGTCCTGGCCGGTGTGACGACGTTTCTCACGATGGTCTACATCGTCGTCGTCAACCCGATCATCTTGAGCCAGGCCGGCGTGCCGTTTCAGCAGGTGTTCATGGCGACGATCCTCGCGACGGTGATCGGAACGCTCTGGATGGGACTTTTCGCGAACTATCCGATCGCCATCGCCCCCGGGATGGGGATGAACGCCTACTTCGCTTTCGCCGTCGCCGGCAGCGCCGGCGTGCCGTACGACGTCGCCTTCGGCGCGGTGTTCGTCGCCGGTGTGCTCTTTTTGCTGCTTTCGCTGACGCGCTTCCGGGAAGCCCTCATCCGGGCGATCCCGGACAATCTGAAGCACGGCATCACCGCCGGCATCGGGCTTTTCATCGCCTTCATCGGCCTGAGGCTGAGCGGCATCGTGACCAAACACCCGGAAAACCTCGTCACCCTCGGCGACCTCCGGGCGCCGGCGACGGCCCTCGCCCTCGGCGGGCTCCTCGTCACGGCCGTCCTCTTCGTCCTTCGCGTGCCGGGAGCGCTCTTTTTCGGCATGGTCTTCACCGGCGCCGTTGCCTACGGTCTCGGCATGCTCCGCTTCGACGACGGCTTCGTCTCGGTGCCGAGCATGCCGGAGTGGCTCGTGTTCGAAAGCCCGTGGCAGGCCGTCTTTGACGTCGTGCAACACGGCCTGTATGCCGTCGTCTTTTCGTTTTTGCTCGTGACGCTGTTTGACACGACGGGGACGATGATCGCCGTGGCCGAACAGGCGGGGCTCCTCAAAAACGGCACGATGCCCCGCGTCCAGCACGCCCTCCTCGCCGATTCCGTCGCCACGACCGTCGGCGCGATGCTCGGCACGAGCCCGACGAGCGCCTACATCGAATCGTCCACCGGCGTCGCCGCCGGCGGCCGGACGGGACTTACGGCCGTCGTCGTGGCGGCGCTCTTCATCCTGAGCGCCTTTTTCGCCCCGGCGGTCTCCGCCGTTGCCGGCCTGGCGGCGATCACGGCGCCGGCGCTCATCGTCGTCGGGAGCCTCATGCTGCAAAGTCTCCGGCACATCCGCTGGGACCGGTTCGAAGAGGCGTTCCCGGCCTTTCTCATCGCCCTCACGATGCCGCTTACGTCGAGCATCGCCACCGGCATCGCCCTCGGCTTCATCGCCCACCCGCTCTTGATGCTCTTTTCCGGACGAGGGCGGACGGTCCATCCGCTTCTCTGGCTGTTTGCCGCGTTGTTTCTGGTGCAGCTTCTCTTTTTGCCGCACGTCTGAGGTCAAGCGGCCGAGGACCCGATCCGTCCGCCCGGCCGGCGGAGCGCATGGCGACGCCGTCGGGATCGTTCGAGGAGGGCCGATCCATCCGCCCGGCGCACGGAGGCCGGTTTCGCCGGGCGGCATTTTTATGGCCGCTGTTCATCGCCGCATTTGACGGCCGCCTTTTTATCACCGTCGAGGACCAAGGAGGTTCGCCGCCCATGGACGGACACGGACCGGTGGATACGGTGTTTCTCGAAGGGATGCTCTTTTTCGGCCGGCACGGCGTCTTTCCGGCGGAAAAAGAAAAAGGCGGGCGCTTTACCGTCGACCTTCGCCTGACGGTCGACCTCGCCCGAGCCGGGGAGACGGACGCCCTCGCCGAAACGATCGATTATGAAAAAATATACACCCTCGTCCGGGACATCGTCGAGGGACCGCCCAAAAACCTCCTCGAGGCGGTCGCCCGGGACATCGTCGAGGCGTGCTTCCGTTTCGATCCGCGGGTCGCGGCGGCGGAGTGCACCGTGCGGAAGCTCGACCCGCCCTTTCCCGGGGCGCTTTCGGCCGTTGGCGTCACCGTCCGGCGCCGGCGTCCCCAGGAGGCCCGGCCGCACTGACCGGCCCCCGATCGGCGCGCCGAAGCGCTCCGGCTGCATCGACCGCCTCCCGACCGGCGCCGCCGGTCACCAGATCGTCGCGCCGCCGTCGACGACGAGCGTCGTCCCGGTGATGAACGACGCCGCGTCGGAGGCGAGAAAAAGGATCGCTTCGGCGATCTCCCCCGGTTCGGCCGCCCGGCCGAGGGGCGAGGCCGCCGCCAGCCGCTCGCCGACGTCAGGCCGGGCAAAGAGGTCTTCCGTCATCGGGCTCCGCACCCAGCCGGGGGCCACGGCGTTGACGCGAATCCCAGGGGCGTAGCTTACGGCCATCGCCCGCGTCAGGGCGAGCACGCCGCCTTTGCTCGCGGTGTAGGCGTGGGTGTCGTTCGGCGCCGCCTGGCCGACGAGGGCATCGTCGGAGGCGACGTTCACGATGCTTCCGCCCCGCTCCAGCATGAGGGGGATGAACGCCCGGGAGACGAGAAAAACGCCGGTCAGGTTCACCGCGAGCACCCTCGCCCACGTCTCGACCGCCACCCGATGGACCGGTCCGTCGCCGAGCGGCCGGCCGCTTGTGCCCGCGTTGTTGATGAGCACATCGATCGAAGGAAACGCCGCCCGAACGGCGGCCGCCGCCTGTTCGACCTCGCCCGGTTCGGCGACGTCGACGCGAAGCCACCGCGCCACGGTGCCGAACGCCCGTCCGGCTTCGCCCACCGCCCGCTCGGCCTCCCGCCCTTCCGCTTCGCGGACGTCGAGCAAAAACACCGCCCGCGCGCCTTCCGCCGCCAGCCGCACGGCGACTTCCCGGCCGATGCCCCGGGCCGCGCCGGTGACGACGGCCACTTTGCCGACAAAACGCCGCCCGGCCTCACTTTTGTTCACGGGTCGCATCGATGGTCGCATCATGCCGTCCCCCTTTCAGACCCGAGCAAGCTTTTCATCATGAACCGTCATCCGAGCCGTAAGCGACGCCGACGATCCGGAGGTGCTGCTTCCGCCCCTCGATCGAAAACCACACCTCGTCGCCCCGCTTTCGCCCGAGCACGGCCTGCGCGATCGGCGCGGTAAAAGCGACGAGGTCGTCCTCCCAAAACTCCGCCGCCTCGTCGACGCCGACGATCGTAAAGCGCCACCGCTCGCCGGCAAATTCACCGCCGATCCCCTCGACAACGACCGTCGCTCCGAACTGGACGACGTCCGTCGGGGCCGCCGGAGGCGGGGCGACTTCCGCCTCGGCGATTCGCTTTTGCACTTCGTTCAGGCGTTCATAGAGCACGGCCGGGACCGGCACCGCCGGATCGCTTTCGGCGTGTTCGGCGCGCCATCGCTCGATCTCCGCTTCGAGCGCGGCGCGTTTTTCCTCCAGAAGTTTGAGTCCCCGCGGCGTCACCCGGTTCGGCGTGCCCGGCGGGAGGTCGGCAAGGGGCGGCACGATGAACGGCTCGTTCGGAAGGTCGTCTTTCAAAAACGCTTTGCTCATCGCGGCCTCCCTCCTCACCAAGCGGGATTGAAAGCCCATCAACATCCCGTGTCGTCGTCGCCCGACCACCGGCTACAAACGGCGCCGGCGCACGGCGCCGGAAGCGCCGTCCCGTTTTCCTCCGGCCTGCTCGAGCGTTAGACTCCCCCGGCAGCGGAGCGTGCGTCGAGGGCCGATCATGCCTTCGCATCCGACGTCACGGCTTCAAGCCGCCTGATCTTGCCCCGGATGACCTCCACGTGCGCCAAAGCCGCCCGGCGCCCCGTTTCAATGAGCCCTTCAGGATCGTCGACCCACACCGTCGCCCGATAGCCGTCCATATCCGGCGTCATGAGAATGTCCGCCTCCCGGTTTCGGCATTGAATGAGGTGATGTCCGGCGATTTCCAGGCTGCGCATGAGCACATCGTAAATGTGACGAATTTCGGCGACGCGGGGCGCCGGGGAAACATCCACACCGATCACCACGTCCACTCCCATTTGCCTGAGCACGCCGGCCGGGACGCGCGCGACGAGTCCCCCGTCGACCAGGACCTTGTCCTCGACAAACACCGGCGTAAAGATTCCCGGAATCGCGATGCTGGCCCGAACGGCCACATCGGCCGGCCCTTCCGTGAAAACGACCATTTCACCGCTTTTAAGATCGGTGGCGATGACGGCGGTCGGAATGGCGAGGTCTTCAAGTCGCTTGCCCCGCGTTAAATCCCGAACGAGCGCTTTGAACCGTTCGCCCTTAAGCAGTCCGTAGCGGGGGGCCGACACGTCGACAAAGCGGCGCCACTCCAGCGTCCGGGACAGTTCCTGCAGCCGCCCGACCGGTAGACCGCTCGCATACAGCACGCCGATGAGCGCCCCGACACTGCTTCCGGCAATCGCGTCGATCGGAATGTCTGCCTTTTCCAACGTTTCGATCACGCCGAGGTGAGCCAGCCCGCGAACGCCGCCTGCGCCCAGGGCCAGACCGATTCGAGGTCGCACGTGTGCCTCCCTCCGCGCAAACAAACTTCCGCCTCCTCTTGGGCTCAAGAATTCCCGGCAGCCGTTTTTGTGCCGCTTAATAGGATAACCGAACTTCAGGCAGCCTCCAAACTCTCATCCCCCGCAGGAGGATCAGAATGGGCCATCGCTCCCCAACCGCGCTTTCTTTCTCTGAACCAGCGATTTCGGCGCCGGGCATCGACGGGCCGCCTTGGCGCGCGCCCAAGCCCTGAAAGACTTGAAGCCGGGCGGCGTCCCCCTCGCCGAGGTCCTGGCGGTCGGCGTGCCGATGTTTCTGGTTCACGCGCTCCCGGGACCGGAAGAAAAAATGCCCGCCTCTTTGTCTCCCTCGGCCCGGCCGAAACGGGCGACGAGAAAGCGCTCGTCCGCTGGGCGGAAATGCTCGCCGATCCCACGTTACATGAAGCCTTGCTCGCAAGAGCCAAGCCGCACCGACCCAAAGAGGCCGCATGGGCCGCGGCGGAGGCCGCTTTTCGCCTCATCCCGACCTCTTTGCGCTGGCTTTTTGGGTTTTTTGGGCATGATGAGCATAAACGGAGCGGGAGTGCGGAAGGGATGCTCTTAACCGAACGCCGCAAAGAATTCCTGCGCCACGTGATTGAACTTTATCACAAAACGCAGTTCCCCGTCCACGACGAAATCCTGGCCAAAGCGATCGGTGTGAGATAAGCGGACGTCGTACGACATGGTGAAGGGGCTGGAAAAACTCGGCTACCTGATCCGCGACTCCGTTCTGTCTCCCGGCGCCGTGGGCCGCTCCCAGGTCGTCTTTATCCCAAGCCTGAAGGCGATCCGGCTTTTCGAACAAAAAAGGGTCGAAAAAGAAAAGGCCTGGGAGAACGAGTGGCCCGAGGTCAAGGCCAAAATCCTCGAGGCGCTGGATCGGGTCAAAAGCCAGGGCCTTCGCGAAATCGTCCAAACGTTTCTGCACGAGCTCGTGCACGCCGGATCGCGGGCCGCTTTCGGAGCGTGGTTCTTCGGGCTCCTGCTCGCTTATCTGCGCCAGCTCGACCGGAAAACCGAAGCGCTGATCCGAAACCTCCTCTCCCATGTGCCGGCCGGAAGAACGTGCCTTGCACTCCTCATCGGCACGGTTTTCGGCATCGTCGCACAAGCGGAAGGACGCGATCTGGACCTCACCATGGCCGAACTCATCGGCCGGTATGTGCAGTCGATGGTCGAACTGACCGAGCAGGAGGTCCGCTTACTGGACGACTTTCTGCGGGAAGCATGCCTCTAAAGGGAAACATGGAGGCGGGCGTTTCTCCGCCGTATTTTTGGGTTTTTTGGGTGCTTGAGAGAACAACCAGGAACCAAAAAACGGGCGGGTGTCGAACATGCTGGACGCGATGGCCCGGTGGGTCGTCAAAAAGAGAGTCCTCATCGTCATGCTCTCCTTGCTCCTTCTCATCCCGGCCGGGTACGGGATGAACCATACACGCATCAACTACGACATCTTGGCCTATCTTCCGGAGCGCCTCCCTTCGGTCCAAGGGCAGAACATCCTGAACCAGGCCTTCGGTTACGGCGGTACGGGCATCCTCATGCTCAAAAACAAAAGCGACGTCGAAGCGGAAGCGCTCAAGGAGCGCCTCGAACAGATCGACGGCGTCGAAGCCGTCACCTGGATCAGCGACCTGGCCGATTTGGCCGTCCCCCGGGAATTCTTGCCGGCGGAACTCATCGACCAGTTCTATGCCGATGACGGCACCCTGATGCAAATCCAGTTTCAAGAAGAAGCCGCCTCCCTCAAAACCGATCGGGCGGTTCGGGAAATCAAAGCCGTCTTAGGTCCCGACGCCTACTTTGCCGGTACGCCGCCGATGCTTGCCGAGCTGAGGGCGCAGCTGGAAAGCGAAATGCCCCTCTATTCGCTGGCGGCCGTCCTTTTCACACTTGTGCTTCTCGGACTCACCCTGCCGTCGTTTCTCCTTCCCGTTTTGATTCTCCTGTCCATCGGCGTCGCCATCGTGTACAATCTCGGCCTCTCGTACTACCTGGGCGGCTCGATGTCCTACATCACCGCCGCCGTCGCCGGCGCGCTGCAACTGGGCGTAACCATGGATTTTTCCATCTTTCTCGTCCACCGCTACGCCGAAGAGCGGCGCACCAAAGACAAAGAAAGCGCCATGGCCGACGCCATCCGCCACACGGCGCAGGCGATCTTGACCAGCGCGGCGACGGCGATCGCCGGTTTTTTGGCCATGACGGCGATGGCGCTCGGGATCGGCGGCGATCTCGGAATGACGATGGCCCGCGGCGTGTTCATCAGCGTGCTGATGATTTTGACCTTGCTGCCGTCGTTGATCCTGATCTTCGAACCGTGGATCGAGCGCTTTCAGCACCGCACGTTCGTCCCCGATTTCGACGCCCTCGCCCGGCGGATCGTCCGCCACCACAAGCCGATCTTTGGACTCTTTTTACTTCTGTTCATCCCCGCCTGGATCGGTTATGCCTCGGTGGACGTCGTCTACGACATCGATCGGCTCATGCCGAAGAATCTTCCGGCCATCCAAAATCTGGAGGCGATCCGGCGGGTCTTTCCCTCGACCGAATCGGCTTTTCTGATCATGGACGATACGCTCTCCGCTTCGGAACGCACGCACATCGTGAAACAGATCGAAACCTTGGACGGCGTGAGGCGCGTGATCGGCCTCGACACGCTGATCGACCCCACCGTGCCGGAAGCGTTCGTCCCGGAAAACGTCAAAGCGATGTTCGCCCAAGACCGTTACAACCTGTCCATGATCCAACTGACGTACGGGGCGTACGACGAGCGCACGACCCGGATGATCGAAGCGGCGGAAGCCATCATCCGCCCTTATGCGGGGCACGCCTACTTGACGGGCCAAGCGGTGCTCCAAAACGATCTCGTGACGACGGTCCAAGACGACAGCCGGCGGGTCGACCTGATCTCCATCGTCGCGATCTTTTGGATCATCCTCATCGCCTTTCGTTCCCTCGCTTTGCCCATCGTCCTGGTCGGAAGCATCGAGCTGGCCATTTTGTTCAACCTGGGCCTCGACTTTTACCTCGGCCGTTCCATGCCCTTCATCGGCACGTTTGCCATCGGCGCCATCCAGCTGGGGAGCACGATCAACTACGCCATCTTACTCGTCACCCGCTTTAAAGAAGAACTGGCCCGCCAGGAGACGAAAGACCCGAAAGCGGCGATGGCGCGCGCCGTATCGGCCAGCGGCGGCGCCATCCTGAGCAGCGCGCTGGCCCTGTTCGCCGCGGTCATCGGCATCTGGATGGTGACCGACATTTCGCTCCTCGGCGATCTCACCTTCATGATCGCCCGCGGCGCCCTCATCTCGCTCACCGTGATCGTTTTCTTGCTCCCGGCCGTGCTGCTCACCCTGAGCGGTTTCATCGCCCGGACGACCGTCGGCTGGCCAAAGCAACCGTCCTGAAGCACGGGCCCCGACGTCCGGATGCACCGACCCAAGAAAGAAAGGAGCGAAACACGATGGGAAAAGCATTCCGAAGCGCGTGGACCCGCGGGGTATCGATCCTGCTCGCCACCTCCCTGGGGATGCTTTCCGGCTCCGGCGTCTTTGCCGAAGAGCAAGAAGGTCAAACGACGGTCACCGATCACGAAACGGTCTATGCGCTCCTCGACGCCGCCGGCAGCGTCCAAAAGACGATCGTCGTCGATTGGCTGCACGTCAAGGGTCACGGCCGGATCTCCGTCCGAGACGCCGGTCCGCTCGAGAACATTACGAACTTAAGCGGCCGGGAGATGCCGACCGTCCAGGGCGACGCGATCGTCTGGACGCTCGACGTGGACGGCGAACATGACCTCTTTTATTCCGGGGAGACGTCCAAAGCGTTGCCGGTCGAGGCGGCCATCGCCTATACCTTGAACGGCCAACCGGTCGAGGCAAAGGAGCTCGCCGGAAAAGACGGCCGGGTCAAAATCGAAGTGCATCTTCAAAACAAGCTCAAACAGGCCCGGTCCAACCCCTCCGTCGATGAAAAAGGCGGGACGCGCACCGCGGAAAAAGAACGGTATACGCCGTTTCTCGCCCTGGTGAATGTCAATATCCCGGTGGATCGTTTTCGGGACGTGCAAACCGGAGAGGCGATGACGGTCGTGACGGGGAAAACGATGAGCGCCACCTGGATGGTCGTGCCCGACCCCGAGGCGACCGTCACCGTGGAGATGACCGGGAACCACATCGAACTCGATCCGATCACCATCACCTTAATCCCCGGGATCCCGCCGATGCCGACGATGCCGGTGGACCCGGCGCAGATGGAAAAACTCGCGGAAGGGATCGAAGATCTCGCCTCGGCCCTCGCCGAACTGGATCGGGGTTCCGCGCAGCTTCCCGCCGGCATCCGGCAAATGAAGTCCGGTTTGACCGAGCTCGCGGAAGGATTGAAACAGCTGGAAAGCGTGAGCGACGCGCACGCCGCCGTGCTCGACGAGCTTCTCTCCTCCCACGAGCAGCTTATCGCCCTGGCGCAGGGGCTTAAAGCCAAAACGGCGTCGTTGCAAAATCCCGAGCTTCAGGCGTCTTTGGACGCGCTCCTTCAGGGATTGCAAAAAGAAAAAGAGGCCCTGACGCTTCTGAAGCAGGGAGGAACGTGGCAAGGGCGGCCGTTTCCGAGCCTCAAAGCGCTTCAGGATGGCCTCCGCGCCTCTCGGGAAGGCGCGACCCAACTGACAGGGGCCGCCGATCAAGCGGCAAGCGGCGCGGATCGACTCGCGGCGGCCGTCCGCAGGCTCTCCGGCGGGACGGCGACGATGGACCGCGAACTCCGGGCGGGCTTGGGACAATGGAACGAAGCCCAGGCCAGGATGGAGGCCCTCCAATCCTTAGCCGCCGCCTATGACACCTTCATCGGCAAACCCGACGGGGCCAAAGGCGACGTGCGCTTCATCCTGAAGAGCGAAGCGATTCAACATCCGAAAGAGAAACCCGCTCCGGATACCCAAGCGCCACCGGCGACGCCCGCCGCTCAACCGCAAGAAAAACAGCGTCCCTTCCTGGAGCGGATCTGGGCCTTTTTCTCTCGCCTGTTTCAGCGGTGAGGGCCATGCCGCACGGAGCCATGCCCCGTTTCCCATCCTGACGCCGCCAGCGAGCTTGGAAAGCCGTGCCCTGCCGCCGCTGCAAGAGCACCGATGGGGCAGGACTTCCCCTTTGATCTTGTGCTCAAGTCATTTCCGCTTGTTTTGAACCGGATCTCCCCGATTTCGTCCTCCCCAGGTACGATCCCAGGCTTCGGAACGATCTCCGGAACGCAACCCCTAGACGCCGTACCGCCCGAGAAGCGCCTCGTCATCAAAGACGATCGGCGCCGCCCGTCGGTTTCCCGCCTATTTCATCCGCTTCCTCCCGCCGAAAAGCTTCGCATCAGGATCCGTCCTCCGAACCATAGGCGACACCATAGGCGACGCCGGCGATCCGGAGCTGCCGTTCGCGCCCCGCACGGTGCCGTCTGGCTGCCCGCCGAAACCCCACCGCCGCTCCTCTCAACCGAGCGGGTCGGGAAAGAACGCGGCCCGAAGGCATGCCGCCCGGCGTTGACGCCGTCGGGTCGACCTGTGGTAAAATGATAAGTAACTCTACCCGGGTAAGCCTACAGACCGGTTCATCGCCCGCTGAGCCCGAGCAAGCGCCATCCTCAGCCGAAACGGAGGCGTCCCGCCGATGCAAGGTCTTGCCAAGACCTCCCGCCCGGAGATCGAGCTGGAGTTTTTCCACGACGTCCTCTGCGCGTGGTGCTACGCCCTTTCTCCGCGGGTTCGGCGGCTTGCCGCCGAGTACCCCGAAATCCGGATCGTCCACCGCGCCTTTGCCCTGGCGCCGACGCCGGAATCCCTGGAGACCATGTTCGGTTCAAAGGAGCAGGCCAAGCGGGAGATCCTTTCCCACTGGCGAGCGGCCAACCAGAACGACGATGACCACCGCATCGACGCCGCGCTCATGGCCACGCGCCCTTTTGACTACCCGTACTCCATGCCGGGGCTTTTGGCCTGCAAGGCGGCCGAGCGCCAGGGCGGGCAGGAAGCGCACTGGGCTCTGTACGACCGGATCCAGCGCGCCCATCTCACAGAGTGCCTGAACATCGCCGATTTCGCGGTGCTCCGTCGGTGCGCCGAAGACGTCGGCCTCGACGTGGCCCGGTGGGAAGGCGACGTTCGTTCGCCGGAGACCCGGGAGGCCGTCGAGCGGGACCTGGCGCGGGCCCGCCTGTACGGGATCCGGGGCGTGCCCACCCTCGTGGCGGAGCGCAAGTACACCCTCAGCGGGGCCCAACCTTATGAACGGCTCAAGAGTTGGATCGAGCGCCTCCTGGCGCAGCATGGGACCTCTCGCATCGACTGACGTTAAAGAAAGGGTAAAAACCGACGAAAAGCTGGATCTCCTGCGTGAAGCCTCCCCGTCCTGAAGGACGGGGCTTCCCGTTCCTTCAGGGCGAGGCGCCTCCGCTACGGTCCGTTTCCTTCATCCCGGCTGGAGGCGACCTTATGGCTTCATGGAAAGATACCTACTCCGCACTTGCGGCACGTACAAGGAGGAGTTCTTTTATCTTAACGGCGCAGATTCCGACTGTACCAGTACTTTTCCGCCAGTGCTAAGAGCTCCACATCGAAGAAACGTTCCCCGATGTTTACCGCTCCCACCACGTCAGCGTCTGCAGTAAAACCGCAAGGTCAAGTCCGAGATCGTGTGTAAAATTGCCCTCTTCGGCGAATGAAGCGGTGAGTACTTAGGCCGTTGTTGCACAGGCCTGATTTGATTCTCTCCAGGCCTGCTGCACCTTCTTCCATGTCTCATATTCGTCCATGTTGAGATATTTCCGGCCCGTCCTCCATTCTTCGTCGATTTCCATCAGGAACGCCCCCAGCAGACGGATCGCCGATTCCCGGTTGGGGAAGAAGCGAATGACGCACTCGCGTCGCCGAATCTCTTCGCCCAGCCGTTCGACGCCATTGGTCGTGCGTAAGCGCCGCCAATATCGCTCAGGGAGGACCAAAACAGCGGTTACATCATCAAAGCCATCTTCCGACACCTGCACCGCCTGTGGCGCCTTCTCTCTGTAGGCTTCGACTAACGCCTCTTTGAGCAGCCGCGCGGTCTTCAGATCAGGCGCATCGAGGATCATGCGGACCTCTTGGTCCACCTCTTCCTGCAACGCCTTGGGCGTGGCGTCCAAGAGATGGCGCACGAAGGGGGTCTGGCCCCGCTCTTCGTCGAGCCCTGAAATTCGGTCTGAAGCGCCTTGACGAGCCCGCTGTGACGGTCGGACACGACCTCCATCAAGGCGAGGAGAAAGGCTTGCTCGCTACGCGGGTACCGAGCGAAAAGCTCCGTTGAAAACTCGCCATTCCGAACCCTTGGAACGCGCAACACCAGTCGCCCCACCCGTGTGGTGAGCGTGCGCGTAAGGTCCCATTACGGTAACCTCTTCGCGCCTCTGTCCGCTCGTAAGGTGCCGCCTTCAACTGCTCTTGGACCTGCGCTTGGAGAATTTGATTGACAACACTTTCGACGAGCTTGGCGACGCCTCCGTCTCGTTGAAAGAGCCCTTCCAAAATCGCGTCGTCTGATGTGTGATGTTTGTCCAACCCAGATTCTACCAAAGAGGGCCCGGTTGGCCCTGGTTGGGCGATCCGGAAATCGCGGCGGGCGCTGGAACTCCGGTGGGAACGACTCCTCGCCGAGCTTCGGTGGATCGAGGACGCCCTCTGCAGCGGGGACGACGGGGCGTCCGAAAAGACGGATAAGAACATGAAAAAATACGAAAATTTTCAAAGGCGAGCCGGACGCGCAATGCCTAGACCGCGCAAACGTCGCCGCGTCTGTTTTTCCCCCGAGTATCGCGAATTCGGCCCCTTGGGACAAGGACCTTGGTCGTGGGAGCGTACGTTTCACATGCCCCTTGAGAAACTCGAGACGATTCGGTTGATCGATCTCGAGGGGCTTAAGAGTGGGCCGCCCGTACGGGCGAGGCTCGATCTACCGTATAACGAATGTACAAAGAAGCGCGACGCAAGGTAGCGGAGTCCCTCGTCCTCGGGAAACGGCTGATCGTGCACGGGGACGGACGGGAACCTGAGGAGGCAGGGAACTCCACGGGCGAAGGGTGCCCCGAAGAGCCCGCGGGCAATAAGACGGGATCTGCAGAATGGATGCCCAGGTGGGGGCGTCGCCAAAGGGGACGCGGATACGGACCGTCGGGGAAGTACGAATGACAGGATTTCAACCGAGCACAGGAGAGGTCTCTTCGGGGGCTTTTTTTGTCGGCAAACGAGTTCGCACTTATTTTCCTCATTTACCATAGTGCAAACAGGTAATCGTCACAAAAAGGACGATCTTTTTTGAAACGTTCATGACGACGTGCTTCCTTCTATAGACAACGATTTTTTCTGAGCGTAGAGTAGTAGTGAAAGTACTCACAAGCCCCGTAGGGTACGGATTTCCGTGCTTCGGGCCGAACGGAGGGGATGGACGAAAGCGAAAGCGCAAGCGCTTTCTCCTTGCGCCGGTCCACACACCATCCGAAGCGGTCGAGAACGGGTGAACTCTCAAGCACACGCGAGGTACGCGAAGGGGGGAAGCAGATGCTTGAGGAAAAAATCTCCCGCCGCACGTTTCTCAAGGCGACGGCCCTCGCTGTGGGCGCTCTATCCGTAGGCGCGGTAGGGACGTTTTCCTTTGAGACGTGGAAAGGGAAAAGGGCCGAGGCTGAACGGAAGGACGACATCCGCGTGATCCCGACGCTCTGTGCGGCGTGCTCAAACTACTGCGGCCTCAACGTCTACGTGAAAAACGGCCGCGTGTGGCGTGCCGTCGGCCTCCCGCAGCATCCGAAGAGCAAGGGTAAGATCTGCGCCCGCGGGCACGGTCTTTTGGCTACGCCGTATCTGCGGCAGCGGCTCACCCAGCCCCTCAAGCGGATGGAAGATGGAAGCTTCCAGCCGATTTCTTGGGAGCAGGCCTTCCGGGAAATCGGGGAGAAGCTCCAGGAAATCCGCACGAAGTACGGTCCGGGAGTCATCGCCCACATCAGCTACTCGGGACGAAAGACGGCCAGATGGTACGGGGAGCGCCTTCTGTGGGCTCTCGGTTCGCCGAACACCTTTACGCACGACGCTTCCTGCAACACCGGACGCGTGGTGGGCTTCGAGCACACCGTCGGCGGAACTCCGGGCACGGACATCGCGAACGCCCGCTACATGGTCTACATGGGTCGCAACCTCGCCGAGGGGATCACCCCGGGAGATGTCTTCGAGCTCGCCAAAGCACGGGAAAAGGGCGCCCAGATCGTCGTCGTCGACCCACGAGGGAACAACATGTACCAAATGGCGACGAAGTGGGTGCCCATCCGGCCGGGGACGGACCTCGCCTTTGTCCTCGCCTTGGCGCACGTGCTCATCAGGGAAGGCCTTTACGACGCCGCGTTCGTCAAGGAGTACGGTTACGGGTTTGAACAGTTCGCCCAGGCTGTGGAGAAGTACACGCCCCAGTGGGCGGAGGAGATCACCGGCGTCCCGGCGGCGACGATCGAGGAGGTGGCGCGGGGTCTCGGGAAGAACAAGCCGCGTGCCTTCATCCACCCCGGATGGCGCGGCCCCACGGGAAACTCATATGCGAACAGCGTCGACACGGCGCGCACCGTCGCCCTCGTGAACGCGCTTCTCGGAAACTACCAAAAGGAAGGCGGCCTCATCTTCGGCAAAAATCCTCCCTTCGGTAACCTCGATCCGGCGAAATACCCCGCTCCGGAAAAGCCGGCGCTTCCGCGCGTGGACAACGAGTGGACGCTTCCCCACAACGTGGTCACCGCCGTGCCGGATAAGATTCGCGACGGGGCGCTTAAGGCGATCATCGTCAACAGCTCGAACCCCGTGATGCACTACAACAACCCGCTCTACGCCCGCGAGGCCTACAAGCTTTTGGAACTCCTCGTCGTGGTGGACATCTTCATGAGCGAGACGGCGGAGCTCGCCCACTACGTACTTCCCGAGGTGAGCTACCTCGAGCGCGACGACGTCGTCGAAGGCATAGGCGGAAAGAAGCCCGTCGTCGCCTTACGCCAGCAGGCGATCGGCAAGATCCACCCCGAGACCAAAGCTTCCTGGGAGATTTACCGGGGCATCGCCGAAGCGGCGGGAGTCGGAAAGTACTTCAACTTCACGATCGACGAGTTGAACCAGGCGATGCTCGCTCCCACGGGGCTTTCCTTGAACGAACTCAAGGCCGAGGGTACGGTCGTCCTGAATTCTCCCCTCTTGCTCGGGACGCCGAATTTCGAGACGCCCACGGGCAAAGTGGAGTTTTACAGCACGAACTTCAAGGCGGCGGGTTTCGATCCGATCCCGAATTGGAAGCCTCCGCTGGTGATGCCGGACGTCTCCAAAGGCGAATTCCGCCTGATCAACGGACGTCAGGCGTACCATTCACACACGAACACGACGCGCAACCCCTACCTTCTCGCGCTCACGGAGCACTACCACGGCGACCGCCTGTGGATTAACCGGCGCGTCGCCGAGCGCATGGGCCTCAAGGAAGGGGACTGGGTGGAAGTGCGCTCGGAAGCCGCAACGGCGCGCGTCCAGGTCCACCTCACGGAGGCGATCCACCCCGAAGCGGTGTTCATCTACGCGCCCTACGGAAGTCTCGCAAAGGACGCCCCCGGGCGAAACTTCGCCTTCTCCTTCATGACGCTCCTTCCCTACCACAAGCTCGATCCCGTGAGCGGCATCGCGATGACGCAGGAAATTGTCGTCACCCTGCGGAAAATCTAGGGGGTGAAACCCAATGGCCCGCTACGGAATGCTCATCGACCTCACGAAGTGCGCAGGGTGTATGGCGTGTACGGTATCCTGTCAGCTCCAAAACGATCTCCCGCCCGAGGTGCACTTCATCAAGTTCTACCAGCAGGAGTACGGGACGTTTCCCGTCGTCTCCCTCGTGAACATTCCCGTTCAGTGCCAACATTGCGAAAAACCGCCGTGCGTGTACAACTGCCCCACGGGAGCGAGCTACATCGCAGACGGCGGCGTGGTGCTCCTCAACGAGTCCAAATGCATTGGCTGTAAATATTGCATGACTTCCTGTCCGTACAACGCCCGCGTCCTCAACGAGGAAACGCACACGCCGATGAAGTGCATCTTCTGCTTCGACCACGTAAAAGAGGGCGAGCAGCCGATGTGCGTTCAGACGTGCCTCGGTGAGGCGCGCGTCTTCGGCGACCTCGACGATCCGGAAAGCGAGCTCAACAAGCAGATCAACGAGAAGAAGGCCCGTCCCCTCCGTCCGGACCTCGGGACGAAGCCGAAAATCTTCTACGTGTGGTGATGCGGGATGCCGAGCGGAGCGTTTGGCATGTACCCCGGGCAAATCATGCCGGGTCAGATCTGGGGTTGGATCATCGCCCTTTACCTTTTTCTCGCGGGGATGAGCGCCGGTGCGTACACGACGGCGTACCTTTCCCAGCGTCTTTACCCGCACCTCAAGGTCATTCGCTGGTCCGGTTACATCGTCGCCCCTCCGCTCGTGATCATCGGGCTCGTCACCCTCATGATCGACGCGGAGGCGGGATTCTTCCACCCGTGGAGGTTCTTCTTCCTCTACATCGGCAACCCCTCGTCGATCATGGCCATCGGCGTGTACATCCTCACCCTCTTCACCCCCCTTGCCTTGTACCGGGCCGTCGTATCTCTGGCGGAGATCTGGCGCGACGGCGGAGAGAAGAAGTGGCCCTTGGGACTCGACCGCTTCTTCGCCCGGCCTCCGGAATGGCTTCGTTGGTTCGTGGAAGGGCGCGGATGGATCGACTTCTTGGGCCTCGTCATGGCCGTCGCAACGGCGACGTACACGGCGCTCCTCATCGGGAACATTCACGCCGTCCCCTTCTGGAACAATTCCATCCTGCCCGTACTCTTCGTCGTCTCGGCCTTCTCAACGGGAATCGCCATCACGCTCTTTACGGCCACGGCGTGGGACCCCAAGGTGCAGGAGCACTACGCGCCGTACCTCGCCCTCTCCACATCGCTAAAAGGACTTGAACTTTTTCTCCTCTTCGCCCTCCTCTACTTCTCGTGGTACGGCGACCAGGCCGCCAAGGCGTCCACCGCCGACCTCCTCTGGGGCAGGCTCGCATTGCCGTTCTGGATCCTCCTCGTGGTTTTGGGGCTCGCGCTGCCCCTCCGGTACGAGCTTCAGGAGCGGAAGCACCTCCTCGCCGGCCACGTTCCGGCCCTTGCCGCATCGGTTCCCGCGGGCGACAAGAGACCCGTCGACGCAGGGAGCTTGAGCCCACGCCTCTTTGCCACATCGCAGATCATGCACCTCTTTGCGATTGTCGGCGGGTTCGTCCTTCGCTACCTCATCCTCCTCGCCGGCCACTTCGTCTACTTCCTGCCCACCTGGTGAGTTTACTGAGGTGCGTTTCGGGTCGCGGAGATGGACAATAAGGCAGCGACGAGACGTGACGCACGTAGGCGGAAGGGTGTCCTTCCGCCCTCTTTTTCGCCGTTTCGAGGTTCCTTTTCCGCTTGAATTCTGCTGAGGACTTTGATGGGATTGTGCAGGAAGGCGCGATTCGGGGAAGCGCATCTCCCCCGAGAAAGGAGGGATGGGGCCGTGTGGATGGACCTCCTCTTTCCGGGAGAAAGGCTCGACGTCCGTCCCGAAGTTTGCCTCAACGCCAAAAGCCGCGCGGTCGTCTGCGATGAGTGTGCGCGCTCATGTCCCTTTGCCGCCATCCGCATCGATGTGCACGCGCCGGAAGTCGTCGTCGTCGATCCCGAAGCGTGCACGGGGTGTGCTGCCTGCGTGGGGGCTTGTCTCACCGGCGCTCTTCAAAAACGAGGCGTCCCTGATTCTTTGGCATACGCGCTTCGGTGGCGGAATGCGCGGACCAAGGGGGGGCTACCAGCCGCTGCGAATGTCGGAGACGACGCGCCTTCCGCCGAACCCTTCCTCGCCTGTACCCTTTCTCCCCACCGGGAGCGTTCGGTATGGCCCATCGCTTGTGTCCTCGAACTCGAGCCGGCGCACTTTCTCGACATCGGGCCCGTTCCCCCGTCGGATGGAGGTTCTTTGCCCGTTTCCCTTCCCCATGAGGGGGTGCTTGCTTCGAACGGCGCGGATTGGGAAAACGCCGGTTCGACCTCTCCTTCGACCGAGGGACCACACGTCCACGTTACCGTCGATTTGCTTCCTTGCCGCCGCTGCCCGCGGGGTGTGCGGTACGAAGAAGCAGAATCCCACCTCCGCGCCCTCGAGGAGGCCCTTCGGTCCTACGGTCGGTCCGTGACGTTCGTTCCCCTTGCCGAAGGTCCTGAGGGAAGGGGGCGAGATTCCGCCGATGCAGCCTTGGGTCGCGAATCCGTCTCGCAGGAGGCGATCGGGCGTCGGGAGTTCTTTCGTCGTCTCCTCCCCCCGGGAATTCGCGAACTTCTCGCGAGTTCGCAGGAAACGTCCTCCCCTCCGTCGGGCAAGTCGCCGGGGACTACCGCATCTCCAGACCGCCCTCCCGGTGGGAAAGGGAGCGAGAAAGAGGATCCCCTGCCCAGACGCGGAGTGGAACGCGCCCTGGCGAAAAAGCGGCTTTACCGTGAACGGCTCTCCTCGACCCCTTCTCTACGCACGTACCGCTTCGGGGAGAAGCTCGCGCTCACGGCCACCCTTGCCGTAGGGGAGACGTGCGACGGGTGTGACGTGTGTGTGCGCGTCTGTCCTTCGGACGCTCTTTCCTGGCGTTCCCGTTCGGGTGAGGTGGCCCTCGTCCTCGACGAAGAGCGCTGTTTTGGATGCGAAAAGTGCGCTGTTCTATGTCCGCGGCAGGCAATTGCCGTCCATTGGAACGCGTCTCGTCCTCTCACGGAACGCCCGCTCGTCGTCTTCGAGGAACGGACGTGCGCTCAATGTGGCGAACCTTTTCGCGACCGCCCTGAAGATCCGGAACGCCTATGTCCCGTGTGCCGCGCGCGGCGCCTGCCGCCGGACTTCTTTGCCGCCCAGTTCGCTCCGCGACCGAGCAGATGACCGCGGGGTTGTGCTTGGATAAACTCCCGCCCGCTCGAGCTTTCGGGCGGGGGGAACTTCGTCGTGAGGAGGTGGCGTTCGGTTCGACGGAATGGCCCTTCGGCATCCCGTCGACCGGAGTCTGTATGAACGACGGCATCCATTCCGCCAAGGCGGAGCTCTACCGCTTCTTCGCCGAGTTCTTTAAGCCCCCCGAAGAAGGTTTTTACCAGGAAATCACGTCTCCCCGTTTTCCCGAAGAACTCTCGCGCTGGTTTCAAGAGGCCGGGTACAGCGCGACGACCTCGGCCCCGAATTTGCGCGAGCTCTGGTCGTCCTTTGGAGAATTCGCGGAGGACTACCGCCGTGCTGTCTCCGGGGCGATCCACCCGTACGCCCCGCCGGTCGAGTCCATCTACAAGCCGTGGACGGAAGATCCGGGAGCGGAAGTCCCCATGGCGGGGCAGAGGGGATACTTTTACGGGGATCCTGCGGTACACATGCGCCACCTGTACGACGAATTGGGGATCACCCTCCCCCCCGAATACGCGAGCATACCCGACCACCTCACGCTCGAACTCGAATTTCTCGCCTTTCTCTTTGAGGCCGGAGAAGCGGAAGCCGCCCGCCTGTTCATTCGCGAACATCTCGACTGGCTCGGCGACTTTCGTGCGGAACTGGAAACGACGCCGCGGGGCGGACGTTACGCCCGAATCGTAGCCTGGCTCGAAGAACTTCTGCGGCAGGAGACGTCCGAGGGGGGAAGGAAAGACGGATAGCAAAAACGGTCGGGGCATCCCGGCCGTTTTTGCTATCCCAGCGTCTTTTTTGCACTGCTAGGGACGTCGCGCTCTTCTGACATCCGCAAAAGAGGAGGGCCCAACCGTTTCGCCGGATCAGCCGCCGCAGCCGCCGTCACCGCCCAACGGAGCAGGAGCTGTTTGCACCGGAGCGGAGCCCTCGCCCGGCGGTCATCCTTCGTAGGCAACTTGGCGTCTCCCCGCGCGCCGAAGCCCCCGAGAGGTTGTGGCATCGCAGCCGAGGAGGCGAAGACCGGCGGTGACGTAGGACCCCATTTGCCCCTTGTAGCAATAGACGAGGTGATGCTCGGAGCCTCCTTGGGATGGGGTGTGATAACTATCCCGTTAGCGCTCTGACCACTTTTCTTCTGCTTAGACAACCCCACTTTTTAGCTTAGAGCCCCGCACGGGTTGACTTTTGCCGTCTTTATCTATACCCTATATATAGACCTGAGGGGGTGCTTTGAACGATGCAGTTCAATATTTATGTTCCCGATTCCAAAAAGTGGATATTTGAAATGTTGGAAGAAGTCGCTCTTAAATCCAAAAAGAGCAAATCCGAAATCGTGATCGAGGCTCTGGAAAAATACCTTTTGAGTGCAGATCAACCGCCGTTGGGGCGTTTTAAGATCGGGGCTCACCCGTCCCTTCGGCGCGCCGACCTTTACGCCGAAAGGGTAGACAGGACATGATTCTGATTGATACCAATGTGCTCGTCTACGCCATCGACGAGCTGGCTCCTCAACACGCACCAAGCCGCAAGTTGATCGAAAACGCTCGTCAAGGCCATATCAAGGCGGTCCTTGTCCCCCAAGTCTTGCTTGAGTTTTATGCGGTGGTCACCGGCAAACGTGTTTTGACTCCTCTCGCCCCTGGAACGGCGCTGGAGCAGATCAAAGCGTTTAGGCTTTCCCTTCCGGTCCTAGAAGTGCAAGAAGATGCGCTGGAATGGTTTGCGAAGATGATCTCAGAACGTCCAAACATGCGCGGCGGAGAGGTTTTTGACGCCTGGCTCGTTGCCCAGATGAAATCCCTCGGAATTTCGGTTATCTGCACTTATAATACTAAAGATTTTGTCGGTTTCACGGGAATCGTGGCGCATCCACCTGAAGAGCTCCTGTCGTGAAGTTGTTCGCTTTCATGGCCGGAATGCGGTATCGTCGCAATGCGGCATGCGTCTTCCCTGTCCGGACCGCCGCCTTCGATCCGCCGCCCTGCGGCGAAGGCGCCGCCGGTCCGCTCGCCGAGCCCGAAGCCGCGCCAGAACGATCGCTCGCGTCTTAGACTGCTCCGCCGTCCATGAGCGGGTCGCACCGCTTCATCTGCACGCACCGGACGCCCGCCGCCGATCTGGAGCCCATCATGTTGGTTTTCGATTCCGTGCTTTCCCCGGAGGCCTTTTTGAAGGGGAGAAAAAAACCGGAAGCCCTTGATTTTCAAAGGCTTCCGGCGTTATGTACTGGTGGAGGCGATGGGAGTCGAACCCACGACCTCTTGAGTGCGATTCAAGCGCTCTCCCACTGAGCTACGCCCCCGTCGCTGTGCCGTTTTGAACGGCGACAAGATATACTATACGCCGCGCCTGCCGGACAGTCAAGATGTATATTGTGCACACCTGTTTGCGGCAACCCCCGGACTGCCGACGACCGTCGCCCCTCGCTCGACCCGGCGGAAGCGGCGATACCCGTCCATTTCCGCCGAGGGAGCCGGCCCGTTTCCCGGCCGCGACCATTGCGGCCTCCGGCAAAATCGCGTATGATTGGGGTGGATAAGGAGGCGATGTGGTCGATGGACGCATCGCTCGTCACGCTCTATCCGCTTCGCTTCATCCCGCTGGCCGTCGAGCGCCTATGGGGCGGGACGGCGCTCGAGCCGCTCTTTCCCGACGCCGAGCGCTCCGGCGACGGCCGGCATCCGATCGGCGAAGTGTGGACGCTCGTGACGCACCCGACCCACGCCAGCCGGGTGGCGAACGGACCGCACCGCGGCCGGACGCTTACCGAGCTCATCGCCGAAGCGCCGGAACGGATGCTCGGGGCGCTGGCGCCGGCCGACCGCTTTCCGCTCCTCGTCAAGTTCATCGATGCCGCCCAGGACCTCTCGGTTCAGGTTCATCCCGACGACGCCTACGCCCGCCGGCACGAAAACGACTGGGGCAAAAGCGAAGCGTGGTACATCCTGAAAGCGCCTGAAGGCGGCCGGATCATCGCCGGGCACCGGTTCGATTCCCCGGACACGTACCGGCGGGCGGTTGCCGAAGGCCGGATCCGGGAGTACCTCCTCGAACAGCCGATCGCCGCCGGCGAGCTCGTCTATATTCCGGCCGGCCGCGTGCACGCCCTCCTCGGCGGCACGACGGTGATCGAAATCCAGCAGCCGTCCGACGTCACTTACCGGATTTACGACTGGGATCGCATCGATCCGGTAAGCGGCCGGCCCCGGCCGCTTCACGTGGACAAGGCGGCGGACGTCATCCGCTACGGCGATGCCTCCGTCGCCGAAAAGAGCACGACCGCCCTCCGGACGCCGTTTTTTACGCTGGAAAAACACGCGCTGGCCGCGGGCGAACGCCGGCGCTTCGCGCCGGTCGTCGCCCACCGTCCGGAGGTCATCGTCGTCGCCGACGGGGAAGGGGGGCTCGTCCTCGACGGCCGGGAAGCGCCCCCCCGAGAGGGGACGGCCGACGGACCGCCCGGGCGGACGGACGACGTCACCGTTCTCGCCCTAAGGCCCGGTGACACGATCCTCGTCCCGGCGGACATCCCCCGCTACACCGTGCGGACGGCAAAGGCGCTCGTTTTTCTGCGGGCCATCCCCGGACCCGGAGGTGAGGTGCGATGATCTGGGAGACGTTCTTTGAAGACTGGATCGTCGAGGCGTTCTGGCAGATGATGGACGATCTCCGCGTCCAGTACCGCATCTGGCAGGACGTCTACGACGATATCGAAAAGGCGCCGCATGAATACGGGAAAACCGAACAGGAGCAGATCGAAAACTACCTGCTCGACGCCGTCTTCGACAACCACGAAGACGCCTGGTGGGAGCGGATTCACCCGGCGCAGGACGACGGCTTCTGGGAAAACGCCAAAAATGAATTTTTCCTCGCTGCTCTCGCAGCCCTCGAACAGGTGATCGCCGAGCCGATCGAGAAGATGGACGAAGGGGCGAAAAACGCGATTCTCCGGCACTTCACCTTCCGGACGCCCCTCAAAACGCCGGTTGACGCCTTCGTCGAGCAATACGGCGAAGAAGGCCTCTCTCGGTACACCGACTACAGCGAACGGCTCCACGCGATGGCGTACATGTGGACGATGTACTTCTTCGTCCACTTTGAAGTCCTCTTCCCAAAGGCCCGGGAGGCGGAACTCTTCGGCCCGCACCACCGCCGGAGCCAGTTCCGGGTCCTGAAAAGCCGGGACTTTCCCCGCCGGCCGAAAAGCAGCCAGCAGACGGAAAAAAATTGACCGCCGTCGCCCGAAATCATTCCTCTCGACGCACCCGTCCGCGATTCGATCGTCCCGTCACCCGATCGTCCCCCTCGCCCGACCCCTCCCGATCCGACCGCCCTCGACCGGATGCCGAAAACGACGAACGCCACCGGAAGCGAAAAGCCGCCCGGACGGGCGGCTTTTCGTTCTTCGGAGGACGGCCCTTGATTTCGGGCGGATTGATATCGATCGACTTGGACTTTGCGCCCCATCGTTACGCCTCGGCTGCCCGGGCCGGCGCCCAAGCCGGCTCCGGCGCCGGCACGGCCATCGGCCGTTCGACGCTGACGTACGCCTCGTCGAGGGGCCCGAACGCCCCGCCTTCCCCCGGCCGAAATCCCCGCATGTGCCGGGCGAAGCGGCCGACGTCCCACATCATCTCCGGCGTGCCGATCGGAACGAGCCGGAGCCGGATCTTTCCGCCGGACAGGTCCACGAGCCGGATCGTCAACGTGTCCAAAGCCGCGGCCGTCTGCACGTGCAGCCAGTGGGGCCGACGGGCGATGGAATCGACGTGATTGTGCCCGGAGAAAAACAGGTTCAGGCCTCGCTTTTCCGCGAGCACCGGTTCGATCGGCACCGCCGCATCGATCGAACGGCGGTCGCCGGCCGAACGGGCCGTCGTGTTGTGAACCGGATGGTGGGCGAAGACAAGAGCGGGGCGATCGCCCGCCGCCCGGAGCTCCGCGGAAAGCCACGCCAGCGTCTCGCGATCGAGCGTTCCGCCCCAGTCGTACCATTTTCGCGCCTTCGTCGTGTCCAAAAAGATAAGCCGCGCTTCCGGCACATCGATTGAAAAGTTGCGCGGCTGATCGATGCGCGCCTCCACGTCTTCCTTCCGCAGGAGGAGGACGTCGTGATTGCCGAGGACGTGGATAAAACGGCGCTCGAGCTTCGGCCGAGCGATGGACGACGGGCCGACCCGAAGCGCCCCCTTCTCCGGCGACGACGCCGGGGCGTACCGGCGGATCAGCCGGTAGATGCCGTCGTAATCGGCGGAACGCCCTTCGTTGACGAGGTCGCCGATCGAAACGTACCAGTCCGCCTCCACTGCAAAAAAGCGCCGGACCAGGGCGTCAAACGCCCGATCCCGCGCCGCCCGGTGCGCCGGATAACGGGTCAATAGCCGGGCGCTGTAATGAAGGTCGCCCAAAATGGCGATGCGCATCCCCGTCCCTCCTCCGCCCGCGGCGCCGCTTCGGCGCCCGTCTCTGCCGGCATCCGCACGCAGCTCTCCGACGCCATTGTATCGGATGACGGTTGACGGACGGTAAAGACGGTGTAAAGATTTGATGAAAATCAAAGCGAAGCGCCGCCGGTCGGGCGCGTCCCGGAGAGGACCGTCCGGCCGGACAGCCCCTCCTGCTTTCGGCCGGCCAGATCATAGTACGAAATTTCCACCTCGACGCCGGCTTCGGACCGGTGCAGGCGGACGACGGCGTACGTCGGGTGCGGGTATCCCCGCGGCCGGGCGAGGCTGCCGGGGTTCAAGAGAAGCACGCCGCCGTCGACGGTCCACCCCGGCACGTGGGTGTGGCCGTAAAAGACGATGCGGGCGCCCTGTGCCTCGGCAAACAGCCGGAGCCTCAAGAGATCCGCCTGAACGTCGAACCGGTGGCCGTGGGTGACGAGGATCGCTTCCCCCTCCCAGCGCAGGAGGCGGTGCGCCGGCAGCCCGGCGCCGCGGTCTTGGTTACCGGCGACGATGAGGAGCTCCGCAAACGGCGGTCGGTCGACCGGCGCGACGACGTCGCCGCAGTGGATGCCCCGAACCCCGGGATGCCGCTGGACGACCGCCTCCACCGCTTCGACGAGGCCGTGACTGTCGCTCATGACGAGAAACTCCATCCTGCCCCGGTTCGTCAACGCTGCCGGAAGCCCTTCAGGCAGGGCGCCTTCGAACCGGACCGTCACCTCCTTTGGGGTCGGGGATCGGCCCGGAAAAAATTTCCGCCGGCGCAGGCGCGTTCCCGTCCGACCGCCCGACGCCGGATGGCCGTCGGAAGCGCGCCGAACAGAGGCGCCGCCCCTTTCCCCGACGGAGCCGGAAAACCCGAGGCCGTCACCATCCGAGAAGCCTTCGGCCTTCCGCCTCCAGCCAGCGGACGAAGGCGGCGAGGGCCCGGCCGCGGTGGCTGACGGCGTTTTTCTCATCCGGAGACAGCTCCGCCAGCGTGCGACCGAGGGCCGGGACGTAAAACAGCGGATCGTAGCCGAATCCGCCCGTCCCTCGGGGCGCCGGGAGGATCTCCCCTTCCAGCATCCCCGTAAACGTCCGCTCCAGCCAGCCGGAGGCGACGGGGGCGACGAACGCCAGCACGGCCACAAACCGCGCCCGCCGGTCGGTCACCCCTTCCAGGGCCTGTAACAGCTTCGCGTTGTTCCGGGCATCGTCCCGCGGCTCGCCGGCGAAGCGGGCCGAATGCACCCCCGGCGCTCCCCCGAGCGCCGCCACCTCCAGCCCCGAATCGTCGGCGAGGGTCGGCAGGTGAAACACCGCGGCCGCCGTCCGGGCCTTTTCCAGCGCATTTTCGACAAACGTCGCGCCCGTCTCGGAAAGCGCCACGTCCACCGCCGACTCCGCCAGCGTCCGCACGCGGATGCCGCGGGGAAGGAGGAGCGCTTGCAGTTCTTCCGCCTTGTGCCGGTTGTGCGTCGCAAGCAGGATCGTTGCCACCGTCTCTCACCCGTTTGCCGCGCCGCTCTTTTGGACCTTCCGCTTCCTGCCCGGGCGCCGCTTTCCTCAAGCGTCCTGCGCCCCCGAACCACCGCGAAGCGCTCCCCGAACCGGCTCGCGGTCGGCGAAAGCAGGCTAAACGCCGTCCGGGGCCCGCACGACCGCCCCGGCGGACCGGGCAAACGCCCGGGCGGCGATCCGCTCGCCGAGGGGGCCGAGCGCCTGCTTTTGCGCCGCGACGAGCGTTTCGATCCCCCGGTGGGCGAGCGCCAGCATCGCCATCAGCTGCTCGTACGTAAAAGGCGTGCCCTCTCCCGTCCCTTGAACCTCGACAAACGCCCCGGCGCCGGTTCCGACGACGTTCAGATCGACGGCGGCGCGGCTGTCCTCGGCAAACGTCAAATCAAGAAGCAGTTCCCCGTCGACGAGGCCGACGCTCGTCGCAGCGACAAAATCATAAAGCGGCGGCGCCGCCAGCTGCTTCCGACGGGCGATCTCCCCGAGCGCCTGCGCCAGCGCCACAAACCCCCCCGTCACCGCCGCCGTTCGGGTGCCGCCGTCGGCCTGCAGCACATCGCAGTCGACGATGACCGTCCGCTCGCCCAGCGCTTCCAGCTCGACGACCGATCGGAGGGCCCGGCCGATGAGCCGCTGAATCTCCATCGTCCGGCCGCTCGGCCGTCCCTTGGCCACCTCCCGCGGCGTCCGGTTTTCCGTCGCCCGCGGCAGCATGCTGTACTCCGCCGTCACCCAGCCGCGGCCGCTCCCGCGGAGGAACGAGGGCACCTTGTCTTCGATCGTCGCCGTGCACAGCACCGCGGTATCGCCGACCCGGATGAGCGCCGACCCTTCGGCGTATTTATTGACGCTCGTTTCGATCGTCACCGGTCTCAGCGCGTCGTACGCCCGACCGTCCGCCCGCAATCCGATCCCTCGCTTCACCGATGTGCCGATCTTGAGCATGCCTTCATTATACCGCGCCTCGGCCGGCAATCCCAAACGGCTTAGAACGCGAGGGGGTTGATCGACTTCGGCCGCGTGACCGGCTGCGTCAGATCGAGGGCGTCGCCGAGCTGAATCGGTCGACCGTCGACGAGGAAATGCACCTTTTTGAGCGGGAGCGACGTGAGGAGCGAAAGGGCAGCCGCCTCCACCGCCCGAAGCCCCGTCCGCTTCGGCTCCGGCCCGAGCAGTTCCGAAGCAACGTCCACGACGGCCGCCTCGCCGTCCGCCGAGATTCGGTGTACCTCCGCGCCTGGCACGACCGTCGGCAGGAGGGGGCTTCCCGGCGCCGGACCGCGGATGAGCTCCTCCAGCGCCGCCGCCGCCGGATCAAGCGTTCGCGGGACAAGCCGCGTCACCGGCACAAAATAGCGAAACGTTCCGTCGACGCTTTCGCCCTCGAAGAACACCGTCACCGCGGTCGTCTCGCCGGGGCGGGCCGCCGGTGAAAACTCGACGTTGAGGCCGATCGACCGGTCGAGCGCCTCCGGCAACGGCAGCCCCGCGACCGGCATCGCCTGAAGCGACTCTCCCCTCAGGAGGAACCGGACCTTTCGTACCGTCGGAAACTCCGTCAGCGCCCACGTCACCGCCTGGACGATCCGAACCTCATCCTCCGGCCGGTAGCGGTCAAACGCCCCGGTCCAGTCTACGACGGCCGTTCCGTCCGGCCGCACGTCGACGCTCATCTGGGTCCCCTTCGGAAGCGGCAGGCGAAAACCGGCCGGAAGGAGCGCCGTCCCCGGGCCGCCGTCGACCATGTGGAGGAGCACCTGCCGGGCGACCCCTTCCGCGTGCGGGAGGCGGACCGTAAGCGGCATCACGTATCCGTGCGCATCGATGGCATACAGCGTGGCGTTCACCCATCCGGAAGGCATCTCGGTCGGCCGGGCCCCCGCCCCGCCATCGGGGCCCTCCTCCGGGACGTCCGCCTTGGGAAGCGGCGGCGGATCGATGGGGGCCGACGACGGCTGCGCTCCCCAGGCACATCCGCCGATCCCGAGTCCGAAAATGAGGACGACGAACAGCGTTCCTCGGATCCACCGTCCGCCGACCGTGCACTTTCGCATCCGTCCGTCCCTCCTTGCGCCCTGAAGGCGCTTGTTCGGCTCGTACGCTCATGTATACGGACCGGGACGGGCGGATATGCCGGGTCGTTCTAGACCCGTTCCGGGTTCAAGACGGCACTCCGGATGGCGACGGCCCGGCCGAGCCACCGCTCGGCAATCGCCTGAAAGCCCGGCACATCGCCGGTCGTAAACAGAAGCAGGCGCTCTTCCACCGGGACCTCCGGCGCCCGGCGCAAAAGCCCCGCCTCCGTCAGCACCGCCGCGAGCTCCGCCGCCGTCTCCGTCGCCGAGCTGATGAGCTTCACGCCGTCGCCGAGGACGTCCTGAATCCAGTCGGCGATGAGCGGATAGTGGGTGCAGCCGAGGACGAGCGTGTCGACCGCCGCCGCCCGCACCGGCGCGAGCGACGCCTCCAGCACCGGCCGGGCCGCCTCCTTCGGCCAGCCCAGTTCGATGAGCGGCACGAGCTCCGGCGTGGCGATGCCGACGACGGTGAGGTCCGGCCGGGTCCGACCGATCGCCGCCGCATAGGCGCCGCTTTCGATCGTCTGCACCGTGCCGATCACGCCGATCCGGCTGCCCGCCGTCTCCCGAATCGCCGCCCGGGCTCCCGGGTCGATGACGCCGATCACCGGCACCGGAACCGCCGCCCGGACGGCATCGAGCGCCACCGCCGTCGCGGTGTTGCAGGCAATGACGAGGGCCTTGGGATCAAATTTAAGTAAAAAACGCACCATCTCCATCGTGAACCGCACGATCTCCTCCCGCGGCCGGGAGCCGTAGGGGCATCGCGCCGAGTCCCCGATGTAGACGATGCGCTCGTTCGGAAGCTGCCGCAGCACTTCTTTGACGACGGTGAGCCCGCCGACGCCGGAATCAAGGATGCCGATCGGCCGATCCATCCGACCCCTCCTCCCGCGCTTGATCCGACCGCCCGCCGCCTTCGGCGGCGTCGGATGCCCGTCGTTCCCGGTTCCGATTCGACACCGGCTCGCCCTTCATCTGCCGGTACAGGGCGCCGAGAAGCGCGATGAGCCGCTCCACGTCCTCCGGCGCAAAGGAAGCGAGCACCTCGGCGAGGTACCGCTGCCGGGCGCGGATCACGGCGTCGATGATCGTCCGCCCTTTGTCCAGCAGGTGGATGTAGACGACGCGGCGGTCGGTCGCCGAACGCACCCGGCGGACGAGGCCGCTCGCTTCCATCCGGTCGACGAGGTCCGTCGTCGTGCTGTTGGCGAGGTACATCTTTTCCGACAGTTCGCCGATCGTCATGTCGCCGTGTTCTTTCAGCCACTGGAGGGCGACAAACTGCGGCGGGGTGATCGGAAAATCCCGCAGGATCTCCCGCCCCCGCTGCTTGATGATGCCGCTGATGTAACGAAGGAGCCACTCCACCTCGGCAACGGCCGGATCGACCGGCACGTCCAACGTGGACCGCTCCGGCGGCGGACCGGTCGACGCTTCCCTTCGGTCGAAAGAAAGCGACACGTCGCGAGAGGAGGAAGTTGCATCGAAATGCGCCATGTCGGGACCTCTTCGGCGATGTTCTTGTCTTAAAGTAAACCGCACCGCCAAAAGGCTGTCAAGGGACGGCGTCAGATCTTGAGCTCCCCCATGCGGATCAGTTCGATGACGGCCTGAGAACGGCCGGCGACGCCGAGCTTCTGGATGACGTTCGAGATGTGGTTGCGGACCGTCTTTTCGCTGATGAAAAGCTGCTCGGCGATTTCTTTCGTCGTTTTATCCTGCACGAGGAGTTCAAAGACTTCCCGCTCCCGCTTCGTCAGCACGGACGACCGCCTGCGCCCAGCCTCTTGCACCTGGCCACCCTCCTAGCCACGCCCTGCACCGTGGCGGCGCCATGGCGCGCGGACGTACGGTCTTGGCGTCAGACTATCTTATGTCTCGCCTTCGGCGGTGGTGTAGGCCAAAACGGGGCACACTACCGTCGGCGGCCCGATCGATCGGGCAGCCCGACCGGTCTTCCGGCCCACCCCGGAGGCCCACCCGGTCGCCGCCCCGACGATCGCTTCCGACAGGCCGGATCCCCGGCTCTTTTGGTCAAATGGCGCCGGAAGGAGGAAGATCATGGCCGAACCGACCCCGCTCCCCGACCCGACGACGGGCCGGACCGACCGGGTGCGACCGGCGGCGGCCCGCGATGAAGCGACCCTGAATCCGGAAGGAAAAGCCGCCTACTGGCTCGATGTCGACCGGATGATCAACGAAGGGCTGGGCGGCGGCATCGTGAGCCCGGAAAACGGCCTCATCGACGAGCACCGCCCGCTGGAACGAGAAACGCCGCCGGCGGACGGCGGTGAGGCGACGGCGTCCGACGCCCCGTAAAGCCATAAAAAATGCCGCCGATGGACGGCGGCTTTTTTCGGCTTACGAATCCCGAGCTTTTCTTCAATATCCCCATTCGTCCGCTCCCTCGGGACGGTCAAAGGCGGACAGAACCGCTCGCACCGCCTCCGGGAGCGCCGCCGGCGCCTTACGCTCCCGATCCAGGTGGACGAGGACGCTCCGGCCGGCGGCGACGAGGCGCTCCGGCCGAGGCCGGTCCTCCGATGCGTCGACGGCCGATCGACTGCCGTCTCCGGCCGGTTCCGCGGGCCCGGAATCGTCGACGGCCTCGTTCGCCCGGTTCCGTTCGCCCGCCGGGGGCGGAGCGTTCGGCGCCGCCGGCCCGCCCCGCCCGGCGGCCGCGGATCCGCCTTCGCCGGCGGTCTCTCCCGTCCCGGCTCGGACGTCCCCGTCGGGGCGGGGTCGCCGGAGGACGGCGTAATCGAGGGTGAGCGACGTCCGGCCGAGGCGGGCGCATCGGACGCCGACGTCGATCGCATCGCCGAAGTAGAGCGGCTTCAGATAATGGGCTTCCTGCTGCGCGACGACGATGAGGCCGGAAGAAGGACCGGTAAAAAGATCGGTAAACAGGCCGAGGCGGCCGAAGTAGTCGATCCGGGCCTGTTCGAAATAGCGAAAATAGACGACGTTGTTCACGTGACCGAAGGCGTCGAGCTCGCCGAAACGAACGCGAAACGGCCGGAAATAGCGAAACCCCGCCAGCCAAGCGTCGACCGGGCCGGCGATGAACGAGAGGCGCATCGTTTCACCTTACGAGAACATCCATTTTTTGATCGAATACCGGGTCGTCTCCCAGCGGAGGGCGGCGATCGACGTCGTGAGCGGAATCCCCTTCGGACACGCCTGGACGCAGTTCTGGGAGTTGCCGCACCCTTCCAGGCCCTCCTCCCCCATGATCGCCTCAAGGCGCTCGTGCTTGTGCATCGCGCCGGTCGGATGGGTGTTGTGGAGGCGGACCTGGTTCATGATCGCCGCGCCCATGAACTTCGACCGGGGGCTTACGTTCGGGCAGACCTCGAGGCAGACGCCGCACATCATGCAGCGGGAAAGCTCGTAGGCCATCTGCCGCTCGACTTCCGGCATCCGGGGCCCGGGGCCGATGTCGTACGTTCCGTCGATCGGTACCCACGCCTTGACCTTCTTCAGATCTTCGAACATCCGGCTGCGGTCGACGATGAGGTCCCGGACGACCGGGAAGGTCCGCATCGGCTCGAGGGTGATCGTGTCGCCGAGCTTATCGATGAGGGCCGAACACGCCTGCCGGGCCTTGCCGTTGATGACCATCGAGCAGGCGCCGCACACTTCCTCGAGGCAGCTCATCTCCCAGGCGACGGGCGCGACCCGCTCCCCCTTGGCGTTGACGGGGTTTTTGCGGATCTCCATGAGCGCGCCGATGACGTT
Source organism: Hydrogenibacillus schlegelii (assembly GCF_001653195.1). Lineage (GTDB taxonomy): Bacteria > Bacillota > Bacilli > Thermicanales > DSM-22653 > Hydrogenibacillus > Hydrogenibacillus schlegelii. The sequence goes on from NZ_JXBB01000001.1 coordinate 277,362, forward strand.
CATATTCGGCCGGTAGTCGATGACGAACGTCTCTTTGTACGGCGGCTGATCCGGCCCGTCCTGGCGCGTCACGATGAGGGTGATCTTGCGGCTCACGCCTTCGTCGCCTCCTTGGCCACGTCATACCGTCGGGGCACCGGCTTGACGAGGGAGATGTCGACGTCTTCGTAGTCGAACTTCGGCCCGTCCGGCGTCCACGTCGCCTTCGTCGTCTTGAGCCACTCTTCGTCGTTCCGCTCCGGGAACTCCGGCTTGTAGTGGGCGCCGCGGCTTTCATTCCGGTTCAGGGCGCCCAACGTGATCACCCGGGCGAGCTCGAGCATGTTCCAAAGCTGCCGCGTGAAGAAGACGCCCTGGTTGTTCCACTCCAGCGTGTCGTCGAGGTTGATGTCGTGCCAGCGCTCCATGAGCTCCTGAATTTTCTCGTCCGTCTTCTTCAGCCGGTCGTTGTACCGGACGACGGTGACGTTTTCCGTCATCCACTTCCCGAGCTCTTCGTGCAGCTTGTAGGCATTTTCCTTCCCGCCGCGCATGCCGAGGATGCGGCGATACTTTTCTTCCTCCCGCTTCACCGCCGCCTCGAAGAGCGTGCTCGGGAGGTCGTGGGCGGATTTCTTGAGCCCCCGCATGTACTCGACCGACTTGGGACCGGCGACCATGCCGCCGAAGACGGACGAAAGCAGCGAATTGGCGCCGAGGCGGTTGGCGCCGTGATACTGGTAGTCGACCTCGCCGGCCGCAAAGAGGCCCGGGATGTTCGTCATGTGGTTGTAGTCGATCCAGAGGCCGCCCATGGAGTAGTGCACCGCCGGGAAGACCTTCATCGGAACCTTGGTCGGATCGTCGCCCATGAACTTTTCGTAGATCTCGAGCACCCCGCCGAGCTTCACCCGGAGCACCTCCGGCGGGATGTGCGAAACGTCGAGGTACACCATATGCTCTCCGTTGATGCCGAGGCCCAGATCGACGACGACGTGGAAGATTTCCCGGGTGGCGATATCCCGCGGCACGAGGTTGCCGTAAGCCGGGTACTTTTCCTCGAGGAAATACCACGGCTTCCCGTCCTTGTACACCCACACCCGGCCTCCTTCGCCGCGGATCGATTCGCTCATCAGGCGGAGTTTGTCGTCGCCGGGGATGGCCGTCGGATGCACCTGGATGAACTCGCCGTTGGCGTAGATCGCCCCCTGCTGGTAGACGGCCGAGGCGGCGCTTCCGGTGTTGATCATCGAGTTGGTCGATTTGCCGAAGATGAGTCCCGGTCCGCCGGTGGCGAGGATGACGGCATCCGCCGGGAAGGCCCGGATCTCCATCGTCGTCATGTTTTGCGCCACGATCCCCCGGGCGACGCCTTCCTCGTCCAGGACGAGGGAGAGAAACTCCCACCCTTCGTACTTTTCCACCAGGCCGGCGACCTCATGCCGGCGCACCTGTTCGTCCAGCGCGTACAGGAGCTGCTGCCCGGTCGTCGCCCCGGCGTACGCCGTCCGGTGATAGAGGGTGCCGCCAAAGCGTCGGAAGTCGATGAGCCCTTCCGGCGTCCGGTTGAACATGACGCCCATCCGATCGAACATGTAGATGATCCCCGGCGCCGCCTCGGCCATCGCCTTGACCGGCGGCTGGTTGGCGAGAAAATCGCCACCGTAGATCGTGTCGTAAAAATGCTGCCACGGCGAGTCGCCCTCGCCCTTGGTGTTGACGGCGCCGTTGATCCCGCCCTGGGCGCAGACGGAGTGGGACCGCCGGACCTTGACGACGGAAAAAAGCTTCACCGGCACGCCGGCTTCTGCGGCCTTGATCGTCGCCATCAGCCCCGCCAGCCCGCCGCCGACGACGATGAGCGTTTGCTTTGCCATCCGCCTCTACTCCCCTCTCACGCGATAAACGCAAAGAGCGCCATGAGCCCGACGTACGACAGAAAGACGAACACGATCGCCGACACGTAGGTCATTTGCCGCTGGGCCCGGGGGCCGACGGCGAGACCCCAGCTGACGGCAAACGACCAGAGGCCGTTCGAAAAGTGGAACACCGTCGAAAGGATGCCGATCACGTAAAAGGCGATCGAGACGGGGTTGTCGAGGATGTTTTTCATCATCTCGAAGTTCACCGGCTGGCCGAGGGCCGCCTGAACCCGCGTCTCCCAGACGTGCCAGGCGATGTAGATGAGGGTGATGAGACCGGTGAGCCGCTGAAGATAGAACATCCAGTTCCGGAAATAGCCGTAGTTCGGCAGGGTGTTTTTCGGCTGAAAGGCGATGACCACGCCGAGGGCCGCGTGAAAGAGGATCGGGAGATAGATGAAGAAGATCTCCATGAGGAGGACGAACGGCAGGCTGTTGATCCACCGCACGGTCGCCTCGAACTTCTCCGGCCCCCCGACCGCCGAGTAGTTGGCGATGAGGTGCTCGATCAAAAAGGCGCCGATCGGGATGACGCCGAGGAGCGAATGCAGCCTGCGGCTGACAAAGGAACGAGGTAAGACGGTTGCCATCGAATCCCTCCGCCTCCGGCCGGGGCCGACCCGGGACAATATTGTGAAAAAAAGCACGCGTGGTTTGATAGGTGAAACTCCGGATCATTTTTCCGCTTTCATTGTACCGTCGGGTCAAAAAAAGGTCAAGAAAACGCTCCCGCATCGACGGCTGGCCATCCCGCCCGACCGGAAACGGCCCGAAAACGGCCCCCGTCGACGGCGCCCAACCCTTGTTCACTCCGCCGCCTCGGCGATCCGGGCGGCCAGCCGGCCGAGGCCGTTCTCCTCGCCGAGGCCGAAGCCGTCGTGAAGCATGCGGACGGCATCCGCCCCGAGGGCGCGGGGGATGACCGCCGACACCTTGATCTCGGAGGTGCTCACCATCTTGACCGGAATGCCGGCGGCGGCGAGCAAGCGAAACATCGTCGCCGCGACGCCGGGCCGGGTGGCCATGCCGGCGCCGACGATGGACACTTTGGCCAGGTCCGCCTCGACCTCGACCGCCGCATGACCGAGGGTCGCCTGAAGGCCGTCGAGGACGGCCCGGGCCCGGTCGACGTCGTCCTCCTGGACGGAAAAGGCGACGTCGGTCGTGCCGTCGTTCCGGGTGGTGTGGATGATGATGTCGACGTTGACGCCGGCGGCCGCCAGCGCTTCAAACAGATCGGCCAGCGTCGTCGGCCGGAGCGAGAGGCCGACGAGGGTAAGCCGCGCCACCGCCTTGTCGAGGGCGACGCCGCTGACGACCCGGTCGTCTTCGAGGCCGCCGGCGTTCTCACCCGAAGCGGCCGGATGCGCGCCGGTCGAATCCGAGGCGCCGGGCGCCTCCGCGGCCGTCCGCGCCTTCAGCTCCGTCGAAGCGGAACGGTCTTGAGCGTAAGAGGCGGCGCCGGTCGATCGCTCATGGCGGACGTCCTCCGGACGCGTCGAACGCGTTTCCACGATCAGTGTCCCCCCTTCGTCCGTATACGATGAGCCGACAAATAGCGGCATCCGATAGCGCTTGGCGAGCTCCACCGACCGCGGGTGAAGGACGCCGGCGCCGAGATGGGCCAGCTCGAGCATCTCGTCGTACGTCACCGTCGGAAGAAGCCGCGCCCGAGGTTCGATCCGCGGGTCGGTCGTGTAGACGCCGGGGACGTCGGTATAGATTTCACACCGATCGGCGCCGAGGGCGACCGCCAGGGCGACCGCCGTCGTGTCGGATCCGCCGCGGCCGAGGGTCGTGATCTCGCCGCCGGCGGTGATGCCCTGAAAGCCGGCGACGATCGCCACCGTCCTTTCGGCGAGAAGCGCGCGCAACTTTTTCGCGTCGACGGCCCGGATGCGGGCCCGCTCATGAACCGCCTCGGTGAGGATGCCGGCCTGCCAGCCCGTCAGGGATACCGCCGGCACGTCGAGGGCCTTCAAGGCCATGGCGAGGAGGGCAATCGACACCTGCTCGCCGGTGCTTAAGAGCATGTCCATTTCCCGGGCAAACGCCGGCTCTCGCCGTCGGTCGCCGACGACCGCCTCGGCCAGGGCGATGAGATCGTCGGTCGTCCGGCCCATGGCGCTGACGACGACGGCGAGCTCGTGTCCCTCCCGGTGGCGGGCGGCGATCCGCCCGGCGACGGCTCGGATGCGGTCGGCGTCCTTGACCGAAGAGCCGCCGTATTTTTGCACGATGCGCACCGGCCTCCACTCCCTTGAGGACTTTGTCTCTTTAAAGCGCTCATGGTTCCCATTTTATCCGAGGGGGGGGCCTTCGGCAACGCGGTCGGCCGCCCGGGCGCCGCCGTCCGCCGAATCGACCGCCGCCTCGATCTCCCCGGCTTCGGCGTCGATGCCGGATTCGTCGAGACCGCCGGAGGGCGCCGGCGCCGCTCCGGCGCCGGAGCGCCGATCCGGCCGGGGCCGCTCCTCCGGGGCTCCCTCCGAGGCCGCGCCGCCGGCGTCGAGCGCCAGCAGGCGTTCCCGGAGCGCCTCCGCCGCCGGACGGCCGATGAGGCGCCGGATCTCTTCCGGGTCGGCCGCGCGAAGGCGCCGGAGGGAGCCGAAGTGCGTAAGGAGGGCGCGCTTTCGCTTCGGACCGATCCCCGGCACGCCGTCGAGCAGCGATGCAAGGGCGCTCGACCGGCGAACGGCGTGGTGGTACGCCTGGGCGAAGCGGTGCACCTCTTCCTGGATGCGGGCGATGAGGACGAACGCCTCGCCGGAGCGCGGGAGGGCGACCGGCGCCGGGGGATCGCCGAAAAGGAGTCCGGCCGTCCGATGCCGCTCGTCCTTGACCATGCCGGCGACGGGCAGAGAAAGGCCGAGTTCGTGCCGGAGGACGTCGACCGCCGCCTCGACCTGCGCCCGGCCGCCGTCGACGAGGACGAGATCGGGATGCGGCGCGCCTTCTTTGAGCAGCCGGATGAAGCGCCGGCGGACGACCTCCCGCAGGGCGCCGGGGTCGTCGCCGCCCCGGGCTTCTTTGAGGCGGTATTTGCGGTAGGCGGTTTTGTCGGGCCGGCCGCCGACGAAGGCGACCATCGCGCCGACGGCGTCGGCGCCGCCCAGGTGGGCGATGTCGAACGCCTCGATCCGCTCCGGCGGCCGGAGGCCGAGGGCGGCGCCGAGCTCCGCGAGGGCGCTCCGGAGCTTTTCGTCGTCCCGGGCCCGGAGGGCGAGGTGCTCGTCGAGGGCGAGGGCGGCGTTTTTTTCCGCCATCCGGACGAGGTCCCGGCCGGCGCCTCGCTTCGGAATCTTCACCCGCCGCTCGAGAAAAGCCTCGAGCGCCTCCAGCGCCGCCTCCCCTTCCGGACCGGCGGCCGGCGGGAGGAGGATCTCGTCCGGCCAGCTGTCCCGGTCGAAGGCGGCGTAGAACTGGGCGACGTACGAGAAAAACGCCTCTTCCGCCGGGACGGAGAGAGGCCGGATGTCGCTTTTCCGCTCGATGAGTCGACCCCCGCGCATGTGCAGCACCTGAACGGAGAGGAGACCGTTTTTCTCCGCGTAGCCGAAGATGTCCCGGTCGGCGGCGTCCGGAAGGAGAACGGACTGTTTTTCCATCACGGCATCGATCCGCCGGATGAGGTCCCGCAGCTCCGCCGCCCGCTCGAAGTCCCACGCTTCCGCCGCCCGGCGCATGTCGGCGGCGAGCTTTTCTTTCACCTCGCCGTGGCCGCCTCGGAGAAACGCTTTGATCTCCTTCGCAATGGCGGCGTAGTCTTCCGGCTCGACGGGCCGGATGCACGGAGCGAGGCACTGGCCGAGGTGGTAGTAGAGACACGCCTTCGCCGGGAGCGTCCGGCACTTCCGGAGGGGATAGAGGCGGTCGAGGAGGCGCTTCGTCTCCCGAGCGGCGGTGGCGTCGGGATAGGGACCGAAGTAGTGGCCGTCTCCTTTTTTCACCCGCCGGGTGATCTCGAGGCGGGGGTGCCGCTCCTTGGTGAGCTTGATGTAGGGGTAGCTTTTATCGTCCTTGAGGAGCACGTTGTAGCGGGGCTGGTGCTCCTTGATCAGGTTCATCTCAAGAATGAGCGACTCGAAGGCGCTCCGGGTGACGATGACCTCGAAATCGGCGATCTCCTGGACGAGCCGCTCCGTCTTCCCATCGTGGGAGCCGGTGAAGTACGACCGGACGCGGTTTTTGAGCGATTTCGCCTTGCCGACGTAAAGAACGTGGCCGTCTTTGTCTTTCATCAGATAGCAACCCGGCGCGTCGGGGAGGAGGGAAAGCTTTTCTTTGAGCTTCACGACGATCACCTTCTCCCCTATTGTAGCACATCGGCCGGGGCGGGCTCTTCGCCGGCAGGATCCCGACCTCCTTCGCTCCGTTCGCCGTTTTCGCGCCACCGCCGTTTTTCTGATATAATCTAACAGCTACAACCGACAAAACAGACACCGATCCGAGGGAAGGAGGGAGCCGCATGCGCGCGACCGTCGGAAGGAAAATCCCCTTTCCCGGGGCGTCCGAAGAGGATAAGGCGCCCGCCAAACCGGCGACCGCCCGGGAAAAAGGACGCCGCGATCCGGCGATGTTTTTGTGGATTCTTCTGGCGATCAGCCTGGCGCATCTTTTCAACGACTCGATGCAGGCCGTGATTCCCGCCGTTTTTCCCATCCTGCGGGAGAACTTGGCCCTGGACTACGTTCAGCTCGGGTGGGTGAGTTTCGCCCTGTACGCCACGGCCTCGGTGCTGCAGCCGGTGATCGGCCTCGGAACGGATCGCCGCCCGCTCGTCTATTTGCTGCCGACGGGCATGCTGTTCTCCCTCGCCGGCATGGTCACCCTGGCCTCAGCCCGTGAATTTCATCACGTGCTGCTCGCGGTGTTGCTCGTGGGGCTGGGGTCGGCCGTCTTCCATCCGGAAGCATCGCGCGTCGCCCATCTGGCGAGCGGCCCGCGCCGGGGACTCGGACAATCGATCTTCCAGGTCGGCGGAAACGCCGGACAGTCCCTCGCCCCGCTTCTTTCCGCGCTGATCTTTGTCCCTTTCGGACAGCGGGCGGCGCTCTATTTTGCCCTCCCGGCGGCAGCCGCCGCCGGGCTCATGCTCGCCGTCGCCGCCTGGCGCAAAACGATCCCGAACGCGCACCCCTTCGCCCCCGCGGGCGCCCGGGGGCCGGCCGAACGCGACCGGAAAACGGAGGCCGCCGCCCCGCACGCCGTCCGCCACCGCCTCCTCACTCGCGCCCGATGGGCCCTTCTCGTCCTCGTCGCTTTCGTCTTCCTCCGATCCTGGTACCATGTGGGGATGAGCAATTTTTATGCCTTTTACCTGATCGAACGGAGCGGACTTCCGGTCCAGCGCGCACAGCTTTACCTCTTTTTGTTTCTGGCGGCGGGGGCGCTGGGGACGCTCTGCGGCGGACCGCTCGCCGATCGCTTCGGGCGAAAGACGGTGCTCGTCTTTTCCATGGTGGGCGCATCCCCGTTCGCCCTTCTCCTTCCCCATGCGGGACCGGCGCTTGCCCTCGCGGTCATGCCGATCCTCGGCTTCATCGTCTTCTCCAGCTTTTCGGTGAGCGTGCTCTACGCCCAGGAGCTGTTCCCCGGCCACGTCGGCGCCATGTCGGGGCTTGTCATCGGCCTTGCGTTCGGCATGGGGGCCGTCGGCGCCGTCGCCGTCGGCGCCTTCATCGAGCATTTCGGCATCACACTCGGCATGCAAGCCTTAAGCGTCCTTCCGCTGCTCGGGACGCTGGCTTTCCTTCTCCCGAGCGATCGACATTTCCATCCGGGAGAGCCGGCCGGCCGTCTGGTCGCAGGACCCCCGGCGGCTGGCCGGTAGACGCCGGAAGCGCCGGCACCGAAAATCGGGCGGCCCTCCTTCAGGGCCGCCCGATTTTCTCCACGATCCGGAGCCGTTTCAGGCCTGCTCCTTCCCTTCGGCGATGTAGCGCTGCCGGAGCTCCTCGACGACCGCCGGATCGGTGAGGGTCGTCGTATCGCCGAGGGCCCGTCCTTCGGCGATGTCCCGAAGCAGCCGCCGCATGATCTTCGCCGAGCGCGTCTTCGGCAGGTCGGCGGCAAAGAAGACGTCCGACGGTTTGGCGATCGGGCCGATCTTCTCGCCGACCCACTGCCGAAGCTCCTCCTTGAGGGCGTCGCTCGGTTCGACGCCGGCCCGGAGGACGACGAAGGCCGAAAGCGCCTGCCCCTTGATCGGGTCGGAGCGGCCGATCACCGCCGCCTCGGCGACCGCCGGATGGGCGACGAGGGTGCTTTCGAGCTCGATGTTCGACAGCCGGTGGCCGGCGACGTTGACGACGTCGTCGACGCGGCCGGTGATCCAGAAATAGCCGTCTTCATCCTTCCGGGCGCCGTCGCCGGTGAGGTAGCGGCCGGGGTACTGGCTCCAGTAGGCCTTGACGTACCGGTCCGGGTCGCCCCAGAGGGTGCGGAACATCGCCGGCCAGGGCCGCTCGATGACGAGGTAGCCGCCGACGTTCGGCGGAACGGGGTTGCCCGCTTCGTCGACGACGTCGGCCTTGATGCCCGGAAGCGGCACCGTCGCCGAACCCGGTTTCGTCGTCTGGACGCCGGGCAGGGGCGCGATGAGGATCATGCCGGTTTCGGTCTGCCACCACGTGTCGACGATCGGGCAGCGGCCGCCGCCGATGTGCTCGTGGTACCACATCCACGCCTCGGGGTTGATCGGTTCGCCGACGGTGCCGAGGAGGCGGAGGCTCGAAAGGTCGTGCCGCTTCGGATACTCCGGCCCCCAGCGCATCGCCGTCCGAAGGAACGTCGGCGAGGTGTAGAAGATCGTCGCCCTGTATTTTTCCACGATCGCCCAGATGCGGTCCTTATCCGGCCAGTCCGGCGCCCCTTCGTAGATGACGACCGTCGCTCCGTTCGACAGCGGGCCGTAGACGATGTAGCTGTGACCGGTGATCCAGCCGATGTCGGCGGCGCAGAAGTAGACGTCGTCATCCTTGAGATCGAAGACCCATTTCGCCGTCAGGGTCGTCCCGACGAGGTAGCCGCCGGTCGTATGGAGGACGCCCTTCGGCTTGCCGGTCGTACCGGATGTGTAGAGGATGAAGAGCGGATGCTCGCTGTCGAGGGGTTCCGCCGGGCAGTCGGCCGCCGCCCCGGCCATCGCCTCGTGCCACCAGACGTCCCGGCCGGGGACCATCGCAGCGCCGGCGGCGTCGCCGACCCGCCGCAGGACGACGACCTTCTCGACCGAGGGCGCCTCCGCCAGCGCTTCGTCGGCCCACTGCTTGAGGGGGACGACCTGCCCCCGCCGCCAGGCGCCGTCCTGGGTGATGAGGACCTTCGCCTGAGCGTCCTGGATCCGGTCCCGGAGGGCCTGACTGCTGAAGCCGCCGAAGACGACGGTGTGGGTGGCGCCGATCCGGGCGGCGGCGAGCATGGCGATGACGAGCTCCGGCACCATGCCCATGTAGATGGCCACCCGGTCGCCCTTCCGGACGCCGAGGCCCTTCAGGACGTTGGCAAACTTCTGCACTTCCCGGTGCAGGTCTTCGTACGTGAGGGCGCGCCGGTCGCCGGGCTCCCCTTCCCAGAGGATCGCCGTCTTCGTCCGCCGGGAGCCGAGGGCGTGACGGTCGACGCAATTGTAGCTCGCGTTCGTCTCGCCGCCGACGAACCACTTCGCCCACGGCGGATTCCACTCGAGGACCCGATCCCATGTTTTGAACCAGTGGACTTCCGCTTCGGCGTGCTTCGCCCAGAAGCCCTCAAAATCCCGTTCCGCCTCTTCCCACGGCGTCCGGTCTTTGACCCACGCCCGCTCCCGGAAGTCGGCCGGCGGTTCAAAGCGGCGCTCTTCCCGGAGCTTGCTTTCCAGAAGCGGCCCTTCCGCCGCCTTCACCTCGCGATCGGTCATCGTCCGTCCCTCCTTGCCGGTGAAGGATGAACCCGGTGCCTGCCGGCCCGCCGCAGGCGGCCGCCGATCCCCCGCAGGGGGGCCGGTCCGCCGCAGGGGCGCCGCCCCGGCGCGTTTGTAAAATCGAGTCTAACACAATCGACCGAGACGCGAAAGAACCGGGGCGTTTCAATCTTGCGCGAATGGTGGCGAAGCCGCGCCCGCCGCCGGCGGGGCACCGGCATCGGCGCCGCTTCGGGCGGCGGCGAGCTTCCGCCACGCTTCCATGATCTCGGCGACGCTCGCCTCCTCTTCGATGGTCGAGATGTCCCCCGGCGGCTGGCCGAGGAGCGTCGCCTTGAGCACCCGACGCATGATCTTGCCGCTCCGGGTCTTCGGCAGCATCGGCACGAAGATCAGGTCCCCGACGACGGCGACGGGGCCGAGCGCCTGGCGAACCGTCTTACGGAGCTCGTCTTCGAGGGCCGGCGACGGCCGAACGTCCCCTTTCAACACGACAAAGGCGGCGATGACTTCGCCCCGGAGGGGATCCGGCCGGCCGATGACGCCGGCTTCCGCCACCGCCGGATGGCGAAGGAGCGCCGATTCCACCTCGACGGTGCCGAGGCGGTGGCCGGCGACGTTCAGAACCTCGTCCGCCCGGCCGGCGAACCAGACGTAGCCGTCCTCATCGACGTGCGCCGCGTCGCCGGCGTAGTAGACGCCCGGGATGCGGCGCCAGTACGACTCGGCGTATCGCTCCGGCTCGCCCCACAGGCGGGCGGTGAGGGTCGGGAAGGGCCGCTCGACGACGACCATACCCTGCCGGCCGGCGGGAAGCGGCGTGCCGGTATCGTCGACGATGCGGACCGCCATGCCGGGGAGCGGCACGCCGGCGGACCCGGGCTTGATCGGGAGCAGTCCCAGGCCGTACGGGTTCCCGATGACCGGCGCCGCCGTCTCGGTCTGCCACCAGTGGTCGATCACCGGCACCCGCCCTTCGAACACCTCGTCCTGAAACCACGCCCACGCCGGCGGGTTCAGCGTCTCGCCGGCGCTGAACACCCGCTCGACCGACGTGCGGTCGAAGCGGCGAGCGACGTCGGCGCCGTACTTCATCAGCATCCGGATGAGCGTCGGCGCGACGAAAAGTCCCGTCACCCGCTCCGACTCCAGGAGGCGATAGAACGTCTCCGGGCCGGGGTGATCGAGCGCCCCTTCGAAGGCGATCGTCGTCGCGCCGACAAAAAGCGGCCCATAGACGATATAGCTGTGGCCGACGATCCAGCCGATGTCCGACGTCGACCACCAGATGTCCGTCGGCCGGAGGGCGTACATCCACTTGGCCATCGCCCGGACGCCGACCTGATACGGCCCATGGGCGTGGACGACGAGCTTCGGCTTGGCGGTCGTCCCGGAGGTGGCGAGGATGAACGCCGGCTCGTTGGCTTCGACCGGCGTCGCCGCGTCGCTTTCTCCTTCTCCCGCCTGAAGAAACGCCTCCCAGTCGAGGACGGCCTCCGCCGGGAAGGCGCCGTACGACCGGGGGCCCTCGGCCGCCTCCCACCGCAGGACGACCGCTCGCTTGAGTTCCGGGAGCGGCTCACGGAGGGCCTCGGCGACGATCGCTTCGAGGTCGACCGTCTTCCCGCGGCGGAACGTCCGGTCGGCGTAGAGGAGCACCTTCGCCCCCGACAGGGCGATCCGGTCCCGAAGCGCCCCGGCGCCGAAGCCGGCGAAGACGACGACGTGGATCGCCCCGATGCGGGTCGTGGCCAGCATGGCGGCGATCGCCTCCGGCATCGTCGGCATGTAGATCGCCACCCGGTCTCCTTTTTCCACGCCGAGGGCCCGGAGCCCGCGGGCAATCCGCCGAACGAGGCGGTGGAGGTCGTTGTAGGTCAGAACCCGCCGCTCGCCCCGCTCGTTCAGGCCGATCAGGGCGGCGTGACCGCCCCAGCCCCGTTCGAGGTGGACGTCGAGGGCGGCGTAGCTCACGTTCGTCTCGCCGCCGACGAACCAGCGAAACGACGGCGGCGCGCCGTCGTACGCCCGTTCAAACGGTTTGAACCAGAACGCCTCCTCCCGGGCGATCCGGCCCCAGAAGGCGGCAAAATCCCGCTCGGCTTCCCGCTTCAGGCGTTCGAATTCCGGCTGAAAGATGCGCATCGCAGGTCGTCCCCCCTAAAGGTCGGTCTCGGTCGGCCTCCTCCTTCACGCCCGGCCCCGCCGCTCGGCGGGCGGCGGGGCAAGGATCCGGGCGATCGGGTTGAACGGCTTCGCAAAAAAGGCGCCGGCGCGCCCTTCCCTTCGCCGGAGGGAAAGGGTCGGCCGACGGGGCGCCACGCCGATCAAGAAGGGGCGCCCTGGCAAAAGCACAAACGCGCGCAGGCGCTCTCCCTCACTGCTCGGCGCCGAGGCCGGTGTGGGCCCGGACGGCGAGCTCGTCGAACTTCGTCGCCTTGTCCGCTTCCGCCGGCGTAAGAAGCGTCACCAAAAAGGCGGTGAGGAACCCGGCCGGGACGCTCACGATGCCGGGGTTCGCCAGCGGGAAGAGGGCATCTTTCCCCATGACGCTCGGGCCGATCATGACGAGCGTCACCGCCGTCGCGGCGCCGACGATCATGCCGCTTACGGCGCCGGCGGTGTTGAACCGCTTCCAGTAAAGCGAAAAGAGGATCGCCGGCAGGTTGGCGCTTGCGGCGACGGCGAAGGCGAGGGCGACGAGGTAAGCGACGTTTTGCCCCTTGGCGAGGATGCCGATGGCGATCGCCACCGCACCGACGACGAGCGCGGTCACCCGGGCGACGACGAACTGCTTCCGCTCGTCGACGGCGCCTCGCTTGATGACGTTCGTGTAGATGTCGTGGGCGAAGGCGCCGGAGGCGGCGAGCACCAGGCCGGCGACGACGGCGACGATCGTCGCGAACGAGATGGCGGCGATGGCGCTCATGAAAAGCTCCCCGCCGATCGTCCCGGGACCGCCGCCCAGCACTTCGGCGAGAAGCGGCGCCGCCATGTTGCCGCCCTTGTCCGCCGCCCGGATGCGGTCGGGCCCGACGAGGACCATGGCGCCGAAGCCGACGAACGTGATGAGGAGGTAGAAGACGCCGATGATCGCCATCGCCCAGACGACCGACTTCCGGGCCTCCTGGGCCGTCGGCACGGTGTAGAAGCGGATGAGGATGTGCGGGAGACCCGCCGTGCCGAGGATGAGGGCGATGCCGAGGGAGACGAGGTCGATCGGGTTTTGGTAGAGCTTCCCGGGCTGGAGGAATTCGACGCCGTGCGCTTGAGCGACGGCGGCAAACAGGTTCGACGGGTTGAAGCCGAACCGGGCGCCGACGAGGAGGACGATGAGGATCGTCCCGGCCATGAGGAGGACCGCCTTGACGATCTGCACCCAGCTCGTCGCGATCATCCCGCCGAAGACGACGTAGACGATCATGAGCACGCCGATGATGACGACGGCCCACTCGTACGGAATGCCGACGAGGAGCTGGATGATCCCCCCGGCGCCGACCATCTGCGCCACCATGTAAAACGTGCTGATCGTCAGCGTCACGAGGGCCGCCGCCAGGCGCGTCGGCACCGGCTGAAGCCGGTAGGAAAGAACGTCCGCCAGCGTGTACTTGCCGGAGTTCCGGAGCGGCTCGGCGACGAGGTAGAGTACGACGACGTAGCCCATGAGCCAGCCGACGGCGTACATGAAGCCGTCGTAGCCGTTTAAGGCGACGAGGCCGGCGATGCCGAGGAACGAAGCGGCGCTCAGGTAGTCACCGGCGATGGCGAGGCCGTTCTGCCAGCCGGTGAGCGACCGGCCGGCGGCGTAAAACTCGCTCGTCCCCCGGACCCGCCGGGAGGCCCAATAGGTGATGTACATCGTGAGGGCGACGATGGCGACGAAGAGCGCCACGCCGAAGAGCTGGATCATCCGCTCACCGCCCTTTCCGCCCGCGGTCGCTTCCGGCCAGTTCCCGAGCCCGGGCGTCGAACGAGCGGGCCGCCCGGACGTAGACGTACGCCAGCGCCCAGGCGACGACGTAGTAGATGAGGCCGTAGGCGTAGCCGAACGTCACGTGCCCGACGACGAACGATCCCATGAGCGGCCGAGCGTAGCCGGCGAGCAAGGGGAGGAGAAGATAAAACGCGACAAAAAGAACCGTCACCGGCCAGACGAAGGCCATCTTGCGCCGGACGAGGGTACGAAACCCGTCCGAGCGGGCGATCGCCTGATAGCGGGCGTCGGCGGCCTCCGCCGGCGCCCTTTCGGAGGAACCGAACGCAAGATCGAGGTCGGACATCGGCGCGCCTCCTTTCGGTTTTCTTTTTCCATGCTCGCCCGGTTCTCTTTTGGGCGAGATCCCCGGGCCGACATCTGGCGAGAAAACCGGACAACCGCCGCCGCAGGAAAGCGCTTTCCCCTGGAAAGGGTTAATCAGAGGATAGCAAAAAAACCGACGGTTGTGAACACGGGGCGCGCGAAATGTCCGATGAGGCGCGCCAACGGCATTTTTCCGCGCGCGAAGAGCAGCGTTCCGTTCGATGGGAACATGCGGATCGATGGATGAAACCGCCGGTTCACCCCGCTTTCGGCCGCATCCGGCCGCCCAGACGCGGCCCCTTCGGGGCGGCCCGAAACGACGCCGCCGGCCGAAACGCCCCCGCCGCGGGCGAAGCCCCCTTACCGCCGACCGAACCGCCCCGCGCGGCCGGAACCTCGCTGCCGTCGGCCGAAGCCCCCTACCGCCGGCCGAGGCGATCGAACAGCGCCTTGGCCGCGCCGCGGCTCACCGGGATGGGGGGGTGGTTCGCGTCTTTGAGGTACACCGTGTAGGCGCCGTTGGCCCACGGCTCGATGCTGTCGACGTAGTCGAGGTTGAGGAGAAAGCTCCGGTGGACGCGCAAAAACGGACCGCCCTGCAGCCGTTCCTCGAGCTCGGCCAGCGCCATCCGGCTTCGGATCGGCCCCCGAAGCGTGTGAACCACGATCTCCCGCTCTTTCCGCTCCGCGTAGAGGATCTCCTTCGGATCGAGGACGACGTACCGTTCCCCGTCGTCGACGAGGAGCTTTCCCGCCGGCGCCGACGACGTGCTCCGCTCTCGAAGCCGCGCTTTCAGTCGCCGAAGGGCCCGCTCGACCCGGGCGGCGTCGTACGGCTTTAAAAGATAATCGACCGCCTCCAGGTTAAACGCCTCGAGGGCATACCGCTCGTACGCTGTCGTAAACACGACGAGAGGCGCCGCTTCGGCGCCGTGCCGGGCGATCCAGCGCTCCAGCGCCTGAAGCCCCGAACGCCGGGGCATCTCGATGTCGAGAAAGAGCGCGTCCGGCCGGTGTCGGGAAAGGAGATCGAACAGCGTCTCGCCGTCTTCCGCCTCGCCGACGACGACCACCTCCGGATCCCGGGCGAGCACCTCCAAAAGCTCTTCCCGGGCGAGGGGCTCATCCTCGGCCACGATCGCCCGAAGCTTCACCGTCCCCCTCCTTTCACCGCCGTGCGGCCGGCGTCTCCGGCGGACGGAAGTCCGGCCTTTCGGCGGGAAGCCAGAAGCGAACCGCGGCCCCACCCTCCGACCGATTTTCGATCCGGAGCCCGGAGGCCGGGCCCAGCCGGCGCCGAAGCCGGGCGTCGACGTTTTTGAGGCCGATCCCCGTCCCGGCGGCGCCGAGGGGCCGCTCCTTTTTCCCGCCTCCGGCATCGGCCGACCCGGCAAAAGGCGCTTCGGCGGCCGCCGCCGGATCGAGTTCGCCGGCCGTTTTCCACGCCGCGAGGAACTTGGGCGGAAACCCGGCCCCATCATCCTCCACCGCCACCAGCACCCCTCCCCGCTCCGGCATCGCCCGAACCGACACCGTCCCCCCGCCGTCCTTCGCGCGGAGGCCGTGCCGCACGGCGTTTTCCACGAGCGGCTGGATGACGACCGGCGGCAGGACGATCGCGGTCGGATCGACGCCGGCTTCCACCCGAACCTCGATGCGAATGCGACCGGAAAAACGGGCGTGGACGATCTCGGCGTACGCCCGCACGAAGGCGAGCTCCGCGTCGAGGGTCGCCCATTCCCGATCGTCGGCGGTGAGGACGTAGCGAAGGACATGGGCGAGATCCACGACGGCCCGCCGGGCCCGTTCCGGGTCGCGGCGGATGAGGGCGTGGATCATCGTCAGCGTATTGAACAAAAAATGCGGATGAATCTGCGCCTGGAGCGCCCGGAGCTCCGCCTCCCGGGCGAGCGTCCGGTACCGCTCCGCCTCCAGGGCCGAAAGCTGTTTCGACAAGAGGCTCCCGATGCCGTGGGCGATGGCCTCCTCCACCGGGCCGATCGCCTCCGGACGGCCGAAGGTGAGGACGAGGAGGCCGATGGCCTTTTCGCCGGCCTCCACCGGCACGAAGACGTTTGCCCCGTCGACGACCGCCCGGCGGGAAAAAAGCGCTTCCGCCGCCGCCGGGTGCCGGAGCGCCGAGCCGGCCTGAAGCCCTGCCGGCGGCCGGCCGGCGCTGGCCAGCACCCGGCGTTCGTCCGCCACGGCCGCCCCCTCGAGGCCGAGCTCCCCCTGAAGCAGTCGGGCGACGTCCTCGGCCCAGGCCGCCGGCTCCGCCCCGGCAACGTGCCGCAAGGCCTTTTCCAGCACCGAAAGCGCCTGCCGCATCTTCCGGGCGGAGGCCTGCCAGAGCGCCTGCTGAGCGCCCAGGATGATCGCCGAAAAGGCCGCGAGCGCCGCGCCCATGACCCCGACGAGGGGGGGGCCGGCTTCGTCGGCCCACCGCACCGCCGAGGGCGCATCCCCCCGGGCGACGAGGACGGCGCCGACCTGCACGATCGGAAGCAGCATGCCGACAAAAAAGGCCCGCGCCGGCACCATAAGCCGCGGCCCCCCGAAAAAGACCGAAAGTCCCCCGGCGACGAGGCCGGCGGCTACGTCGGCCGCCTGAAGCGGTGCCGCACCGATGCCGACGAGAAGGCGGGCGGCGCCGGCGGCGACGAGGCCGGCGACTCCCCCCACCGCCGGGCCGCCGAGAAGCCCGCCGATCGCCACCGGAATCGGCGCCAGGTCGATGACGTACGCCTCCGGCGGAAGCGGCGAATGGAGAAAAAGCGGGACCGGCGACCAGCGGCCGTCGACCGTGACGAGGCCGAAAGCCGTCCCGAGGGCGCCGAAGGCGCCGAAGAGAAGCCCCTGCAGCGCCCGCAGCCGTCGCCCGGTGACGGGCGCCGCCAGCGGCCGAAGCGGCCGAAGCTCCAGCGCCATCAGGACGACGAGGAGAAGAAGCGCCGCCCGCTCGAGAAGCGCCCAAAAAAGCGGCATCAGCCGGACCGCCTCCCGCCCGACGCCGCGTTGGCTTCCGACGCCCCGCCGGCGTTTTTCTCCGACGGCCAAAGCCCGTGGGCCGCCCGGAAAAACGCCGGCCACGGCGCCGCCGCCCCGCCGGGAAAGAGGCGGCTTCCGACGACGGTCAAGAGAAAGCCCGCGGAGATCGCCGCCGGAGGAACCCAAGCCCCGCCGGCCGGATGTCCGTAAGCAAAACCCGACCCGACGGCGGCCAGGACGAACCCGCCGACAAGACCGAAGACGGCGCCGCCCGGCGTAAGCCCCCGCCAGTACAGGAGAAGGAGGAGCGCCGGAAAAAGACTCGAGGCGGCGATGACGAAAAGATACGAAATCAGCACCGCGACGTTATCCCCGCCGACGCCGAAGGACGCCGCCGTCGCCGCGAGGCCGACGGCAAGGGCGCTCACCCGGGCCAGGCGGAGCTTGACCGCCTCGTCCGCCACGCCGCCCTTCAAGACATGATCGTACAGATCGTGCACGAGGGCCGTCGTCGCCGAAATGACGAGCCCCGTCACCACCGCGAGGATCGTCTGAAACGCCAGCGCCGCCACAAAGGCGAACAAAAACACGCCGCCGATCGCCCGGGCGAGCGCCGGAGCGACGAGGTTCCCCCCCTCTTCCGCCAGCGCGGAAAGCGCCGCCGGCGAAAGGACGCCCCGCGCCGACAGCCCCATCACGAGCGCCAGAAGATAAAATCCGCCGATGACCGCCGCCGCCCACACCACCGATCGGCGGGCGGCCGTCACCGACGAAACCGTCAGCATGCGCTGGAGGATGTGCGGCAGGCCGGACGTCCCGAACAAAAGACCGAACAACAGCGCCGCCTGCGCCGGCGGGTCGACGGGAAGCCCCGTCGGCGGGACGAGCGGCTCCAGGCTCGAGCGGCCGGCCGCCGTAAGCGCCGCCCACCCGCCCAAACGGACGACCGCGATGAGGGCGATGAGAAGCGAGCCGAAGAGGAGGAGGAGCGTTTTTATAATCTGCACCCAGCTCGTCGCCAGCATCCCGCCGTAAGCGACGTAAACGGACATGATGAGGCCGATGACGACGACGCCGACGCGAAAATCGAGGCCGAGGAGCAACCGGAGAAGGAGGCCCGACCCGACGAGCTGCGGCAGGAGATAAAGGAAGGAAATGGCAAACTGCACCCCGGCGACGGCGAACCGGAGGCTCCGGCCCGGAAAACGGGCGGCAAAGACGTCGCCGAGCGAATACCGGCCCAGCCGGTGCACCGGCTCGGCGATCCAGAAGCCGAAGACGACGTACGATGCGAGAAACCCCGCCGCAAAAAGAAGCCCCAGGTGCCCGTAGAGGGCGATCGCGCCGGTCGTGCCGAGAAACGACGCCGCGCTGATGTAGTCGCCGGCGATGGCCAGCCCGTTTTGCGCCCCCGAAAGGCGCCGCGCGGCGGTGAAAAACCGAAGCGTCGTCGGCTGCCGTTCCGCCGCCCAGTGAGTGATGACGAGGGCGCTTGCCAGCATCGCCAAAAAGAGGCCGAACGTCGTCGCCACCTCGCCCGGGACGCCGAGGGCGGCCGATGCACCCAACGCCTCTAAGACGAACTCCTTTGCCACGCCCGACCCTTCCCCGCCGACGATTCCCGTACCGACGCCGATCATCTCCCTGCCGTCGACCCGCTTCCCGAAACCGACATCATCCCCATCGTCATTGACGTCAACCTTCAATCTGTTCTAGATCCGCCGCTCCCATCCGGCGCCGGCATCCGCCCCGTGGACGCCGGCGCCGGGTGCGCCGCGGCGAACGATCGCTCTTCCCGGCCGCTCAGCGCGGCCTCCAGCGCCAAAAGTCCCACGGTGAGAACCATCACCCCGATCACCGCGCCGGGGCGACCGCCGGTCCACGGAAGTCCGCCGTAGATCACGAAATAGGCGCCGCCCAGCGCCGTCCGCCGCCAAAACCGGCGTCTTAAGCCCCCTTCCGTCAACATCCCCCACCTCGCCCGGTTGGATCTTCCGCCTGCGGCCGAAGACATTCGCGCTCGGCCGGAATCTCCGCATCCGGCCGAAAAATTTGTGCCGATGAGCCGCCACACCGGCGCCAGACCGCCGGCCCCCCGCCGGATCGCCGGACTGGATTCAATTTTCCGTTAACACCTTCGACGCCGGAAGCCGCCCACGGCTTCCGAATGCCGGCTTCCGGCCGAGGTCAACGTCCTCGCCGCCTTCGGGACCGGCCACGAAAACGACAACCCGACGTCCCACCCAATCGGCACACCGCGCCGTCAGAAACGACAAAACCGCGCCGCGAGCCCCCCGCGCCCGGTCCGAAGCCGGCTTTCCCTCATGCGAGGTGCTTTTCAATCGCCCGGACGAAATTCGGCTTCGGCTGAAAGCCGACGATTCGCTCGACGACCTCGCCGTTTTTAAAGAATAAAAGCGTCGGGATGCCCATGATGCCGAAGCGGCTCGGCGTATCCGGGTTTTCGTCGACGTTGAGCTTGACCACCTGAATTCGTCCGGCGTACTCCTCGTCCAGCTGCTCGAGGATCGGCGCAATCATCCGGCACGGGTGGCACCACTCCGCCCAGAAGTCGACGATGACAAGCCCCTCTGCCTGCTCCACATCCCGGACAAAATCGGCATCGGTCGTCTGTTTGATGGCCATGGCCTTTCCTTGCCTCCCCCTCGCATGGTCCGTTCGATCGGCATGCCGGCTCCTCCGCAGACCCGCGCGACCGCCGCTCACCCCGGCCCTTCACCGGCACGCTCGCCCCTCATGATAGCAGATTTCATTCGGAAAGCCAACGAACACCGCCCGGTCCGAAGCCCGGACCGGGCGGCCGTTTTCATTCAGGCCGAATTGGCCTCATCCGCCGAGATACGCCGCCTGAACCCGCGGATCGCCCTTAAGCGACCGGCAGTCGCCGGAGAGAGCGATGCGGCCGTTTTCCGGCCGTTTTCCAGCACGTACGCCCGGTGGCAGACGTCGAGGGCGAGGGCGACGTTTTGCTCGACGATGAGCATCGTGAGCCCTTCCTTCCGGATCGCCTCCAGCGCCGCATAAATATCGTCGACAACCTTCGGCGCAAGTCCGAGGGATGCCTCGTCGATCATAAGGAGCTTCGGCCGGCTCATGAGCGCCCGGGCGATGGCGAGCATCTGCTGCTGGCCGCCGGAGAGCGTCCCGGCCTCCTGCGCCGAACGCTCTTTCAAAATCGGGAAGAGCGCATACACCCGCTCAAGGGACTCGGCAAGGTGTGCCCTCGCCTCCCGGGTCATCGCCCCGACGTCGAGGTTTTCCCGCACCGTCATCCCCGGAAAAAGGCGCCGCCCCTCCGGCACGTGGGCGATCCCGAGCCGGGCGATCGCATCCGGCGAAAGCCGCCCGAGGTCCTGCCCCGAAAACCGGATCGTCCCCCGGAACCGCCGGACGAGGCCCGAGACGGCGTTTAAAAGCGTCGTCTTCCCGGCGCCGTTCGCCCCGACGAGGGCGACGATCTCGCCGGATTTCACCTCGAGGTCGACATCCCAAAGGACGGTCACATCCCCATACCCGGCGGAAAGGCCGGCGATCTTAAGGAGCGCCTCACGCATGACGCCGCTCCCCCAGGTACGCCCGGACGACGTCCGGATGCCGGGTGACCTCCTCCGGCGTCCCCGCCGCGATCGTCCGGCCGAAGTTCAGGGCCAGCGCCCGCGTGGCGACCCCGAGGACGACCTTCATGATGTGCTCCACCATGAGGATCGTCACCCCGCTTTCTTTCAGCGTCCGGATGAGCGCCATCACCGCTTCCACCTCTTTCGGGTTGAGCCCGGCGGCAACCTCATCCAGGAGAAGAAGCTTCGGCTCCGTCGCCAGCGCCCGAGCGACTTCAAGCCGCTTCCGTCCGGCGATCGGAAGCGTCCGAGCCTCCTCATGCCGCCGCTCATAAAGTCCGGTGAGCGCGAGCACCTCGAGCGCCCGCCGCTCTGCCACCTCCCGCCGGCGGGTATGCAAAAAGGCGCCGACCATCACATTTTCCAGCACCGTCATCCGCCGGAGCGGGACGGTCTTCGGACGCTTCTCTTCTGGCACAGCGGCCTGAAGCAGATCACGACGAACGTCCGACCGGTTCTCTGGCCGGAAGATTTCCGCGGTCTCGTCTTCCGCCGCATGCAAAGCTCGACGATCGCCCGCTACCTCGAGCTCCTCGGCGCCCGGACGGTGCCGGCGCCGTTTAACCAGACTTACCTCGGCTACCCCGTCCTCGTGAACGACGCCTTTTGGCGCCGCCTTCCGCCGGACGATCGGGCGATCCTCCTGAAGGCTCTCGAGGAAGCCGGTGCCTATGAGCTCCGCCTCATCCGGGAGCTCGAAGCCCGGGCGCTGAAGGAAATGGCCGCCTCGGGCCTCCGCATTCACCGGCTCACCGCCGACGAGCGAACCGCCTGGGAGCAGGCGGTGGCGCCGCTCTACGACGAGGTGGCGGTCCGAATGCCGCCTCCCCTGCGGGCGTTCGTCGAAGCGCGCAAACCCCGCTGATCGGTCCCTTCCGCTCCGAGCGGCCGATCTCCTCTGCCGCTGAACGGGCCGAAGCGAAGGGAGCTGACCGGAAAGCCAGACCGGGCGACCGAAATCGGCAAAAAAGCGGCCGGAGCCTGGCTCCGGCCGCGTTTGGTATCCGGCTTCTTTGGGGATCCGGCCTCTTTTGTCCTCCTTCCGGGACCGCGGTTATGAGACCTTGACCTTCTTGAATTCCTCGATCAGGATCGGCACGACCTCGAACAGGTCGCCGACGATGCCGTAGTCCGCCACCTGGAAGATCGGAGCCTCGGGATCTTTGTTGATGGCGACGATCACCTTCGACCCCGACATGCCGGCGAGGTGCTGGATGGCGCCGGAGATGCCGGCGGCGATGTAGAGGTCCGGCGTGACGACTTTCCCCGTCTGGCCGATCTGGAGGGCGTAATCGGCGTAGCCGGCGTCACACGCCCCGCGGGAGGCGCCGACGGCGCCGCCGAGAACGTCGGCGAGCTCCCGAAGCAGCCTAAACCCTTCCTCTCCTTTCGTGCCGCGGCCGCCGGCGACGACGACGCGGGCTTCCGCAAGGTCGACGCCCTGGGCCGTCTTTTTCACGACCTCCCGGACGATCGAGCGAAGGTCTTTGAGGTCCACGGCGAGCCGTTCGACCGGCGCCGTCCGGCCGGCGGCTTCGTCCGGCAGCGGCAGGTTGTTCGGCCGGATCGAAAGGACCGCCGGGCGGTCGGTAAACGTCCGCACTTCAAAGGCCTTGCCGGCGTAGATCGGCCGGACGATCCGGACTTCGCCGCCTTCGGACCGCACGTCGACGGCGTCGCTCACCATGCCGGCGCCGAGGCGGGCGGCGAGCCGGGGCGCCACGTCGCGGCCGATCGCCGTGTGACCGAAGACGATCACCTCCGGCGCTTCCCGCTCGACGACCTGAAGAAGCGCCTGGAGATACGCGTCGGGCGTGTACGCGCCAAGAGATTCGTGCTCGACGATGACGATTCGGTCGGCGCCCCGCCGGCCGAGGGCGGCGGCCGGCTCGTCCAGGCCGCCGGCGCCGAGGAGGACGGCGATCACCTCCGACGGTTCAAATCGCCGGCCCGCCGTGATCGCCTCCAGCGCCACCTGCCGCAGGGCGCCGCCTTTGACTTCTGCTACGACGAGGGCTTTCCCCGCCATGCTTTCCCCTCCCGTCGCGGTTGTCGTTTGCGTTCGACGCCCTCAGACGACCTTCGCTTCTTCCCGAAGCAGCCGGACGAGCTCCCGGGCCGCCTCTTCCGCGGTGCCGCCGAGGATCTTCCCGGCCTCTCGCTTCGGCGGCGCGAACCGGTCGACGACGGTGGTTTTTTCTGCCCGCTCGACGCCGAGATCGGCCGGCGAAATCCGTTCCAGCGGCTTTTTCTTCGCCTTCATGATCCCCGGAAGCGACGGATAGCGGGGGTCGTTCAGCCCCTGCTGGGCCGTCACCAGAAGCGGAAGTTCTGCCTCGACGATCTCCACGTCGCCTTCGGCGTCCCGTTCGGCCCGCACCTTCCGTCCGTCGACGGAAAGCTTCAGCACCGCGCCGATGTGGTTCAGGCCGAGCCGCTCGGCGACCCGGAGGGCCACCTGACCGCCGCCGTTGTCGACGGAGAAATAACCGGCCAGAAGGAGGTCCGGCGCTTCTTTTTCCACCACCCGGGCGAGGACGTCGGCGACGAAGGCCTCGTCGACCGGCGGCGCCTCCGCTTCGACGAGGATCGCCCGGTCCGCGCCCATGGCGAGGGCCTTCCGGAGCGCCTCTTCGACCCGGGGCGGCCCGTAGCTTAAGACGACGACTTCCGCCTCCCCGGCTTCCTTGATCCGGATCGCTTCTTCGACGGCGTACTCGTCGTACGGGTTGATGATGAACTGGACGCCGTCTTCTTTGATCCGTCCCCCTTCGACGACGACTTTTTCTTCCGTGTCAAACGTCTGCTTCATGAGGACGATGATCTTCATCTTGGCTCCTCCTCTCTGCCCCGCTTCTTTCGTCCCGCTCCGCGCCGCCCGGCTCTGCCTCCGGCGCTTTCAGACCGGTATAAAGCAGACGAAACACCGGATCGGCGAGCCTCATCAGCTCCCGCCGGCGCCGGGCCATCACCCACGACGTCACCGTCTCGTCGAGGGTGCCGAAGATCATCTTCCGCATGAGGTGCGTCTCGATGTCCCGGCGGAAGATGCCGGCGCCCTTGCCCTCCTCGATGAGGCCGTCAATGACGTCAAGGTAGCTTCGGAGGATCTCGTTGATCCGCCCTCGCAGGGCGGGATCCGCCTGCCGGAGCTCGACCTGCGTCACGACGGCGAGCTCATAGTGCTCGCTGAGCGGCCGAAAATGCTCCCAGACGAGCCGCCGAAGCTTCGCCGGCACGTCGGGCTCCTCGGCGAGGGCCGTCCGAAGGCGTTCCACGTGCCGGCTGAGGTACGATCGGAAGACGGAGACGAGAAGATCCGACTTGCCGGAAAAGTACAGGTAGATCGTCCCGTCGGCCACTCCGGCTTCCCGGGCGATGCGGGACACCTGGGCGCCGTGATACCCGGCTTCGGCGAAAACCTTGATCGCCGCGTTTAAGATCGCTTCGTATTTTTCCCCCTTCTCGCCGCTCCGCCGCGCCACCGCGTCCCTCCTTAACGCAAGAGGTTTCTCTCACCTCAACGCCAAAGGGGCTCTAGGATGAATGAGCATTCACTCGACCGACTCTCTTTCAGTGTACGCCCACCCGTCCCGGATGTCAACCGAGCGCCGGTGAACCTCGAACGACATCGTCTCGGGCTCCGTCAAGGCCGTGGCACCGAACCCCAGTGCAGCCGAAGACGGCGCCGGGGAGACCCGAACCGCCGGACGGGCGAACGGGCTTCAGGCGTCGAGGCTTCCGCCGGTCGACCGGCCGTCGGCGGAGCGGCGTTCGGCCACGCCGGTCATCCCGTCCGTGACCGCCGGCCCGTCGGGAAGCGCCGCCGCCGCGCCCGGCGCACCGCGCTCCGCCGGGCCTAAAGCGTCCGCCGCACCGGTCCCCGACGGGCCCACCGGAACCGGAGTTTCCGGCTCCTTCGCCTCGGCGCCGATCGGCGCCGGCTCTTTCGCGAGGCCGGCGCGGGCCTCTTCGGCGAGCACCCGCCGGAGCACCTTGCCGACGGCCGTCTTCGGAAGTTCCGTCCGGAACTCGTAGATCCGCGGCACCTTGTAGGCGGCAAGCTTCGAACGACAGTAGGCGTCGAGCTCCTGTTCCGTGACGGAGGCGCCTTCCTTGAGGACGATAATCGCCTTCACCGTCTCGCCCCGGTACGGGTCCGGCACGCCGACGACGGCCGCCTCCTGGACCGCCGGATGGGCGAAAAGCACCTCTTCGACCTCTCGGGGGTAGATGTTGAAGCCGCCGGCGATGATCATGTCTTTTTTCCGGTCGACGATGTAGAAAAAGCCGTCCTCGTCCATCCGTCCGATGTCGCCGGTGAGGAACCACCCGTCGTGAAAGGCCGCCGCCGTTTCCTCCGGCCGCCGCCAATAGCCTTTCATCACCTGCGGGCCCTTGATCGCCACTTCGCCGATCTCGCCCGGCGGAAGCGGCCGGCGCGTCTTGAGATCGAGGATCGCCGCGTCGGTGTCCGGCCACGGGAGGCCGATCGAGCCGGATTTCCGGAAGGTGTACATCGGGTTGGCGTGGGTGACCGGCGACGTCTCCGACAGGCCGTATCCTTCGACGATGCGGCCGCCGGTCAGCGCCTCGAAGCGCTTTTCCACCTCGCGGGGAAGGGGCGCCGAGCCGCTGATCGCCGCTTCGATCGACGACAGGTCGTACTTCCGGATGTCGGGATGGTTGATGAGGGCGATATACATCGTCGGCGCGCCGGGAAAGAGCGTCGGCCGCTCCTTCTGGATCGCCTGGAGCACCTCCGTCGCGTCGAAGCGCGGGAAAAGGAGCATCGTCGCCGCGAGGGCAACGCCGAGATTGAGGACCGTCGTCATGCCGTAAACGTGAAAAAACGGGAGCGCCCCGACGACCTTCTCCCGGCCTTCCCGGGCCTTGTAGAGCCAGTGGCGGGCTTGGACGAGGTTCGCCATCAGGTTCCGGTGGGTGAGCATGACGCCTTTCGGCACGCCGGTCGTGCCGCCGGTGTACTGCAGGAGGGCGACGTCCTCCCGCGGGTCGACCGGCACAGGCGGAACCGGAGCGGCGTCGACGCGGCGCATTTCCTCCGTCCAGCGGAAAAACCGGGGATCCGCCGGCCCCTTCGGGAGCGGCCGGCCTTTTCGCCGCTCAACAATGGGATACAGCACATTTTTCGGAAACGGAAGATAATCTTTCAGGCTGGTGAAAAGGACCGCCCGAAGAGGCGTCCGGTCGATCGCCTCGACGACCCGCGGCACGTGCAGGTCAAGCGCGATGAGGATCGACGCTTCGGCGTCGTTCATGAAGAACTCGATTTCCCGAGGGACGGACATCGGGTTCGTCTGGACGACGATGCCGCCGAGGAGGAGCGTCGCGTAATAGGCGATGACGTACTGCGGCGAGTTCGGCAGCATGATCGCCACCCGGTCGCCTTTGCCGACGCCCCGGGCCTTGAGCACCTTGGCGAACCGATAGACGTCGCCAAGAAGCGCCCGGTACGGGATGCGCTTCCCGAGAAAGACGATCGCCTCGCGGTCCGGGTATCGGGAAGCGCTTACAAAAAGCGGATCATAAAGCGGCACGTCCGGAATCTCGACGGACGGCGGCACTTCCGGCGGATAGTGCCGAAGCCACGGCCGCCTCTCAACCGCCATCGGCCTTCTCCCCTTTCCCCTGCGCGCTCGTGCGATGGCGTTTGTGAAAACATTGTAACATCCCCCCGGGCCAGGCGCCAGAGGAAAATGAATGAGCGACCATTCAATAAACGGCAGCGCGCCGGGGCTCATCGGGATCGGCGGGGCGTCGATCCGCCGCGGCATCGTCCTTGGACGGCCGCCGTCCGTCTGCTATGATATCGGAGGACGGCGCCGGCGAGCGCCGGGAAAGGACACGGGCCTTCATGCACGCTCCTCCGCACGTCCTCATCGTCGGCTACTACGGCTTTCACAACGCCGGCGACGACGCGGTGCTGTTTGGGATTTTACAAGCGCTGAAAACGAAATTTCCGGGCCTTCAGGCGACGGTCCTCTCCAACGCTCCGGAGGAGACGGCCCGGACGTTCGGCATCCGGGCGGTCAACCGCTGGCGGCCGGGGCCGATCATCCGGGCGATCCGGGCGGCGGACTTCGTCGTCGTCGGCGGCGGGACGCTGCTCCAAGATCGGACGAGCCCGCGAAGCCCCTTGTACTATCTCGGCATCACCGAACTCGCCAAACGCTTCGGCAAGCCGGTGTTCTACTACGGCCAGGGGTTCGGTCCGATCGTCCACGCCTCGAGCCGTTTTTTCATCCGGCGGGTCCTAAGCGGCGTCGACCTCATCATCATGCGGGACGCCGAAAGCGCCCGGGAGCTTGAGAAAACCGGCGTCCGGGGCGTACCGATCGCCGTCACCGCCGACCCGGCGCTGGCCATCGATCCGGCGATCGCCGACCGGGAGCGGGGGCGGGCGGTCCTCGCCGATCACGGCCGGACGCCGAAGCGGCCCCTCGCCGTCGTCTCCGTCCGTCCGTGGAAAGACCGGACGGCGCATCTTCTCCCTCTCGCCCGCGCCCTCGACCGGGTCGCCGACCGGGGGTTTGAGATCGTCTTCATCGCCATGCAGCGGGCGCAGGACGTCGAGCCGGCGCTTCGGGTTCGGGCGGCCATGACCCGCCCGGCGGCCGTCGTCCGGACGCCCCTCGATTTTCGGGCGATCTTCGGCGTCATCGCCGAGGCGGATCTCCTCATCGGCATGCGGCTTCACGCCCTGATCTTTGCCGCGCTCCACGGCGTCCCGTTCGTCCCGCTCTCGTACGACCCGAAGATCGACCGCTTCGTCGAAAGCGTCGGCCTTGTGCCCCCGCTTTCGATCGAGGCGCTTCAGGCGGACGCTTTGATGGAGCGGATTGAGGCGACGATGAACGATCTTCCGGCGCTCCGGCGGACGCTCGCCGACCGGGTGCCGCCGGTCGTCGACGCGGCCCGCCGGAGCGCCGACCTCGTCTACGACGCCTACCGGTCCCGCGCCCGGCGGCGCCCCGGGAAGGAGGCCCGACGGTGAAACGCCTTTCGCTTTTTTTGCTCGGCCTGTACGCCCTGTTTCCGCTGACGGATTTCCTTCTCCGGCGGGTCCTCGGCCTGGGGGGCCTGGCCGGACTCTGGGACAAGGGGCTTTTGGCCCTGCTCTTCGTGCTCGCCTGGCTCCAGGCGGACCGGGAGCGGCTCCGGCGGCTTCGACCCCTCGCCGCACCGCTCGGGCTGTTTTTTGCCCTCGGCGTGCTGCATCTTGGGATCGATCTTCCGAACTTCGCCGCGACGTTTGACGGCTTTCGGGCGGTGTACTTTTATATGCTGGCCCTCTTCGTCGGGGCGTGGCTCCCGAAGACCCGGGACGACGTCGAGCGGATCATGGCCGTTCTCGCCGGGCTCGGAGCCCTCGCCGGCGCCGTCGGCCTCGCCCAGGTCGCCCTCGGCGTCCGCACCCCGGCGGGATGGACCGACGTGACGGAGGCGACGAGCCGCCGGGCGTTTTCCTTCGTCGTGAGCCCGAACGTCCTCGGAAGCTACATGGCCTACGCCCTCCTTCTCACCCTCGCCCTCGCGTGGCGGGCGCGGGCGGAAGGCCGGCGGCGGGCGCTTCTCGCCTATCTTCTTTTCGCCGCGCTGGAGGCGGCGGCCCTCGTCCTTTCCGGCTCCCGGGGCGCCTGGCTCGCCTTTTTCCTCGCCGCCCTCGTCGTCCTCTTCTTCTTCCGGCCGCGGCTTTCCCTCGCCGCCGCCGCCGCTTTGATCGCCCTCGCCGCCCTCCTTCCGCCGATCCGGCGCCGGATGGAGGCGCTCCTCTCCCCGATGTACTGGGAAAAAAGCGCCCGGGACGGCCGGATCGCCCGCTGGCTCGGGAGCTTTCACCAGATGCGCTTCGACCCCCTCTTCGGCCGGGGGATCGGCCACTACGGCGGCGCCACCGGGAACCGTTTCTTCGGCACGACGTACGTCGACGGCTATTACTTCAAGACGATGGCCGAGATGGGCCTTCCGGGCCTCATTCTGTTCGTCTGGCTGATGGTCGCCGTCTTTCGGACGCTGTTCGCCCGGTGGCAGGCCGCCCGCGGCCGGCCGGAGGGAGCGCTCCTTCTCGGCCTTCTGGCCGCCGACCTCGCCGTCGCCCTCCACAATGCGGTGGAAAATATCTTGGAAGTGCCGTTTATGAACGCGTATTTTTGGCTCGCCGCCGGGCTCGCCCTCGCGCTTTCGCCCGGCCGGCCGGAGGAGGGACGGGGATGATCCGGGAGCTTCGCGCGTTTGGCGGCTGGCTGCTTTTCGCCGTCTACGTCTACGCCGCCTACCACCTCGCCGTCCTGCCCCTCGCCTGGACGGACGGCTTCGCCGGCCTCGCCGTCGCCGCCGCCGGCACCGTCGGCCTCCTCGGCCTCGCCCCGGCCGAGGCGAGGCGGCGGGGGATCGCCTTCGCCTTCCTCGTCCTGTTCGCCGACCGGGCCCTCGCGGCCACCGGCCTTTATCCCGCCGCCGCCCGGGTTGCCCTGGCGGCGCTCGTGATCGGCCTCACGGTCCTCGTCGGCCGCGCCGCCGGCCGCCTGCCGGCGCCGGCCCTTCTCGCCCTCGCCGCGGCGGCCGCCCTGTCGACGGCGATCGACCGGCCCGACGCCAAGCTCCTCGGACGCTTTTTGCCGCCGGTCCGGACGCCGGCCCTCTACGGCGCCGGGACGATCGATTACTTCCCGCTGTTTCTCGATCCGGACCACCCCGGCCGGGTGGTCACGTTCGGCAACCGGGAAGAGGTGCCGCCGGAAGGGAAGGAAGCGAAGGATGCGGCGGAGACGGGCGGAGACGCGGGGCCGGAGGGGGAGGCGACCCGACTCGCCCTTGCCCGGCTCGCCCCGGAGCGGCTCTATGTTTACGCCTTTGATACCGAAGGCGGGACGTTCCGGCGCGTCGCCGTGCCGGACGCCGAGGTGGCGCGGTGGTTCGAAAAGCTGCGGAACGATTTCCCCGGCTATCCGTTCTTCACCGTCGAGGACGACGGCACGCTCCGCCCCCTCGTGACGCGGGACGCGTGGGCGGAGACGCTTTTTGACTTCGGTCGGACGTTCGGCGCCCTGCTTCGCCTCGATGCCCTTCACCTCCGGCGGCCGATCGCCGCCCCGGACGTCGGCGGGCCTTTTGCCGGCCTCCGGCTGACCGGTGAAGCGCTGGAGGGGACGTTCGACGGCCGGCCGTTTCGCCTGCCGACCGACGCGACGGCGGTTGTCGGACGGTTTTCCCTCGGCGGCGAGGCGGCCCTCGTCCTTCAGGGACGGTCGCTGGAGATCGCCGTCTTCCCGAAGGGAGGAGCGCCCCGGGTAAGCCACCGGCTGTCGCCGGCGTCGATTCCGGATATTTATGCTTCTGAAGTCATCCCGGTTCAGTTTTCCGACGGTCCGGCGCTCCTTCTGTCGTTTCCGACCGACTCCCCGGAGCGGGCCAAGATCGTCCGGCCGGAGCCGGACGGGTCGTGGCGGCTTTTGTTTGAGGCGACCGATCCGCTCTTTCGCTTTGAAGACGTCCGGTATGACGGCGCTCAGGCGGTGCTGCTTGCCCTCGCGCCGGGGCGCCTGAGCGGCTACCCCCAGCGGCTCCTCGGCGAATACGTTTACGAAAACGGCCGGCTCGTCCGCCTCTGGCAGGCGCCGACCTCGCTCATCAACGTTCGCTATCTTCCCGGCCCGAACGGCACATGGCGGCTCGTGGCGACCGAATATCCGAACCACCGGCTCGTTCTCCTCACGCCGCATCCTCTCCCCGTCGGGGCGATGATCGCGGCCGCGACGGGGCTCATCGCCGTCGGGCTCCTCGTCCGGCGCCTGAGGGACGGCCGGGTCCCTCAGGACCTCACCCCCGACCGGAGCGCACAAGACGGCTCCGCCTTCCGGCGTCGGGCGGGGGCGGTCGGCCTTTCGGCCGCGGTCCTCTTCGCCGCCCTCCTGGCCGGCGCCGCCTTCCCCGTCGTCCTCCGGAGCACCCCGTCGGCCCGCCCGCCGGGGGTCCTCCCGTCGGTGGCGGCCGCCGGGGCAGACGGCGGAGCGCCGGCGGCAAACCTTCCCGCCGCCGGGGAGCCGGCGCTCGACCTCTCCGCCGAGCAGGCGCCGGGAGCGGGCCGCGCCGGAGCGGCCGGTCCGGCGACCGGAGCGCCCGAAGCCGAAGCGCCGATCGAGGGCGCCGGGACCGAGACGCCGGCCGCCCGGGCGCCGGTCGATGCCCGGGCCGCCTTCCGGGCGGCCCTCGCCGGCTCGGAAGGGGAAGGGGCGGACCGGTTTCAGGTCGTCGGCTATACGCGAAACAGCGTCCACAAAAGAAAAACGACGAGCATGGTCAGCGGCGCCGTCGTCCGGCCGGAGCGCCTCTTCGGCGGCATGCGCCTCGCCGGAACGCCGTACCGGTACTACCGGTCCGGCGACGTCCGCTACCTCTGGACGGCCCGGACGGAATGGGTTCCGCTTCCGCCGGCGGACCCGCCGGCCCTCTTTCGCTCCCTCGAAGCCCTGATGCCGGAATTCGCCGCCGCCGAACGGCTGCCGGACGACGACGTGCTGGGCCTTCCGGCGAAGGTTTACCGCATCCGGGTGAACGGGGAGACGCTCTTCCGGCTGGCCGGCATCGCTCCGGACGATGCCGCCTTTCGGGCGTTCGCCGCCCTCCCGGCGACGATCACGGTGAAGCTTCTCGATGACCCGGCCCGCATCGGCGAAATCGAAGGGCGCTGGCTCGTTCCCGTGCCCGGGGCCGGCTACGCCCTGCAGGAAGTGTTTTTCCGCTTCTTCCACTACGGCGACCCATCGATCGCGATCCGGCCGCCGGAAGACATCGAACGTTACCTCGCGCCATAGGGACATCGCCGAGGCCCCGAGCGCCAGCGGACCGACGGCGTCCGATCGGAGCGAGGCCCGCGGCCTCAGTTCCGGATGTTATCGGGGAGCGAGCGGAGGACGTTCAGCGCCTTCAGCGTGATCCACTGCCGGTCGGAATAAAGCGCCTCGAGCCCCTGATCCCGGTGAAACCGCTCCAGGGCCCGGTAAAACTGCTCCGGATTGCCGCCGTAGTGAAACGGCAAATACCCGGTCCGGATGAGGTGCCGAAGGAGTTCCTCCCGAAGCACTTCATCGATCGGCATTTTTTCTTCGTCCATCGCGGCCACCCTGATCACCTCGTCCGAAAGGTTGGCGGTCGGAGCAAGCCTGTCCGCATCCGCCTTCAGTATACACGAAGGCCGGCGCCGGCCGTAAGCCGGCCCCGGAGTCGCCTGATCCGGAAGGAAGTGAACGGCGTGCCCAAGCGACCGCGCGTGCTGCACGTGATCGGCGGCGGCGAGTTCGGCGGCGCCGAACGGCACCTCATCGCCCTCTACCGGACGCTCAGGGAGGACGTCGACTTTACGCTGGCGACGTTTTATCCCGGGCGGCTCGTCGAAGCGTTTCGGGAGCTCGGCGCCGAACCGGTCATCCTCGCCCAATCCGGCCGTTTCGACCTCACCCTCTACCGCCGGGTGCACGCCCTCATTGTCGCCTTGAAGCCGGATGTCGTCCACTCCCACGGCGTCCGGGCCAACCTCTTTGCCCGGCTGGCGGCGGCCCGGGCCGGCGTGCCGCGCATCGTCACGACCGTCCACAGTTTTCTCCGCTATGATTATCCCCTGCGGCGGGAATTCGTCCTCGCCTGGGCGATGGAACACGCGAGCCGGCCGTTCGTCGATCACGTCATCGCCGTCAGCGACGCCCTTCGCCGGTCGCTCGAAGCCGACGGGATGGCACCGGAGCGGATCACCGTCATCGAAAACGGCGTCGACCTCGCCCCGTTCGCCGCGGCCCGGCGTACCCTCCGGGCGCCCGGGCAAAAAAAAGCCTTCCGGTCCCCGCTTTCCCTTCCGGAAGACGCGTTCGTCTG
Organism: Hydrogenibacillus schlegelii; assembly: GCF_001653195.1. Classification (GTDB taxonomy): domain Bacteria; phylum Bacillota; class Bacilli; order Thermicanales; family DSM-22653; genus Hydrogenibacillus; species Hydrogenibacillus schlegelii. Next base: position 309,984 of record NZ_JXBB01000001.1, read on the forward strand.
GGCGGTGACGGCCCGTCTCGTGCCGGTCAAGGGGCTGGACGTTCTCCTCGACGCCTTCGCCCGCCTCATCGGCGACCCGACCGCGCCGGCCGGACGACCGGCCTACCTCCTCGTCATCGGGACCGGCCCGTTAAAATCTTCCCTTTCTGCCGCCGCCGAGCGCCGGGGCCTCGCCGGGCGGATCCGCTGGCTCGGACACCGTGACGACGTCCCGGAGCTCCTCGCCGCCGCCGACGCCTTCGTCCTTCCCTCCCGGCAGGAAGGCGGCTTTCCTCTGGCGCTCGTCGAAGCCCTTGCCGCCGGCCTTCCGGCGGTCGCCACCGCCGTCCCGGCGATCGCCGGCACCCTCGCCGGAGCCGGCGATCCGCCGCCGGTAGAACTCGTCCCGCCGGGCGACGCCGAAGCCCTCGCCGGGGCGATGCGGCGCCTCATGGCGGCGTCGCCGGAAGTGCGGACCGTCCGAAGCGCCAGCGCCCTCCGGCTCGTCGGCGAGCGATTTTCCCTCTCGGCGTTCGGCCGAAGGCACCGGGCGTTTTACGAACGGCTGCTCGCCTCCGAGACGACCTGACGGAACAACGCGGCAAACGCCGCCGCTTGGCGATCCCGGCGGTACGGCTCGAACGCCGGCTCCCGAAGCACGTCGATCCCCGCCGTGAGCCGCCCCGCCCGCCAGTCGTCGACGAGACGTTCGAGGACCGCCCGGATCGCCGCCCCGTCGTCCGGGGGAGCCACATACGCCCCGGGAAGCCGGCGGACGATCGCCTCGGCTTCGCCGGGGCGAAGGAGCGCTAGGATCGGCCGGCCGACGGCGAGGTAGTCGAACAGCTTCCCCGGAATGTATTGTCCCGCCCGAAGATCGAGATCGCCGACGAGGAGGAGGACCGTCGAGGCGGCGAGGAGGCGGAGGGCCGCCCCGTACGGGAGCGCCCCGTGGTCGACGACGAGGTCCCCGAGGCCGAGGGCTTCGGCCGCCCGCCGGTTGTCGTCCCGCCCCGGCGGATCGAACTGGCCGGCGAAGTCGAGGCGCACCTCCTCCGGCCGGAGCCGGCCGGCGGCGATGAGGTCATGAAGGGCCTGGAAAAACGCCCGGGGGTGGCGCTTCGGATAAAAAATTCCCGTATGGGCGAAGCGAAGAACCCCGTCCGGCGGCCGGAGGTCCCCCGCCTCGGCCCGAAGCCGGACGACGTCCTCCGGATCAAACCCGTTGTAGATGACCTCGATCGCGGCGTCCGGATAGCGGGCCAGAAAACCTTCCCGGAACGCCTGCGTCACCGTCGTCACCCGGCTCGCCGCCCGGAAGACCGCCCGCTCCATCGCCCGCTCGAGGGCCGCCCGCCACGGAAGCGCCGTAAAGTGCATGTTGTCCGTCCACGGGTCCCGAAAATCCGCCACCCACGGAAGGCCCGTCTTCCGCCGGATGAGGAGCGCGACCAGGTGGTTCGTCACCGGTCCCGAGGTGGAAAAAAGGACGTCGACCCGGTGCGTTCGAATCGCCGAAAGACCGGCCCGGACCGCCCGGCGGGCCCAGACGATCTCCTCGTCCGGGATGAAGAGCCCCTCCCGCAGGCGCATCGCCGCCGACCGGAGCCATCGGCGAACGAAGCGGGGCAAAACGGGGCCGGCCGACCCGTCGGCGGGCGCCGCCTCCGCCGGGCGCCCCGCACCGGACGACGTCCGCCCCACCGATTTCCCGCCCGACGCTCCCTCCGGCACGCCCCCCTCGGGTCGACCGCCCGGCGCCGCCACCCCGCCGGCGCCGCCGCGAAAGAGCCCGCTCAGCGCGAGATGCCAGCGGGGATGCGGGACGCGGTAGATCGGTACGTGCCGCGGCAGGTCTTTGAGCCGGCTTTCATCCCGCTGGAGATACGGCGGCGGACAGGCGGCGAGAACGACCGGTCGGATGCCGAAGTCGGGCAGGTACTTGACGAGCTTCTGCGCCCGCGGCACGCCGCCCCCGCCCACCGGCGGAAACAGGTAGGAGATGATCAACACCCCGAGCGGCCGTTCGCTTCCCGTCATCGCCCAACCTCCGTCACAGGCGGAGCACCGTCTGCGGCCGGTGATCTTTCGGCACGACGCCTTTGGCGTCAAAGATGAGGCCGTCCGCCTTCATCCGCCGGCCGACGTCGACCCAGTCGAGGGCGTCGAAGGCCCTCTGCTTGACGAGGAAAAAGACGACGTCCGCCCCGTCGACCGCCTCGGTCCACGACCCGACGCGGTACATCGCCGGCGCCTCGACGAGGGGATCGTACGCCCGAACGACGGCCCCCCGGGCGGCGATGAGGTCGGCGATGACGAGGGCCGGGCTCTCCCGATCGTCGTTCGAGTAATCTTTCATCGCCAGCCCCAAGACGGCCACCGTGCGGCCGGAAAAACCGCCGCCCAGGGTCCGGAGTTCCTCCTCCACCCAGTCGACAAGCACCCGCGGGACGCCGTCGTTCAGCTGCCGCGCCAGCGCAAGAAGCGGGAGCCGGACGCCCAGGGCTTCCGCCTTCGGCCGGAGGTAGTAAAAGGCGTTCGGCACGCAGTATCCGCCGACGCCTGGCCCCGGGAGGAGGAGGTTCACCCGCCGGTGGGTGTTGGCGATCCGGATCGTCTCCAGCGTGTCGATGCCGAGCCGCTCGGTGAAGCGGGCAAATTCCTGCACCATCGCCAGGTTGACGTCCCGCTGAATGTTTTCGAATAATTTCGCTGTCTCGACGACTTTAATCGAAGATGGATAAATTTCCGCATCGGTCACGAACCGGAGCAGCCGGATCGCCCGCTCGAGCCCGCGCTCCCCGAGGGCGCCGACGGCGAGGGGCATCGTCCGGAACTCTTCAAACGCCCGCCCTTCGGCGATCCGCTCCGACGAATACGCGAGGTCAAAATCCTCTCCGGCGACGAGGCCGCTTTCCGCCTCGAGAATCGGTCGAAACACCTCTTCCGTCGCGCCCGGGACGACGGTGCTCCGGACGAGGACGAGGTCGCCGGCCTTGAGCACCCGGCCGAGCATGCGGGCCGACGCCTCGAACGGTCGGAGGTCCGGCTCTCCGCCCCGAACCGGGATGCCGACGGTGACGATATAGTGATCGACGCCCGCGGCCCGGGCTTCTTCGTAGTCGATCGTCGCCCGGAAGCGGCCGAGGGCGAGCATTTCCTGGAGCAGATCCGGAAGCGGCCGGTCGCCGTCTTTTTCGATGCTCCGGCTCTCGCCGCGATTGAGCGCCTCGACGAGGCTTGAGGCGACGTCGATGCCGATCACGCGGGCGCCGTTTTGGGCGTACAGAAGCGCAAGCGGAAGCCCGACATAGCCGAGGCCGATGACGGCCACTTTCAGCGGTCGTTCCATGCGTCGTCTCCCTTCGCCATCGTCGGTCGGGGATCCGTTCCCCGCTTGTCCGACCGACCGGAAGGCCATCGGGCCTCGAAGGACCGAGGGGCCTCCGGCCGGGGTGATCCTCGCTGCTGGGATGGTTCGGCGTTCCCCTCAGCCGTGGGCAAAAAAAAGCCAGTACACGATCCCGGCGAGCATAAACAGCGTCGACAACACGAGAAACAGCCGGGCGATGAACTCCATCCCGCATCCCCCCACCCGGCCGGAAGCGGCGCCCGGCCGTCGAACCGCCCCTTTCCGGCGAAAGGGGGCGGCGCCGGCCGACGGACCGCTCCCCCTTCCGGCGAAAGGGGGCGGCTCAGGCCGCCGAGACGGGAACTCGCCTCGGGCCTTACAGTTCGACGATCGTGACGCCGCTTCCGCCTTCTTCCTTTTCACCGCTTCTGAAACGCTTCACCGCCGGATGACGGCGTAAGAACTCGGCGACGCCCCGCTTCAAGGCGCCCGTGCCGAGGCCGTGAATGACGACGAGCCGGTCCCGCCCCTCCAGGAGCGCCCGATCGAGCACCTCGTCCAGGGCTTCCCGGGCCTCCTCCACCGTCATCCCCCGAAGGTCCACCTCAAACGGCGCCCGGCGTTCCACCGTCACCCGAACGCCGCCGGCCGGCGCCGGCGGCTTGTCCCCCTCCACCGGCACCAGATCGGACGCCGGCAGCGTCAGCTTCATCACCCCGAGCTGCACGACGGCTTCGCCGTTCGGGCGAAGCTCGAGGAGCGTTCCCTTGAGGCCGTGGGAGCGGACGAGGACCGTCGCCCCCGGGAGCAACCGGCCGCCCGGTGGCGACGGCTTGCGGCCGCCCCGAGCCCGGTCTTCCTTCGGCGCCGCTTCGTCCGCCGCCGCCTTCGCCTCCGCCGCCGCCCGCCGGAGGGCCCCGACGCGGTCGATCCACTCGTGCGGCTTGACGGTCGGCGGCACGTGCCCCGCGGCGATCGCCTCCCGATGCAGGGCCTCGAGCTCCCGGGCGATGGCCTCGCCCTTCCGGACGGCCTCCTCCAGCCGGCGCCGGTAGCGGGCGTCGGCGGCGGCCAAACGCTCGCTCAAAAGCCGCCGTTCCCGCTCCCGCTCCGCCTCCAGGCGGCGCCGCTCGGCCTCGAGCGCTTCCCGCTCCGCCGCGAGGCGGCGGCGCTCTCTCTCGAGCGCCTGCAACCGATCGGCGAGCTCCGCCGCGACCGCCGCCGCCTGTCGTCCTTCCGCTCCGATCCGCGCCTCGGCCCGCCGGACGATCGCCTCATCGAGGCCGAGGCGCCGGGCGATCTCGAGGGCGTGGCTCGCCCCCGGCACGCCGAGGAGCAACCGATACGTCGGCCGGAGCGTCTCCCGGTCGAAGGCCATGCTGGCATTGACCGCCCACGGCCGTTCCCCGGCCAGCGCCTTCAGCTCCCCGAAGTGCGTGGTCGCCACGACCCGGGCGCCCCGCTCGGCGAGCGCCTCGAGAATCGCCGAAGCGAGGGCCACCCCCTCCGCCGGGTCCGTCCCGGCGCCGATCTCGTCGAGGAGGACGAGGCTTTTTTCCGTCGCCCGCTTGAGGATCGCGACGATCTGCGTCATGTGGGAGGAAAACGTGCTCAAGTTTTGGGCGATCGATTGCTCGTCGCCGATATCGGCGAAGACGCCGTCGAACACCGGCAGCGTGCTCCCCTCCCGGGCGGGGATAAACAGCCCCGATTGGGCCATGAGGGCGGCCAGGCCGATCGTCTTCAGCGTCACCGTCTTCCCGCCGGTGTTCGGCCCGGTGATGAGGAGGAGGCGCACGCCCGCCTCGAGGAGGAGGTCGTTTTTCACCGCCCGGTCGCCGAGAAGCGGGTGATAGGCGTCGTACAGCGCCACCGGGCCGCCCGGCGGGCCGAGGTTCGGCCGGGCATGGCCGTGGGCGAGGGCGTACGCCGCTTTGGCAAACAGAAGGTCGAGCGCCGCGGCGTGCGCTTCCGCGACCAAAAGCGGCACCGCCGCCTGAGCGACCTCTTTCGTGAGCGCCCGGAGGATGCGCTCTTCTTCCGCCGCCGCCTCCTGTTCGACGGTGCGCCGGACGTTGGCGAGGGCGACGATCGCCTCCGGCTCGATGAAAAGCGTCTGGCCCGACGAAGACACGTCGTGGACGATCCCCCGGACGCGGTTTTTGGCGTCCGCCCGGACCGGAAGCACCGGCCGGCCGCCGCGAAACATGATCACCGGCTCCTGAAGCGCGCCCCGCGTCTCCGGATCGCGGATTAGCCGCTCGAGCGTCTCCCGGATCTCCCCGTCGATCGCCCGAAGGCGCCGCCTAAGTTCCAGAAGCCTCGGCGATGCCTCGTCTTTGAGCGCCGACTCCGAGGCGATCGCCCCGGCGAGCGCCTCGTAAAGCGCCGCGGGCGCCTCCAGCCGGTCCGAAAGCCGCACGAGGGCCGGAAAGGTCGCCTCCGTCCCGTCCGGCCGCCGGACCGACGCCCGCACGCGCCGAATCCCGCGCAAAAAAGAAAGGACCCGGTAGAGGGCATCCGGATAGAGGAGACCGCCTTTTTTCGCCCGCCGGACGGCGTCGGCGACGGGGCCCACGCCGGAAAAGTCCGGCGGCCCAAACCGGCGGGCGAACGTCACCGCTTCGTCGGTCGCCTGAAGCCGCCGGCGAACGACGTCTTCCCGTCCCACCGGCCTGAGCCGCCGGGCGAGCCGCGCCCCGAGGGGCGTCGCCGCCGAGCGGGCCAGCGCCTCGAGGACCTCCGGATAATCGAGTCGGGCAAAGGTTCGAGCGTCCACGTCCCATCCTCCCGATCGCGAGCGCCCGAAGCCGACCTCATCGGGCGCGGCGCCGGCTCTACCGTCGGATCGGCCGGCCCCGACGGCGGGCGAGCCAGGCCAACAGCGCTTCCGGCGGCAGAGCATTGAGCACCCGATCCCGCGGCACGTACGCCTTTCGGGCGTAGCGCACGCCGAGCGACATCTGCTCCAGCTCCCCGACGCTATGGGCATCGGTGTCGATGGCGATCCACGCTCCGGCCCGGGCCGCCTGTTCGAGGGCCGGCGCCGGCAGGTCGAGCCGGTAGAGGCTCGCGTTCAGCTCCAGCGCCTTCCCGTGCCGGACCGCCGCCCCGATCACCGCGTCCAGATCGACGTCGTACCCTTCCCGCCGGCCGATCATCCGGCCGGTCGGATGGGCGATGAGATCGACGAGCGGGTGTTCGATCGCCCGGAGGATCCGGGCCGTCATCGCCGCCCGGTCCAGCCGGAACGCGGTGTGAACCGACGCAATGACGAAATCGAGCCGTTCGAGCACCGCGTCCGGGTAATCGAGGCTTCCGTCCGCCAGGATGTCCATTTCCGTTCCGGCGAGCAGGTAAAAGGGCTCCCCGCCCTCCGCCTGAAGCTTCGCCTCGACCTCTCGCACCGCCTCGACGTGCTGAAGGAGCCGCTCGGGCGAAAGGCCGCCGGCGACCTTGAGCGACGCCGAATGGTCGGTGATGGCGATGTAGCGGTAGCCCCGGGCGCGGGCGGCCCGGGCCATCTCTTCGATCGTGTTGCCGCCGTCGCTCGCCCGGGTGTGCATGTGGAGGTCGCCCTGAATGTCCTCCGGCCCGATGAGCGATTCGATTCGATCGAGTCGCTCCGGATGGAAGACCTCCGCCGTGTCCCGGAGTTCCGGCGGAATCCACGGCAGGCCCAGGCGGGTATAGACGTCCGCCTCTTCCGGGAACGGTCCGGCGTCGCCGGGGGCCTCCGCCTCCTCCGTCTCGAGGCCGTATTCGCTGAGCCGGAGCTCCATCGCTCTGGCCCGCTGCCGGAGGGCGATGTTGTGAGCCTTCGACCCCGTGAGATAAAGCAGTCCCGCCCCGAACGCCTCCGGCCGGAAAAACCGCACCTCGACCGGGATCGGCCAAAGGGCGTCATAGATGAAGACGACCTTCTGCGGCCCCGCCGCCTCGATCCGCTCCGGGCCGAAGGCGTCCCGGATCGCCGTCGCCACCCGCTCGGGCACGCGGGTGGCGACGGCGAGATCGACGTCCTTGACCGTCTCCATCACCCGCCGGAGGCTGCCGGCCACTTCGCACCGTTCGACCCCGGGGAGCCGCTCGATCCGGCGGCAAATTTCCCGGGCAATCGGCCACATCTCCGCCAGCGGATGCCGGGGGTTCGGGTCCCGAGCCGCCCGAAGCGCCTCGGCGATCCGCCGCTCCGTCTTGGCGCCGAAGCCGGAAAGCGCCCGGATCTTCTGCTCCCGGATCGCCGCCTCGAGCTTCACCTCCGAATCGATGCCGAGCTCCCGGAGCAGCCGGCCGACCGTCTTCGGTCCGATGCCCGGGACGGCGAGCAGCCGGATGAGGACCTTCGGCACCTTCGCCTCGAGCGCCTTGAGCAGCTCCGACTCGCCGGTCTCGATCACCTCCCGGATCACGGCGGCGATCCCTTTGCCGACGCCGGGGATCGCCTCGCCGCGGTCCATGAGTTCCCCGACCGGCGCGTCCAGGCTTTCGATCGTCTGAGCCGCCCGGCGAAAGCTCCGCACCTTGAATTCGTTTTCGCCGAGAAGCTCGCTGTAATCGGCAATCTTCTCCAGGATGCGGGCGACAAACCGGTTCGTCACGTCCATGCCCAGCGTTCTCAACCCCCGCCGCCGACCGCGCCGTCCGCGCCCCGAGTCCCCGCCGCAGGCCAGCCGCGAACCCGGCCGGCGGCAGCCTGATCGGTTCCAGTATAGCACACCGGAAGAGCGACATAAAAAAGCGGCCGGCATGTCTCTGCCGACCGAAGGGCCGGGCCGACGACCGGTTTTAAGCCGGCGCGGCGCCTCACTGGGCGATGAGCACGGGGCACGGCGCGAGGTGGAGCACCTTGTGGCTTACGCTCCCGAGGACGATTTCGCCGAAGAGCCCGAGTCCCCGCCGGCCGATGACGATGAGCTCGTAGCCGCCCCTTTTCGCCTCGCCGACGATTTCCTCCGCCGGGCGGCCGACGGCGACGATGGGGTCGGCGGCGATGCCCCGTTCCCGAAGCGCCTGAACCGCATCGGCGACGATCGCCTGGCCGGATCGCTCCGCCACCCCGGCCCAGTCGACGTCGAGGGCGGCCGCCTCCGGCGGCGGCGTATACGGTTCCAGGACGTACATGACCGTCACCCGGCAACGGGATTCGCTGCCGGCGCAGAGCTTTTTCACCAGCTCGACGGCCTTCTTCGCGTGCGACGACCCGTCGTACGGCAGCAAGATTTTTTCCAACATGCCTCCGGCTCCTTTCTTTTGCCTCAGAAGCATGACCGGCGGCTCGGCTGGACATGCTTTTATCTGAATCATACCGCCGGTTCGACCGGTCGGCCAAGGGCACAACTTGCAACCTGGATCCTTTGCAGCCACTCGCAGGCGCCGGCCGGACGCGCCGGGGTTGTCAATCTCTGCCGATCGCGGTATACTTAGTCTGGGTCTTGTCCAAAGTGACCCGCGGCTTTTCGCCAAAAAAGCGAAAAGCCGACCAAATCGGGAGCAAGAAGGAGGCGGAAGGCGGATGACCGACCAGACCGCGGTTCAGACGACGCTGCCCAAGATCGGCGACAAGGCACCGTACTTCGAAGCGGTGACGACCCACGGCAAAAAGACGCTCGACGATTACAAGGGCAAGTGGCTCATCCTCTTCTCCCACCCGGCCGACTTTACGCCGGTGTGCACGACGGAGTTCATGGCCTTCCAGGAGATCTACCCCGAATTGAGGAAGCGGAACGTCGAGCTTCTCGGGCTCAGCGTCGACAGCGTCTACTCCCACATCGCCTGGGTGCGCAACATCAAAGAGCGGACCGGCGTGCAGATTGAATTCCCGGTCATCGCCGACCTGGATATGAAGGTGGCCCACGCCTACGGCATGATCATGCCGCAGCAGAGCTCGACGGAAACCGTCCGGGCCGTCTTCTTCATCGACCCCGAGCAGGTCATCCGGGCGATCATCTACTACCCGATGTCCGCCGGGCGGAACATGGACGAAATCCTCCGCCTGATCGACTCCCTGCAGACGACCGACAAGTACGGCACGCCGACGCCGGCAAACTGGCGGCCGGGTCAGGCGGTCATCGTCCCGCCGCCGAAGACGGTCGAAGATGCCGAGAAGCGCGTTCAGGAAAAAGACCTCGAAATCGTCGACTGGTACCTGAGCAAAAAGAACGTGAACGCCTGAAGCGAAAAAGGCGGAATCCTCCCCACGCCCGGAGGCCTTTGGGCCTCCGGGCGTTTGGTTTTTGACGCCGCGGCGCCGCGTTCTTGTCTTTTTGTGTCTTTGTGTCTTTTCACGGACCGATCGCCGGCCGTATTCCCTATTTTGACGGTCGTAAGCGATAATAACGAAAAAATTTTAACAAATTATTGACCTTATTCTCAAACATGTTGACGATTTTTTCTGCCGCCTCTATACTCAAAGTGCCAGTCGTGAAAATCGTCACAAAGGGGGATGCCGATGCCACGCCCCGATCTTCCTCCGACGCCGAAAGTCCGACCCCGGCCGTCGGCCGAATCCGAACCACCCCTTCCCGCCACCCTTGCCTTCAGCGTTTTTTTGGGTACCTTGATCGTCCTCGGCTGGGGCGCCGCCTTCTGGCTGTTTCTCCTCCGGAGCTGAAAGCGGCTCCGCGCACCGACCGCGTCGGCGAACCATGCCGGCGCAGCGTTCACGCCTAAGGGGGGAAAACCGTGCCCGTTCACCGGTATGAAAAGTGGTGGCTCACGTTTGGCATCGGGACGCTCGCGGTGTTTCTCGCCGTGCTGGGCCTTCGAGCCTTTGCCTCCGGCCACACGCCGCCCGGGAGCGTCCTCACCGTCGACCCGGAGCTCATCGACACGATCGCCCCGTGGAACGCTCCCGGCGTCTATGACCGGGGAGACCGGGTCGACGTCTATCTTGTCGGCCAGGCGTTTTCCTACGCCCCCAACCGGATCGAGGTGCCGGTCGGCAAACCGGTGACGTTCCACGCCGTGACGAAAGACGTCGTCCACAGCTTCACCATCGTCGGGACGACGGTGAACATGATGCTCATCCCCGGCTATGCGAACGAAGCCACTTATACGTTTAAAGCGCCGGGCCGCTACCTCGTTCTGTGCAACGAGTACTGCGGCGTCGGGCATCAGTTCATGCAGGCGGAGGTGATCGCCCAATGACGGCCATCCGCTCCCCCATCGCCGACGCCTGGGCCCGGCGGCACCTTACCGTCGCCTTCGCCGCCGTCTTCGTCGGCGCGCTCGGCGGCCTCGTGCAGGCGTTCGTCCGGGCCGGCTGGATGACGCTCCCGCCCTGGCTTGACTACTATGCCGTCCTGACCGTCCACGGCGTGCTGCTGGCGCTCGTTTCGACGACGTACTTCATCTTCGCCTATCTCCTCGCCGGAAACGGCCGGACGCTCGGCGACCTTTCTCCCGGCGGCCGCCGTTTCGTCGCCCTCGGCTTCTGGCTGATGACCGTCGGCATCCTCCTTGCCGCCGCCATGATCCTCGCCGGGGAGGCCAGCGTCCTCTACACGTTCTACCTTCCGCTTCAGGCCCATCCGCTCTTTTACATCGGGCTGGCGCTTTTCGTCGTCGGCACGTGGAGCGTCGCCTACGCCCTCATCCGGCAGTATTTTGACTGGAAAAAGGCGCACCCGGGCGAGCGGACACCGCTTTTTGCCTTCATGGCCACCGTGACGCTCTTTATCTGGTGGATCGCCTCCCTCGGCGTCGCCGCCACCGTCCTCTTTCAGATGATTCCCCTTTCCCTCGGCTGGGTCTCCGGGGTCAACGTCGAGCTTTCCCGCACCCTGTTCTGGTATTTCGGCCACCCGCTCGTCTACTTCTGGCTGCTTCCGGCCTACATGGTCTGGTACGTCAACCTGCCGAAGATCATCGGCGGGCGGCTCTTCAGCGACGCCCTCGCCCGGTTCGCCTTTCTCCTCTTCCTCGTCTTTTCTTTCCCGGTCGGCGTCCACCATCAGCTGACGGAGCCCGGCATTCGCGACGTCTGGAAATTTTTCCAGGTCGTGCTGACCTTTGCCGTCGTCGTCCCGTCCTTGATGACCGCGTTCAACGTCTTTGCCACCTTCGAGCTCACCGCCCGGGAGAAAGGCCACCGGGGCCTCTTCGGCTGGATTCGGGCGCTCCCCTGGCAGGACGTCCGGTTTCTCGCGCCGTTTTTGGCCATGCTCTTTTTCATCCCCGGCGGCATCGGCGGCCTCATCAACGCCAGCTACCAGATGAACGCCATGGTCCACAACACGCTGTTCGTCGTCGGCCACTTCCACGTCACCGTCGGCACGCCGGTGATGCTCACCTTCTTCGGCGCAAGCTTCTGGCTCATCCCTAACCTCACCGGCCGGACGCTCCCGGCGGGCGCCCGCCGCCTCGGCCTCGTTCAGGCCATCCTCTGGGCCGCCGGCATGCTGCTCATGTCGATCGCCCAGCACGCCCTCGGCCTCATGGGAGCGCCCAGGCGGACGGCGTTTACGACCTACCAGAATCACCCGGTCGCCGAAAGCTGGTTCTCGACGCCGATCGCGAACTACGCCACAATGGCCGCAGGCGGCGCCCTTCTCTTTACCGCCGCCGTCCTCATGGTCGGTCTCGCCGTCTACCTCGCTTTCTTCGCCCCGAAGGCCGCCCCGGACCGGGCAGAACCGTTCCCGCTGGCGGAGGCGGCGGAGGAAGGAATGCAACCGGCGTTGCTGGAAAACTGGCGGCTCTGGCTCACCCTCGCCGCCGTCCTCATCGTCATCGCCTACACCGTCCCCCTCATCGACATCGCGAATCACGGCGCCCCCCTCGTGCGGGGATACCGGACGTGGTAGGCCTAAAGACAGGGGGCCGAATGAGAAGAGCGGACGGCTTTCGAATGCGGGACGCTCCAAAAACGGCCACCCGAAGTTCCCGGTCGGGAAAGGATCCGGTCAAAACGAACCAGAGCGGTCCAGCCAAGGCGGACAAGTCAAAAAGCGCCCTTCGCCCGGTGCCTTCCGGCACCGGGCGATTTTTCTCGGCGTCGTGGCGGCCTGGTTACGTCCGCACGACCGGAAACCCGGTCTCGATGAGCGCCTGGATCGCCCGTTCGATCGCCTCGGCCTCCGGGGCGACGAGCGTGTGGTAGTGAAAACCGCCGGTCCACTCGCTGAAAAGCGGCAGCGACGACGCCCGCCAGCGGGCGACGAACGCCCGGATGTCCTCCGGCGTCCGGATATCGAGCTCCGCCGTCAGCCGACCGTAGACCGGATGTTCGATCATCACATCTTTCACCGTCACGCCGTGGGCGACGAGGATCTCGAGCTCCCGCTCGAGCCGCTCCGGCGGGTGGTGGATGCCGATCACCTCGTGCTGCAGCGGCTCCGGACGCTCTTCGAGGACGTAGCCCCGGATCGTGCTCAAGATGCGATGGCCGTCCCGACGAAGGAGGGCAATATCCTGCACGAGCGTCTGGCGGCTGATGCCGAACGCCTCGGCGAGCGCCGCCCCCGTGACCGGCCCCCGGGCCGCCCGGAGCCGCTCGAGGATCGCCGCCCGGCGGGCCTCCCCGCCAACCTCAGGCCGATCGGCCGTTCCACCGCTTTTCATCGTCTTCCTCCTTTGTTCTTCTCGTCTCCAGTCTAGCGGACGCCCGCGCCGCCGTCCAGCCGTCCGAATCGCCACGTCCGGACGGCCGAGTCGCCGCCGACTCCCTCAAGCCAGCCTTCCGCCGCCGGTCTCCCAAACCGCCGTCCGGGCCGGCGAAACCGGCCGGGCGACGATGCTTCGCCCTCGGCGAAGGTTTTTACGGGCTTTCCATGTTGACAAACGTCGATTTAGCCATTACCATGATGCTCGAGTACCCGTAGGGGTATTTTGACACGTCCTTTGGCGACCGAGGCGCGCCTTTGCGACGAAGCCCATCCCGATGCCCGCCCCGGTCTTGGCTCATGTCCTGATGACCGATCACCGCCGAAGGAGGGTCGGACATGCTGCTCCGCACCTTTGTCGACGAAAAACTCGCCCACTACTCGTACCTCGTCGGCTGCCAGGCGACCGGCGAGGCGATCGTCATCGACCCGATGCGGAACATCGAGCCGTACCTCGAGACGGCCGCCCGGGAAGGCGTCCGCATCGTCGGCGCCG
>NZ_JXBB01000002.1 GCF_001653195.1 Hydrogenibacillus schlegelii
TGAGCCATCCGGTATCCCTCCTGGTGAAGTGGTTTCTTCTCCGTCTCACATTCTACCAAAGAGGGCCGGATGGCTCATTTTATGTTACCTGGACCATCCGTTTTTACACATGATACCGGACACGACTTTTACCGGATCTTCACCCGTCCGCAGTGGCGGTCCTGGCTCGTCCGCGGGGCGTTTATCATCACCGGTTATGCGCTCGTGCTGGCGCTTCTGTTCCTCGCCGGGCTCCTCGGCCTTTCGGGCCTGGCCGATGCCCTGGTGATCCCGGGGGCGATCCTCTCGGTGCTCGCGGTCATCTACACCGCGTGGTTGTTCGGCCAATCGAAGGGACGCGATCTGTGGCAGAACCCGCTTCTTCCGCTGCATCTCTTTAGCCAGGGGCTCTTTGCCGGCGCCGCCGCCTTCCTCATTGTCGAGCGCTTCCTTCCGCTTCCGGCGGAAGCCCGGACCCTCGTCGGCTGGGCCTTTGCCGTCGGCCTTTTGGTCCACCTCCTCTTCGCCCTGAGCGAACTCGTGATGCCGCCCATGACGATCGACGCCAAGCGAGCGGCCCATCAGATGATCTTCGGCCGCTACGGGACGTTCTACTGGACCGGGCTCATCGCCGGCGCGGTGTTGCCGCTCGTCCTCTTCGCCGTCCTAGGCCAGGGGGCCGTTTTTGCCGCCCTCCTCGGATTGGCGGGGCTTTTGGCTTACGAGCACGCCTACGTCCAGGCGGCGCAATCGGTGCCGCTCACGTGAACGTCCGGAGATCCGGCCGGTTTACGGATTCAGGGGATCGGCGTCCAGGCGATCGTTCTCGGGTGATCGGCGGAAAGGCTTAAAAAGGAGGGACCGTTCATGGTGACGGTGAAAGCGGGGCGTTTCCAGCGTTTCGGCAAGCTCCATTCGTTTCCGCCGCCGGAGCGGTGGGACGATTGGGCCGAGCTCGATGCGAAAGCCTGGCCGAAGCGCGTCGAGCGCCGGTACAAGCTTATTCCTACGGTCTGCTTCAACTGCGAGGCGGCCTGCGGCCTGCTCGCCTACATCGATCAAAAGACGGGCGAAATCCGGAAGCTGGAAGGGCATCCGCTGCACCCGGCGAGCCGGGGGCGGAACTGCGGCAAAGGGCCGGCCACCCTCACCCAGGTGAAAAACCCGGACCGGATCCTCTATCCGCTGAAGCGGACGGGCGCCCGCGGGGAAGGCAAGTGGACGCGGGTGAGCTGGGACGAGGCGCTGGACGACATCGCCGCCCGCATCCGCAAGGCGCTTCAGGAAGGGCGGCGGGATGAAGTCATCTATCATGTCGGCCGCCCCGGGGAAGACCTCTACACCGAGCGGGTGCTCATGGCCTGGGGCGTCGACGGTCACAACTCCCACACGAACGTCTGCTCCTCCGGCGCCCGGGTCGGCTACGCGACGTGGATGGGGATCGACCGGCCGGCGCCGGACCACCCGAACGCCCGCTTCATCCTGCTCATGAGCTCGCACCTGGAAAGCGGCCACTACTTCAACCCCCACGCTCAGCGGATCATCGAAGCCAAAGAGCGGGGGGCGAAGATCGCCGTCATCGACACGCGCCTGTCGAACACGGCGAACAAGGCCGACTACTGGCTTTCGCCGTGGCCGGGGACGGAGGCGGCGCTGCTTCTGGCCATCGCCAACGTCCTCATCCAGAACGATTGGTTCGACCGGGAGTTCGTCCGGAAGTGGGTCAACTGGGACGAACTGCTGGAAGACCAGGAATACCTGCAGTTTATGGTCAAAGAAGGGTGGATCGGCGAGGCGGATCTGCCGAAGGCGACGACGTTCGACGCGTTCGTCCGGCTGCTGAAGGCCCTCTACCGCCCCTTTACGCCGGAGTGGGCGGCGGAAGAGTCCGGCGTCCGGGCGGACGTCCTCGTGAAGATCGCCGAAGAGATCCGCCGGGCCGGATCGGCCTTTTCCTCCCACATCTGGCGGAACGCCGCGGCCGGGCACCGAGGCGGCTGGATGATCGCTCGGGCGCTCTTTTTCCTGAACGTCCTCTCCGGCTCCGTGGCGACCCCCGGCGGGACGATCCCGAACGCTTACGTCAAGTTCGTGCCGAAGCCGTTTTCCGATCCGCACGGGAACGTCCGCGTCTGGAGCACGATCCAGTTCCCGGACGAATTTCCGCTCGCCTATTTCGAAATGAGTTTTATGCTGCCGCACCTTTTAAAGGACAAAAACAAGCGGTTCGAAGTGTACTTCACCCGCGTCGTCAACCCGGTCTGGACGTTCACCGACGGATTTTCCTGGATCGAGATGCTCACCGATCCGAACCGGGTCGGCCTGCACGTCGCCTTGACGCCGACGTGGAACGAGACGGCCCAGTACGCCGACTACGTCCTTCCGATGGGCCTCGCCCCGGAGCGGCATGACCTCTTCAGCTACGAGACGCATGCCGCGCAGTGGATCGGCTTCCGGCAGCCGGTGCTCCGGGTGCTCAAGGAAAAAGAGGGCCAGAAAGTAACGTTCACCTACGAGGCAAACCCCGGCGAGGTCTGGGAGGAAAACGAATTCTGGATCGAGCTGTCGTGGCGGATCGATCCGGACGGCAAGCTCGGCATCCGGAAGTACTTCGAGTCGCCGTACCGGCCGGGGGAAAAGATCACGATCGAAGCGTACTACCGGTGGATCTTCGAAAACTCGGTCCCCGGCCTTCCGGAGGCGGCGGCCAAAGAAGGCCTGACGCCGATGGAGTACATGCGCAAGTACGGCGTCTTTACCGTGACGGAAGACGTCTACCGGGAGTACGAAAAGCCGGTGCCGGAAGACGTCCTGAAGGACGCCCGCATCATCCCGGATCGGGAGGCGGCGATGAAAGAGGGGGCGGCGAGCGGGACGGCGGCCGCCGATCCGAAGGCGCTTCCGCTCGACGTGACGCTGCCGGGCGTCCGGCCGGGGGTGTGGACGAAAACCCCGCCGCCGAAGGTCAACTTCCGACCGTATCCGGGGCCCTTCAAAAACGAACACGGCGAGGTGCGCGTCGGCATCGTCGTCGACGGCAAGCCGGTGCAGGGGTTCCCGACGCCGTCCGGCAAGCTCGAGTTCTTCTCGACGACGCTTAAGGACTGGAAGTGGCCGGAGTACGCGATCCCCTTCTACCCCCGGAACAAAGAAGAGCGGAAGAAGTACTTCCACATCGTCTCCCACGTGCATCCGGATTTCATCGACCGCGAGAAGAACGAGTTCGACCTTCTGCCGACGTTCCGCATCCCGACGCTCATCCACTCCCGGACGAACGGCGCCAAGTGGCTGTATGAGATTTCCCACACGAACCCGGTCTGGATGAACCCGGTCGACGCCGAGCGCCTCGGAGTGAAGACGGGTTCGCTCGTCAAGGTGGAATCGGAGATCGGCTACTTCATCGACAAGGTTTGGGTGACGGAGGGCATCCGTCCCGGCGTCATCGCCGTCTCCCACCACCTCGGCCGCTGGCGTCTCCACGAAGACCACGGGAGCGATCGGTGGAACTCCGCCCTCGTCCGCCTGGAAAAAGAGGGAAGCCGCTGGCGCATGGTGCGCTTAAAAGGCGTCACCCCGTGGGCGAGCGACGATCCGGATACGAGCCGCATCTGGTGGGAAGAGGCGGGGGTGCATCAGAACCTCATCATTCCCGTGCAGCCGGACCCGATCAGCGGCATGATGTGCTGGCACGTCAAGGTGCGGGTGGAGCGGGTCGACGATCCGAGCCGCTACGGAGAGGTCGTCGTCGACACGGAAAAATCGTTCCAGGTCTACAAGCGCTGGCTCGGCTACACCCGGCCGGCGCCGGGGCCCCGGGGCGAGCGGCGGCCGTACTGGATGCTCCGGCCCCTTAAGCCCCACCCGGACGCCTACCGCTGGCAGCCGCAACGCTGATCGGGCGAGGCGGTCAATAAAGAATCCGGAAAGGAGGAGGGCCATGGCGGAGGACGTCGTCCTCATCGTCGCCGAAGGGCTGGCCCGCCCCGGGGCGGCCGGCGACGACGGAGAGACGCTGGCCGTCGTCGATCCGGCGGCCGATCTATCCTCCCTCCGGCGCCTCCTCGGCGCGGAGGGGCCGCCGGACGGCGCAGGACGTGCGCTTCCGACCGTGCGGGCGGAGATGGCGTGGGGGGCCGGACAGCGGGAGGACGGAATGCCGGCCCTCCTCCTTTACGCCTTTTTGCCGGCCGGCACGCTCGCGATCGCCGTACCGGCGGAGGTGCGCCTCGGGCGAGGGCGAACCGGCCACGGGTGGGATGCCCTGTTGGCCTTTGAACCGAAGCGGCTCCTCGTCATTGCCGGGGACAAAAGCGCGCCGCCCGAACCGCGCTTCATCCTCGAGGCCGCCGAGCCGGACGGCCTCATGGCGGCGCTGGAGCGGTTTTTCGATCAGGTGCTGGCGGCTTCCGGGTCCGATTCGGACGGGCCGCTGTCGGCGCTCCGGGAGTACCTCTCTTCGCCGCAGGCGGCGAGCTTTGCCTTCGTTCCGCCGGGAAGTTAAGACCCGGAGGCGGCGATCGGCCGCCGGACGGTCGCCGACTCCGGCCGCTTTGCGCCGTGCCCGGAGCGGTCGCGGCTGGGACCGAACGCTCGAAACGGGGGAAGAGAAATCCGAAGCGGAAAGGAGGGACGGAGATGTTCGAACGGCGCAAGGTGGAACGGGCGCTTCGGGCGGTGATCGACCCGGAGCTCGGCCTCGACATCGTCACGCTCGGCATGGTGCGGACGATCGACGTCGGTCGGGGCGGCGGGAGGGTGGAGGTAGCCCTCACGACGTCCGCCTGTCCGCTGACGGATCGGATTCAGGCGGACGTGCGGCGGGCGCTGGAAGAAGCCCTCGGCGAGGCGGCGGCGAGGGTGGAGCTTCGGTTTACGGAGATGACCGCGGAGGAGAAAAAAGCCCTCGCCGACCGGCTTCTTATGCGCCACAAGCTGTCGAACGACGCCCGCTCGCGGATCTACCGCCACAACCCCGAGGTGCGCATTCTGGCCGTCCAGAGCGGCAAGGGCGGCGTCGGCAAGTCGACGCTCTCCGCCAATCTGGCGATCGCCCTCGCCCGGCGGGGGCACCGGGTCGGCGTCCTCGACGCAGACATCTACGGCCACAGCATTCCGCGCCTCGTCGGTTTGAAAGGGGCGGTCGTCGTCGATGTGATGACGGTGCCGCCGGTCGTCCACGGGGTGAAGTGGATGTCGATCGGCCTGTTTCAGGAGCAGAATCTTCCCATCCTTTGGCGGGGGCCGATGCTCACGAAGACACTCCGGCACCTGAGCGACGCCGTCTACTGGGGACCGCTCGATGTGCTCGTCCTCGATCTGCCGCCGGGGACGGGGGATCTCGCGCTGGACGTGCGGGAGCTTTTCCCCGCGCGGCGGTACGAGGTCCTCGTGACGACGCCGGAGGCGACGGCGGCCCACGTGGCGGAGCGGGCCGGGGCGATGAACCGGTCGACCCTGCTCGGCGTCATCGAAAACATGGCCTCCGTCGTCTGCCGCCACTGCGGCGCCCGGGATCGGATCTTCGGCGAGGGCGGCGGTCGGGCGGTGGCGGAGGCGCTCGGCGTGCCGCTTTTGGGGGAGGTGCCGTTTGTGTCGGGTGGCGGGCTTCTCCTCGACGATCCGCATGCGGGGGCGGCGCTTTCGGCCGTCGTCGATCGGCTGCTGGAACGGATCGCGGCGCTCGAGGCCTCCGGCGCCCAAGCCGCCGAGAAGCGCCCGCTCGGGCCGCTCGTCCTCGCCCGTCCGAACTGAAAAAGGCCGGTCGCCCGACCGACCGGCTTTTTTCGGGGCGGTGGGGAAACGAACGGTGGTACGGTATGCCTCGAGGGCGGGGCGGCCCCGCTTTTGAGTTCTGGCGGGGGATTCCGACGACCGGAAAGCGTCGGAGAAGGAGAAGGAGTCGGGGAAGAAAGGGTGGGGGCATTGGAAGGAGCGATGCTGCTTAAGATTCTGGTGCTCGCGCTCATCGGCTGGAGCGCTTCGTTCGTCTCGGGGATGGTGGGCATCGGCGGGGCGGTGATCAAATATCCGATGCTTCTCTATCTCCCGCCGCTTCTCGCCGGCTTTTCCTACAGCGCCCACGAGGTGGCCGGTCTGAACGCGATCCAGGTGTTTTTTGCCACGCTTTCGGCGGTGGTGGCGCTTCGGAAGGAGCCGTATCTCAACCGATCGCTGGTGCTCTACATGGGCGGCGCCATCTTGCTGGCGAGTTTTATCGGCGGGTTCGGCGCCCAGTATCTGTCGCAGGCGGCGGTCAACGTCGTCTTCGCGTTTTTGGCGGTGGCGGCGCTCTTTTTGATGTTCTTGCCGAAAAAAGCGCTGGATGACGTCCCGCCGGATAAGGTGCGCTTCAACCGGGCGCTCGCCGTCGGCATCGCCGTCTTCGTCGGGCTCGCCTCCGGCGTCGTGGGGGCCGGGGGCGGGTTCATCCTCGTCCCGCTCATGCTGTTCATCCTCCGCATCCCGACGCGCATGACGATCGCGACGTCGCTCGCCGTGACGTTTTTGAACTCGATCGGCTCGACGCTCGGCAAGGTGCTCTCAAACCAGATCATCTACTGGCCCGACGGCGTGGTGCTGGTGATCGCGAGCATGCTCGGCGCTCCGCTCGGCGCCCGCCTCATGACGCGTACGAGCCCGCGCCTTTTGCAGGGGATTCTCACGGCCCTCATCGCGCTCACGGTGGCGAAAATGTGGTGGGACATTCTTCTTCCCGGCGAAGTGCCGGCCGACGCGCCGCTTCCGCCGGCGGAGCCGGAAAATTGAACGTCGGACCGTTCGATCGGGAAGCGGCGATCCGTCCGAAGATGCGGACGGATCTTCGTTTTTTTCCTTGGGAGTCGAAGTGCTATAATAGCGGCATGATGGTGGCGAAACCGATGGAAGAACCTCAAGATCGCCGGCCGCCGGGGCCGGGCCTTTTGCTCTCGGACGCGGCGCTGGCGTTTGCGGCCGAAAGGAGATTGGCCGAGCGGATCGCCGGCGGGGGGCCGACCGCCGTTTTTGTCTGGACGGCGCCGCCGACGTTTGTCTTCGGCGCCCAGGACGTCAAAGAGACGGCCGGTCGCCGGGCGGCCCGGCAGGTGCTTGCCGAATACCGGGCCGCCGGCCTCGTCCGGCCGTCCGGCGGTCGCCTCGTGCCGATCGATCCGGGGGTGGTGAACCTTGCCTGGATCGGGCCGACCCGCGGTCCGCTCGCGACGATCGAGGGGGCGTTTCGGTGGGCGGCGGAGCGGCTTCAAGATTTTTTCCGTCGCTTCGGCCTTTCCGTCGCCTTCGGCGAGGTGGAGGGCGCGTTTTGTCCGGGCCGGTACGACGGCGCCGTCTTCGGAAAAAAGATCGTCGGCCTTGCCCAGCGGAGGTGGCGGGGAGCCGCAGCCGTCGAGGCGTTCGTGCTCGTCGCGGGGACCGGCGCCGAGCGGGCCGAGCGGGCGGCGGCGTTTTACCGGCTGGCCGGCGGCCCGGTCGTCCGGCCGGAGCGGATGGGCGCGTTGGCGGAGTGGCGGGATCTGAAGGATGAAGTGGGGATTCGGGCCGCGGCGGCGGCGCTTCTTTCGGCGTTCGTGGCGGGGACCGACGAATGCGTCCGGGCGGGGACGCTTTCGGCCGTCCTCGGGCCGGACGGCGTTTCGGCGCTTCACCCGTTCGTGCGAGCGCTGGTGGCCGAAAGCCGCGCGCGCCTCGGCCTGGGCGGCGCGGAAGGCGGGGCGGGGGGATGAAGCCGGGATCCCCCTTCGGAACCGACGTCCGCCGCGGCGCCCTCGACGGCGTTTCGATCGCCTTGGGGTATCTGCCGGTGGCGCTCGCCTACGGCCTTCTCGCCAAAGGCGTCGGCCTTTCCCTGTGGGCGACGATGGGCATGTCGATGGCGGTGTACGCCGGCGCGAGCCAGTTTCTCGCCCTGACGCTCCTCGGAGAAGGCGCCGGGACCGGGAGCATCGTGCTTTTGACGCTCCTTTTGAACGCCCGCATGACGCTCATGAGCGCGGCGATCGCCCGGCGGTTTTCGGATCGGCGGGGGCCGATGCGGGCCCTGGCCGCGTTCGGCGTGACGGATGAGACGTTTGCCGTCCTCACGCTCAAGCAGGCGGCGCTGACGCCGGCGTATTTGTTGCCTCTCGAATTCGTGCCGTATGCCGCCTGGGTCGGGGGAAGCGCCGCCGGTTATGTCGTCGGCGACGGCCTCCCGGCGAGCCTGAAGGCGGGCATGGGCGTGGCGCTTTATGCCCTTTTCATCGGTCTCGTCGTGCCGGCCGTTCGGGCCAGCCGGACGGCGTCAATTGCCACCGGCCTGTCGATGATGTTGAGCGCGCTCATAAGCCGCGGGATCGGCAAGGGGTCCGCGATCGTCCTCACGGCCCTCCTCGTCGCCGGGGGGATGGCCGCGTTCGGGCCTCAGGACGACCGGGCCGAGCTGACGACGTCCGAGGAGGAAGCGTCTTAAGCCAGGGGAGGGAGAGGATGGCGGCGCTCATTATCGGGATGGCGCTCGTGACGTATGCCCTGCGGGCGATTCCCTTCTGGCTCCCGCTGGCGGGCCGATCGCCGCGGGCGCGCCGTTTTTTCGATCTGCTTCCGTTTGCCGTTCTCGGGGCGCTCATCGTTCCGGGGGTGTTTCAGGCGACGGAGCCGCCGGCGGCGGGCGTTGCAGGCGCCGCGGCGGCGGCGGGGCTGGCGTGGCGGGGCCGGCCGCTCATCGTCGTCGTCCTCGGGGCGGTGGCGGTGACGGCCGCCGTGAGCGCCTCGTTTTAGGGGAGGGGGCGAGGATGGTGCAGGACATCGGCGCCGGGGCGGGCTTTGCCGGTGAGCGGGCCGCCGGCGACCCTCTGCCGGCCGGAAAGCCGCCGACATGGCGGCTTGTCGTGACGGACGATCGAGATCCGGCTTTTCACATGGCGCTCGATGAAGCGATGGTCGAGCTCGTCCGGACCGGGCGGGTGCCGCCGACGCTTCGGCTCTATACGTGGCGCCCCCGCTCGCTCTCCCTCGGGATGAACCAGGCGGTCCGGGAGGCGGTCGACCTCGAGGCGGTCAAGGCGCTCGGCGTCGGTCTCGTTCGGCGGCCGAGCGGCGGGCGGACGGTGTTTCACGACCGGGAGGTGACGTATTCGATCGTTGTTCCGGAAAACGACCCGCGGATCCCGGAAGGGGTGATGGACGCCTTTCGGCGCCTGACGGAAGGGCTTGTGGCCGCCTTTCACGCCCTCGGCCTCCGGACGGCGGAGCTTCAGACGCCGGAAGCGGCGGCGCCGAAGTCGGGATCGCCCGTCTGTTTCGAGTCGCCGGGGGCGTATGAGCTCGTCATCGGCGGCAAAAAAGCCGCCGGAAGCGCCCAGGCGCGCCTTGGCGGCGTTCTTCTGCAGCACGGATCGGTGCCGCTTTCGTACGATGAGGCGGCGATGTTTCGCCTGTTTTATTTTCCGAATGAAGCGGCCCGGGAACAGGCCCGGGAGCGGTTTCGCCGGACGGCGACGGCGATCGAAGCGGAGCTTGGCCGGCCGGTCAGGGTGGAGGCGCTGAAAGCTGCCCTCGTCGAAGGGTTCTCGCGGGCCCTCGGCATCCGTTTTGTGCCGGAGCCGCTTACGCCGGAGGAAGCGGCCCTCGCCGAACGGCTGGTCCGGGAAAAGTACGGCCGCCCGGAGTGGACTTTCCGGCGCTGAGCGGAACCGAGGCTTTCGCGCCTTCCGAAAGCCGCGTCCGTGCCCTCGGGCGATCGCGGTCCAGGCGCGGTCCGGAACCGACGGCGCCGGCTGCGGCCCCATCCGGCGGGCATCCGGCGGGCGGAGTCGACCGTCGGTCGGCGCCCCCCATCCTTCAGGCGCCGGCGCCGATGCGGACCCGTTCGACGAGGTCCGAGAATGCGGCGCGGACGGCGGCGGTCCACGGGCCGATCTTTCCTCCGGCGATCGGGATGCCGTCGACGGCGACGATCGGCGTCACTTCGTTGATCGTGCTCGTGATGAACACTTCGTCGGCTTCCCAGAGCGCCTCGATGGAAAACGGCCGCTCGACGACCGGCAGGCCGAGCTCGCCCATGAGTTCGAGGACGAGCTGGCGGGTGATGCCGTTTAAGATGGCGTTCGTCGCCGGATGGGTGAAGGCGATGCCTTTTTTGACGATGAAGACGTTGGAACTCGACCCTTCGGTGATCAGACCGTCCCGGTGGAGGATCGCTTCGTCGGCGCCGGCTTCCACCGCGTGCTGTTTGGCGAGGACGTTGCCGAGGAGGTTGACGGATTTGATGTCGACCCGCTGCCAGCGGAGGTCCGGGTAGAGGACGGCCCGGCCGCCGCGGTCGATGGACGCCGGCCGCGGGATCGGCTGGACATAGGCGAGGACGCTCGGGGCGACCGGTGGCGCGGGAAAAGCGTGCGTCCGGGGCGCGGCGCCGCGGGTGACCTGGACGTAGGCGATGCCGTCTTCGACGCCGTCTTTGGCGATGAGCTGCCGGAGGGCGTCTTCCAGGGCGGCCGGATCCGGCGCCGGGGCGATGGACAGCGCCTGCAAGCTCCGGGCGAGGCGCGCCCAGTGGCGGTCGGCGTAAAAGAGGCGACCGCCGTAAAGGCGGATCACTTCATAGACGCCGTCGCCGAAGACGAAACCCCGGTCGAGCGGCGAGACGCGGACGGCGTCCAGCGGGAGAATCTCTCCGTTCCAGTAAGCGTGCACCCGGTGTCCCCTCTTTTCTGAATGTTTTTTCGCAAGCGCGAACGGCGGCCGGGGACGGCCCCGCCCTCGGCATTGCGTTTGTTTTATTCATTATATCGAAGGGAGGCCGTGGAAAAAAGCGCGCCGGGCAAAGCGTACGCAACGGACCGGCCCAACGCTCGTATAAAGAGTGAGGGAAAAGAATGCAGAGATCGTGGAGGGAGAGGCGGAGCGATGTCGGAGAGACGGCGCGGTGGGCATCGGTGGACGGGACTCGGACGAAAGGTCCGGGCGTTTCTTTTCGCCGTCCTGGCGGGGGCGGTGTTTGCGGGCGTCAGTTTTCCGGCCGCAGCCGGAGCGGCCGGCGGCGACTGGGAAGAGCCGGTCGGGGAAGGGGTTAGCGCCTTCCGACGCACGCTTTCGCTCTCCGGAAAACCGGTTGTCGTCTACGGCGTTCGAATCGACCTCACCAACCCGTACGTCCGCCTGGTGCCGCTTACGAGCGCCGAGGGGATCGGCCGAAAGGCGCCGGTGTCTGAGCTCGCCCGAGCAAAAGGGGCAATCGCGGCGGTGAACGCCGACTTTTTCCACCTGACGGGGATCGGAGCGCCCCTCGGGCCGGTGGTGGACGGCGGGACGGTGATGAGCGCGCCGGGGGTGGCGACGTGGGACGTTTTCGGCCTCCTTTCGGACGGCCGGGCGGCGATCGGGACGTTCTGGTTTGAAGGGACGCTCTGGGCGCCGGACGGCTCGACGCATCCGATCCGGGCGGTGAACAAGGAGGCGTACGACCCCCGGGACGGCCGGCCGAGCCACTCCGGGCAGATCGTCCTCTACACGCCGGCGTGGGGGGCAAAAAGCTACGGCCGGGCCGGCGGTCGGTTCCGGGACGTCGTCGAGGTCGTCGTCGCCGACGGCGTCGTCCGGTCCGTCGTCGAGGCGTCGGACGGAAGTCCGATCCCGCCGGACGGATTCGTCCTCTGGGGTGAAGGGCCGGCGGCGGCGTTTTTGCGGGCGCATTTTGCCCCCGGCGATCCGGTCCGGCTGGAGCTCCGGGCCGGGATGGCGCTTCCGGACGGCAGCCGGGTTTCGATTCCGGCCGCCGCTTTGGCCGCGGGAGTCGGGGCAACTTCCGCTTCCGCCGCCGGAGAGGCGGGGGACACGCCGGCCGGAGAGGCAAGGGACGCTTCGTCCGGCGTCCCAGTCCTTCTGTCGACGGTCGGAAGCCACCGCCTTCTCGTCGAAGGGGGCCGGCCGCTTCCGGTGATGGACCCGGCGGTCGACGGGGACAAGCCGCGGGCGCGGGCGGCCGTTGCGATCGATGCGGCCGGGCGGACGGTCTGGATCGTCGTCGTCGAGGCGTCGGCCGAAAGCCGCGGCATGACGCTTCCGGAGCTGGCGCAGTATCTCGCGTCGCTTGGGGCCGACCGGGCGATCAATCTGGACGGCGGCGGTTCGGCGACGTTCGTCGCCCGCCGTCTCGGCGAAACGGCGCCGACGGTGCTGAACCGACCCTCCGGCGGATCCCCCCGGGCGGTGCCGACGGCGATCGGCGTCCTCAACACGGCGCCGCCGGGGGATTCGGTCGGGGGACTCATCGTGCGGCTGCCGAAAGGCGGGGATGTCCTCGCCGGCGGGACGGTCCGCTTCGAGGTCAAGGCGTACGATACGCACTATCATCCGTTGTCGCTTCCGACGGAGGCGCTCACGTGGTCGGCCACGGGGCCGGCGGAGATCGAGGCTTCCGGCCCGGCGGTCCGCTTCCCGACCGGCGGGACGTACGTCCTGACCGCCGCGGTCGGCGACGTTCGGCAAACGCTGGAAGTCCGCGTCCTGGGCGGAAGGGACGTGCTGGCTCTGGAAGCGGAACCGGCGGCGCTTACGCTGAAGCCCGGCGGACAAATGGCGCTTACGGTGTGGGCCCGTCTCCGGGACGGCCGCCGGATCCGGCTTGCGCCGGAGAACGTCACCCTGACCGTCGTCCGGGAGGACACCGCTTCCGCCGGGCAGGGCGACGGACGAGGAGGCGCACCGGAAGATTTTTCCGGTGAATGGGTCCGGGTGGAAGGGCTGACCGTCGTGGCCGGGGCGGTACCGGGAGCGGGACGGATCGAAATCGACTTCGACGGGGCCCGAACGCGAATCCCCGTCGTCGTGCGGGCGTTTGACGACCTCGTCGGCCACTGGGCGGAGCCGGCGGCTACGGCGCTGTATGCTCGGGGAATCGTCGACGGAGTCGCGTCGGGCCGGTTTGCCCCCGATAAGCCCCTCACCCGGGCGGAGGCGGCGGTGCTCCTCGATCGGGCGCTCGGGGCCGCTGCGACGGTCGGGCAGGCTTCGGCCGGGATGCCGGCCGCGGCGGCAGGATCATCGTCGGCGCCCTCGGGGTCGAGCGACCGGACGGGTCTCGCGGGCGTTTCGGCTTCGCCGAGTTTGACGGGATCGCCGGTTGTGAAAGAGGCCGCCAGGCCGGCGTTTCGCGATGCCGTCCCGCCATGGGCGGAAACGTCGGTCGCGCGCCTTCAGGCGCTGGGGGTGCTTCGGGGTTATCCGGACGGGACGTTTCGCCCCGACCGGCCGGTCAGCCGGGCGGAGCTTGCGGTGCTCGTCGATCAGGTCCTGGCGCGCCTGTCGCGGGAGGACGGCCTTCGGACGGAAGGCGCCCCCATCTTCCGGGATGCTGCCGCCATTCCCGTCTGGGCGCGAGAGGCGGTGGCGCG
Source organism: Hydrogenibacillus schlegelii (assembly GCF_001653195.1). Lineage (GTDB taxonomy): Bacteria > Bacillota > Bacilli > Thermicanales > DSM-22653 > Hydrogenibacillus > Hydrogenibacillus schlegelii. The sequence goes on from NZ_JXBB01000002.1 coordinate 13,347, forward strand.
GGTTGTGGCCGCCGGCGTGATGCGCGGAACGGGAGCGGCGTTCGACCCCCATCGGGCGGCGACGCGTGCCGAAGCGGCGGCCGTCTTCTACAACCTCCTCAACCTCGGCGGATCATCTTAAGATTTTCTTAAGAAGCGCTGAAGAAGTTTTTGACAATCGCCGGCTACAATAGCGGTGGACGGGAAAACGCGGGGCGCCGTTTGCGATGGCGTGTTTGCCTAAGGACGCTTGACGCAAAGGAGGCAGAAGGCATGCGCAACCGATGGGCCAAAGGGGCACTGGCGCTCGCGTTTTTCGCGGCCATGGGCGTGACGGCCGGTACGGCGAATGCCTACGGGTTCGGTTTTGGCCACGCCAAAGGGTCGATCGCCGATGTGCTCGGCATCCCAGCGGAAGAGCTGCAGGCCGAATTTCAACAGGGTAAGTCGCTCGTCGACATCGCCAAAGCTCACGGCATTGACGAGGCGACGCTCATCGACCGGCTGGTCGAGGCGAAAAAGGCGGCGCTCGATCGGCTCGTCCAAAGCGGGAAGATCGATCAGGCGCGGGCCGACGCCCTGTTGGAAGAGTACAAAAGCGCCCTCCCGCAACGGATCGAAAAGACGCCGTCCGAAGCGGGGAAACCGTTTGCTCAGGGCAAGGACGCCCCTCCGTTTAAACGGGGCTTTGACCGGGGCGGCTTTGGCCCGCACGGTTTGGGCCTCCGCGCCTCCAGCGCGGATCTGGCCAACATCCTGGGCCTTGAGCCGGATGAGCTCCAAAATGAACTGAAAAACGGCAAGTCGCTCGCCCAGATCGCCGAAGCCCACGGCATCGCCAAGGCGGATCTCATCGCCCGCCTCACCGACGCGGTGAAGCAAACGCTCGACGAGCGGGTGCAGGCGGGGAAGATGACGCAGGAACAAGCGGATCAAGCGCTCGCGAAGTTCAAACAGCGCGTTGAGACGATGGTCGACTGCGTGCCGCCTTTGTACGACGGGAAACGCGGCGAGCGGCCGAATCTGAGGGCCGGTCAGGAAGCGTAACCGCCGAAAAGCGCAAATCGAACCGTACATGCAGGGGGCCTGCGCGATTCCCGTCCCGCCCGTCGCCGATCGGCGACGGGTGTCCTCTGTTCTTTTCACCAATTCATTCCAAGGGAGGAGAAGCATGGTTGATTTTCTTTTTACATTAACGCAAGATCTTCATCCGATGGTGGTTCATTTTCCTATTGTGTTGTTTTTTTTAAGTTTCCTCATGGCGCTTGTCGGCCTTAAACGACCTCCTTTCCCGGAAATGGAGTGGCACCTTTTTGTCCTGGCGACGATCGCATCACCGGTGGCCGTCGTGACGGGAATCATCGCCCACCGCCCTTATGAAGAGAGCAGCCTTGCGCCTGTGATCGTGCCGCATCAACTTTCGGCCATCCTGGGAACGCTGGCGCTGATCGCGCTGGCGGTTTGGCGCTACGCGGGACGGCGCAAGGGCAAAGATATCGGCCGGCAAAACGGGTATCGGATGGTCGCTTTGCTGGGCTTGGTCTGGATTTTCTTTGTGGGCGGCACAGGCGGTCAGTTGGTGTATTAGCACGGCCTGGGCGTGCGCGGCGTCAACCCCCTTTTGCCTTGAGCTTTGATTTGGATTGATACACGCTGAAGTTCCGAGCCGAACAAGGCCGCCGGTGGTGCGAGACATCCGCTTGGCGCCTCCGCCGAACGATCTAGGCTTTTCTCGTGACCGCAAGCGTTGTCCTCGTGGATCCGTCCGATATATGAGCTTGACGTTCTCGATGGTCCCTTGGCATGCGATCGCTTTTCCGGTAAGGAGGGCCGGCCGTGAACACAGCGCGGAGAATCAAGTGGTCCGTGGCGTTCGCCGCTTCTCTGACCTTCGGCTCCGGCTACGCCGCCGTCCAACATGAAGACGCCGTCCACGCCCGAACGGAATCGGCCGTTTCCGTTTCCGCCGACGACGGGCCCGTCGAAGACCGATCGCTGGACCATCCGACGGAAAGTCGCCTGTTCCCGGACGCCGCCGATGACGAGTCGGCTCAACTCCCGACGCTAAAGTCGATGCCTCCTTCGACCGATCGGGCGCCGGCGTCCAGCGCCCCTTTCTCGCGTAAGGTCCGGACGCGCGTCTATTAAAACCGCCCGTCATTCAGAAGACCGCTTTGCTGGCCTGGATGGTCTGTTCGCCGGAGGCAGTCGCCGAATCAACCGGCGGAGGGAGAGGGACGCGTTGAATTGAATGGGGAGAACGCCTTCCGCGCATGGATCGAGACCTGGCCGATTTGGCCGCTTATTCGCGCCTTCGGCTTTTCTGCCTACGTCTGGCTGTTTTTGACCGTGGCGGCCGGAATGCTTGCCTCGTTGCCCTTTGTTCCGGGTAAACTTCGCGGCATCCTGAACATTGTTCACCGCCAAGGGGCCCGATGGGGCCTCGGTTTTCTTTTGCTCCATATGCTTCTTTTGTCGCTCGACCCAACCATGCCGTTTCCCTGAACGGCGATCGTTTTCCCTTCGTTCGCCGATGCCCGATCGGCGGTCTACGGTTTGGGCATTTTCGCTTTCTACGGTCTCATCATCGTGATGGTTACCTCCGGCGCCGTTAAGGTCATTGGCCAAGCCATGTGGCGCAAGTTCCACCTTCTTTCTTATCCGACATTTTTGCTTGCTTTTTTTCACGGCGTGTTTGCCGGCACCGATAGCCAGGCGCTTTGGGCCATCGTCTTTTACGAAGCCACCGTCGGAATGATCGCTTTGTTGGCTTTGTTGCAGTTCGTGTTCTCGATCAGACCGAAAGCGAGAGAAAATCTCCCCCAAACACCTCCGGCTCGCCGAAGATGATCGCGACCGGCCTCGTCGCGCTGCGGTCCGGCGTTGTTTGGTCACGTTTGGCCGCGATGGGGAATTTGGGTTATGATGAGGGGCAGAAAGGACGGGGGAAAGAAGGGAAAATCGGTGGACAAAATCCTCGTCGTCGACGATGAGCCGAAGCTCGTGGATATGATCGTCGAATATTTGCGCGCAGAAGGCTTCTGGGCCGTCGGCCTCACGGACGGGGTTCAGGCGCTTCAGGCGGCGCATTCCGAACGCCCGGATCTCATCGTCCTCGATGTGCTCATGCCGGGACGGAACGGTTTCGACATCCTGCGCGAGCTTCGAAAAACCGCCGACATTCCCGTCATTCTGCTCACCGCCAAAGCGGAAGAAGCGGACAAGGTCCTCGGTTTGGAACTCGGCGCCGACGATTATCTCACCAAGCCGTTTAGCCTGCGGGAGCTCGTCGCGCGGATCCGCGTCGTGTTGCGCCGCTTGCAAAAAGGAGCGTCTGCATCCGGTCGTCTTTCTTCTGCTTCGCTTTCCGCCGCGTCTTCGACCGGATCGACGGACGCCTCGCCCGGCGAAGAGGTGCTTCGCGCCGGCCCCCTTGTCGTCTTTCCGGAGCGCATGGAAGTTTATAAAAACGGAAAAAAGATTGCTCTGACGCCGACGGAATTCAAGCTGCTCGAGGCCTTCGTCCGCCACCCGAAGAAAGTGTTTACCCGCATGCAGCTTCTGGAAATCCTCGGCGACGCCTATATCGGTTACGACCGCGTTCTCGACACGCACGTGAGCAATTTGCGAAAAAAAATCGAAGATGTTCCATCGCAGCCGAAGCTCATCCTGACCGTCTACGGCGTCGGGTACAAGTTTGGAGGGGACGGATGACGTGCGGTTCGGGACGCGGCTTGTGCTCGCCTTTTCCGCCGTCGCGCTGTTTTCCACCGTCCTCGTCGGCTTCGTCGCCTCGGCCTTGCTCGAACGCAGCGCCGTCCGCTTTACCCAGGCGATCCGGTCGGTCCGCACCGATGCCCTCGTCGAAGCGCTGGCCGACTACTATGCCCGCCACGGAAGCTGGGCGGGCGTCGACCGGTGGCTCGGCTTTGTCAACCGAAGCGGTCGACCACCCGGAGATGGGGACCGGCTCCCCGGGAGCCGGTCCTTCGAGCGGCCGGAGCGGTGGACGGCGGGGCCACCGATCGAGCGGTACCGGGTCGTCGACGCCGACGGCATCGTCGTCGCCGACAGTCGCGGTGATGCGCTTGGCGTGCGGCTGGATCCGGCGACGGTGCGGGCGCAGGGCCGGCCGATCGCCGTTCGCGGCGCCGTCGTCGGTTATCTTCTCGCCACCTCGCCGGCCTCAGAGCGCCTTACGGCTCTGGAGGCGACGTTCAAGCGGTCGGTGGGCCGCGCCGTCTGGCTGAGCGCCGGCATCTCCCTCGGGCTGGCGCTTTTTTTCGGCGCCGGGCTGGCTTCCCGGACAACGCGCCCCCTTCAGGCGCTGGAGGCGGCGATTCGTGCTCTGGCCCGGGGCGACCGGAGCGTCCGGGCTCGGGCGGAAGGCCGGGATGAGATCGCCGAGCTCGCCCGGGCGTTCAACCACATGGCGGACGAAATCGATCGCCTGGAGGCGGTGCGCAAAAATTTGATCGCCGATGTGGCCCACGAGCTCCGGACACCGGTCTCGATCATGCGGGGCCACCTGGAAGCGATGCTGGAAAATCCCCGGGCGGCGACACCGGAGCGGCTGGCCCTTTTACACGATGAGGCGCTCCGGATGGGGCACATCCTTCAGGACTTGCAGAATCTATCGCTTGCCGATGCCGGCAAGCTCCCTCTTCACCGGGAACGGACGGACCTGGCGGCGCTGGTGGAAAAGGTGCTGGCCGCTTTTCAACCGGCGATCGAAGACGCCGGCGTCGAGGTGCGGGCGGCCTTCCGCCCGCGGCCTCTTTGGGCGTTCATCGACCGGGCGCGAATGGAACAGGTGCTCGTGAACGTCTTCGGCAATGCCTTAAAGGTCACGCCGCCGGGGGAGACGATCGAAATCGACGGCCGGCGGGAGGGGCAATGCCTTTCCCTTGCCATCCGGGATCCGGGCCCGGGATTTTCCCCGGAGGATCTGCCGTATGTCTTTGAGCGCTTTTACCGGAGCGACAAAGGTCGGTCGCGCAAGGACGGCGGGACGGGTCTGGGGCTCGCCATCGCGAAAGGCTTCGTCGAAGCCCACGGCGGTTCGATCGTCGCCGCCAACCGGCCGAGCGGCGGAGCGGAGGTTACGATCGTGCTCTGCGACGACGAAGGGGGAGGGATCGAACCGGATGCAGCCGGGGGATTTTTGAGCCGGCACGTGACATCGAGGTGAGCTCCTTGTCCGAACGCCGTTCGGCGTCGCGCCGTCGAGGAATGCGGGTTTGCCACGTGAACACGTGAATTCGGCCGGAGGCGGCGTGTGCCATCGTCGTGTTCGGGGCTGCCGGTGGATGAAGCAGGACGCAACCGGGGCGGTATCCCTTCGCCGGGATATGTGTCTATGAGTTGAGGAACGGATCAGAAATCAGAGGAGGATACCTATGGGCGTAAAAATTCTGTTATTGGAGGAATCCTCGGAAGAAGCAACGGAAACGCCGGATGATGAACGCTTTTCCTGGGATGCAACCCTTTTGTTCTATAACAAAAAAGACGGCGTAGAAATAAAAACGGAATTATTATATTTAACGATCTACACTTTGCTTGATAAATTTGTAGATTTATTATCACGGAAAATAGATCATTTTAAAATAGAGCCGATCGGTTATTCCGTACAGAACCGATGTCACTTCACCGCAACCAACGGTCATGTGGTCATCGAAAACATGCACCATTCCATCACGTACGGGAAAAAGGCCCTCTTTTGCGATTTGATTAATGAGATTAAGGCATTCATAAAAAAATATAACAAAAACATTCATTGTCATGAAGATAAAAAAAGGCTGCTTCTCATCGCTGAACAGATCCGCGACGCGGAAGAAAAGATCGGGCCATGTCGCGCGTTATGAATCCGCGTTTTCCGATGCGTCACATCGACCGCGTTACGGGGGCTGATCCGGTGTCTCCCGGCGTGCTGGATTCCAAGAGCGACTAAACATCTCGGGGCCCCGTTCCGGATGACGGTAGATGATGACGGAAGAAACAATAACCGGGAAAGCCGAAGCTTTCCCGGTTTTTCAATTGTAGGGGTCCCATCGTCCTTCAGGCGATGATGCCGGCCCGAAGGATGATGACGAGCAGGACGTAGATGACGACGGCGAAGGCGAAGACGCTGCCGACGCCGTAGCCGTACGTCACGGCCGGGGTCGTGCCCGCCTGAGCCGAAGCGAAGGCCATCTCGGTCACCTCCTTTGCGGAGTCTCCTCGGCCGCCTTCGGCAGCGCGGCGGCGACGAGATGATTACGCCCACCAACGACCATCGAGGACGATGACGAGGAGCACGTAGATGACGATCGCGAAGGCAAACAGGCTCATACCGCCGACATACGGCGTTCCGGCGTGGGTCATGCGCTGCACCTCCTTTCGCTCTTACCATATGGCATTGTCCGACCGGCGGTGTGGGACGGAGCCCGCCCGTTTTTCGCCGGCGCTTCATGGAACGACAGGGTCGAGCATCGGAATGACGGAAAGAAGAAAAGGTATGCGGCAAGATCTCATCCGAGTCGCGTTTCCCTTCGTTACGTGACATTACGCCCGATAATGTACATTATGTAAACATGTAAACTAAAAAGGGACAAAGAGACCAGCCGCCGACCGCCGCGCGCCGCACGGAAGTCGGGGCTTTCGCCAAGCTCGTCTGACCGTATGGTTCGGGGCTTGCGTCTATGGTTCGGGGCTAAGGATTCGTGCTGTCGAGCGGCCTGAGCGAGTTTGCCATGAGCGGAATCGTAAGCCGGTTGTCCGGCTCGCCGTCCTTCGGCGAACGCGTGAACAAATTGAGATTCAAAAACGGATTGGTGGCCGAACCGTCGTATTTGTCGATACGGATACGAAACGGCGCCCAGGCAGGCGCGGCTCGATCAAGCTGGACGTCGTCGCCGCCATATTCGACATGACCGTCATCGAGCGACCAGTGAAAGACGCCCTCAAAGACGCGCGCCTCTCCTTCGATGAGGAAATCTCCTTTTTGCACCGTATATGGGAGCGGCCGGAAAACGCGAAATGCTGCATTTTTCATCACGACCGGTTTCGCCGTGATCACCTCGGCGTTCGTCGCGTCGCCGTCACGGTGAACGAGCACGGCTTGGCCGAAAGACAGCGACGCGTCGACGAACGAGACGACCCACGTCCCGTCGCCGGCAAGCGGCGCCACCCCGGAGATGGCCCAGATCGCGCCCGGCGGTCCGGCTTCGGACTTTGCCGCCTCCCCTGCTTCTTCCGTGATCAACGTGGAAAAATCCGTTTCCTTTTTCCAGGCCTCGAGGACGGCAAAGGCCTTTCGGACGAGCGCGGCAACGTCGGACGTTGCGGCGTCCCCGTCGGCAACCGGTTGGTTCGCTTTTTCACCGCTTGCGTCTCCATCCGGCGTCGCGATCCCTTTCTCGAGCCGGACGATCTTATTCAGCGTCGGAATCGCACCCTGCTCTTCCCCACCGGCCCCGCTGACGTCCAAGAAATCGCCGAGGCGAAGGGACTCCGCAGGCAGTGGCGTCCCGGAGGGGTCAGTAATCGACGTCCCTTCGCCATAGCGGAACGTCTCCACGGCGACGATCGGACGACCGGCGGCATCGACGTTCAGGCGGGTCAGGACGAGGCGCCCGTTTTCCCGGTCGACGGCCGCCAGGTGTCCCCGCATGGAAATCGCAGCGCCCGGCGAGCGTTCCGGATCCGGCGTCGAAGCTTCCGGCGGCCGGCGATCCGATTCCGCGCTGCAGGCGGAGAGCAAGGCGGCGAAGGCGATCGGAAAAATAAGGGAAGCGGCAAAGGAAAAAAGCAAAGTCCGTCCGATCGCCCCGGTCGTTTTTCGCATCCGTCCGTTCAATACGCATACCATCCCTTCTCATCACAAACACATCACAAAGAGCATCTCATCGGTCTTGTTGCCGAGCGCGACGCTGTAATGTCCGTCTTTCGGCACCGTCAGGACGGTTCGAAGGGCAGCTTGAGGCCCGAGTCGATCCAGATGAATTTGCCCGCCTCGGTGTCGTACAGGCCGACCCGAAGGACGCCGGCGCCGGACGGCGTTCAGATGAGCGAGATGTCCGGCGTCGATCCTTTCGACAACATGACCAAAACGATTCCGGCCATACGCGTTGGCGTGTTCGTGCCGTCTTCGTGGATCGCCGTTCCGGTTTCAAAGGAAGGCACCGGCCGCCTAAAATCCGTCGAGAGGATCCGCCGAGCGATTGTTTCCGTCGAATTCGGCCGGCGGCCTGCCATTAGGAGCGATCCCCCTTTCTTCCCTTTCATTCGCCCGACTTCATCCTTTCTTGCATTCTTTCTTGATTCACTTTCCGCTTCTGCTTCCTCGCTTCCTTCCCTTTTTTCACGATCCCGGCTTCTGAGAATGATCGCAAGCCCGAGTTCATCATCCCGTCGCATCTATCGTATCATTATACCATAACGATCACGCCGTTCCATCGATCCTTTCCCGGAATCTTCCCTCATCGCATCGTGCAATCCATCGAAAAAAGGGCTTGCAAAAACGCAAGCCCTTTACATTCGTGTCATTTTACTTATAATCTCGTGCTCCGCTTCATGATCGCCGCGGCAATCTCCGCCAGTTCTTCCGGATGATAGCCAGGAGCGAAGGCGTTCGGGATGGCTGCAAGATCGGGGATCTCCCCGCCTTCCGGCGGACCGTCGACCACGTCGAGCGTGCCGCCGTCGGGATGCTCCCCTTTCCAAAGGGCCGCGATCTCGCGATAATCGTCGGGGCTGAAGCGATAGAGACGCCGGTGCAGGCCTTGGTCCCGGTATTTTTTCGCCTCAGGAATTCTTTCGTCGGAAATCTTCGGGATCGGCAACAGTTTCTTCACCTCGACGCCGGTCAGAGATTCAAGGGCGAGGGCGTACGACAGGGCATGGACGCCGCCTCGGACGAGGAGATAACCGATCATCTCGCGGGCGACCGGATGCGTCGTCATTTCATAGACGCGGAGTTTGTGCATGCGGGCTCCGTTTTCCAGAAAGAAATTGTGCAAAAGATCGAGGACGAGGTCACCGCTGTTGAACACGTAATCTCCCTGCCACGGAGCGCCCATCGAGTTGGTCGCCAGCGCCGTCCGGCCGGTGAGGATGGAAAAGTGGCTGTTCCGCTTCGCCGTCCCGCCGGCAAGGGGCGCTTCTGTCGGCGGTCGATCGTCAACGGAGCCTTCGAGCAAAAGGTTGACGGTGTTGGCGACAAGTTCGATGTGGCCGAGCTCTTCGGCGGCGATGTTGGCGATCAGGCTGTAGTACGGGCGCAGCGCTTTTTTCTGCCGGAAATTGAACGACTGCATCGTGTAGTTCATCAAGGTCGACATCTCGCCAAATCGCCCGCCGAACAGCTCCTGAACCGCGGCGGCCGCATCGGGATCGGGGTCGGTCACCCGCGGCAGCTCGATCTGCAGTCGGTCGATGCGCAAATACATCGGTTCGCCTCCTCTTCACCCAGGGATTGAATTTATGATCGCACTTAGACTATATATAAATAATTTCTCGAGGACAATCCCTCATTTTTGCAGGTGCGCTTTCCCCTGGCGTAAGGGGACCCAATCTGTTTTTGTTTCGACGTTCGTCACCGGCTTCTTTCCTGGCGCATATCGTATGACGAACGCCTAACCGACGAAAGGAGGCAGCAAAATGGCGGCTCCGGACCATGCCGGGGGATTTCGAACGATGCGGCGAAGGATTCGTTGGGCGCTCGCCGCGTTCGTCGTCGCTTCCCTCGTTCTTCTTGGCGCCTGTCAGAAAACAGCGCCGGACGGTCCGAAAGGCTCTCAAGCGGAATCGGTGCCGGCTGGCGGCGGCAAAGGAGCATCGGGAGCGGAGGTGGCCCCGTCTGACGGAAGGCAGGATGCGGCGCCGGCGAAGGCGCTCAAAAAGCTGAAGCTTTATGAGGTGACCCATTCGCTTTTCTATGCGCCGCAGTACGTGGCGAAAAATCTCGGCTTTTTCCGGGAAGAAGGCCTCGACGTCGAGATCGTCTCCGGAGAAGGGGGCGACAAGGTGACGACGGCGCTTCTTTCGGGGCAGGCGGACCTCATCCTCGTCGGCGCCGAAATGGCGGTCTACGTCAACGCCCAGAACCCGAGCGATCCGATCGTCGTCTTTGCTCGCCTGACGCAGCGGGACGGAAGCTTTCTCGTCGCCCGGGAGCCGATGCCGAATTTCCGCTGGGAAGATCTGCGCGGAAAAGCGTATCTTGCCCAGAGGAAAGGGGGCATGCCCGACACGATCGCCCAGCACATTTTGCGGAAACACGGCCTTGAGCCGGGCCGGGATCTCGAGTACCTGCAAAACGTCGATTACGCCAACCTGGCTCCGGCGTTTATGGCCGGAACGGGGGACGTCGTTCAGCTATTTGAGCCGTTTGCCTCCCAGGTGGAGCGGGCCGGAAAAGGTTATGTCGTGGCCGGCCTCGGCGAGGAGGCCGGGACCGTCCTGTATACGTCTTACTTGACGCGGCGTTCCCGGTTGGAGACCGATCGCGACGCCTTCGTCGCTTTTACGCGGGCGATTGCCCGAGCACAGACCTATGTGCTCGAACATGACGATGCGACGGTTTACAAAGCGCTCAAAGACGACTTTTCCGGCCTTGACCGGGAAGTGGCCCTCAAGATTCTCGAACGGCTGAGAAGCCAGGACGTCTGGAGCCACGATCCGCTGCCGCCCAAAGAAGATTACGCCCGAACGCTCGAGCTCATCCGGGAAGCCGGGCGGCTTGAGCATCCTCTCCCCTATGAAGCGGTGGTCGATCCGACCGTCGCCGAGGCGGCGCTGGCAAGGTAAAAACCCGATCGGAAACGGGTAAGCGCTCGCCACCGCCGATCCGCTTCGGTTCAAAATGGCCGCGATGAAAAAGCCAAAAGAAAAGCGGGCAATCGCGAGATGGCCCCGCGGCTTTATGAGCGGCTGGCTCATTTTACCGAGGGGCCGATCGTTATCGGGGCCACGCTGACCGAATGGGACACCCATGACGATATTCCGGTGCTGTCGGCGCCGTGCGAGGAACCGGTTGGAGAAGCAATGAAAAAGCACAAAAAACCGGTCCTTAGCTCGAAAAAGGCTTTGCTGGTCGAGTCGCCTCTCCTTCCCTCCCTCCTCCTTGCCTCGGCGAAGCGCCGAACTCCGATGAGAAAACGGGCTTTTGCCCAAAGAGGGAAAGAACGAACAGTTCCCCGGCCGACGTCCAGGCCGGCCGGGGGCCAGCGCCAAGCCTTAAACGGGCAAACGCTCGCCGCCGCCGACCCGCTCCGGGCCGCGAATCTGGCCGTGACCGACGATTCGGTAGCGAACGGTCGTCAGTTCCGGGAGGCCGACCGGGCCGCGGGCGTGAAGCTTCTGGGTGGAGATGCCCATCTCGGCGCCGAAGCCGAATTCGCCACCGTCCGTAAAGCGGGTGGACGCGTTGTGATAGACGGCGGCGGCGTCGACTTCGGTGAGAAAGCGCCGGGCGGCTTCCGGATCGTCGGTGACGATCGCTTCGGAATGATTCGTGCCGTACCGGGCGATGTGCTGGAGCGCTTCGTCCAGATCGTCGACCACCCGAACGGCGAGGATGAGGTCGAGAAATTCTTCGGCATAGTCCTCGTCCGTCGCCGGGCGGGCCGGAATGCCGTGGGCCGCGAAGATCTCGAGCGCCCGGGGACAGGCCCGAAGCTCGACGCCGAGGCCGGAAAGGGCGCGGCCGGCTTCCGGAAGAAACGCCTCGGCGATTTCCCGATGCACGAGGAGGGTCTCGATGGCGTTGCAGACCGACGGCCGGTCGACCTTGGCGTCGACGGCGAGGCGGACGGCCATGGCGACGTCCGCCGCCCGGTCGACGTACAGGTGGTTGTTGCCGATGCCCGTTTCGATCACCGGCACCCGCGCCCCGTCGACGACTCGGCGGATGAGGCCGGCGCCGCCCCGCGGGATGACGAGGTCGATGAGCCCCCGAGCGGTGATGAGGTCGTCGACGACTTCCCGTTCGGGCCGCTTGATGAGGGTCACGGCCGACGGCGGAAAGCCGCGGGCTTCTAGGGCCGCCTGAAGCGCCGCGACGAGGGCGCTGTTCGTCCGCAGGGCGTCCCGGCTCCCCCGGAGGACGACGGCAGAGCCGGCCTTGAGCGCCAGGGCGGCGGCGTCGACGGTGACGTTCGGGCGCGCTTCGTAGATGATGGCGATGACGCCGAACGGCACGTGGACCTTTTCGATGCGGAGGCCGTTCGGCCGCGTCCAGGCGGCGGCGACGCGGCCGACGGGATCGGGCAGGGCCGCGACGGCCTCCAGACCTTCGATCATGCTCCGGAGGCGGCCTTCGGTCAGCGTGAGCCGGTCCAGCCGGGCCCTCGGCGTCCCCCGTCCGGCGGCTTCGCGGACGTCCTCGGCGTTGGCGGCGAGGATCGCTTCCCGCTCCCGCCAGAGGACCTCCCCCATCGTTCGAAGCACGGCGTTTTTCGTTTCCGTTTCGGCCCGGCCGACCGCCCCGGCGGCGGCCCGGGCGGCGCGAAGGAGCGCCTCCACCTCTGCCTTGCGGGCGGCGATCGCCGGATCCGGCGATGACATCGAAGTCGACATCGACATGGCCGATCCCTCCTAGGAAAGAAGTCACCCGTTTTGGAAGAAATCACCGGCTTGGGAGAAGTCGCCAGGAAGCCGTGACGGATTTTACAGCCGGGCGTCTTCTTTTTATGGTCGGGCGTCTTTTGACGGCCGGGCGCCGCCCGCCGGCACGGTGAGCACAAAGTCGTCCCGGTGGATGACGACGCCGATCCCCCGGACGGCGCCCTTTCCTTCCCGCGCCCGGCGCTCCAGAAGAAGCCGGAGGTCGGCGGCGCCGAATCGGGAGATCCCCCGGCCGATCTCCTCCCCGTCCGGACCCCGGACGGTGACGGTGGCGTGTTCGTCGAACTGCCCTTCGACGGCGACGATGCCCGGAAAAAGGAGGCTCTTTCCGCCGGCGACGAGGGCGTCCCGGGCGCCGGCGTCGACGACGATCGCGCCGGCCGGCCGGAGCGCGGCGGCGAGCCAGCGTTTTTTTCCCGCGTAGCGCCTCGCCGGGAAAAAACGGGTGCCGCGGCTTTCTCCGGCGTAGAGGGCCTGAAGGACGCCGGGCTCCGCCCGGGCGATGATGACGTCGATTCCGGCGAGGACGGCGAGGCGGGCGGCGAGGAGTTTCGTCCGCATGCCTCCGGTGCCGACGCTCGTCCCGGCGCCGCCGGCGAGGGCAAGAAGGGCGTCATCCCACGCTTCGACCCGCTCGATCCGCCGGGCGCCGGGGACTTTGCGGGGGTCGGCCTCGTAGAGGCCGTCGGTGTCCGTGAGGAGGACGAGCCGCTCGGCGTCGAGGGCGATCGCCACCCGGGCGGCAAGGGTGTCGTTGTCTCCGACGCGGATTTCATCGACGGCGACGGTGTCGTTTTCATTGATGATCGGAAGGACCCCGTGGGAAAGGAGCATCTCCGCCGTCGAACGGGTATGGAGGTAGCGCTCCCGGTGGTCGAAGTCATCCCGGGAAAGAAGCAGCTGGCCGACGACGAGGCCGTGCCGGGCCGCCGCCCGGCGATAGTGTTCCATGAGCATTCCCTGGCCGACGGCGGCCGCCGCCTGCTTCTCCGGCACCGTCAGCGGCCGCCGCCAGCCGAGGGCGTCCCGGCCGAGGGCGACGGCGCCGGAGGAGACGAGGACGACCGCCTGCCCCGCCCGCCGTAGGCCGGCGATGTCGTCGACCAGCGCTTCAAGCCGATCCGGCCGAAATCGGCCGTCGTCGCCGGTCAGGCTGCTCGAGCCGATTTTCACCACCCATCGGGCCATCGGCTTCCCTCCCCTGATACGAAAAAACGCTTTCGCCCGTGAAGGGCGAAAGCGTCGCTTCCGCGGTACCACCTTCGTTGGCCGATCCGGCGGCGGCCGGAGGGAACCGTCCGCCGGTCGGGCCCGCTCGGTGCCGATATCGGAGCACCGCCGCCTCGCTCTTCGCGAGGAGCTCCGAAGGGGGGACGTCGAGGGGTGCGGGGCCGCCTTTCAGCCGCGGGCGCGCCTCTCTGGACCGCAGAAGCCCCCGACGCATGGCCTTCGTCATCGCCGGTTATGCGCCTTTGCCTTGCGGATTATGCGGATGTCGGAGCGGGCGCTCGGGCGCCCTTCGACGATCGGCTTTGACTTCTATATATCCTTTTTTGATGGCGTCGTCAAGTTTTGCCGGCGTCGCCAAGCGCCAGCCTAAACACGCCTTCTTCGTCGCTCGGCGCCCGCCTCACCGGCGCCCGCTCAGCGTTCCGTCGGTCCGACGATCCACGCGTCGTGAAAGCCGAGCGTTTTCAACCGCCGCAAAAGCGCCTCGGCGCTCGAACGATCGGAAAAGGCGCCCACCTGAACGCGGTAAAGCGGCGACCCGGCCGAAAAAAGGGTCGGAGGTTGAAGGGGCGTCCCGGCGGTGGCGTCCGATGCCGGAGGGCCGGCCGTCTCCGGAGGCAACAGGGGCGCCGGCGGGGACGATCGCGGCGCGAGATCGAGCATCCGGGCCAACCCTTCCGCGGTCGCTTCGGCCATCGCCGTCCGGGCCGCCGGATTCCGGAGGAGGGCATTGTCTTCGGCATTGTCGATAAAGAGAAATTCGCCGAGTAGGGCCGGCATGGCCGTCAGCCTGAGGACGGCGAAGTCGGCCCGCTTCACCCCTCGATCGGCGACGCCGTAGGGTTTAAGCGCCCGCATGATTTCGGCATGAATCCACCGCTGGGCGACTTCGGTGAAGGGCGAGACGGCGCCCCGATAGATATATGATTCAAAACCCCGGGCCCGGCCGTCGAAGGCGTTATGATGGACCGAAAAGAAAAAATCAGCCCGAAGCCGGTTCGCAAACGCTGCCCGATCGGCAAGCGGAACGGTGACGTCCTCCGTCCGGGTGAGCTCGACCCGGACGTCGTATCGGTCGAGGAGCGCCGAGCGAATCTTCTGAGCCAGGTCGAGCGCCGACGCTTTTTCCGTAAGCCCAAAACCGACCGCCCCGGGGTCTCGGCCGCCATGCCCCGGATCGAGGACGATCAATTTGGACATCGACCTGCCTCCTTTTGCCCTTCTGGTGTGGAAACAAGCGGCCGCCGGATCGTCGGGCCGCGGCCGCCCAATCCGCCGATGAGCCCCGTCCAGCCGGAACGCGGCGGAAAACAAAAAGCCGGCAGAACACCGTTCTACCGGCAATGTACGTTCCGGAGGCCGAAGGGGTTCGGGCCTCGTCCTAACGCTTTTGTCCGGCGCCCGATTTGGCGGATTTGGCGGCTTCGATCGCCCGTTCGGCGTAGCCTTTGTACCACGGCGCCGAAGACGGGTCGAAGCCTTTTTCCCGCTCCGCGTCGGTGATGTACGCCGCGTCGTCCGGCGCGTCGCCGTTCGGCCAGTCTTTCCCCTTGGGGGCGAAGTCCGGCCGGTCGTGGGAGAGGATGTAGGCGGCCAGGTTCACCGCCTGCTCGTCGGTGAGCTCCCCCTGTTTGATGCCGCCCATCTGGCCGAGGGGCATGTTGCGCTTGATGTAGCCGGCCATCGTGCCGATGCGGGCCATCCCGGCGCCGATGTTGAAGGAGCGATCGCCCCAGAGGGCCGGGCCGGTCGTCGGGCCGGTGCCTTCGCCGTTTTGGCCGTGGCAGGCGGCGCAAGCCTGCTCGTACAGCTTTTTCCCTTCTTCCAGGTTCGGGGCCGTCATGTCCCGGTAGGCTTCCACCCGGTTCTTCACGATCCACGGCCGTTCTTTGATGCCGATCGGCACGCCTTCGGAGATGAAGGTGAGATAGGCGACCATCGCCCGCATCTCGTCGGAGTTGTACGGGAGGGGTTTGCCGTTCATGCTGCGCATGAAGCAGCCGTTGATGCGGTCTTCCAGCGTGAGCACTTTGCCGGAACGGGAAATGTACTGCGGGAAGACGGCGGCGACGCCTAAGTACGGCGACGTATCGTCCATGCCGCCGTTGGCGTGACAGCTGGAGCAGGAAAGGTCGTTGCCGACGTAATCCGGGAGGAGGGTGTTCGTCTCGTTCATCAGCCTGTAGCCGTACTTGATCGCTTCTCCCTCCGGCCCGTCGGGGACCTGGCTCAAATCCGGCTTCGGTTTCGGGACGGCGGTGGTCGGCGCCTGGGCGCCGGCGGAAGCGGCGGCATCGGAGGCCGGCGTTTTTTCCGGCCCTTTCCCGGCGGTTGCCAGGGCGGTGCGGATTTCGTTGCCGACGATGAGGACGAAGACGATGGCGAGCAGGAGAATGATGGCGGTCCACATCCGTTTGGCGGCGCCGTCGGCGCGGTCGTTGCCGTTCATCGGTCACGCCCCTCTCTGAAGACCCGTCCGGTGACCGCCGGCCGCCGCCTCCGGCCGCCGGTGACGGGCAGAATGTGTTTTCTTTCACTTTCAGTTTAAGGGAAATCGCTTTCTCGTGAAAAGGGATTTTCCGCTCGTTTGCAAAGGTGTCGAATCGGGCTTGTTTTTGCTGGTTTTTAGCATGGGTACAATAAAAACGGCCGCCAACGGCCCCCGCCCGTTCAACGATTGGACACGGACGGTCACCGTCGGCAGCTCGTGTCCCGTTCGGGGACGGCGTGTGCACCGAGCGGGACGGAAGTTTATCGCTCCGCCCGACGATCGGCTTTTTTCGCCACCGTCGCCGCCTGCTGCAGCGGATCCCAGACGGCGTTGAACGGCGGCGCGTACGAAAGATCCAGCGCTTCGAGCTCGTCAATCGTCATCCCGTGGTAGAGGGCCGTCGCCAGGACATCCACCCGCTTGTCGACGCCGGCTTTGCCGACAATCTGTCCGCCCAAAAGGCGCCGGTCGTCGCGCCGGAAGAGGAGCTTCACGTGAAGCTCGGCGTTGTCGGGATAATAGCGGGCGTGGGCCCGGGAACGGATGCGGACGGTTTCGAAGGGCACGCCGAGGGCCTCCGCTTCGCGGCTCGATAGGCCGGTGCGTCCCATGGCGATGTCGAGCACCTTCATGATCGCGCTCCCGACGATGCCGGCGAAGCGGGCGTCTCCACCGGTCATGTTCGTTCCGGCGACCCGGCCTTGCTTGTTGGCGTGGGTGCCGAGGGGGACGAAGTCGTCGGCGCCCTTGATCCGGTGGAACTGCGTGGCGCAGTCGCCGGCGGCGTACACATCCGGGAGGCTCGTCTCCATCCGGTCGTTCACCCGGATGGCGCCTTTCGGGCCGAGCTCGGCGCCGGCTTCCCGGGCAAGCTCGCTGTTCGGCACGACGCCGACGGCGACCAGAACGAGGTCGGCGGGATACGTGTTTTTGTTCGTGACGACGGCCCGGACGCGCCCCCCTTCCCCTTCGAGGCGCCGCACTTCTTCGCCGAGGCCGACGGCGATGCCGTGGCGCTCCAAGGCGTCCCGGGCGAGGTCCGCCATGTCGGCGTCAAAGGTGAGGGCCAGCTGCGGCGCGAGGTCGAGGACGGTCACCGTCTTCCCGAGGAGGTGGAACGCTTCTGCCATCTCGAGGCCGATGTAGCCGCCGCCGATGATCACGACCCGCTCGACGGGACGGTCCCGAAGGTCGGCGAGGATCCGCTCGGCGTCGCCGAGGGTTTTCAGCGGAAAGACGCCGGCGAGGTCCCGTCCTTCCCACCCCGGCAGGATGGGCCGGGCGCCGGTGGCGATGAGCAGCTTGTCGTACGGAACGGTGCGGGTGTCTCCGGTGGCGAAATCGGTGACGGCGACGATTTTGGCGGTCGGGTCGACGGCGGTCGCCTCGTGCCGGAGATGGACCCGGATGTTGTATTTTTCCTCGAATTCTTGCTTTGTCCGCGCGACGAGGCGCTCGGCGGAAGGGACGAGGCCGCCGATGTAGTACGGAAGCCCGCACTGGGCGTATGAAACGACGTTGTCCCGCTCGAACACGTCGATCGTCGCATCCGGATCGAGGCGGCGGATCTGGGACGCCGCGCTCATGCCGGCGGCATCGCCGCCGATGATGACATACCGTCGGGACATCTCCATCGCCTCCCCGCTGTTTTGTCCCTGACCCCTGCGATATCATCGCGCTTCGTTAACGTTTGCGTTTAACGCTCGCGCGCGTCGGTTTCTTCGTCGGCGCCGGCACCGCCATCAACGTCCGCCCCGCCTTCCGCTTCGCCCTCAGCCTCAACGACGACGCCGGCCGCAAGGCGCCGCAGGCGGATGAGAAAGCCGGTGTGGGCGACCATGCGGTGGTCCGGCCGAACGCTTTCCGGCGTGGCGTGCCACGGCCGAAGAAGGAGTTCTTCGACTTCGATCGGTCCCCAGCCGGGTCGGCCCGAGATGGAGGAGACGAACTTGTGCAGCTGGTTCGTCGTCGGCAGCCAGACGAGAAGGAGGCCGCCGGGACGGACGGCCGTCTCGGCGCCGGCGATCGCCTGCTCCGGCTCCGGCACGTCGAGGAGCAGAAGGTCGAGCTCCCGCTCGTCGATGCCGCGGTAAACGTCCCGGACTTCGAGGCGCCAGTTCGGCGGATCGGTGCCGAAAAAGCGGCGGACGTTTTCCCGGGCGAGTTCGGCAAACTCCGGCCGCCGCTCGTAGGAGACGACCAACCCTTCCGGGCCGACGGCGCGAAGCAGGACGAGCGTCGCCGCGCCGGAGCCGACGCCCGATTCCATCACCCGGGCGCCGGGGCGAAGATCTCCGCGAAGGAGGATGCGTCCGAGATCTTTCGGATAAAGAATCTGCGTCCGGCGGGGCATCGTCATGATGTAGTCTTCGAGCGTCGGCCGAATCGCCAGCACCGTCTGGCCGGCGCTCGTCGGGATGAGGCTTCCCTCGGGACGGCCGACGACGTCGTCGTGACGGACGATGCTCCCGGAGGGGGTCTGGGCGACCTGGCCCCGCCGGAGCCGGCGGAGGAAAGAACGCCCTTTGGCATCGATGAACAGGACGAGGTCACCGTAATCGAAGGGGCGGATGTCGCTTCACCTCGCGTCGCTTCGGTCATGCCGGTCGGCCCGGCCGTCATAAACAAAAAAGGAGAAAAAAGCCGGAAACCCAGGCGTTCGGAAACGGCGGCAGCGAGGAGGCCGATCGGTGAACGGGTTTTGGCCGGCGCTTTTGTTTAACGCGGTGACGGAGCTCGACAACGTCCTTGTCCTCACCGCCGTCGTTCGGCGGCGGTTTGCCCTCTCCCGCCCGGCACTTTTCGCAGTGGTCTCGCTGGTGGCCCTCGTCCGGGGGTCGGCGATGCAACAGATCGCGCCGGCGCTCGCCCGCCCGACCGTCGCCTGCCCGGTGGGACTGTATGCGTTCGGGCTGGCCGCCCTCATCCTCGGGCAGTCGTTCCGCCCTCCGCTCCCGGAACGCGAAACGGTCCCCGCGCGATGGGCGGGGCTTCGGCGGGCGGTGGCGATCGCCCAGGGGCTTTTCGCGGTCCTCCTGCTCGACCTCGCCTTAAGCGCCGATCAGCTCGTCATCGGCGCCGGCTGGCTCCCGGCAGGCCTTCCCGGCTTTGCCGCCGTCCTCGGCGGGCTCTGGGCGGCGTTTTTGGCCGTCTGGGGGCTGCCGGAGGCGGTGTTCCGCTCTCCGTGGACGGTTCGCGCCGCCGCCGTCCTCATCGCCCTTGCCGGTTGGGACGTCCTGCCGGCGCCCTGCCGCGGTCCGGCGGCGTTTATGGCCGCCGCCGGCTTTCTCCTCCCCTTCGTCCGGCGCTCCTTTCGGCCGGACGATGGCTGACGGTCGGTGCCGCCCCTTGCCGGGACCCTTCAGCGGGCGATCCGGGCGTGGCGGATGCCGTAGCCGAAGTAGACGACGAGTCCGAGAAGGAGCCAGAGGCCGAAGCGGACGAACGTCACCGCCGGCAAAGACGCGATGAGGACGAGGGAGCCGACGATGCCGATCGGGGCAAACAGCCAGAGGGCCGGCACTTTGAAGACCCGCGGCTCATCCGGTCGCCGGAAGCGCATGACGACGACGGAGACGGTCGTGAGCAAAAAGGCCGAAAGTCCGCCGATGTTGGCGAGCTCCGCGAGCTCGCCGATCGAGAGAAAGCCGGCGAGGATGATGCTGGTGCCGAAGACGAGGACCGTCGCCATCGTCGGCACCCGGCGGGTCGGGTGCACGCGGGCGATCGCCGGCGGGAGAAGGCCGTCCCGGCCGAGGGCGAAGAGGATGCGGGTGGCGGAAAGGCCGTTTCCGAGCATCGTGGCGATGAGGCCGAAGACGACCGCCGCCGAAAGGAGCGCGCTTCCCCAGCGGATGCCGACCCGGGCCAGGGCGTAGGCCGCCGGGTCCGGGACGTCGAGATCGGTGTACGGCACCATGCCGAGCATGACCGCGGCGACGACGACGTAAAAGAGGGTGAGCAGGATGAGCCCGCCGAGAAGGGCGATCGGGATCGTCCGCTGGGGGTTTTTGACTTCTTCGAGGACGGTCGTCACGCCGTCAAAGCCGGTGTAAGCAAAAAAGACGAGGGCCGCGCCGGTGAGGATGCCGCTTAAGCCGTACGGGGCAAACGGCTGCCAGTGGGCGGGATCGACGTAGCCGACCCCGACGGCGATGAAAAAGAGGATCGCGGCGACCTTGATCCACGTAAATAAGGCGTTCGCTTGTCCGACGAGACGAATGCCGGCCAGAGCGATGGACGCGACGAGGAGGAGGCCCAAGACGGCCGGCAGATTGACGATGCCGCCGTGGGCGAGGTCCCGGGTGAGGGGCTCCGGAAGCGACAGGCCGGCGGAGCGGGCGATCTCGACGACGTAGCCGGACCAGCCGACGGCGACGGTTGAAGTGATGACGGTAAACTCGAAGATGAGGTCCCAGCCGACGATCCAGGCGAGGATCTCGCCGAGGGCGACGTAGGCATACGTGTAGGCGCTCCCGGCGACCGGGACCATCGAGGCGAATTCGACGTAAGCCAGGCCGACGGCGATGGTGACGAGGCCGCTTAGGGCAAACGAAGCGATGACGCCGGGGCCGGCATAGTGGTGGGCGACCGTTCCCGGCAGGACGAAGATGCCGGCACCGATCGTCGAGCCGAGAACGAGGAGCATGAGCTGAAGCGGTCCCAGCTCGCGCTTCAGCTTGTATTCCCGTTCTTCGGCGAGCTCCCGGGCTTCCTCGACGGTTTTCTTCCGCCAGAAGGGGCTCACCGAACGGTCTCTCCTTCGCCGTTTAAGATCGCTTCGATCCGTTCGAGGACATCGGCGGAAAGGACGACGCCGGAGGCTTTGGCGTTTTCTTCGATCTGCTCCGGTCGGGTGGCGCCGACGATGGCGCTCGCGACGTTGGGTTGCCGGAGGACCCACGCCAGGGCGAGCTGGGCCGGGGTGAGGTCGAGTTCTCGGGCCAGGGCCGCGAGTTGTTCGGCCTTTTTCAGCTGATCGTCGGTAAGATACCGCTGGACAAAGGCGCCGGCTTCCGGATCGGCGCCGCGGCTTCCGGCCGGCGCCGGGACTCCGGGCTTGTACTTGCCGGTGAGTACCCCCTGCGCGAGCGGGGAAAAGACGACCTGGCCGATGCCCTCTTTTTCTCCGAGGGGGATGATTTCTTTTTCAATGTAGCGGTTCAGCATGTTGTACACCGGCTGGTTGACGACGATCCGGTCGAGGAGGTAGCGGTCGGCGACCTGAAGGGCTTCCCGAATCTGGGCCGCCGTCCACTCGCTCACGCCGACGTAGAGGACTTTCCCCTGCCGGACGAGGTCGTCAAAGGCCCGGAGCGTCTCCTCGACCGGCGTCTCGGGGTCGTAGCGGTGGGCGTAATAGATGTCCACGTAGTCGACGCCGAGGCGCTTTAAGCTCGCGTGGGCCTGCTCCATGATGTGCTTGCGGGAAAGCCCCCGATCGTTCGGACCGTCGCCCATCGGCCAGAACACTTTCGTCGCGATCACCACCGATTCGCGGGGAAACGCTCTGAGCGCCTCGCCGACGACCCTTTCCGCCTCCCCGCGGGCGTAGACGTTCGCCGTGTCGAAGAAGTTGATGCCGAGTTCGTAAGCGCGGTGAATCGTCCGGATGGCCGTCTCCCGGTCCACCGACCGACCGTATGTAAGCCAGCTGCCGAGGCTGATCTCGCTGACGCGCAGGCCGGTTTTGCCGATCTTGCGGTATTGCATGGACATCCCCCCTCGTCGATTATAGCAGATTTCGGCAGAAGGCATGCGCCCTTCATTCTGCGTTCGGCATCGAGGGACGGCGTCGCCCAGAACCGCTTCGGCGACGGCGCGTTCAGAACTCCCGTTTCCGCTCACGTCCCGTGGGCCTTCGCTTTCCGCTCGTTTGGTCCGGCGCCGGCTTTGGCTTTCTTCGCGGCGGCTTGGCCCTTCTTGAGGCGTGGGGCAACGTCGCGAAACCCGATCAATTTCCGCGTCGCTTCATCGAACAGATGAAGGTCGGCGAAGGCGACGAAAAGCGCATCTTTGAGCGTCACCGTCAGCGCCACCCGGACGAGCGGTACTTCTTTCTGCACTTTTTCCAGCCGGTAGTTGGGGATGCCCGGAGCGAGGTGGTGAATGTGGTGAAAACCGATGTTCCCCGTCACCCATTGCAACGGTCGCGGCAGTTTCAAATACGTGCTTCCTTCCATCGCCGCCCGAACATATTCCCACTCCGGATCGCAAGACCAGTAGGCATCCTCGAACTGGTGCTGCACATAGAACAGGAAAATACCGATCATCCCCGCCAGGTACAGGCTCGGGAAATAGACCCAGAGCAGGGCCTTCGCCCCCCAGACCAACGCGGCGCCTCCCAGGGCGAAGGCGATGACGAGGTTGGTGAGCACCACGGTTTTCCGGATGAACGGCTTCTCTCCGCCGAAGCCGAGCGGAAAACGATAGGCGATCATGAACACGGCGATCGGGCCGATGAAAAACATGACCCACGGATTGCGATAGACGCGATACTTGAAGCGTGCCCACGGCGAGGCGCGCAAATACTCGTCGACCGTCCACGTCAGGATGTCGCCGACGCCGCGCTTGTCCAGGTTGCCGCTGGTGGCGTGATGGCGGGCATGCTGCCATTTCCAGGAGTGGTACGGGACGAGCGTCACCACGCCGCTGGCAAAACCGAACGCCTCGTTCATCCACCGGCGGGGGAAAAGGGAGCCGTGCCCGGCGTCGTGCTGCAAGATAAACAAACGTACCAGAAAAAGCGCCGCCACACCGTCGATCGCGAGGGCAAGGGGCAGGAAAAAAGCGGCGGCGCGATACGCCAGGCTAAACAGCACAACAAGCGCAAGGCCGGTATGCGTCACTTGCCACAGGCTGTACCGGAGGTCGGGTCTGGCATACGGCCGAAGAAGCGGCGCCCAGTCTTGCGCCCGAAACGATTTCAACGTTCCACCCCTTACCCTTTCATCGATTTCCTCCCCAGCATACTCCGGCCGCTCTCTACGGTCAATCGGAAAAAAGCCCGGCGAAAGGTCCGACCTTTCGCCGGGTCAAACGGGAACGAAGGGCCGTTTGCCAAGGATTCAATAGCGGACCTGCGCCGGGACGACGGCGCCCTGGTACTTCTCTTCGATATACTGCTTGACGTCGTCCGAAAGCAGAACGTCGCAGAGCTTTTGAATCCGCGGGTCCTCCTTCGACTCCGGCCGCACGGCGACGACGTTGACGTACGGCGACGTCTTGTCTTCCATGAAGATGGCGTCTTTCGTCGGGTTCAGACCGGCCTGAAGGGCAAAGTTCGTGTTGATGAGGGCGAGATCGACCTTCGGGTCCTCAAGGGCCCGGGGAAGAAGCGGCGCGTCCATGGGCAGGAACTTCAGATGCTTCGGGTTCTCGACGATGTCGGTCGTGGTGGCGCTGGCCCCTTTCCCCTCGGCCAGTTTGATCAAGCCCTCCCGCTCGAGAAGCAGCAACATTCTCCCCTGGTTCGTCGGGTCGTTCGTGATGGCGATCGTGGCGCCGTCGGGAAGATCGGCCGCCGACTTGTAGTTTTTGCCCTTGGCGACGTAAGCGCCCAACGGCTCGATGTGGACCCCGCAGACGGGGATGAGATCATACCCTTTTTCCTGGTTGGTCTTTTCGAGGAAGGGAATGTGCTGGAAGTAGTTGGCATCCAGTTCTTTTTCGGCGAGCTTGACGTTCGGCTGGACGTAATCCTGGAAGACGACGACTTTGAGGTCGATGCCTTCGTCCTTGAGCTTCGGCTTGACGACGTCATTTAAGATCTGGGCGTGCGGCTCCTGCGACGCGCCGACGGTGAGCGTCTCCGGCTTCGCCGAGTCGGTTTTGCTTTCGCCGCCGGCGGGACCGGTTCCCTCACCGGGCGCGGTCTTCGTGCCGCAGGCGCCGAGGATGAGAAGTGCGGCGAGGACGAGGAAGATGGCTCCGCCTTTGAACGGGCGACGGAACATGCGAATCCCCCCTTAAGGTTCAGGATCGTGCGGATCAATCGGTCGGACGCCGTTTTGCGGCGCCGTCGCCGCCTCTTTTCCGGCGGTACCCAGGTGTATGGTCAACGCGCCGGCTGGGCGCGGGAGCGTCCGAAAAGCGCATGAAGGGCGGGCAGACGGGCGGCCTGGCATGGGAATGCGCCGCGAGGGTCGTCCGATCCGGCCGTCAGCGCCTGTCCAGCCGCCGAACGATCCGGTCGCCGATCCACTGCAGCACCTGGACGATGGCGATGAGAAGGACGGTCGCGACGAGGAGGATGTCGTTTTTGAAGGAGTTGTAGCCTTCGTTCCAGGCGAGGGCGCCGAGGCCGCCGCCGGCGACGAGGCCGGCCATCGCCGAGTAACTCACGAGGGCGACGGCGGTGACGGTGATGCCGGAGACGATTCCCGGAAGGCTCTCCGGGATGAGCACTTTCCAGATGATGTCGACCGTCCGGGCGCCCATCGCCTGAGCCGCCTCGATGACGCCGCGGCCGACTTCCCGCATCGCGCTTTCGACGAGGCGGGCGAAAAACGGCGCGGCGCCGGCGACGAGGGAGATGATCGCCGCGTTCGTGCCGTAGGAGGTGCCGATGAGGGCCCGGGAGACGGGGATCGTCCAGAGGATGAGGACGATGTACGGCACCGAGCGGAACACGTTGACGACGGCGCCGAGGGCTTCGTTCAGCCAGCGCTTCGGCCAGAGATGTCCCGGCGAGGTGATGATGAGAAGCACCCCGAGCGGGATGCCGATGAGGACGCTGAAGAAAAGCGACAGGAGCACCATGTACACCGACTCGATCGTCGCCTGGACGACGATCTCGGGGTGCGCGACGACGTTTTCAAAGTGCACCGTCCGTCACCTCCTCCGACGCCGGCGTGACCGCCTCGACGATGACGCCGGCTTCGGTGAGAAAGGCCCGCGCCGCCGTCAGTTCCGCCGGCGTTCCGGTGAGGCGGACGGTCAGGGTGCCGAAGGGGACGTCTTTCAGGCGCTTGATCTCCCCCCGGAGGATGTTCACCTCGACGTCGTGGCTCCGGATGAGCCGGTGGATGATCGGCGCTTCGGCGACCGCGCCGACGAAGACGAGCCGGAGCGCCTCGGTGCGCCGCCCGTCCCCTTCCGCCGGTCCGGAGGCGCCTTTGCCGTCGGAGGGGGGATCAAAGACTTCGGCGATGAAACGTCGGGCGACGGCCGACTTCGGCCGGCTGAAGACGTCCGGGACCGGTCCGACCTCCTGGATCACGCCCCGGTCGAGGACGGCGACCCGATCGCAAATTTTTTCGATGACGTGCATCTCGTGGGTGATGAGGACGACGGTGATGCCGAAGCGGCGGTTGATCGAAAGGATCAAGTCGAGGATGTCGTCCGTCGTCTTCGGGTCAAGGGCGCTCGTCGCCTCGTCGGACAGAAGGATGTCTGGCTCGTTGGCGAGGGCCCGGGCGATGCCGACCCGCTGTTTTTCCCCTCCGGAAAGCTGCGCCGGATAGGCGTCCCGCCGGTGCCGGAGGCCGACGAGGTCGAGAAGCGCTTCCACCCGAGCCTGGGCCCGGTCCTTCGGCCAACCGGCGAGCTCGAGGGGAAAGCGGACGTTTTCAAAGACCGTGCGGGACCAGAGCAGGTTGAAGTGCTGGAAGATCATGCCGATTTTCATCCGTTTTTTCCGGAGCGCCTCCGGGGAAAGGGTCGCCAGATCGACGCCGTCGACCCACACCCGGCCGCCGGTCGGTCGCTCCAAAAAGTTGATCAGCCGGATGAGGGTGCTCTTCCCGGCGCCGCTTTCGCCGATGACGCCGAAGATTTCGCCGCGGCGGATGGTGAGGTTGATGTTTTTCAGCGCTTCGACGGGCGCGCCGCGGCCTACGTATACTTTTTGTACATTTTCGAGCCGAATGATCGTCTCCTCATCGGGCGGGATTTCCACCGGGGCGGTCGCGGCGAGCATGCCGCCTCCTCCTTCCTAAGCGAAACCTCCTAAGCGAAACCTTTCCGGCCTAAGCGAAACCCTTCCGGCCGAAAGCTTCCTCACGGCGTCCATCTTCACCGAACCCCGGTTTTGCGCATAAAAAAACCTTTCCGCCCGGCCGGCGACCGGCACGGAAAGGAGTCGCCTCCCTTATCTGCCGGTAAGTCACCGCTCAGGCCTTACCGCTGGAATTGGCACCTTGGCACGGACGTGCCGGTTGCCGGGCTTCATCGGGCCAGTCCCTCCGCCGCTCTGGATAAGGGCTTATCCAGATCGATGCGATTGTCCGGAAACCCCGTTCGAAAAACTCACTGCAGCGATTGTAGAGCGGTCGAGATCGTATGTCAAGCGCAAAAATTTCAGGTATCGTCATCGCCGGTCGACGCCCCTTCCGGCGTGAGGAGGCTCCGCTCCCGAAGCCGCCAGTCCTCGAGGCTCTGAAAGACGTACCCCTGCGCCCGGGCGTCGTCGATGATCCGGCCGAGGGCCTCGGCGTTGTCCTTGGAGACGCTGTGCAGAAGGATGACCGCGCCGGGGTGAAGCTGGCCCATCACCTGCCGGTAGGCGACATCCGCCCCCCGGACGACGTCCCGTTCCCAATCTTTGTAAGCGACGGACCAGAAGATCGTCTCCATCCCCATTGCCCGTACCGTGCGAAGCAGCCGTTCGGAAAACACCCCCCGGGGCGGCCGGAAAAAGACGGTCGTCCGCTGCGGGGTGAGCTCCGCGATGGCGGCGTTCACCCGCTCGATCTCCCGGCGCATCTCGGCCGGGCTCAGGGCGGACATGTCCGGGTGGCTCCACGAATGGTTGCCGACGATGTGTCCTTCGGCGACCATCCGGCGAACGAGCTCCGGCGCCGACCGGAGGTAGTGGCCGGTGACGAAAAACGTCGCCGGCACGTTCTTTTCCTTAAGCACGTCGAGAATGCGAGCCGTCTGACCGTTTTCATAGCCGTTGTCAAACGTAAGATACAGCACCTTGCCGCCCTTTTCATCGTAAAAAAGCGCACCGTACCGCTCGATCAGCCCCTGAAACCCTTCCCGGGCGATCGACGGCGGCCGGCCGTCGCGGCTTTTTTGAAAGCCCCAGTGGTACGCCTTCGTCTCCCCCCCGCCGGGCAGGTTCGCCTCCGACGCGGGCCGGTCGACCGATCCGGCGGAGCCCTCATCCGATGCGACGCCGAGCGCCGCCCAGGCGGCCGACCCGAACGCCGAAGCCGTGAAAACCCCGAGCGCAAGAACGGCCCGAAAGCCCAAAAATCGCATGTCCGCCCCTCCCGCTCCCCGGACGGCGCCCGGGGGTTGATTCTTTTGTAGTATGGCCGGTGAGGGGCGCCGCTATCGACGGCCCGATCCCGCCGCCTGACGAAAACATCTGTTTTTGTCGGGCGCGGTCTGTTACAATGGGAGCAACCGATGGAAAAATCTCCGCGAAAGGGGCGTTCCCGATGTCCGACCTCTCCGACCGTCAGTGGGCGATCCTTCGGGCGATCGCCCGTTCGCTCCGGGAGCGCGGTTACCCGCCGTCGGTGCGGGAGATCGGGAAAGCCGTCGGGCTGTCGTCGACATCGTCCGTCCACTTTGAACTCAATCGCCTGGTGCAAAAAGGCGTGCTGGAAAAAGATCCGGAGCGGCCCCGGGCCCTTCGGCTGAGCGCCGAAGGGATGCGGCTTCTCGGGCCCGAGGGACGGGAGGCCCACGGCGACGTCCGCTACCTCCCGCTCGTCGGCAGGGTGACCGCCGGACGGCCGATCACCGCCGTGGAAAACATCGAGGGCTACCTCCCCTTCCCCGCCGCCCGGACGCCGGATGACGCTTTCCTCCTTCGGGTCGAAGGGGACAGCATGATCCTTGCCGGCATCTACGACGGCGACCTCGTCATCGTCGAAAAGACGCCCCATGCCAACCCCGGCGACATCGTCGTGGCGATGACCGAAGACGGAGAGGCGACGGTGAAGCGCTTTTATCCCGATCCGGCCCGAGGCGTCGTCCGGCTGGCGGCGGAAAATCCGAACTACCCGCCGATGGAGCTGGCGACGGCGACCGTCCTCGGCCGCGTCGTCGGTCTCCTCCGCTTTTACGACCGGTAGAGGACCGCACCGCCGGGGCCGGCGTCGCCCGAACGCCGTCCCGTCCGACCGATCGCCGGCCCGATCGCTCGAATCGCCGGCCCGGCGCGCGGGGCGGTCTCGCCCCGGCGAGCGGCATCCGCGCCTTACCGAGCGCCCTACAGGGCGATCCGCCCCGCTTCCGCCAACCGGACGAGGATGCCGATCAGGGCGAGCTTCACGTGGGCGTACATGAGTCCGCCCTGCAGGTAACCGCGGTAGGGGGGCCGAAGCGGCGCGTCGGCCGAAAGCTCGATCGATGCCCCCTGGACGAACGTCCCGGCGGCCATGACGACCGGGTCCCGGTATCCGGGCATCGCCCCCGGCGTCGGCCGGACGAATGACTCGACCGGGGAGTGGGCCTGAACCGCCTCCGCAAAGCGGAGAAGCGTTTCCCGGTCGCCGAAGGAGATGGACTGAATGAGGTCCGTGCGGGGAGCCCCGGGCGGCGGATCGACCGGAAAGCCGACCGCCTGCATGACCGCCGCGGTCAGATGCGCCCCCTTGAGCGCCTCGGCGACGACGTGCGGGGCGAGAAAGAGCCCCTGATAAAATTCGCGCCAGCCCCCCGGCGCCGCCCCGACGGCGAGCCCGATCCCCGGGGCGACGAGCCGGGCGGCGATCCGCTCGATCGCCGCCCGGCGGCCGACGATGTATCCGCCGACCCGGACGAGACCGCCGCCGGGGTTTTTGATGAGAGAGCCGGCAAGGACGTCGGCGCCGGCGTGAAGCGGTTCGATCGGTTCGACGAACTCGCCGTAACAGTTGTCGACGACGGCGGTGACGGCGGCGTTTTTCATTTTGGCCGCCCGGATCGCCTCGGCGAGCTCGGCGACAAAAAACGAGCGTCGCTCCTGATACCCCCGTGAACGTTGAAAAAACACGACCGCTGTTCGCTCGTCGATCGCCGCCCGCATCTTGTCGAGGTGGATGCCGCCGTCCGGGCGAAGGGGCACGATCCGGACGGCGATCCCGTAGTCGAGGAGGTTTCCCTGTCCGCGCCCCTCCGGACCGATCACCGGCCGGAGCGTGTCGTAGGGCTCCCCGGTGGCGATGACGAGGTTGTCGCCGGGAAGAAGGAGGCCAAAGAGGCTGGCGGCGATGGCGTGCGTCCCGGAGAGAAGATGCGGCCGGACGATCGCCGCCTCGCCGCCGAAGACGTCGGCAAAGACCGCCTCCAGCGTCTCCCGGCCGAGGTCGTGATAGCCGTAGCCGGTCGAGCCGGCAAAATGCCCTTCGCCCACCCGATGCCGCCGGAAGGCGTCGAGCACCCGACGGACGTTTTCCAGTTCCACCGCCTCGATCGTCGAAAAGGCGGGCCGAAGCCCCGCTTCTGCCTCGGCGACGATCGCCTCCGCCCGCCTCCGGCGATCTTCATCGTCGGTTCGATCGCTTTGCGTCCACATGTCGGTCAACGGCGTCCGTCCTTTCCCCGATGGAGCGCATCGAGCTTTTTCGTCCGGCCGTCCCCGCCTACAGGCCGTCCCCGTCGTCGGCGAAGTCGTCCGCCGTCAGCGTCATGAGGGCCTCCCGGGACGTCGTCCCCTGGCGCACCGTCCGGACGGCGTGCCGCCGGATCGCCCGCTCGACGGCGTTGCGGACGAAGCGGGCGTTGGCAAAGGGCACATCCCGCCTGAGCATCGCCCGGGCGATCCGCCCTTCAAGCCTGCGCCGGGCGCCGGCGTCCATGCGATACTCCCGCTCGGCGCACATCGCCTCGGCGATCTTTAACAGCTCTTCCATCCGGTAGTCCGGGAAGACGATCTGAAGCGGGAACCGGGACGGGAGGCCGGGATTGGCCTGAAGGAAGGCGAGCATTTCCCGGTCGTAGCCGGCGAGGATGACGATGAGGTCGTCCCGGTGGTCTTCCATCCCTTTGACGAGGGTGTCGATCGCCTCGCGGCCGAAATCTTTTTCCCCGCCCCGGATGAGGGAGTACGCCTCGT
This sequence comes from Hydrogenibacillus schlegelii, assembly GCF_001653195.1. Lineage (GTDB taxonomy): Bacteria > Bacillota > Bacilli > Thermicanales > DSM-22653 > Hydrogenibacillus > Hydrogenibacillus schlegelii. The sequence goes on from NZ_JXBB01000002.1 coordinate 43,649, forward strand.
CGATGAACAAAATCCCGCCGACGGCCCGGCGGAGGAGTTCCCGCGTCTTCTGGGCCGTATGGCCGATGTACTCGCCGACGAGATCGGCCCGCTCGACTTCAATCAGATGCCCGCGGCTTAAGACCCCGAGCTCCCGGAAAATCCGGCCGAGCAGCCGGGCGACGGTCGTTTTCCCCGTGCCGGGGTTGCCGCGGAAGATCATATGCACCGTCTGGCGTTCGGTCTTGAGCCCGTAGGCCCGGCGGCGTTCGTTGACGAGGCGCTGGGCGATGAGCGTGTAGATCAGTTTTTTGACGTCGTCCAGGCCGACGAGGCGTTCCAGCGCCCCGATCGCCTCCCGAAGCGCCTCCCGGTCGGCCACCTTGAGCTCCGGATCGGAGGCAAACCGGCGAAGGTCGTCGGCGATCCCCGCCGGAGCCGTCCGCCGGGGGTGATCGATGACGACCGACATCTGATAGCGCGGCATGCTCTCCCTCCTTCTGGGCGTTCATACCGTATGCGCCGCGCCCAGAGTCGGTGACACGCCGCCGGATCGCCCCCGCCGGCGCTTCATCTCCCGGGCGCCCCCCGCCCTTCGGGCCGTTCGCCGATCGGCGGCAGGGGGCAGTCGTCCGGGAACGCGACCGGCCGGCGCCCCTCGGAGCGGAAGTCCGTTCGCCGGTCGATCCCGCCGGGCGGCCCGCGATCGAAAGACCGACGGACGCCGAATCGGCCTTCGCCCGGCCCCTCGAGGGGGCGTTCCGGATCCGGCCTTAAAGTGCCGCCCGGACGATCGCCCGCACGTCGTCGGCATCGAGCGTCATGAAATGGCCGAACGGCCCCCGCCGGGCGAGGGATTTTTCCACGATCGCCTCGACGTCCGCCTCCGTGATGCCGAACTCCCGAAGCCGGGCCGGCGCCCCGAGGCCTTGCCAGAACGCCTCCAGCCGCTCGATCGCCGCGAGGGCGAGATCGTCGACGGATTTCCCGGCCGGATCGACGCCAAACACCCGCGTCGCGAGATTCGCCCACCGTTCCGGCCGCACCCGGTAGACGTGCCGCATCCAGTGCGGAAACAGGATCGCCAGCCCCGCGGCGTGGGGGATATCGAAGAGGGCTGAGACGGCGTGCTCGATGTTGTGCGTCGCCCAGTCGCCCTGGACGCCCATCGACAGCGTCCCGTTGAGCGCTACCGTTCCGGCGAGGAGGATCGTCTCCCGGAGCGCGAGGTCGTCGAGCCGTTCGACGAGCTTCGGCGCCGCCTCGACGATCGCCCGGAGGAGCCCTTCCGCCAGCCGGTCCGTCACCGGCGTGTTCTCCACGGTGTGGAAATACTGCTCGAAGATGTGGGACATCATATCGACGATGCCGTAGACCGTCTGGTCTTTCGGCACCGTGAGGGTGTACGCCGGATCGAGGAACGACGCCCGGGGATAGACGAGCTCCGACGACCAGCCGTACTTTTCCTTCGTCGCTTCGTTCGTGAGCACCGAGTTTTTGTTCATCTCGGAGCCGGTCGCGGCGAGGGTCAGCACCGCGTAGACGGGAAGCGCCGCCTCCGGCGTCGCCCGGCCGAGGACGACGTCCCAGATGTCCGCCTCGCCCACCGCGGCGACCGCCACGCCTTTGGCCGCGTCGAGGACGCTCCCGCCGCCGACGGCGAGGACCGCCTCGACCCTCGCTTCCCGGGCGATCGCCGCCGCCCGGCGGACGGTGCCGACGCGGGGGTTCGGTTCGACGCCGGAGACCTCAACCCATTCGACGCCGGCCTGCTTCAGCACCCGGGTGACGTCCTCGTAGGCGCCGTTTCGTTTGATGCTCCCGCCGCCGTAGAGGAAAAGCACCCGCCGGATGCCGCCGAGGAACTCCGGCAGCCGCTCCACCGCCCCCCGGCCGAAGATGAGGCGCGTCGGGTTATAAAATTGAAATGATTGCATGGATCTGCTCCCCCTTTGTTCATGCGACTTCGGTCGCGGATGTTCGCGCCGAAGCCGCTCGCCTTCTCCGGCTCCGTTCGGGCTTCCCGATCCGATGTTCCGGAGCGCTCCGCGGGCCGTCATCGATCTTCCGGCCAGCGGATCCACCGGGCGAAGTACCCCTGCTCAATCAAGGCCTTGATCAGAATGACGACGACCGGTGCAACGAAGATGCCGACGGCGCCGAAGAGCGACGTCGAAACGATGATCGCCGCCAGCATGGTAAAGGGCGACACCCCGAGGGACTCGCCGACGATCCTCGGCTCGACGATCTGCCGCACGACCACGACGACGGCATAAAGGACCGTCACCCAAAGCGCCGTGCGATAATCGCCGACGATGAGATGGTAGCCGATCCACGGCAGAAAAAGGGACGAAATGCCGAGGACCGGCACGAAATCCGCGATGCCGGAAAGGAGGGCGACGAAAAAGGCGTTCGGCATCCTGAGGAGGATCATGCCGACAAAGATGATCATCGCCGTGATGGAAACGATCTTAAACTGCGCCTTCACGTAGCGGCCGAGGCCGGAGAGAACGTTTTCCTGCAGGAAGCGGACGGCCCGCCGGAGCGTCCCCGGCGCCCGGGTGTGGAATGCTTCGCGAAAGCGATCATACTCCAAGCTGAAAAAAAAGGCAATGATCACGGCAAGCCCCCAGTGGACCACCCACTGGGTGATGCGGAACGGCACGCCCTTCACCAGGTTGAAGAGCATGAAAACGCCGTCTTTAAGCCAGGCGTTGATCGTGTCGACCGCCTGCGTGAGATACCGCTGCACCTCCACGATCGCTTCCGGCGGGACCCGATCGAGTCGAGCCTGCAGGTGGGCGGTCTGCTGTTCAAATTGCCGTTGCAAGTAACGCATATATTCAGGTAAATTTTGCGCCAATGAATTGAGTTCGTTGACAAGGATGACCGCGCCAAGCGTCACGAGGCCGAGCAAGATGAGCAAAAATCCGAGCATCACCACCGTCGTCGCCACCGCCCGGTGCACCCGGCGGCGGGCGAGCGCTTCGACGAACGGGTGAATGAGGGCGTAAAGAATGAGCCCGTAGACGATTGGCTTCGCCACCCGGAAGATCAGGCTCGCCAGGAACATCAGGACATACCCCGTGAAGACGATCACGGCGATGTCGAAGATCGTCCGGGCATATTTCCGGTAATATTCGAACACGCCGGGTTCACCTGCCGGTTTTTAGCATACCACGAAACGAGGCGGAGCAAAAGGGAAGGGGACCGAAGAAAAGACGAAGCCTTCGCGGCTCGAAGGCTTCGTCCCGCGCTGCCGGTTGGATTCCTAAGGTCCCCGGCGGTTACCGGTCCAGGAGGTTCCCCAGACCGGCGTCGGCGGCCGCATCCGGCCGGAGGGCGTCCGCCGCGGAGGTCGATCCGGCGACCTTCGCCCCGGCCTTTTCCCGGAGCGTCGGCATCGCCCGGGCCGCCATCTCCTCGGCGATCTCTGCGAGCTCGTCGGCGCCGGTGCCGAAGGCCCGGCCGGCCCGGGCGAGCATCTGACGGCCCTGCTTTAGGGCGCCCCCCGCCCCCTGGCCGAACTGCTGCGAAAGCGCCCCGGCGACGAGCCCCAGCCCGGCGCCGAGCAAAAACGCGCCCCAGCCTCGTTCCGCCATGTTGCTCCCTCCTTCCCGGCGCACCCGTAGTGTGCACCGGGAAAACAGGCCGTATGTGGTCCCCCCGCTGACAAAATGTATAATGAAAGAAACGCAAACGAGGAGGCCTCCCATGCGCCGCCCCGACCGCTCCGGGTCCGGCATCGGCCGGCCGAACATCCGCCCCCTCCGCTGCCGGCCCCCCGCTCCATCGACCTTCCGCCCGCTTTTTCGCCGCGCGGGGCTTTCCGCCCTCATCGCCCTCCTTCTCCTCCTCGCCGCCGGCTGCGCCCGGTCCGCCGTCGGGCCGGCCGCCCCCTCCCCATATGAAGCGTCGGACCGCGCGCCGGCGAGAGAAAACGGGCCGGACGACGCCGGGAGAGAAGTCCCGGTGCCGCCGGTCGCGGAAGTCCCGGCCGATCGCTCCGGGATGCCGGACGATCCTGCCGGTGTGCCCGATCCTTCCCCGCACGAATTCGTCATCCACCCGGTCGGCGGCGCCGGCGCCGACGCTCCGGGGGCGATCCTCCCGGCTTCCCCGCCGGCGCCGGTGGCCGAGCCCGGCCCGCCTTCCGGGGGCGAGGCCGGCGAAGCTTACTTCGTCGACCCGAAGTCGTTCACGCTGAAAGCGGACGGCGCCCGCTCCGGCGCCTCCTCGGAAGTCCAAGCCCCTCGAGCGCCGGCGGAGCGCGTCGTCCTCATCACCGTCGACGACGCGCCACGGGGCGAGAGCACCGAGGCGCTGCTCGGCCTTTTCGATCGCTACCACGTCCGGGCGATCTGGTTTTTAAACGGCATTTACGCCGAAACGCACCCCGCGCTCGTGCGGGAGATCGTCCGGCGAGGGCACCTCCTAGGCAACCACACCTGGTCCCACAAAAACCTGGCCTCCCTTACCCCGGCCGAGATCGAACGGGAGGTCGTCGGCCTGAACGACTGGATCGAAAAAACCGCCGGCGTGCGGCCCGCCTACTTCCGGCCGCCGTACGGCATCATGCCGACGAAGGATCGGGCGAAAGCCGAAGCGATCCGGAAGATCCTCGCCCGGGAAGGCATGCAGATGATGAACTGGTCCCTCGGCTCTCGAGACTGGGAATTCAGCCGTCCGGACGACATCGTCCGGACGGTGGTCGACCATGCCTTTTCCGGCGCCGTCATCCTCTTTCACGACAAAAAAACGACCGCCGAAGCGATGGCGCCCATCCTCGAACGATTGAGCGGCGCCGGTTACCGCTTCCCGGCGCCGAGCGGCCCCCGGCCCTGACGCCGGGGTCCGCTCGCTTCGGCCGCCCGGCTACGGGCGGCGGCGAAGGCGGCCGCCGGACGTGCGGAGCGGCGGGCCGAGGCGCTTTTCGAAACGAAGGCCGCTCAGGCCGCCGACGGCGACGGCGCCCCAGACCGCCGCCGGCGCCAGGGGACGATAGGCCTGCCAGAGCCAGAGCGCCGTCCCGGCCGCGAGGAGAACGAGGAACCCCCCCGCCTCCTTCGGCCTTCCCCGGCCGGCGCCGGCCGCCCACCGTCGCCGCGTCCCCCCGGCCAGAAGGAGCGCACCGCCGAGCGAAAGCCCCCGGCCGACCGCAAATCCGGCATAGGCGCCGATGCCGAACACGAAGAGAAGCCCGAGCGGGCGATAGAGGCTCCAGCTCACCCAGTCGGCCAACGACCCGCCGGCGACCGCCGCCGCCCGGTAGAGTTCCCCCTCGGCGACCGGAACGAAGAGAAAGGCAAGCCCGAGATGCGCCGCCGCCCCGAGGGCGGCCCGGGCATCCGATCGGTCTCGCATCCGACTCCCCCGGAGGGAACCTATTCGGCCGCCGGCCCCCTTAGACGCGCCGGGTTCGCTCCGACCCGGTCGACGTGGGGGCGGCCCGATCCGGCGCCGCCTTCGGCCCTACGGCGATTCGGCTTTCGGACGCTCCTCCATCGGGGGAGCGTCCGGCAGAAGGAGCGTCTGGCCGACGAAGATCGTGTTGTCCTTGAGGCCGTTCGCCTCCCGGATCCAGGCGATCGCCGCTTTCGTCCCGTACGTCCGCATCGCGATGCGGTAGAGCGTATCCCCCGGCCGGACGACGTACCGGCGGCCGGCCGGCGCCCGGTCGGTCCGATCCTTCCCGTCCGGTCCGCGCGGCGGTTCCTCGGTTCTGCCGCCGGCGCCGGCGGTCGCGCCGATTGGGGCGGCCTCCGAACGATCCGGCAAGGCGGCGGAGCCGGACGCCGGCGGCGAAGGCGCTTCGGACCCCGGAGAGGGGGAAGGCGTCGTGGTCGCCGGCGGCGGCGGGAGGGCACCGGCCGCCCCCTTTCCGTCCGGCAAAGCGTCGCGGTCCGGAAAAGCACCCTCCGGGGGCTCCTGGAGCGGCCCCGGGAACCACGGACGTCCGACGGTGGCGAGGATGAGGCCGACGGCGAGGACGAAGCTGGCTCCGACGATGCGAAGGAGCGCCGGCCGATCCAGCCACCGCCGGCGGTCCGTCGGCTCTTTCGTCCGCCTCCCCGACGTCGCAGGCCGGGTCCGATCCCGCGGGAACGTGCTCCATGAAAAGAGCGACGGCTTTTTCGGCCGCGTCCTGAGCGGAAGCGGCGGCCGGGTCTCGCCCGCGCCGATCCCCATCCGGCCGGCTTCCTGCCCTCCGTTCTCCGGCGCTCTTTCCTGCGGTGCCCCGGGCGCATCGGCGGCCGCGTCGCCCTGCTCGAGGGATCGCTTGATCTCCCGCCAGTCGCGCATCGCCTCATCCTCTCCTCGCCGGCGCGTCGGCGGGCGCTTTTTTGCTCCGGCGTTTTCTGGTATAATGGATCCGTCTTACAGAACGGCGCCCATTCTGCACGCAAGGAGGCCCACCCGATGAGCGAAGGCCGCATCGTCGACGTCTTCGTCGAAATTCCGACCGGAAGCGCGAACAAGTACGAGTACGACAAAGAAAAAGGCCGTTTCGTTCTCGACCGCGTCCTCTATTCGCCGATGTTCTATCCGGCGGACTACGGGTTTATCGAAGGGACGCTGGCGGAAGACGGCGATCCGCTGGATGCCCTTGTCCTTACGACGATCCCGACGTTTCCCGGCTGTATCATCCCGGCCCGGGTCGTCGGCGCCCTGCTCATGCGGGATGACAAGGGCCAGGACGAAAAGCTGATCGCCGTCCCGGCGGTCGATCCGCGCTTTGCCGAAATCCGCACGATCGACGATCTCCCGGCCCACAAGCGAAAGGAGATCGCCCACTTCTTCCAGGTGTACAAAGACCTGGAAAACAAAAAGACGGAAATTCAGGGCTGGATCGGCCCGGACGAGGCGGAACGCCTCCTCGAAGCAGCCGTCGCCCGCTACCGGGAGCAGGCGAAGGTCGGCATCTGAGCGGCCTTCACGCGGCATCCGGCGCGACGAAAAAAGCGGTTCCCCGGGGAACCGCTTTTTTCGTCGGCACAGGTTCGGCCCTTCGTCCGGCGCCGGGCCGATCCCCGTTCCGTCACCCCCCGGTTCGTCGCGCGGCGTCAGCCGAGGACGATCTTCAGGATCATCGCCAGAAGGCCAAGGCCGAAGAAGAAGCCGAACGCCACCAGAAAGCCGACGATCGCGTCGTACAGGTCGTTTTCCTCCCGCACCCGGGGCGCTTTGCCCGCATTTTCCGTCATCGTCCGCTCCCTCCCTTCGGCAAGGGTCATTATACCAAAAAATCGGAAGCGAAACCACGCCGGTCTGGGCCGATCTGGCGACGACGGGCGGAGCGGCCGCTTTGCGGCGCCCGGGCCCCCGGGCGTCCTCCGAGTTCTTCGAACGGCATCACTCGTCGCCCTCCTTCGGCGCCGGCGGCACGGTCGCCAGCGGCAGATCGATGACGAACGTCGTGCCGCGGCCGACGGCGCTTTCGACGGCGATCGTCCCGCCGTGGGCCTCGACGAGGCGCTTGACGATCGCGAGCCCGAGCCCCGTTCCGCCCTTCCCGCGGGTGCGGGATTTGTCCCCCTTGTAGAAGCGCTCGAAGACGAACGGGAGGTCTTCCGGCGGGATCCCCTCCCCGGTGTCCCGGACCGAAAGGCGCAGCCCCGAGGCGAGCCGCTCGGCGGTGATGCGGATCTCGCCCCCCGGCGGCGTGTACCGGAGGGCGTTGTCGATCAGATTGATGAAGATTTGCTCCATCCGGTCCCGGTCGAGCCAGAAGCGTCCCGGCGCCCGGTTGTCGACGACGAAGGCCACGTCCCGCTCGGTGAACATCGGCTGGTACCGCCGCTGAAGCCGGTCGAACAACGGCTCGAGGGCGATTTCCTCGATATCGAGGGCAAAATTCCCCGTTTCGATGCGGGTGTAGTCGAGAAGATCGTTCACCAGCCGTCCCATCCGGAGGATCTCCTCGTAGATGATGTTGACGAGCTCCCGAAGTTCCTCCGGCGAGGTGAACAGGCCGTCGAGGATCGCCTCCGTGTACCCCTGGAGCATGGCGAGCGGGGTCTTGAGCTCGTGGGAGACGTTGGCGATGAAATCCTGCCGGAGCTGATCGAGCTGCCGCTGTCGGGTGGTGTCCCGGAGGACGCCGACGGCGCCGAGCGTCTCGTCGTCGTCGAGAAGGGGCGCGGTGACGGCGATGAGATGGACGCCGCCGGCTTCCAAAAGCGCCTCTTCGCCTTTCCTCTGCTCGATCGTCCGGCGGAACAGGGCCGCCAGCGGCTCCGGCAGCCGGTCCCGTTCCCCGAACGCCCGCTCGAGAAGCCGCCGGGCGTGGGGGTTGGCCAGGCGGATCTGAAGCGCCCGGTCGACGGAGAGCACCCCTTCGCCGAGGCTCACGAGGATCCGCTCCCGTTCATCCGTCTGCCGCTTGAGGGTGGTGAGCGTCTCTTCGAGCTTGCGGGCCATGTGGTTGAACGACCGGGCCAGCGATCCGACCTCGTCCTGAAAGTCGTAGTCCAGCCGGAGGCTGTAGTTCCCTTCGGCGATGTGGTTCGCCGCCCGGATCATGTCCCGGAGCGGCAGCGTGATCCGCCGGGTGAGAAAGAGGGCGAACACCGTCGTCGTCAAAAGCGCAAAGACGATGGCAAAAAAGATCAGCCGATCGATGCTCCCGATCGCTTCCCGGACCGGCGCCGTCGACTCGTAGAGAAGGACGACGTTTGTGCCGCGTTCGGCGGGAAAACCGGCGGCGACGACGATGAACGCTTCCTCAACCGTCCCGCCGTCCCGCGCCACCGGGTACCGGCCCTGAAAGGCGACCCGCTCGCCGCGCCACGCCGGCTGAAACCGGGGATCCTCCAGCATCGACCGCACCGGTTCTCGCGCCCGTCCGACCTCCTCCGGCCGGATGAAGACGAGCGTTCGGTTTTCGTTCGCCACGAGGGCGGTGGCGACGGCCAGGGCGTCGCCCCGGGACGACGAGGCGGCGAGCACCCGAACGACGGCGTCGGCAATCCCGCCGAGGTCGCGCGTCTCGCGGGTGTAAAAATAATTTTGAAAGAGCTGCGCGAGGAGCATCCCGAGCGTCACCAGGGCGATCGTGCCGACGGCGACGATCGTCAACCACAGCTTCCCGACGACGCTTCGGGTGATCACGCCTGGGGCACCTCAAGCTTGTAGCCGACGCCCCAGACGGTGACGATCATGCGGGCCGCTTCGGGAGAGGCTTCCTTGAGCTTCTCCCGAAGGCGTTTGATGTGGGTGTCGACCGTCCGGAGGTCGCCGAAGTAGTCGTACTGCCAGACGTCTTTTAAGAGTTGCTCCCGGGTGAACACCCGGTCCGGCGACTGGGCGAGGTAGTAGAGGAGGTCGTACTCTTTCGGCCGAAGCTGCACTTCCTTGCCGTCGACGACGACCCGGTGGGCGGTGTGATCGATCGTGATGTGCGGCAGGATGATTTTTTCTTTTTGCTGCATCGATTCGAGATACGCCGTCGCCGACGCCCGTTTCAGGATCGCCCGGACCCGCATGACGACCTCCCGCGGGCTGAACGGCTTCGTCACGTAGTCGTCGGCGCCGGCCTCAAAGCCTTTGATCCGGCTCGATTCGTCGCCCTTCGCGGTGATCATGATGATCGGCGTCGCCTTCTTGTCCCGGAGGCGCTCGGCCACCTCAATCCCGTCCATTCCCGGGAGCATGAGATCGAGGAGGATGACGTCATAGTCGTGCTCGAGCGCCATCCGGAGGGCGTCGACGCCGTTGTCCGCCTCGTCGATATCGTACGGCTCCTGCATAAAATACATTTTCAGCAGTCTCCGGATGCGCTCTTCGTCGTCGACGATGAGGAGGCGGTACCGCTTTTCGTTCACGGACAAACTCCTTTCTCCGGACCCCGAGGCCTGTTGAGCCCCGGGATCCTTTTTTTTTTTCCTAATATCCAGGTTGGCTCGGACCCCGTCCCGGTTTTCGGGCTTCCTTCCGCCTCAGGCGTACGAATGCAGCCCGACGAGGACGAGGTTGATGACGACGAGGTTCGTCATGACGATGACGAAGCCGAGCACCGCCAGCCAGGCGGACTTTTTCCCGTGCCAGCCGACCGAAAGGCGAAGGTGGAGATAGGCGGCGTAAAAGAGCCAGGTGATGAACGCCCACGTCTCCTTCGGGTCCCAGCCCCACGGCCGGCCCCACGCCTCGGCGGCCCAGATCATGGCGAAGACGAGGGCGCCCAGCGTGAAGATCGGAAAACCGATGGCGATCGCCCGGTAGCTGATCTCATCGACGAGGTCGAGGTCGAGGTCGGCCCCCTGAAGCCACGCCTGGATCCGCTTCCCGAGCCGCTCCCGGGCCGCGAGGCGAAGGAGGCCGTAGAGGACGGTGCCGCCGAGGAGCGAGAGGACGAACGTGTTGAACTTCCGTCCGGCGTTGACCCCCCGCATCCACGCCGGCGTTTCGAAAAGCGGCTCCAGGCCGCCCGGCGTCACCTTTTCCGCCCCGTGGGGCTTGATGAGGGCCGGAAGCGTGTAGACGGTCGTTTCCTTCATGCCGGTGTCCGGCACGACCCGCTCGAAGACGACTTCATGGCCGGCGGCCCGGAAGGCAAACGTCATGACGATAAAGGCGACAAGGGAAAGGATCGCCCAGAGCACGGTTTCGACGAGCGCCGTCTCGAGGCTCCGGCGGTCCTGCCGGACGGCGACGAGGAGATACATGAGGCCGGCGGCAAAGCCGACGGCAAACGCTCCTTCCCCGAGGGCGGCGACCGTCACGTGAATGTAGAGCCAGTAGCTCTGAAGCGCCGGGATGAGAGGCGTCGCCTGGGTCGAAAAGACGGAGGCGTACGCGATGAGGACGACCGCCACCGGAACGGTAAAGAGGCCGAGAAGGGCGATCGGATACAGCCGGTAGACGACGAGAAAGGCGAGCACGACCGAGAAGGCGAGAAAACTCATGAACTCAAACATGTTGCTCGTCGGCGCGTGCCCGCTTCCGATCCACCGGAGGACGACGAAGGCGAGCTGAAACAGCCAGCCGACCAGGACGACGAGATACCCCCGCTCGCCGAACCGCCGGGCGTGCACGACGGGGCCGCCGGCGCCCCGCATCATCCGTCCGGTAATCGAGAAAAAGTAGAGGACCGTCCCGACGACGTAGAGCGCGAAGGCCACCAGGAGCGCGGCGCTCGCCATTTGAAGCATCGACGTCATCGCGTCTTCCTCCTTTGCTCGATCGCCGCCTCGTCGAGCGGAAGGCCCGCTTCCCGAAAGAGGCCGACGAGTTCTTTTTTGAGGCCGAACCAGTTTTTATTCGTATGGGCGGCGACCAGGAGCGTCCCTCCTTCCCGCCGGATCCAGATCCGCCGGTGCTGGAAATAAAAGCCCATAAACAGCCCCAAAACGACGATCGCAGAGGCGGCGTAGACGGCCGGAAGCCCCCGGTCGATCCGTACCGAAAGGCCGGAGCGGTTCCGAAGGTCGAAGCCGGCGAGCTTGTACTTAAAGCGCTTGTCGGGGAGGATCGTGTCGCTGTCGACGCCGGCGATGACCCAGTTCTTCTCCCCGGCTTCGACGCCGGGGCCCGTGATCTCGAGGATGAACGCCGGCCGGTTCGGCCGGGGCGATTCGGAGTACGGCTCGCCCTTTTCGTTGATGCGAAGGTCCGGATAGTATTCGAGGACGCGCACCCGGTAGCCGCCGCCGGCGTCGACGACCTCCGGCGGGTCATAGAGGCTCAGGTGGATCTGGCCGACGCTCGCGTTTTTCTGTTTGTCCCAGACGTCGAGGACGAGGCCGTAGAGCTCCCCGACCTGCTCCCCCGACTGGTAGAGGTAAAGCCCCTCGTATTCGAACGGGTGGTTCACCCGCGTCGTGCCCCGGGCGACCTCGACCAGGCGATCGCCGTCTTTCCGGTAGAGCACGAGATGCGTCGCGTACTCCTTGACGATGCCCGGCCGAAACGCCTTCGGGTCGGGAAAATCGGCTTCGGTGTAAAACGTGACGTCAAACCGCTCGTTTTTCACGTAATACGGCGTCCCGGGGACGGCCCGCGTCTCGCCGTCCCAGACCCAGACGTAGTCGTCGAGGTAAAAACCCGGGATGAGCCGGAGCATGAAGGCGAGAATGAGGAGGATGAGGCCGACGTGGTTCACGTACGGTCCCCAGCGGCTGATGCGGCCTTTTTCCGCCAGGAGCGTCCCCTTGCCTTCGGTGAGTTGAAAACGGCGCCGGGCAAAAGCGGCCCGAAGGCGATCGACGGCGTCTTCCGGCGCCTCCACCGCGGCGAAGAGCCGCTGGCGGCGGAAGAAGCCGGGGTCGGTCGGTAAGCGCTTTTTTTTGAGCGCTTTATAAAGCGGCACCGCCCGGTCGATGCTGCAGACGACCAGAGAGATGCCGATCATGAGGAGAAGCGCGATGAACCACCAGGAGTAATACAGGTTGTGAAACCCGAGACGGTAGTAAATCTCGCCGATGAGGCCGTACGTCTGCGGGTAGAAAATCTCCGGCGGCAGCGACGATTGCTTGAACTGCTCTTGCGGCAGGATCGTCCCGATGATCGAGGCGATGAGGGCGATGACGATCATCCAGACGGCGACTTTGACCGAAGCGAAAAAGCGCCACAGGTGATCGACGATCGTCCGCGGCTTTTGCTGGGAACGGCGGGCCGCCCCCTCGTAGCGCATGTTGAGCAGTCCGTCGTCATCGTCGAGCGGCCGGCCGCACGCTTCGCAAATGAGCGTTCCGGGCGGGTTGACGTGCCCGCAGGGGCACTTCACCCCGTCCAGTCCGCGCCGCTCCGTCAACGGGATCCCCTCGCTTGTGACATTGAGTTGCATGCGATCGCTTGTGACATTGAGTTTCATCCAAATGTCGGCGTCTGTTCATATTTTAACATACCCCACGCGGCAGCGGGATCGATCGGCGGGGCGGGATGTGACGAAACGTTGAACGGTCCGGGCGGCACGGTGAACTCGGCAAACTTCCTTGAGCGGTGCCGGGCGGCGTTTCCCCGCTTCACGCCCCCTTGGCCGGCTCAGCCGTCCATCTCCGGAAGGCCGACGAGGCGTCGGAGCCGGCGGACTTCTGCCGGTTCGAGATGCCGCCACCGCCCAGGCGCCAGTCCCGCCAGCGTGAGAAAGGCGAAGCGGACGCGGATGAGGTGAACGACCGGGTGGCCGAGGGCGTCCAGCATGCGGCGGACGATGTGCCGCCGCCCTTCGGTGAGGACGAGGCGCACCTTCCGCTCGCCGAGGCGGACGGCCCGAAGGGCCCGGGCCGGGCCGTCGTCGAGCGAGACGCCGGTGACGAGGCGATCCCCAATGTCCGGCGGCAGGGGCGTCCGGGTCGTGGCGATGTATTCTTTTTCCACCCCGTAGCGGGGATGCAGGAGGCGGACCGTGAGATCCCCGTCGTTCGTCATGAGGAGCGCCCCTTCGGTCATAAAATCGAGCCGGCCGACGGGGTAGATCCGTTCCCGGACGTCCCGAACGAGGTCCCGGACCGTCGGTCGCCCGCCCGGATCGTAGAGCGTCGTCATCGTCCGGGGCGGCTTGTACAAAAGGACGTAGCGACGGGGCGAAAATTGAATTTGCCGCCCGTCGACCTCGATCACGTCCCGTTTTGGATCGGCCCGCATGCCGAGGACGGCAACGGCGCCGTTGACCCGGACGCGGCCGGCGGCAATCCATGCTTCCGCCTTGCGCCGGGACGTGAGGCCGGCAGCGGCCAGGATTTTTTGCAGCTTCTGTTCCACGGGCGTTCCCTCCAACGCCATCATCATACGGCATTTTTCCCCACCGGCCAACCGATCCATAAAAAAAAACCGGTCCTCGGGACGCCGGATCGCGCCGAGCGGCACCCGGGGCCGACGATGAGGACCGGCGCATCTTTCCTTTCGACCGGTCGACGACGAGCGACCGCACGCCGGGCGGGCGCCCCGCCTAGGGCGCCGGCCCGAAAAACAGGCGATGCACCCAGAGCGCCGCCGCAAGCCCGGTCAGATCGGCGATCAGGCCGACCCACAGAGCGTAACGAAAACGCCGGATGCCGGCGGCGCCGAAGTAGACGGCGAGAATGTAAAGGGTCGTGTCGGTCGATCCCTGCATGATCGAGGCGAGGCGGCCGAGCCACGAGTCGGGTCCGTGGTCGGCGAAAAGCTTGAGCATCACCGCCGACGAGGCGGCGCCGGACAGCGGCCTGAGGAAGGCAAGGGGCACGACCTCCGGCGGCACGCCGACGGCGGAAAAAAACGGGGCACCGGCCTGGATCAGCGCCAGGAGCAGGCCGGATGCCTGAAGCATGTGCACGGCGACGAGCATGCCGATGAGGTGCGGCACGATGTCGACGGTCGTCACGAGCCCTTCCCGGGCGCCGTCGATGAACGTCTCGTAGATCGGAAGACGCCGGATCAAGCCGACGGCGAGGACGGCGGCGATCAGCGCCGGGATGAGCCCTTCGGACAGGCGGAGGAGCGCCTCGAACACCCGTCACCCCTCCCCGTCCGGACCGTCTCCGGCCCGGCGCTGAAACAGGCGGTCGACGAGGAGGGCGACGACGGTCCCGACGGTCGATGCAATGAGCGCGGGCACGATGATCTCCGCCGGCCGGGCGCTTCCGTACGCCGCCCGGTAACCGATGACCGTCGACGGGACGAGGGTGATCGACGCCGTGTTCAAGGCCAGGAGCGTGATCATCGGCCGGCTCGCCGTCCCCGGCCGGGGATTCAGCTTGGCGAGCTCCTTCATCGCCTTGATGCCCATCGGCGTCGCGGCATTCCCGAGGCCGAAGAAATTGGCGCTCAGGTTCGAAAGAATGAACCCCTCCGCCGGGTGACCTTTGGGCACGTCGGGAAAAAGGAGCCGGAGGAGCGGAGAAAGGAGGCGGGCCAGACCCCAAAGAAGCCCCGCCGCTTCGGCGATCTTCAGAATGCCGAGCCAGAAGGTCATGAAGGCGAGGAGGAGGAGCGCCACCTGCACCGCCTGTTTGGCGCCGTCGAAGACGGCGGCGCTCACCGGCCCGACACGGCCGGTAAGAAGCGCGAACAGGACGCTGGCGACGATCATCCCGCCCCAGATCCGGTGCACCATGCGCTTTCCCCCTCTCTCCCGTAAAACGGCGCCGCGATCCGGCGAAGAAACAGGCGCGTCGGATCCGCCGGGCCCCCCTTCGTCGACGGAAGCCGGTCGGCGCCGCTTTCCGTCGGGGGCGAGGCGACGGAAGCGGCCTCTTTCGGCGCCGAACCGGACGGGGGCTCCGGGAGCCGGACGGCGGCGCTTTCGTCCCGCTCGGCCCCGGCGGCTTCCGAACGGGCGACTCGCTCGAGGGGAATGCGGGCGATCTCTTCCCCGTTCAGCCGGATCACGAGGACGGCGCCCGCCGCCGCCGGCCCGCGGTCGACCGTCTCGATCGCCGAAGTCACCCGGGGGAGCTCTTCCGTCCGCAGGGGATAGACGAACCGGCGGCGGGGATAGAGGACCGCCGCTTTCCCGTCGGCTTTCAGAAAAAACGGCATCTCCGGATGAACGAGTTCCACCTGCTGGAATGCCGTAAAGCCGTAATCGAGCAGCCGCATCGCGTCGTTCCAATCGTCGCCGTCGTTCAACACGACGGCGGCGAGCGTTCGGCCGGACCGCGTCGCCGAAGCGGCGAGCGACCGGCCGGACGCCTGGGTGTAGCCGGTTTTGATGCCGTCGGCCCCGGCGTAGAGGCGAAGGAGTTTGTTCTTGTTGATCCAGAGCCGGTTCCACTCGGCGTCGGGAAGCGGTGCCGTCCAGCGGACGGTGGAGACGATTTCGCGGAAGATCGGGTTTTTCAGCGCATAGGCCGAAAGGACGGCAAGATCGTGGGCCGAGCTGTAATGCTCCGGCGCATCGAGGCCGTGCGGGTTTTCAAAATGCGTCTCCTGGAGGCCGAGCCAGGCGGCTTTTTCGTTCATGAGGGCGACGAACCCTTCCACCGAGCCGCCGATGTGCTCGGCGATCGCCACGGCGGCGTCGTTCCCTGACCGGAGCATGAGGCCGTAGAGGAGGTCCCGGAGCGTCATCCGCTCCCCCTGCCGGAGGTAGATCGACGACCCTTCCACGCCGACGGCCCGGGGGGAGACGGTGACGACGTCGTCCAACCGGCCGAGCTCGATGGCCAGGATGGCCGTCATGATCTTCGTCAGGCTCGCGATCTTCCGCCGTTCATGGGCATTTTTTTCATAAAGGAGGCGGCCGCTTTCGACGTCGATGAGGGCGGCCGAAGCGGCGGACACCGCCGGCGGTCGGGCGGCCGAAACGGACGCCTCGGCGGACGGGGCTTCGGCCGGGCGTCCTCCGGCCGATGCGACGGGCTCTCCGTCGTCGCCGTCAGCCGGCCGTTCTCCGGCCGTTTCACCGGGTCCCCCGTCGGCCGGCTTTTTACCGGTCGGGCCACCGGACGCTCCACGGCCGCCGGCGGCCGAAAATTCCCGTGCCGGGACGGGGTCCAACCGGGGCTCGGCGTGCCCCGTCTCCCCGGCCGCCGCTTTCTCTCCCGACTTCGTCCCCGCCGCCCAAGCGGCCGGCAGTCGAGGGGCGCCCGCCGGCAAACCGTCCGGTGCGGACGGGCCGACCGCGAAGACGCCGCCCCACCCGAGGACGGCGAACCCACCGACGGCGAGGAGGCGCCGGAGCGTCCTGTCCCGATGTTTCGGCATCCTCCGCTCAGCTCCTCGTCCCAGGCTGGTACCACTGTATGCCCGGACGGGCCGGATATGACGCCGACGGCTAATCTTCCGGGAGCGGCGGCAGGTCGTCGAGCGAGGTCAAGCCAAATTGCTGCAAAAAACGGACGGTCGTTCCGTAGACGATCGGCCGGCCGGCGACCTCAAGCCGGCCCCGTTCTTCGATCAGCCCTTTTTCGAGCAGGGTCCGGATCGCCTGCTCGCTCCGGACGCCCCGGATCTCCTCGATCTCCGCCCGGGTGATCGGCTGGCGATAGGCGATGATCGCCAGCGTCTCGAGGGCGGAGGAAGAAAGCGTCCCGGCCTTCCGGCCGATCGCAAGCCGGAGGAGGTACCGTTCGAGCTCCGGCCGCGTCGCGAGGAGATAGACCGATCCGCTCCGGACGAGGGTGAGCCCCCGCCCCGGTCGGGCGTACAATTCCTCAAGCCGCCGCAGGACCCCCTCGACCGTTCGTCGGGAGACGCCCAGCGCTTCTCCGAGGCGCTCGACGGTCAGCCCTTCGTCGCCGGCGACAAAGAGAAGCGCTTCGGCGGCGGCGAGAAGTTCGTCCAGGGGTTCCTCCGGTCGAGAAAGATCCGGCCGCTGGGGCTCCTCCATGGATCGTCCCCTCCTTCGTGAAGCGCTCACCGCTTGGTACGGTCAACGGGGACAGAGGCATCCGCGTCCGGCCCGTCCGCGCCCTCGTCTCAAGACGTCAGCACGACGTGGCGCCCCGTCATCCGCGGCCGTTTTGCGCGTTCCGACCTCCATATGAGAGGAAGGGTTCGTCGACTTGCGAAAGGTCATCCATCCGCCGAAGACGCGCGACCGCCCGGGGCGGAGGCTCCGGCTCCCGTTCCCGACGGCGGTTCCGGGACGAGGAGCGGCGGTGCAAAGGGTCGCTCCTGCAGCACGCGGAGGCGCTGCTCCCGGACGAGCTCCAGGACGGCGAGGAAAAGGGCGATCGCCCGATCCCGGGGGTCCACATCGACCGGACCCGACCGGACGAGTTCCCAGAACGAAACCGGTTCCGTTCGCCCGGCCAGGGCGCGGACGACCGCCTCCCGGGCAGCCTCGACCGTCAGGCGTTCCCGGACGACGACCGCCACCGTCGCCGCCGCCTCTCGCCTTCGGATCGCCGTCTGATAGGCAATGACGAGGGCCAGGATCGAGACGTCGAGGGGAAGCTCGCCGGGCCGGTCGTAGGGCGCAAGATCGGCCGGCGGCCGGGTGTAGAGGGCGCCGGCGTTCTCCCGCTCCCGAAGACGCTCCGCCGCCGCTTTAAATCGCCGGTACTCGATCAGGCGCCGGATGAGCTCGGCCCGGGGATCGAGGGCTTCTTCCCACAGGCGCAGCGTCTCTTCGGCCGGGTCTTCCTTCCGGGGAAGAAGCGCCCGGCTCTTTAAGGCGAGGAGCGTCGCCGCCATGACGAGAAATTCGCTGGCCGGCTCGAGCTTTTTTTCCTCTTGCATTTCGGCCAGATACGCGAGATAATCATCGGTGATTCGGGCGATTTCGATATTCGTGATGTCCATCTCCGCCCGCCGGATGAGATGCAAGAGGAGATCCAGCGGACCTTCGAAGGCGTCGAGTTTGACGGTGTAGGCCATGCCTCTCCTTACCGCGGGACGCCAAAGGCGGGATAGGTTCATCTTAGCATATCGGACGCCCGCGAGCATCGGCAAAGCGGCCGCACCGGAATCCGAACAGTCCAAAGATCGACACGATCCTCTTGAGGATGAGGACGAAGCCGATTGGCAAAAACAGCGCCGGGGAGGTGGCGACGTTGGCGCTCGCGACGTTTGCCGGCGGTTGCTTTTGGTGTCTCGTTCATCCGTTCGATGAACTCCCCGGGGTCGAGCGGGTCGTCTCCGGTTACACCGGCGGGCACGTCCCGCACCCGACGTACGAACAGGTCTCGAGCGGAACCACCGGCCATGTCGAAGCCGTCCGGATCACCTACGACCCGGACCGGATCGCCTATCGGACGCTCCTCGAGCGGTTTTTCCGGCTGATCGACCCGACGGACGACGGGGGGCAGTTTGCCGACCGGGGCCCGCAGTATCGGACGGCGGTGTTTTACCATGACGCCGAACAAAAAAAAGCGGCGGAAGCCTACATCCGGGAGCTCGAAGCAAGCGGCCGCTTTCGCCGCCCGATCGTCACCCGGGTGCTTCCTGCCGGCCCGTTTTACCCCGCCGAAGCGGAACATCAGGATTTTTACAAAAAAGCGCCGCTCCACTACCTCCTTTACCGTGCCGGTTCCGGCCGGGACGATTTCATCCGAGCGGCGTGGAAGGCGCCGGAGCGGGAGGCGCTGAAGGGGCGGCTTTCGCCCCTCCAGTACGCCGTGACCCAGGAGGAGGCGACGGAGCCGCCTTTTCAAAATCCGTACTGGAACAACCGCCGGGAAGGCATCTACGTCGACGTCGTCTCCGGAGAACCGCTTTTTTCGACGAAAGACCAGTACGACGCCGGCTGCGGCTGGCCGAGCTTCACCCGGCCGCTCGAGCCGGCGAACGTCATCGAGCTCGTCGACACGAGCCACGGGATGCTTCGCATCGAAGTTCGGAGCTTCCGGGGCCATTCCCACCTCGGCCACGTCTTCGACGACGGGCCGCCGGCCTCCGGCGGCCGGCGCTACTGCATCAACTCCGCCGCCCTCCGGTTCATCCCGAAGGAAGATCTGGAAAAAGAAGGATACGGCCGGTACAAGGCGCTCTTCGAAGAATCGTGAGCGGAGAGGCTCACTCCCCCGTGAAACGGGGCTTTCTTTTTTCGGCAAACGCCTCGAGTGCTTCCCGCCGGTCGCGGGTCGGGATGAGCGTCTCGTACGCCTTCGTCTCGAGGGCGAGACCCGTCTCGAGATCGACCTCCAGCCCGCGGTCGATGGCGAATTTGGCCGCCCGAACCGCCAAGGGGGCATTGTCGGCGATCGCCGCGGCCAACGCCCGGGCGGCGGACAGCGGATCGTCCGCCACGCCGGTCAAAATTCCGAGGCGGAGCGCCTCTTCGGCGGTGATGCGCCGGGCGGTAAAGATGAGTTCTTTGGCCCGCATCGGCCCGACGAGGCGGGCGAGGCGCTGCGTTCCGCCGGCGCCCGGGATGATGCCGAGGGACGTCTCCGTAAGCCCCATCACCGTCCCCGGCGCGGCAAAGCGAAAGTCGCAGGCCAGCGCCAGCTCAAACCCGCCGCCGAAGGCGTAGCCGTGAAGAACGGCGATCGTCGGCTGCGGCAGGCGGGCGACGGCGTGAAAGACCCGCTGGATCGTCTCGACGTTGCGGCGCACTTCGGCCTCCGTCAGCGTCCGGCGCTCTTTGAGATCGGCGCCGACGGAAAACGCCCGGCCTTCACCGCGGAACAGGACGACGTGGATCTCCGACCGTCGGCCGAGCTCGGCCACGATGTCACCGAGGCGAAGAAGCGTGGCGTAATCGAAAGCGTTCAACGCTTCCGGCCGATCGAGAACGACGACGGCCAAGGGCCCCTCGGACTCTAAGCGCACCGTCACGGGAAGATTCCCCTTTTCTTTTTTTTAGGTTATTTTAGCACACCGCCGAGTTTGCCGAGCACGTGCACCGGTTTGCCGAGCCAGACGTCCGCCGCCTCCATCGCCGCCTCGGCGAACGTGGGGTGGGCATGGACGGTAAGCGCAAGATCTTCGACCCGAATGCCCATCTCCACCGCGAGCGCCAGCTCGGCGATCAACTCCGAAGCGCCGGGTCCAACGACTTGGGCGCCGAGGAGCGCCCCCGTTTCGGCGTCTCCGACGAGCCGGACGAAGCCGTCCTTCTCCCCGAGCGTAAGCGCCCGGCCGTTCGCCGCAAGCGGAAACATCCCGACCTTTACCCGAAAGCCTGCCGCCTCCGCTTCCGCCGCCGTCATCCCGACCGTCGCCACCTCCGGATCGCTGTAGACGACCATCGGAACGGCCCGGAAATCTGCGGCCGCCCCCGCCTCTTCGGCAATCGCCTCCGCCGCCACCTTCCCCTCCGCTGTCGCCTTATGAGCGAGCGGCAGCCCCGGCACGACGTCGCCAACGGCATAAATCCCCTCAACGTTCGTCATTTGGCGGTCGTTGACCGCGATGTATCCCCGTCCGTCCACCTGGACGCCGGCGGTCTCGAGCCCGAGGGCATCGGTATTCGGCCGCCTCCCGACGGCAACGAGCACATAGTCGGCCGCAAGCTCCCGCTCCCCTTCCGGCGTTTCGACTAGGACCATAAGCCCGTTCTCCCCTTCCGCGGCGCCGATGGCCCTGGCCCGTTCCAGAAGTTCGATGCCTTCGGCCTGAAGCCTCCGACGAAGCGGCCGAAGGAGGTCCGCCTCAAACGCCGGCAGGATTCGCTCCGCCGCCTCGACGATCGTCACCCGGCTCCCGAAGCGGGCGTACGCCTGCCCAAGCTCGACCCCGATCACGCCACCGCCGAGGATAACGAGCCGCTCCGGCACCTCCTTAAGTGACAGCGCCTCCGTCGATGAGATCACTCGACCGCCGAAGCCGCCGAACGGAAAACCCGGAAGCGTCGCCGGTCGAGAGCCGGTGGCGACGATCGCCGTCCGAAAACGGATGTTCATCACCGCATCGCCGGTCTCAAGAAGGCGCAGTTCCCGCGGACCGGTGAAAAACGCCTCGCCGAAAAGGAGCTCGACGCCGTTTCCCTTTAGGAGCTTTTCCACGCCGCCGGTGAGCGTCCGGACAACGCCGTCCTTCCAGGCGATGAGGCGGGGAAAGTCGAGGCGGACGTCGGCCGAAAGGCCGTAAGCCGCTCCTTGGCGCAGCCGGTAAAGGTCGTGGGCGGCGGCAATGAGGGCTTTGGACGGGATACAACCGACGTTTAGGCAAACGCCGCCGACGGCTTCCCGCTCGATGAGCGTCACCTTCCGTCCGAGGCGGGCGGCCCGGAGAGCGGCAACGTAGCCGCCGGGGCCGGCGCCGATGACGACGACGTCCGCCTCGAGCGTCGTCTCTCCGACGACCAACGGAGATCGCCCCTTTATGATCCGTAATAATATGCCTATTAGGTCCGCCGGCGATCGGCCGTCGCCGTTCGCCGTTTACGGCCTCCTCTGTAAAACGACCGGCACCCCGAGGGGTTTCATCGCTTCAAAAGGGTTCAAGCATGAACGACAATAAAAGATGCTCCGACACGATGTCGGACCGAACGGATTCTCCAGAATCGTGTCCTCTGAACCGCAGTACGGACAGCGGGGATTCCATTCGACCGAAGCTCCGACCGCGACTGTCGCCTCCGCCGGAGCTGGGGCTCCGTTCGGAGGCGGCGCTTCGTCCGGCGCCGGCGCCGGAGAGCGGACGGTGAGACACGGCGGCGGCGCGATTCCATATGCCTCCAGCTTGGGTCGGGCCGACGGGCGGATGCGATCCGTCGTCCACCGGGGATGGGACACGAAACGGACTTCGACCTGTACGACGCCCGGAATTGGTCGCACGGTTCGCTCGACTTCCCGCCGCATGAGTTCGAGAGCCGGGCAGCCCACAAATGTCGGCAACAAATCGATCTCCACGCGAAAACTTCTATCCGCTTCGACGATCCGAATTTCATGCACCATGCCGAGCTCAGACAAGCTCACAGCCGGCATCTCCGGATCACCGACGTTATCCAGCGCCCTTTCAACCAGTCGACGGATTTTTTCCGCCTCTCTCTTCGAGCTCGCGTTCCCGATCGGACGATCGACGGTCACGGTCTCCCCCCCTTTCCGGATCCTGGCTCTTATTAATTCGAGTTCCGCTTTTCGCTTCTTTTCGCTTCGGCCTCACCACGCCGCTTCCGGCGCCATCCGATACACTTCACCCATCATTTGGATGGCCGCCCATCCTTCGTCAGTGTGCTGCCCTTCCCGACCGGTAAACGCCGGCGAACCGAGGGGCGGAAACGAAAGAGCGACACGTCGAAACTCCGCCTCGAGCGCTTTCAACGTCTTCCGTTCGATCTCCTCCGCCGACGGCCCAAGCCCCAATCGAACAATCGTTTCCGCCTTCGGACCAAGGTCCCACAGGGTCGGCAGATCGTGAAACACCGACCGTGCGGCTTCAGTAAGGCGGCGCCGCGCCTCATCGGTCGACTGCGACAATTCCGTCCACCACGTTTCCCAATGATACAGGTGATAAAACTGCTCATCGCGCATCTTCAGGGCCGCTTCCGCAAGCGGGACATAGCTTGAGGACGCAAGCGCTTCCAGGCGTATGCGCTTGAACGTTTCGTAGGCAAGACCCCGAACGACGGCGTATGCCCAGTCGTACGATGGATTTTCGTAGAAGAGACCGGGACCGTTTGGCCGTTCGACAAGGATCGCCTGGCGGTACGCTTCCCTTGGCCGGAGGTAGGCGAGATCATCGGCGTTCTTTCCGGTGAGGGGTTCAAGGAGCGTGTACCAGTACAGGGCGTGCCCCATCGTGTTCTGGGCGATGGACGAAAAGGCGACGTCCTCTTCGATGTGCGGCGCTAGCCCGAGCCACTCCGATGCCCGGTGGGCGACAAAAAGATCATCGTCCGCCAGCTGAAAAAGAAGCTCCACCAGCGCCGATCGAGCGTCCGGGCGGTTGACGATGGCCTCCGGCGACGCGAATCGTTCCATCATCCATCCTCCTCGACTTTAAGCAGCCGATCGCCGATCCCGCGGCGGGCCTTCAGTTCATGCCACTTTTTGAGCACCCGACCGTAGTAGCCGGGCATCCGGTACGCCTTGTTGTCCATCCGCCGGAGCGCCACCCGCGCTTCCGGGGAGATGAAATGTATGTGCCGACGGTTGACGACGAACAGATTGGCCGGGGGGTCTTCCCGGCGCAAGAAGTTTTCCTGCGCCATGGCCAGGGCGATCTCCGGACTCGGGGCAAGCAGGCTGAACTGGCTTTCGTATTTGCCCGTCGGCTCTTTCTGGCTGAAGACTTCGTAAATCTCATAATCCTTTTCCATGATCGCACCAGCCCTCCCACCACGCGATGTCGACGAGGCGGAGACGGGTGAGCCCGCCTCCGCCGTTCGACGTGAAGTGCCTGTCTCTTGAAACGGCGTTATACGATTGGAGCGGCTTTATACGATCGCCGCTTCTTTTTGCACCGCCTGTCGGGCGAGGAGCGCCTCCCGCACCCAGCGGTTGTGTTCGAACGCCGAGCGCCGAAGATGAAGCCGCGCCTCAGACCGCGGCCCCCGGTTGCGGCCGATGACATTCCGCAGGTACGAATAATCCGGATGGCGGTACACCCAGCGCCCCGTCGCCTCGTCGAAGCGGAGCGTCTCATCGGGCACCGTAAGCCCGAGGGCCCAGATCTGTGGCACGTACTTGCTCAAAAACTCCTGGCGGAGTTCTTCGTTCGTCTTCGTGCGGATCCGGTAGCGCAGATTCTTGAGCTGATTGGATGGCATCTGTTCTTCTTCCGGGGGACCGAAAAACATGAGCAGCGCGTCCCACCAGCGGTTGAGCGCCTCCTGGAGCATCTTTCGCTGTTCCGGCGTGCCGTCGCCGAGAGCCTGACTCATATCTTCGCCGTGGAAGGCGTGAAACCGCTCTTCCATGATGATCCGCCGGAGCGCCCGAACGTACGGCGCGTAGGAGCCCTGCACGAGCATCTTTTGGGTGATGATCGCCGCCCCGTCGACGAGCCAGCCGATGAGGGCCGCATCGGCCCACGTCGGAGCGGGCATGTGGAAGACGTTGTGAAACTTGAGCCGCCCCGCATACAAGTCATTCAAAATGTCTTCCCGCGTCTTTCCGAACGGCCGGATGAGGTCTTCTGCCACCCGAAGGAGAAGCTGACCGTGGCCCATTTCATCTTGGACCTTGGCCATGAGCGACAGGCGCCTGCGAAGCGTCGGCGCACGAGGGACCCACTCCTTTTCCGGAAAAGCGCCCATGATCTCGCTGATGCCGTGCATGGCGATGAGCTTGACGAGCTGCAGCCGATAGTCCATCGGCATCCAGTCGTCGGCTTCGATTTTTTCTCCGCGGTCGATGCGGGCGAGGAACGCCTCGACCTGTTCCGGATCTTCCCGGACGGCCGGCAAATCGAAGATGCTCATCAACCTCACCTCGCATAACGATTAATTGTATAACGTTTTTCTAACGTAATTATACGATCTCGTAACACAAGATGGCAAGTGTAATCTTTACCGCTTCACTTGGGCGGCGCTCCCTTCGTACACACGTTCGAAATGACGAAGCGATGCCGGGTGAAGGGCCTGATAAAGACGTTCGAAAAGTGCATCCGCTTCGTCGCCTGCCCAGACGTCCGGCAGAAGTTCGGCCGGCAGATCCGGGTCGATGAAGAGAAACTTCCGGTATTCATGGACGAGAATCGTTTTTAACACGAACGCCTCCTCATCGTTCGGCACCCACTTGGGATCTCGCCCTTCAAGCCGGTCCAACTCGGGGCGAAACCGCTCGATGAACCGTCGATAGGCCGCTTCGATCTCCTCCAGATTCCAGCAGCGCCGAACCAGTTCCCGGTCGTCGGCATACCCCCGATGTTCGGCGACAAAAAACTCGACGTAGGGCTTAAGGCCATGTTCTTCGACGTAATCATGAACGAGGCTTAAGATTGGGTTCGGTGAAAGCCATAACCCATTCGTAAGCATGCCGAACCCGAGAAACTGCAGTTCCTTCCGGAGCTCGTCTCGCCGTTCCCGCTCGCTTTCCGGAATGCTGAACTGGACCATATACCAGCGGCCGTCCCAACGGTGGGCGCCGAATTTGTAAATCCGCGCCGCCGCCTCGTCGAGCCGCTTTCGGCCTTTCGGCGTCAGGGCGTAAAAGCTTCGGTTGCCGTGCTTTTCCCCGACAATCCAGCCCTGGCGCTGCATCCGGGAGACGGCAACCCGGACGGCCGCCTCCCGAATGCCGAAGGCGCCGAGAAGCTGCGTCAGGCTGCCGATCCAGATGTCGTTTCCGTAGTGGCGGACATATTCGCCGAAAATCGTAAACAAAAGAGACCGCGGGCGCATGGGTTTTCCTCCTCTTCGGGGCGTTTCCGCATCCTGCCCTCTTTATGCCATACTCGGTCGTTGAAGTAAACGGCAGGAAACGCCCTATCCGGAAAAGAAGCGGTCGCTCATGCGCCGCCGGTCGTCCGTTTGAGCGCCTGCTTCAACGCGCCGATCTTCCGCGCTAACGTCTCTTTGCGGAACAAGACCTGCGTAAACGTCCCTTCCCCGATGACGCGCTCGCCAACGCGGGCGCGGACGTCTGCGACGACGAACCGCTCGTCGACCGCCGTCGCCGTCGCTTCGACGACGACCGTCTCGCCGACGACCGCCGGCCGGAGGTGCCGGACGCACACTTCGTACCCCGCGCCTTCTTCGTCGGGCTCGAGGTACGGAAGGATGATCATCCGACCCGCCTTTTCCATGTGGTAGATCATCGACACCGTCGAGAGGACGGGGTGGACGACGGCGTCGTCAAAGCCGGCGAGCATCGCTTCGGTTACGGTAAAGGTGACTTCGGCGCGGACGCCCGGTTTCAGCCCGGGTTTCATCGGGACCCTCCTTTTTCCCGCGGTTTTGTGGCCGCGTCCGGCCGGACTTCCTTCGGTAGGTCTGCCTCCATCCGGTAGACGAGCCCGTGGGCAAGCGCGAGTAGCGTCTCGTCTCGCCGGACTTCGATTCGGTACCAGGCGAGTCGCCGCGTCCGACGCTCTTCCATCGCCGTCGCGACGAGGCGGTCGCCGGCACCGGCCGGCGCCATGTAGCTGATCGTCATCTGGACGCCGACCGCCGGCACGCCGTGGCTGTTGCTGGCGACGGCAAAGGCGACGTCGGCGAGGGCAAAAACGGCGCCGCCGTTTGCCGTGCCGTGGAAATTCAACATGTCGTCGGTGACGGTCATCTCGACCGTCGCTGCACCAAGCGTCGCGTCGACGAGGCGCATGCCGAGATGCTGCATGAAGCGATCGGTCGCAAAGTGCCGGAGCCGCTCTTCCGGAAGCTTCACCTCGCCGCCTCCTTTTAGCGGTGAAATCCATTTTACGCCATCCGCTCCAGGACAACGGCGATCCCCTGGCCGATTCCGATGCACATCGCCGCCAGCCCGAAGCGGCCGCCCCGCCGCTCGAGTTCCCGCATCAGCGTTAGCACCAGCCGGGCGCCGCTCGCGCCCAGAGGATGGCCGATGGCAATGGCGCCGCCGTTCGGATTCAGCTTCTCCTCCGGGACGCCGAGGCGCCGCGCCGAGGCGATGACTTGGGCGGCAAACGCTTCGTTGATCTCGACGACGTCCATGTCGTCGACGGTCAGCCCGGCATTTTTCAGCGCCTTCCGGGACGCCGGCACCGGACCGAGTCCCATGATGGACGGATGCACGCCGGCCGTCGCTGCGGCGATGATGCGGGCCCGGGGACGAAGCCCGAGGGCGGCGGCTTTTTCCCGGCTCATCAAAAGGAGCGCCGCCGCCCCGTCGTTTAACCCCGTCGAGTTGCCGGCGGTGACCGTCCCCCCTTCCCGGAAGGCCGGCTTGAGCCGCGCCAGCGCCTCCAGCGTCACGTTCGGCCGCGGATGTTCGTCCTCCTCGACGATCATCGTTTCGCCCTTCGGCCCCGGCACCGGGACGGGAACGATTTCTTCCTTAAAGAATCCCTGCGCTTTGGCCGCCTGGTACTTTCGCTGGCTCTCGAGAGCAAACCGGTCCTGGTCTTCCCGCGTGATGCCGTCCATCTCGGCGACATTTTCCGCCGTTTCCCCGAGGGTGATCGGCGGGTAGACGGCCGCAAGCCGCGGGTTGGTGAACCGCCAGCCGAGCGTCGTGTCTTCGAGCGACCGGTGCCCGCGGGCAAACGGTTCCTCCGGCTTTAAGAGGACGAGCGGCGCCCGGGACATGCTCTCGACGCCGCCGGCGATGAAAATCTCGCCGCGGCCGGTCTGGATGCCTGCCGCCGCCTGAATGACCGCCTCCATGCCCGAGCCGCACAGGCGGTTCACCGTGGCGCCCGGCACCTCGACCGGGAGGCCCGAAAGCAACACGGCCATTCGCGCCACGTTTCGGCCGTCCTCGCCGGCCTGATTGGCGCAACCGAAATAGACGTCGTCGTACGCCTCCGGCGGGATCTCCGGATGCCGCTTTACCAGCTCGGCGATGACGTGGGCCGCCAGATCGTCCGGCCGCACGCGGGCGAGGGCCCCGCCGTAGCGGCCGAACGGCGTCCGGATGCCGTCGACGATGACCGCTTCCTGCACGCCGCACCCTCCTGTTCGTCGATGATGGCCGTTCGCCTTCGTCAGCGCTCTTTCGCCTCGTCGGTGTACGCGTAAAACCCGTGTCCCGCCTTTCGGCCGAGGCGACCGGCAGCGATGAGCTGCCGGAAAATCGGCGCCGGGCGGTAGCGGTCTTCGCCGAACGCCCGGTAAAGCCCCCGGAGCACCGCCTGAACTTCGTCGAGGCCGATCCGATCTGCCCATGCGAGCGGCCCTTCCGGATAGTTCGTCCCGAGGCGCATGGCGCGGTCGATGTCCTCCGCCGCCGCCACCCCTTCCATCAAGGCGAAAGCCGCCTCGTTGATGATCATCGCGAGCACCCGGGGAAAGGCGAGACCGACTTCGTCGCCAACGCGGAACGTCCGGACGCCGATCGACGCGAGCCACGCTTCGGCCCGGGTGATCCCGGACGGATCGGCGCCGAGGGGCGCCGCCAGATCAACCGCCGGTGCCGTCCCGTAGGCCGGAAAGGCGCCGTAGCCGACGACGGCGTCCGGTCGACCGAACCAGGCGGCGGCTTCGGTGGCCGATACGGCGTGGGCGCTCGTAAGAAGGAGTCCATGCGGATGAAGCCGGGCGCCGAGACGTCGGAGCCGGCGGCGCTTTGCCCGGAGATCGACGTTTTCCACGTCGATGATGAGGGCCGGCGCAGATAAAAGCTGCGCTTCGCCAGCCCCGGGGGAGCGGAGCGCGACGCCCCGCCCTGGCCGGCGCCCGCCCGGCCGGCCGTCGACGGCCGCCGTCCCGTCTTCGACGGCGATGCCCCGGCGCCCGAGGACGTCTAGCCAAAAAGCTTTGAGCACGCCCTCTCCGACGAGCCAGACGCGGTCAACGGTCATCATAGCGGTAAAACCCCCGTCCGCGCTTCCGACCGAGGCGACCGGCGAACACATATGCTTTTTGCAGGAGGCTTGGCCGAAAGCGGGGCTCGTAAAACGTCTGGGCAAACACCGTCGACGTCGTGGCGAAGTTGACGTCGAGGCCGATCAGGTCCTGAAGCGCAAACGGCCCCATCTTAAACCCCCGGGCTTCGAACAGGGCGTCGATCGCCTCCGGCTTTCCCTGCCCCCACTCGATGAGCCGGAGCGATTCGTTGTAGTACGCCCGGGCCACCCGGTTGACGACGAACCCCGGCGTGTCCCGGACGACGATCGGCGTCTTGCCCAGGGATTCGGCGAGGGACACGGCCGCCGCGACAGCCGCCGGGTCGCTCTGGGCGGCCCGCACGATTTCGACGAGCGGCATCACGTCGGCCGGATTAAAAAAATGCATGCCGACCAGCCGTTCCGGCCGTCGGAGGCCGGCAGCGATCTCCGTCACCGACAGCGACGACGTGTTGGTCAGAAGGAGCGTCGCCGGATCGACTGCCGCCTCGACGGCGGCAAAGACCGATCGCTTGACGTCCGGCGCCTCGTACACCGCCTCGATCACCGCCTCGGAGCCGGCCAAAGCCTCCGGCGCCTCGTGAGCGGAAAGGCGCCGGAGCGCCGCTTCGGCCGCTTCCAGCGAAAGCTCGCCCCGGCCCACCGCCCGTTCGGCCCGGGCCCGGGCATGATCCAGGAGCGCCTGGCGGGCCTTTTCGTCGACATCGACGGCGATGACCGTAAACCCCGCCCGGGCCGCCGTCCAGGCGATACCGCGGCCCATCGTCCCGGCGCCGACGATGCCGAGGCGCCGGAGAGACGACTTGTTCGCCTCGCGGTCCGGTTCCTGGACCCGATCGGCCATCGTCATCCTCCGGTCTTCCGGTTTTTTTTTCCCTTTCCTCATTCTTCGGTCCTCCACGTTTCGGCCGTTTCCGATCGTCGACCGACCATCGGCGGACGTAAAGCCCATCGACGATCGTGCCGGCCTGTTCTCCCGGCCGTCCGGACGCTCGGAGGGGGTCGCCCGCCGGTCGACCTCTTCGGCCGTCCCCGGCGCCTAGCGGCCGGTAAACGTCGGTTCGGTCTTGGCGAAAAACGCCGTCATCCCCCGGCGGTGGTCTTCCGTCGCCGCCGCAGCGCTCTGGAGCATCCGCTCGTAGGCGAGCGCCTCGCCGAGGGGCGCGGCCTCGGCCTTTTGCAGCAGACGCTTCAGCATACCGAACGTTTTCGTCGGCAGCGCCGCCAGCGTTTCAGCGAACGCCTGAGCCGCCGACTCAAAGCCGTCCGCCGGAAAGACCCTGTGAACGAGCCCGGTCCGAAGTGCCTCGTCGGGACCGATGCGGCCGCCGAGCGTCATCCACTCGAGCGCCCGCCCGAAACCGACGAGCCGCGGAAGAAAATACGCCATTCCTGTATCCGGGACGAGGGCGAGTTTGAAAAACGCCGGCACGAACGCCGCCCGGTCGGACATGACGCGAAAATCGGCGGCAAGGGCGAGGCTCATGCCGGCGCCGGCGGCGACGCCGCCGACGGCGGCGAGGATCGGCTTCGGCGTCTCCCGCATCGCCCGAAGCACCGGGTGGTAGCGCTTTTTAAGCAGCGCGCCGTAGGTCTCCGGTTCCGGCGCCTCCCCGAGCGCCGACAAATCCTGCCCCGCCTGAAACGCCCGTCCGCGGCCGGCGAGGACGATCGCACGGACGTCTTCCGCTCGGGCCGCTTCCCGAAACGCCCGCTCCAGCGCCTCGAGCATGACGTCCGTCAAAGCGTTCATCGCCTCCGGACGGTTGAAGACGATCCACCGGACGGCGCCCCGCTGTTCGATGAGGACGTCCGTCGCCTGTTTCGCCACGGCGATCCCTCCTACCGTCCTCGAAATTGCGGCGGCCGCTTTTCTAAAAACGCCCGCATGCCTTCCTTCTGATCGTCGCTTGCAAACAACAGGTAAAAGGCGTGCCGCTCAAACTGGAGGCCGACGTCGAGGGGCGCTTCTTCCGCCAGGTAAACCGCCCGCTTGATCAGCCGGACGGCGAGCGGCGGCATGGAAGCAATCGTTCGGGCGAGGGCCAGGGCCTCCGGAAGCACCCGTTCCGCCGGAACGATCCGGTTGACGAGACCGGCCCGGTACGCCTCTTCGGCGTCGATCGGCTCGCCGGTCCAAAGGAGCTCCAGCGCCCGCCGCGTCCCGAGCGCCCGGGTAAGCCGCTGGGTTCCTCCGGCGCCGGGCATGACGCCGAGGCGAATCTCCGGTTGGCCGATCCGAGCCGACTCCGATGCGACGACGAGGTCACAACTCATCATCAGCTCCGCCCCACCGCCCAGGACATACCCGCTCACGGCGGCGATAAGCGGCTTTCGAATCGCCCGGATGCGGTCCCAGACGGTAAACTGATCTCGAATCAACATATCGATGGCCGATTCATCCGCCATCTCGCCGATATCGGCGCCAGCCGCAAACGCTCGCTCATCGCCTGTAATCACGATCGCCAGCACAGCCGGATCGGCGTCGAGCCGTTCAAGTTCGGCGACGAGCCGCTCGACGAGCGCCCGGTTTAAGCTGTTCAGCACCTCTGGACGATTGAGCCGAAGGATGGCCACCGGACCGTCCTGCGACACAAGAAGCGACATCTCCTCCGCCATCGGATTCCTCCTCCGTATCCCTCGGCGCCCGCCGGCAGACCGGCCGGCGTTCCACCCATCATCAGCGCCAAAGGACTCAGGACGTCACCGTCTGTTTGTTCCGGCGGTCGACGATGCGAACGGCTTTCCCCTCGCTTCGAGGGAGTGCCTTCGGCGGGTGCACCTCGACGACGACGGTGATGCCGAGGGCGTCTTTCAACTGCCGAGCGACCCGACCGCGGAGTTCGGCCTTGAACCCTTCGACGTCACCGACGCCGGCCAGGGCCGTTTCGATCACTTCGACGTGCACCTCGAACCGATCGAGGGCGCCGTCTTTGTCGATGACGATTTGATAATGCGGCGCCAGTTCCGCGTATTTCAGCAATTCCGCCTCAACTTCCGAGGGAAAGACGTTCACGCCGCGGATGATGAGCATATCGTCGATCCGCCCCTTGACGCGGGACATGCGCATCGTCGTCCGGCCGCAGTGGGGGCAAGGCTCCGGATTGAGGGAGGCGATGTCGCCGGTCCGGTAGCGGATGACCGGAAACGCTTCCTTGGTCAAGGACGTAAAAACGAGTTCCCCGGTTTCGCCATACGGAAGTATTTCGCCGGTGTCGGGGTCGATCACCTCGGCGATAAAGTGATCGTCGGCGAGGTGGAGGCCGTCCTGCCCTTCGGCGCATTCGATGGCGACGCCGGGGCCGATGACTTCGCTCAGGCCGTAGATGTCGACGGCCTTGATGCCGAGCGCATCCTCGATCTGCCGGCGCATCTCTTCTGTCCACGGCTCGGCCCCGAGGAT
Source organism: Hydrogenibacillus schlegelii (assembly GCF_001653195.1). Taxonomy (GTDB): domain Bacteria; phylum Bacillota; class Bacilli; order Thermicanales; family DSM-22653; genus Hydrogenibacillus; species Hydrogenibacillus schlegelii. Next base: position 75,750 of record NZ_JXBB01000002.1, read on the forward strand.
CCCGTACTCCAGGCTCGTCTTCCGCGGATCGAGGCCCATCGCCCGCATCGTTTCGATGAGGTTCAGGATGTACGACGGCGTCCCAGAGATCCCCCGCGGCCGGAGATCCTGAATCAGCGTGATCTGCCGGGCGGTGTTTCCGCCGGACGCCGGAACGGCGACCGCACCGAAGCGTTCAATTCCGTAATGAAGGCCGAGGCCTCCGGTAAAGAGGCCGTAACCGTAAGCGTTGTGAAAAATGTCGCCCGGTCTCCCGCCCGCGGCGGCGATCGTTCGGGCCACGATTTCCGCCCAGTTATCGATATCCCGACGGGTATAAGCGACGACCGTCGGCTTGCCTTTCGTGCCGGAAGACGCGTGAAACCGGACGATCTCCTTGGTGTCGACGGCAAACAGGCCGAACGGATAATGCTCCCGAAGGTCGTTCTTTTTCATCATCGGCAGCCGACGAAGGTCATCCAAACTCCGGATGTCTTCCGGGCGAACGCCGGCTTCATCGAAACGCCGGCGGTAAAACGGCACCCGCGCATAGGCGTAGGCGACCGTCTCTTGAATCCGCTTAAGCTGCAGCTTCTCTTTTTCTACCCGCGGCATCGTTTCCATTTCGACGTTGAAGATCATCGTCCGACCTCCCCTCGCAAGGCGTATGTCCCCAGCGCCACCGCCACGAGCGCCCCATCGCCGCCGTACGCCTCCGCCGTCGCGACGACGAGGCGACGGCCGCGCTTGACGATGCGGGAAGCCGCCACGAGCCGCTCACCGGTGGCCGGGCGCAGGAAGTTGACCTTAAATTCCGCCGTCACGCTCTGTTGCACGCCGTCCTGATGCGGCGCCGCCGCGTGCCCCATGACGACGTCGAGGAGCGTCGCCACGACGCCGCCGTGGACGATCCCCTCCATGCTGTTGAAAAACTCCGGCCGAACGACCAGCTCCGCCCGAGCGCCGTCCGGCGTTTCTTCCAAAACGCGAATCCCGAGAAGGCGGTTGAAAGCGTTCAGGCTTTCGACGCGGTTTCCTGGCTTTTGGACCACGGCGCTACGCCTCCACCTCCGCCAGGTAAAGCGAGACGATCCCCCGGGCAAACGAAATCAAGTCTTTTCCGGCCGCCCGACCTTCCGGCGAGGCGAGGGCCGCCTCCAGGGCTTCCCGGGAGGAAAAAAGCATCTCCGCGATCAGGTAGACGTCCGAGTCACCGCCGCCCGGGATCCCGTAGACGCGGTTGACTTCCAGGCGCTGAAGGCCGGGCATCGAGCGAGCGAGAGGGGCGTGGACCTCGCGGTAGTGGCGTTCGAACGCCTCGACGTCATCGGGCCGACGGTAGACGGCGATCAGCTTGACCATGCGTGAAGCTCCTCCTTCTTTCGTCCGGCCCGGTGCCGGGCCGGACGCTTTGGATGGTCAAACACCGGATTACAGCTTGAACGGATTCAGCGGTTTGGTGCCGTAGTACATGAGCACGCTTTTGACTTCGGTGTACAGGTCGAGCGCCTCGATGCCGAGCTCCCGGCCGAAACCCGATTGCTTCGTGCCGCCGAACGGCATGCCGGGAAAAGCGGAAAACGGCGTGTTGACGAGGACGATGCCGGCGCGAATGCGGTCGGCCATCCGCTTCGCCCGGGCGCCGTCTTTCGTCCAGACGGCCGCCGCGAGACCGTACATCGTGTCGTTGGCGAGGGCGACCGCCTCGTCTTCGGTGTCAAAAGGCATGACCGTGACGACCGGGCCGAAGATCTCCTCCTGAACCGCCTTCATGCCGTGGTGGACGTCGACGAGGATCGTCGGCGCGTACCAGTACCCCCCTTCAAACCCCGGAACGCGAACTTCGCCGCCGCCCAAGACCGCCTGAGCGCCGTCTTCCAAGGCGGAACGGACGTAACCGTCGATCACATCCACCTGCTCCCGACTGATGACTGCACCGACGTGCGTCTCCGGGTCGAACGGGTTGCCGAGCTTGAGCTTTTTCGCCTTCTCGACGAACCGCGCCATGAATGCGTCATAGACCGACCGCTGGACGTAGATGCGGGATCGGGCTTCGCACGATTGGCCGGTGTTATAGAAGATCCCGAACACCGATCCGTCGACCGCCGCATCGAGATCTGCATCGTCAAAGATGAGGCTCGGCGACTTCCCGCCGAGTTCGAGCGTCACCTTTTTCAACGAACGGGAGGCGAGCTCCATGATGTGCCGACCGACGGGCGTTGACCCGGTGAAGGCGATCTTATCGACCTCCGGGTGGGTGACAAGGTAATCGCCGACATCCCGCCCGGAACCGGGAACGACGTTCACGACGCCTTTCGGCACGCCGGCCTCGGCAGCAATCTCCGCCAGAACGAGGGCGGTCACCGGCGTAAGCGTCGCCGGCTTGACGACGACCGAACAGCCGGCGGCGATCGCCGGAGCGATTTTCCATGCGGCCATCATCAGGGGATAGTTCCACGGGACGATCTGGGCACAGACGCCGACGGGCTCTCGCTGGGTATAGTTGAAAAAGCCACTGGGCATGTTGTTGACGTATCCCCGGTGGCCGACGATGGCACCGGCGTAAAACTCGAAGTCCTCGATCGCCTGCATGATCTGGCCCTGAGCGGCAAAGAGCGTCTTACCCGTGTTCAAAATTTCCAGTTCCACCAACTCATCGAACCGCTCCCGCATGATCTCGGCGATGCGGTTCAACACTCGCGCCCGCCGCAAGACGGAAAAGTGGCGCCATTTTCCGTACTCAAACGCCTGCCGCGCCGCCTGAAGGGCCCGGTCGATGTCGGCCCGTCCGGCCCTTGCCACCTCTGCCAGCGGCTCCCCGCTCGCCGGGTTGTAAACCGTGTAGCGGTTGCCGTCGGCGGCGTCAACCCACTCCCCGTCGATGAACATCGGGTAATACGAACGCCGGTAGCGGTTGACTTTCTCTGAATCGATCATCCGCACGCCTCCTTCTTTAAGCGCCGGCCTCCCCTCCGCCGTCGATGCCGACCTTTACAACGTTTTGTTCATATAACGTTTTTTAAACGTTGTTACGTTAAACAGTATAGTTCCGGTGTTTGAATGTCGTCAAGCCGATCTTTTTTCACAAATCATCGCATCGACAAAAAAAGCCGCTCCGGCTCCCGCACCAGCGACCGCAACGTCTCGACAAAACGGACGGCGTCGGCGCCGTCGAGCACGCGATGATCGAACGAGAGCGAAACCGGCAGAATCGAGCGAACGACGATCCGGTCGTCCTCGTCGACGACGGGGCGCTTCCGGATCCGGTGAAACGCCAGAATGGCCACCTCCGGCGGGCGGATGATCGGCGTTGCGGCATACGCTCCGCCGATCGGGCCGACGTTGCTGATGGTAAACGTTCCGCCGGCGATCTCTTTCGGACCAAGCGTCCCCGTCCGGGCTTTTTGCACGAGGTCCTCGAGCGCCACAGCGATCTCCCGCAGGCTCCGCCCCTCGACGTGCCGGATCACCGGCACGATGAGCCCCTCCGGAGCATCCACCGCGACGCCGATGTGGTGATGGCGAAACAGCCGGATGATGCCGGCCGCCTCATCCAAGCGGGCATTGAAACGGGGGTGGGCCCGAAGCGCCGTGGAAACGATCTTGATTAAATACGCCGTGAGTGGAATCGGGGGTTCTAACGCATCCAGCCGGGCCTTTAAGGCGAGAAGCCCGTCCGCCTCCAGCTCATCCAGCTGCGTCACATGCGGGATGGTCGTCACCGAATGGACCATGTGGCGGGCAATCGCTTCCCGCCGGCCGCGAAACGGAAGCGTCTCCGCTTCTCCGTCGGCTGATCCGAATCCCGCCGCCGGCCTCTGGGCGATCGGGCGGTCGGCGACCTCTTCCGCTGGGGAATTCGTGACCGAGGGCGTCGGCGGCGACGAGGTTGCCGGCGACCTGGTCGAGAGAACCGGTATAGCCGCGGCGCGGCGGTCGGCATATCGGCGGACGTCCTCCGGTTCGATGCGGCCGGCCGGACCGCTCCCCGCAACCGCTTCCAAAGGAACGCCGAGCGTGCGGGCCAGGCGACGGGTGTAAGGGCTGGCCAGAACGGGGCGCTTCGTCAACTCCTTCGCCTCTTCGGCGGTTTTTCCACCCGGCGCATCGGCAGCCGGCGTGAGTCGTTCAGCCACCCGTTCTCGATCCGCCTCCCGAACGCCAGAGGTGGGCACCGAAGCGTCCGACCGGATCCGGAGGAGGACGTCGCCGACCCGAACGCTCGTCCCTTCCGGCGCTTCGATCGCCGCGACGATGCCGGAGGTCGGCGCCGGCAGCTCGGCCGTCACTTTGTCCGTCTCGACTTCCACCACCGGCTGGTCGATCGTTACGCGGTCCCCGACAGCAACGAAATAGCGGAGCACCACGGCTTCCGTGAGCCCTTCGCCGAGGTCGTGCAGGCGGAGGGCAACTTCGCCCCCGGTTCCGGCGGTCATCCGGCCATCACCTCCCGGACGGCCGCCAGCACCTTCTCCGGCGTCGGGAGATACAGATCCTCATACGCCATAAGCGGCACCGGCACATCGAAACCGCTTACGCGACGGGGGGGCGCTTTCTGGGCGTAGAACGCTTCATCTTGAATGATCGCCACGATGTGGCTGGCCACCCCCAAGGTGTCGTGAGCCTCTTGGACGATGACCGCCCGTCCCGTTTTTTCCACCGACCGCGCGATCGCCTGCCGGTCGAGGGGGTAGAGGGTGCGAAGATCGAGAAGTTCCACGTCGATCCCCGCTTCGGCCGCCATGCGCGACGCCTGCTCCGCCACCGGGACCATCGCGCCCCAGGCGATCACCGTCACGTCCTCCCCCTCCCGGACGAGGCGCGCCCGGCCGAGGGGCACCGGCGCCCACCCCGGCGGGACTTCTCCTCGGGCGCTCCGGTAAAGCCGCATCGGCTCGAGGAAAATCACCGGGTCCGGATCCTCATAAGCGGCTAGCAAAAGCCCCTTGGCGTCTGCGGGCGTCGAAGGGACAGCCACCTTCAGGCCCGGCATGTGCACGAAAAAGGCTTCCGTGCTGTCCGAATGAATTTCCGGCGCCCGGACGCCGGCGCCGTATGGCGCCCGAATGACGATCGGCACCGAAAACCGCCCCTGGCTTCGCACCCGGAGTCGGGCAGCGTGCGAAACGATCTGCTCAAAGGCTGGGTAGATGAATCCAAGAAACTGGATTTCGACGATCGGCTTCAGGCCGGCGGCGGCCATGCCGATGGCCGCGCCGACGAAGCCGGATTCGCCGAGCGGCGTATCGATCACCCGCTGCCCGCCGAACCGCTCGAAAAGCCCCTCCGTCGCGCGAAAGACGCCGCCGTTCACCCCGACGTCCTCTCCAAGCACGATCGCCCGCTCATCCCGCTCCAAGATCAGATGCAGGGCTTCATTGACGGCCCCGACCAGCGTCATCGTCTTTTGAGCCGCCTGAATCGACGTCATGGAGATTTCCCCCTCATCAAGCCGGAGCATCAGGAGATTCTGCAAAGACATGCCGGAACAGATCTGCTTCCGAGACCGGAGATGCGGATTCCATCTCCCGAACCGCCGCCTCGATCTCCGCATCGATCGCTGTGAGCCACCTCGTCTTGGCTTCGGCGTCGAATCGCCCCAGTCGCTCAAGAATCCGTTCCACGCGGAGAAGCGGATCGCTCTTTTCCCGGAGCCGGTCGCTTTCCGACTGATCCCGGTAGCGCCGGGGATCGTCGGCGGTCGTGTGCGCCCCGTACCGCCAGGTCACCGCTTCGATCAAGGCGGGGCCGCCGCCCGATCGGGCGCGCTCGACGGCCGCTTTCGTCGCCGCGTAGACGGCGAAAACATCGTTGCCGTCCACCCGGATCCCCGGCAGATCATAGCCGAGCGCCCGCTGGGCAATCGTTTTGGACTTCATCTGCTTGTCGAGCGGGGTGGAGATGGCGTAGCCGTTGTTCTGATTGAAAAAGACGACCGGAACGTTCCAGACGCTGGCCAGATTGAGCGCTTCGTGAAAATCGCCTTCGGAAGTCGCCCCATCGCCAAAGTAGACAAGGGCGACATGTGGCGTGTTGAGAAATCGCTCGGCGAAGGCCGCTCCGACCGCATGAGGGAGCTGTGTAGCGATCGGCACGCTGGGTGGGAATATCTTCCGCCCTTCGTTGGGAATGCCGCCTTCGTAGCGCCCCTTCCAGTAGAGGAGAATGCGCCCGAGGGGCTGCCCGAACGTCATCGCCGCCGCGTGATCGCGGTACGTCGGAAACAGCCAGTCGCCCGGGCCGAGGGCAAGGGCGCTCCCGACCTGAGCCGCTTCCTGGCCCTCATAGGGCGCATACGTCCCGATCCGTCCCTGCCGCTGCAGGCTCAAGCACTTCCGGTCGAAGCGGCGGGCCCGAAGCATGTGCCGGTAGGCCGTCTCGATCCACTCCGGAGAAAACCGATCGGCCCACCGCTCGTCCGTCCACCGCCCCTCTTCATCCACCAGGCGCCAGAGGGGAAAAAGCGCTTCCCCCGATCCTCCCTCGGTAAACGGCGGAGAAAGTTCGAGCATCGCGCCACCCTCCTTCATCGCCGGAACCGCCACTTCGGCGGCACATCCGGCCGGTAGCGGACATTGAGCCGCTTTCGCCGTTCCCACCGCTCCCGAACGAGGCGCTCGGCCGCCTCGACCGTCGTGAGGCCTTCTGCGTCGGACCGCCGGTACACGAACCGGAGCGTCTCCAGCACGACGGAAAGCTTCTGCTCAACCCGCCTCGGATTGGGGCCGAACAGTTCATCGGCCACCTGGATGAGGCCGCCGGCGTTGGCCAGGTAATCCGGTGCGAAGAGGATGTTTTTCGCCTTTAACGTTTCGGCAATGCCCGGGTGGGCGAGCGGCTGGTTGGCCGATCCGACGATCGCCCGCACGCGGAGCCGCCGGGCGACTGCTTCGGTGATGACTCCGCCGTAGGCGCACGGGACGAACACGTCGGCTTCCGCATCGTAGATTGCCTCCGGGGAAACGATCTGGAACGTTTTGCCGAACGATTCGGCCAGCCGCCGGAACGCGTCGACCCGTTCCGCCGACGGATCGGCCACGATGAGTCGTCCACCGGCTTCGAGCAGGCGGTGGGCGACCTTCAGACCGACCTTCCCCAGGCCCTGGACGACAAACGTCCGGTCTTTCAGGTCGCCATCCCCGTCGAGGAACTCAAGCGTCACCCGGATGGCGCCGACGACGCCCTCGGCAGTCGTGACGGACGAATCACCGCTCCCTCCGTACGCTTCCGGCAGGCCGACGAGATACGGCGTCTCCTGATAGGCGTAGGCGAAATCTTCCGGCCGGGTTCCCATGTCCGTTCCGGTGTAAAATCTTCCGCCAAGAGCGTGAACCTGCCGCCCAAAGGCGCGAAACAGTTCCGGCGATCGATCTTTTTCCGGATCGCCGATCAAGACGGCCTTGCCGCCGCCGACGTCCAGATCGGCCGCAACCGCCTTCCACGTCATTCCCCGGGCGAGCCGAAGGGCGTCGAAAAGCGCCGCTTCGAGATCCGGATACGGCGCCATCCGGGTGCCGCCGAGGGCCGGACCAAGAGAAGTGTCGTGAATGGCGATGATGCCTTTCAGACCGACATCCGGGTCATGGAAAAAGAGAACGTGTTCGTGGTCTCCGATGGCCGAAAAGAGATCGCCGCGGGCAACCGTCGGCAAATCGAGCATCTCGGCGCCTCCTTTCGCTTGGTTAGGCCAGCACCGCCCGATCCGTGTCAAGCATGCTTCCGCGGACGCGCTCAAAAGATTGAAGCAATCTTTCGACGGTCAGAGACCGCTTCGCCTCCCCTTCGTAGGTGAGGATCACCTCGCCCTCGTCCATCATGATCAGCCGGTCGCCCATCTCGATCGCCTGCTTCATGTTGTGGGTGACCATGAGGGCGGTGAGCTTAAGCTCCCGGATCAAACCGACGGTGAGCTCCGACACCCAGGCGGCCCGTTTTGGATCGAGGGCGGCGGTGTGTTCATCGAGCAAAAGCAACTTGGGCCGGCAGAGCGTCGCCATAAGGAGCGCCAGCGCCTGCCGTTCTCCGCCGGAGAGGGCACCGACCTTGACGCCGAGGCGGTTTTCCAGGCCGATGCCGAGCTGGCGCACCCTTTCTCGAAACGCCTGACGGCGTTCATCGGTCACACCTCGGCGAAAGGTTCTACGTCCGTCCCGCGCAAGCGCCAGCGCCAGGTTTTCCTCGATGGTCATGTTGGGCGCCGTCCCGGCGGCCGGATCTTGGAACACCCGGGCGATCCAGCGGGACCGGCGGTGTTCCGGCCAATCGGTGATGTCCGTTCCGTCGAGGACGATGTGCCCTTCGTCCGGGGTGATCGTTCCGGCAATGACGTTGAGGAGCGTCGATTTTCCGGCGCCGTTGGAGCCGATGATCGTAACCAGCTCGCCTTCCCGAACGTCCAGGTCGATTCCTTTTAACGCCGCCTTCTCGTCCGACGTCCCGGCGTTATAGATCTTGGAGACGCCCACCAGGCGAAGCACCGACTTCTCCTCCTTCCGACGGAAGCGGTCGAAGGATCCGCGACGCCGGTTTGGCTTTCGTCATCTTTCGGCCGCCGCGCCACTCGGGCAGGACGAGCGCCAAAATAACGATCAGCGCGGTGATAAGCTTGACGTCGCCGGTTTCCAAAAACCGCGCCCGAAGCGCCAAGGCGATGATGATCCGGTAGAGAACGGCCCCCGCGATCACCGCTGCCGTCAAGCGGTGAAGTGACGTCTGGCGAAACAGCGTTTCCCCGATGATGACCGAAGCCAGGCCGACGACGATCATCCCGATGCCCATCCCGATATCGGCAAAGCCGCCGTATTGGGCCATGAGGGCGCCGGCAAACGCCACGTACGCGTTGGACACCGCGAGACCGAGCACGATGAAGCGGCGGGTGTCGCCCGAAAAACTCCGCACCATCCGGGGGCTGTCGCCGGTCGCCCGGACCGCCAAGCCGATTTCAGTTTTTAAAAACCAGTCCAGGATCAACTTCATCGCCAGGACCATCAGACCGAGGACGAAGAGCACGATGAGGTGATCGGCGCCCGGGACGACGGTCTGTAGCCGCTCTGTCCAAGGAGCGAGATCGGTCCACATGGTGCGTTGATGAAGGAGCGGAATGTTCGGCCGGCCCATGATGCGTAGATTGATCGAATAAAGAGCGATCATCATCAAAATGCCGGAAAGGAGCGGATTGATCTTGCCCCACGCGTGCAGTACGCCGGTGATCAGGCCGGCGGTCGCTCCGGCGACAAACGCCGCCAGGTTGGCCGTCCAGGGAGAAACGCCGTAGACGACCAGGATCGATGCCAGAGCTGCGCCGGTGACAAAACTGCCGTCGACGGTCAAGTCCGGAAAGTTCAACACCCGAAACGAAAGGTACACGCCGAGCGCCATCACGCCGAAGATGAGTCCGGCTTCAACGGCGCCGATCAGTGCCGCCGCCATCCCCTTCCCCCATTTCAGGCAGTGTTCATATCGCTTCCGATATTCGGGAACCTATTCGATGAATTCTGCTTCTTTTTCCCATTCCGGCCGAATGGGGATGCCGAGCTTTTTCGCCACCGTTTTGTTGATTGCCAGGTGCAGCGTCTTGGGATATTCCGGCGGAATATCTTTCGGATTCCTTTCGCCTTTCAAAATAAGGGCCGCCATCTGCCCGGCCTGATAGCCGATGTCATAGTAGCGGAATCCGTAGGCGGCAAAGCCGCCCCGTTTGAGCGAATCGAATTCTCCGGTAAAGACCGGAAGTTTATTCGCATCGGCGACGGCGAGAAGCCCTTCGAGTGCCGAGACGACCGTATTGTCGGTGATGACGTAGTACCCTTCGATTTGGCCGACCAGCGACTCCGCCGCCTGTTTCACCTCGGACGTGTTGCTGACGGACGCTTCGACGACGTCCAGGGAATAGCCTTGTGCTTTGATGATCGTTCGGATCGCGTCGACCTGGGCGACCGAATTTTGTTCGCCGGGGTTGTACACGATGCCGATTTTCTTGAGGCCCATCTCCCGAACGATAAATGCCAGCATTTTTTGAATGGCATCTGGATGGGTATCTGTCGTTCCCGTAATGTTCTCCCCCGCTTCATGCATCGACGGCACGAGACCCGCGCCGACCGGATCGGTCACGGAGGTAAAGACGATCGGAATCGTCTTGGTCGCGTTGAGGGCCGCCTGGGCGCTCGGCGTAGAATTCGCGAAAATGAGATCCACCCGGTCGGCGACGAAGTTCCGGGCGATCGTCTGAGCGTTGTTCATATCCCCCTGAGCGTTCTGACCGTTGTAGAGGACCGTCGTCCCTTCCACAAAACCCGCATCTTGAAGCGCCGCCTTAAAGCCCCGGAACGCATCGTCGAGCGACGGATGTTCGATGATCTGCGTTGCGCCAATAACCTTGGGCTTTGTTTTTTCCGTGGCGTTCGGATTTTGGGCGGACGTCCCGCTCTCGGATTGTCCGGCGTTCATCTTGTCGGACGTCGTCTGAGCGCACGCCGTAAGACCGAACACCAGCAGGACCGCCAGCTTAGGAACAAGCGTCCGCCAGAGGCGCTTCTTGTTCCTCCACGTCATCGTCGACCACCTCCCGATTTTTAAACCGCTTTCAACGGAGTCGTGTCCGGTATCATGTGTAAAAACGGATGGTCCAGGTAACATAAAATGAGCCATCCGGCCCTCTTTGGTAGAATGTGAGACGGAGAAGAAACCACTTCACCAGGAGGGATACCGGATGGCTCA
>NZ_JXBB01000003.1 GCF_001653195.1 Hydrogenibacillus schlegelii
GGCGGCCAGGAAGACATGATCCTCGACGTCGCCCTGGCGCTCAAAAAACAAAAAGAAGCCGCCGCCGCCCGCTGAGGGCGGCGGATGAGTTCCCGCGGCCGATGGAGGGGAACCGATGACCGACCTTCAAGCCCTCGCCGATCGCCTGTGGGAGGCCGAACGGACGAAGACGGCGATCCCGCCGCTTACGGCCGACCACCCCGAGCTTACGCCCGACGACGCCTACCGCATCCAGCTCCTCAACATCGAACGCAAAACGGCCTTCGGCGCCCGCGTCGTCGGGAAGAAGATCGGGCTCACCTCCAAAGCGATGCAGAACCTCCTGGGCGTGGACGAACCGGACTACGGCCACCTCCTCGACACGATGCAGGTGGCCGCCGGATCGCCGGTGCCGTGGGCGCCGCTTTTTCAACCGAAGGTCGAAGGCGAGATTGCCTTCATCATGAAACGGACGCTGAAGGGTCCGGGCGTGATGTATCTGGACGTTCTCGATGCCGTCGAGGCGGCCGTCCCGGCGATCGAGATCGTCGACAGCCGCATCCGGGACTGGAAGATCAAGCTCCAAGACACGATCGCCGACAACGCCTCGTCGGGGCTCTTTCTGCTCGGGCGGGCGGCCCGGCGGGTGGAAGACGTCGATCTGGCGGCGGTGGGCATGGCGCTTTACAAAAACGGGGCGCTCGTCAACACCGGCGTCGGCGCCGCGGCCCTGGGGCATCCGCTGTATAGCGTGGCGTGGCTGGCGAACTTTCTCGGCCGCTTCGACATCGCCCTGGAAGCCGGGGAGATCGTCCTGTCGGGGGCGCTCTCGGCGGCGGTGGACGCCGCCCCGGGCGACCGGTTCACCGTCGCTTTCGACGGATGGGAGACGCTGGAGCTACAATTCGAGAGGTAAAATGAATAGGGACTCTTCCAGCCGCTCGACAATCTCGAGCGGCTTTTTGAGTTTTTACTGATTCGGTGAAGGCCATCATTTCCATGAACTTTCTACAGGTTGACAACCCTCATGATTCATTCTATAATTAAACCTGAAAATAAACAAGCCGATCGAGGGGTCCGACGAAGATCCTGGAGACGGGTTGATCTGGTGGGGCGAGCAGTTCAACCCTTTGTCCGAAGACCATGTGATGAACACCACGACGGAGGCCTGATCGATGTACGACGTCAAATACATTCAGACCGGGCAGTGGACGAGTAAAACGCTGGTCGCCGGAGATCCCGCCTCCCCGGCCGTCATCTTGCTGCACGGCGGAGGCCCGGGAGCCAATGCCGAAGCGAACTGGCGGAATGCCGTTGAAGATCTCCAAGACGCGTTTTATGTGATCGCGCCGGATCTTTTGGGATTTGGCGAGACGACCATGCCCGATCCGTTGCCGAGAGGGTGACTGGCATGGATCGGACACCGGGTGGAGCAAGTGCTGGCTCTGATGGATGCGCTTCGGGTTCCCCGGGCCTTTCTGATCGGCAATTCGATGGGCGGCGCGCTGGCATTGCATCTTTTGCTGGATGCCCCGGGTCGATTTAATAAAGCGATTCTGATGGGCTCCGCTGGCGGGCAATTTTCCCCGCCGCCCGAAATCGCTCGAATGCTGAGCTTCTATCAAGATCCGCGGGTCGATCGGTATCGGGAAATTATGCGCAGCTTTCTCTGCGATCCCATGAACACGAAAGCGTTCGCGGACTTCGACGCGATGGTTCAGCAGCGCTACCAGGCGGCGATGCGGGAGGAGCTCAAGCGGAGCTACGAAGCCATGTTCAATCCGCCGCTTCCGCCTCTGTCTCCTTCTGCATTGTCGATGATTCGGCACGAAATTCTTTTGATTCACGGCAGGCAAGATCGGGTCGTTCCGCTGGAAGGAAGTTTATATCTTTTAAGGCATCTCCCAAATGCGGAGCTGATCGTCTACGATCGCTGTGGCCACTGGGCGCAGATCGAACGCTGGGAAACGATGCGTCGGGACATCCGGTGGTTTTTCCTGTCGTAGATTAGTCGCAGACTTTGCTTCTCTTATAACGGACCACTCTCCAAAGCTGGAGATACCGGAAACACTTAAAATTTTATCGAGTGAAAGGAGAGACGTTTGATGGCTCGTAGACTGGAAGGAAAGGTCGCTCTTATTACGGGTGCGGCTAGCGGTCAAGGTCAGGCGGCGGCGGTGGTGTTCGCTCGAGAGGGAGCTAAGGTGGCCGCGGTCGACATCAACATAGAAGGATTGGAAGAGACCATACAAAAGGTTAAGGCGGTCGGCGGAGAGGCGATTGCAATTCGCTGTGATGTTTCGCAGGAAGAAGATGTGAAAAACGCAGTAGCTGAAACGGTTAAGACGTTTGGAAAGTTGACGACGATTTATAGCAACGCAGGTATTATACACAAAAACTTTATGATCACGGTCGAAGAGCTCAGCCTCGAGGAATGGGAAAAAATTCAAAGTGTGAATGTTCGCGGGACGTTTCTCGTTACCAAATATGGGATTCCGGAATTAATTAAAAATGGCGGTGGAACGATCGTGACCACGGCTTCAACCGCTGCCCTGGTCAACACCCCTGGGGGCCCTTCTTATGCCGCCTCAAAAGGAGCGATCATCTCGTTCACGCGCCATGTTGCCGCTACCTACGCGAGAAAAGGGATTCGCGCCAACGCGCTGGCGCCGGGGTACATTAAAACGGCAATGACCAAGGCAATGGAGGAATTGTTCCCTGACCTTGACCGAGTGGCCTCCGAAGCCACGCCGCTTGGACGGGGAGCGGATCCTGAAGAAGTTGCGAACGTCGCCCTCTTTCTGTCCTCGGATGAGTCTTCGTACATCACAGGAGCGGTGATCGTCATCGATGGAGGCATCACGATCGTTTGAATGCGCCATCAAAATGGAGTGAGTCGTGTCCGACATTATGGGGAACTACGGTTTATCGAACCCCAAGCGTAGAGAAAATGGACCGTGACAGGATGCAATCAAGGGCGGGGGATTGACAGCCTCCGCTCTTGATTCTAGAATTTAATCGAAATGAAAATCTACACAGAAGGGTCGAAATGGACGAGGATGCATTCACCACGATCGCGCCCGGACGGGACGTTTCAAAGCGGAACGCCGGCGCAAAACGAGCTGGATCATCGGGTGAGATCCGTTCTGCAGAAGTCCGCGGTCTTGAAAAAGCTTCCGGCCGAAGCGGAGGAGGCGCCACGGAAGATCTACGGCCGAAAGCGCGACCGCGTCTACCTTATACGTCCGGAATAAAATCTTAACGCGGGAGTTCCGACCCGGTGCGATGATCGATCCGCAGGAGATCGCCGATACGCTCGATGTCAGCCGCACACCCATTCAAGAGGCGCTCACGCGCCTGGAACAGGAGGGTTTTATCGAAATCATTCCTCAGGTCGGCATCTTCGTGCGGACGCCGACGTCGGAAGAGCTGTTTGAAAAGCTCATCAGCCGGGCGGTGCTGGAGGGCCTTTTGACCAAATGGGCCACTCCGCGCATCGGAGATGAGGAACTCCGGTTGCTGGAGGAACTGGCAGAGCTGATGAACGCGGGTCAGTTGACCGCCGAAGCGTATTCTCTTGTGAACCGCGAGTTTCATAACGTGATTCACGTCGCTTCCGGGCTTCATTACGTCCGCCTGTTGGTGGAGCACCAGTGGAACCTGGTGGACTATACCGCCGTCATCGATTTCGTCTTTCAACCTGAAAACATGCGCCGCTCGTCTGAAGACCATCTCCGGATTTTAACGCACATGAAAAACCGCGAGGCCGACGAAGCGCGAAAAGCGATGGAGGCGCACGTCATGCGGGTGGCGCATCTCCTTCGGGAAAGGTGGCGGGGATAAGTTGCGGATGGTCGTTCTTGGCGCCGGTGCGCTCGGCTCGCTCATCGGCGGATATCTCGCGCGCGCCGGGGCGGAGGTGACGCTGATCGGCCGCCCGGCCCACATGCAGGCGATTCGGGAACGCGGGCTTAAGATCAGCGGCGTTCGGGGAGAGGTGACGGTCGGCGAGCGTCTGAGGGCGGTGACGTCTCCGGAGGAAGTGGAGGGAGAATTCGACTGGCTCGTCCTTGCCGTCAAGGGGAAAGATACGGCTTCAGCGCTTGCCGGCGCCGAACGCCTGCGCGAGCGGGTGGCGGCGGCGTTTTCGGTCCAAAACAGCGTCACCAAAGACGATGAGCTGATCGCGTGGTTCGGCGATCCCCGGCGGGTGATCGGGTTTGCCACCATTGAGGGAGCGACGCTGGTTGAGCCCGGCCACGTCCGCAACCATGTGACGGTCCCGACCACGGCGTATGCCGGTGAACTAGGCGGTGAAATCACGCCCCGAGTCGAAGCCCTGGTGGCATGGTTCAATCAAGCGGGGCTTGGGGCGAAGGCAGTCGCCAATATCCGCCAGGTGGAGTGGGAAAAGCTGGCGCAAATTTGCCTGGCGTCCGGCTACTCCGTCAGCTGTCTGGCGGCCGTTCCGCACCTCGGGTTCGCCGATGGTTTGGTGGTTCGAGAAGGGGCGGAACACTACGTGGCGCTGGCCAAGGAGATCATGCAGGTCTACCGGGCGCTTGGCTATGCCCCCCAGAATTACTTTGCGCCGCTGTCGCACCTCCGGGAGCTGGAGGAGTTTCCGTTTGACGAAGCGGTGGAGTTCGCCAGAAGCGTCGGGGAACGGCTTCGGGAACGCGGCTCGGTGGGGCGAACGTCCATGCACGAAGATATCCTTCGCGGCAGACGTCCGGAGGTCGACGCTATTTTCGCGCCCTTTGTGCGGGAAGCCGATCGGTTGGGGCTGGAGGTGCCGGTCTTGCGCTCGATCTACCGAACGGCGCGCGTTTGGGCGGCTTACCTTTCGTAATCTATCTTCATCATCGATCGTCAGGTCATCTCGTCCAGGGGCAAATCATCGACCTGATCGGCAAAGGGAGCATCGTTCATGTCCAAGACCTACCGGATCGCGGCGATTCCTGGGGACGGCATCGGCCCGGAAGTTCTGGAGATCGGGATGGAAGTCCTGACCGCCGCCGTGAACACGTTGAGCGCGGGCCGGCTGCAGTTTGACCTCTTCCCTTGGGGTTCGGAGTATTATCTGCAGCATGGGCGGATGATGCCGGAGAACGCCTTAGAGATCTTAAAAGCGTATGACGCCATCTATTTGGGAGCCATCGGCGATCCGCGGGTGCCGGATCACCTCAGCCTCGAGATGCTCCTCGACCTTCGGAAAGGATTCGATCAGTACGTCAATCTGCGCCCTGTGAAACTGCTTCCGGGCGTGGAATCTCCCGTCCGGTTGAAGCCGGGCGAGACGGTGGATTTTGTGGTCGTTCGAGAAAATACGGAAGGGGAATACAGCCGCCTGGGAGGACGGTTTAAGGTGGGCACGGCGGACGAAGTCGCCGTACAAACGTCGATCTTTACCCGTAAGGGTACAGAACGCGTCATGCGCTACGCGTTTGATCTGGCGCGGCGCCGTGCGGAAGAACGTGCCCGGGAGGGGGTTGAGGTCAAGGAAGGCGGCGGGACGGCCGGAGGACCGCGACCGATGGTGACGAACTGTACCAAATCCAATGCCCTGAATTATTCCATGGTCTTCTGGGATGAAGTGTATGCGGCGGTGGCGGCCGAATATCCGGACGTTCACCGGGATCAGGCCCTGGTGGATGCCCTGGCCATGTGGCTGGTGCGCCGACCGGCGTATTACGACGTCATTGTGTCCTCGAACCTCTTCGGCGATATCCTGACGGATCTCGCCGCCGCCATCCAAGGGGGGATGGGCATCGCCGCCGGCGGCAACATCAACCCCGAACGAACCTATCCTTCGATGTTTGAGCCGATTCACGGCTCGGCGCCCAGATACAAGGGTCAGAATCGGGCGAATCCGATCGCCGCGATCTGGGCCGGGAGCATGATGCTCGAGCACCTGGGAGAGACGGCGGCGGCGCGGCTGGTGATGAAGGCCGTCGAGGATGTCCTCGCCGAAGGACGATACCGCACCTCCGACCTGGGAGGCACCAGTTCGACCACCGAAGTGGGCGAGGCGATCAAAAAGACGATCCGCAAAAAAGGGGATGCGCTGATCCGTTAAGGTTTCGAGGGGATTCAGATCTGATGAGCGTTGATGGGGGTGTAGGCGGTGAGAAACGGTCAGCGAAAAGGCCTGTGGATCGACGGCCGTTACGAAGAGACGAAAGACTGGTCACCGGTCCTTTCCAAATCCGACGGCCGGCTGCTCGCGGAAGTCGCCCGGGGAACGCGGGAAGATGTGCACCGGGCGGTTGAGGCGGCGGTCCGGGCGTATGCCGCCTACCGCACCTATCCGGCGCATGCCCGGTCGGCCATCCTCTACCGCGTCGCCCAGATGCTGGAAGAGCGAAGCGAAGCGGCGGCCCGCCTCATCGCCGAAGAGGCCGGGAAGCCGCTGAAAACGGCCCGCCTCGAGGTTCGGCGCGCCGTTCAGACGTATCGCTTCGCCGCCGAAGAAGCGAAGCGCATCGGCGGGGAGACGATCCCCATGGACGCGGCGGTCGGCGGGGAAGGACGCCTCGGGTTCACCTGGCGGGAGCCCCTCGGCGTCGTGGCGGCGATCACGCCCTTCAACTTCCCGCTGAACCTCGTCGCCCACAAGCTCGGTCCGGCCCTGGCCGCCGGCAACACCGTCGTCCTCAAACCCGCCGGGGCGACGCCCCTTTCCGCCTTCTTCGTCGCCGAGCTTTTTCATGAGGCGGGCCTTCCCCCCGGGGCGCTCAACGTCCTAAGCGGCCCCGGCGGCGAGATCGGCGACGCCCTGGTGGAACATCCGCGGGTCAAAGCCGTCACCTTTACCGGCAGCGCGGCGGTGGGAAAGCGGATCCGGGAAAAAAGCGGTCTGAAGCGCACGCTCCTCGAGCTCGGGTCCAATTCGGCGGTCATCGTCGAGCCGGACGCACCGTTCGAAATGGCCGTCTCCCGGACGGCGGAGGGGGCCTTTCAGTACGCCGGGCAGATCTGCATCTCCGTCCAGCGCATCTACGTCCACGAAGCGATCTACGACCGCTTTCACGCGGCCCTTTTGGAGAAGGTCAAGGCGCTCAAGGTCGGCGATCCGCTGGACGAAGCGACCGACGTCGGGCCGCTCATCCACGAAGGGGAAGCGGCTCGGGTGGCGGCGTGGATCGAGGAGGCGGTCGCCGGCGGGGCGCGCATCGAGATCGGCGGGGTGAAGGAGGGGCCCTATCTTTCTCCGACGCTCCTCACCGGCGTGACGCCTGAGATGCGGGTCGTGCGAGAGGAGGTGTTCGGGCCGGTGGCGACGCTCGTCCGGTATCGAGATCTGGAAGAGGCGATCGCGCTGGTGAACGATTCGCGGTACGGGCTCAACGTCGGCCTCTTTACCCGGGACATCGCCAAGGCGTTCCGGACGGCGCGGCGCCTTGAGGCCGGCGGCGTGATGATCAATGACATCCCGACGTTTCGCGTCGACCACATGCCCTACGGCGGGGTGAAGGAGAGCGGCTACGGCCGGGAGGGGGTGAAGTACGCCATCGAGGAGCTCACGGAACTCAAACTGGTCGTTGTTCATGTGGACGTCTGAGCCGCTCATCCCGAAATCGATGAGGAATGACCCTACCATGTTGAGGGAATGACAAGAGCGGAAACGGAGGCCGATGAGGATGGAATTTACGCGGAGTGAAGCCAAAGCCTGGAGCCAGGCGCATCTGCGCGATTTTTACATGTGCCCGCTTACGCCCATGACGGCGGATCTGACGCTTGACGAAGCAGGCCTTCGAGAAAACATCGAAGCGTACGTGGAGATGGGCATCAACGGTCTGGTGGTGGGCGGCTTTATTTCGGAAGGTTGGAACATGAAGCTGGCGGATTGGTATCGTTATCATGAGATCATCGCCGACGCAAACAAAGGGCGCATGGATTTGTGGACCATCATCCTTGACCCCAGCGTTCACCAGGCTTTGGAAAAAATGGCTTTCGTCGAAAAACTGGGCTTCAGCGGCGCCGAAGTGATCAATCCGGTGGTGCAGCTTCGGACAGACGATGAAATTTACGACTATTTCAAGTACCTGACCGATCATTCCAATCTGGCGATCGTCCTGTATCGGACGCCCGTCTCCGGAAAAGTGCTGAGCCTGGAGCTTTTGAAGCGCCTGGCGGAGCTGGAGACGATCGTCGGCGTCAAGCAAGGTTCCCTGAATCACGCCGAAACCTTAAAACTTCGGCGCGAGCTCCGCGATGATTTTATCGTGGCCGAGCCGTGGGAGCGATTTTTCTTGGACGACCTGCGCTACGGCGGACAGGTGATTTGGGGGGAACTGTCTTACATCATCTACGGCCAAAAGCGGCCGCTCATGAAAGAATACATGGAGCTTGCCCGGGCCGGAAAGTGGGACGAGGCCTACCGGAAATGGGCCGAGCTTGAAGCGGTGCGGGACCTCTATGACGACGTCTTCATCTGGGAAATCGCCAGGACGTCCACCTATGCGTCGGCGCTGGCGATGCTCAAGGTGTGGTACGAAGCGATCGGACTGAAAGCCGGTCCGATGCTGCCGCCGGTGCGCGACGTGGCGTCCGAACGAAAAGAGTGGTTGCGCGCGAAGTTGCAGGAAGTAGGTGTGGTATGATAAACCGAGATTATGAATGATTTACACCGTACGAAATTAACGGTCCTGATTGACAAGATCGATTAATTCTTGTATCTTAGTGTTGTAAGGCTCAAGAATTCCATGAGGAAAACCACGGATTCAAATTGGTGCGGGGAGGGGACACCATGACCAAGCTGCTGGCGCTCATTTTAAGCGGCCCGGATGAAAAAATGAAGGTCATTTCTGGATTGAG
The DNA here is from genome assembly GCF_001653195.1 of Hydrogenibacillus schlegelii. Classification (GTDB taxonomy): domain Bacteria; phylum Bacillota; class Bacilli; order Thermicanales; family DSM-22653; genus Hydrogenibacillus; species Hydrogenibacillus schlegelii. Next base: position 8,800 of record NZ_JXBB01000003.1, read on the forward strand.
GGTGGCCCAACGGATCAAAGAGATGGGCGGAGAAGCGCGGGTGGTGTTTCTCGCTGATGGGGTCCGTGTTCCTTTGGAGGGAGCTAATGATCCCGATTTTTCCGCGGCCCTGGAATCCGTGAAGGATCTTGAATCGACGGTGTGCAAAGGAATTCTTGAACAGATGGGTGTACAGATTGAGCCGTTAGAGTTAAAAGGCTTCAATGTGGACTATGTCGGTCCGATCCTGGCCAGGGCGGCGGAGGAAGGATTTCAGATTGTAAGCTTTTAAAGGGGGGTATGGCAATGACGATTTATGCTCAGTCACGTTCGGGCGGAGAGGGGACCCATTTGCTTGAAGAAGCCCGCCGCCAGCTGGCGGTTGGGGAGCTCCCCGGAGCGATCTACCATGATCCCGAGATCTTCGAGCTGGAAATGGAGAAAATTTTCGCCCGCGCCTGGGTTTACTTGGCCCACGAGTCGGAGATTCCCAATGCGGGCGATTACGTCGTGCGGTATATCGGAAGGGATAGCTTTATTCTGATCCGCGATGAAAACGGTAACGTGAGGGCGCACTTTAACATGTGCCGGCACCGCGGGATGCAGGTGTGCCGGTCGGAGATGGGCAACGCCTCGCATTTCCGCTGTCCGTATCACGGGTGGACGTACCGGAACGACGGCACGCTGGTCGGCGTTCCGGCCGGAAAGGAAGCCTACGGTGATCGACTGAACAAGGAAGCGTGGGGGCTTATCCCGATTCCACGGCTGGATCAATACAACGGCATGATTTTCGGCTCCCTCGATCCGAAGGCGCCGTCCCTGGACGAATGGCTGGGAGACATGAAATGGTATCTCGATCTTTTTACGCGGCGAAGCGCGGCCGGCTTGGAAGTGATCGGGGCGCCGCATCGCTGGATGATCGACGCCGACTGGAAGCTCGGGGCCGACAATTTTGTCGGCGATGCCTACCATACGCTGATGACACATCGTTCGATGGTCGAACTTGGGCTTGCCCCCCGAGATCCGCAATTTGCGATGTATGGCGAACACGTCCATATTCCCGGGAAGGGGCACGGCCTTGGGATGATCGGGGCACCGCCGAACATTCCACTACCGCCTTTCTGGGGCTATCCGGAAGAGATCGTCCGCTCGCTCAAGGAAAATTACCCCTCTGAGGCGCACGTCCGTGTCGCCGAAAAGTTGAACTTCGTCCATGGAACGGTGTTTCCGAATCTTTCCATCCTTAACGTCATGATCGGCCGCGATCACGTCCATCCGCCGACTCCGATGCTGACGTTCCGGCTGTGGCATCCGATCGCGCCCGGCAAAATGGAAGTCTGGTCGTGGTTCCTGGTGGAGAAGGACGCGCCGGAGTGGTTTAAGGAGCAGAGCCGGCTCACGTACCTGCGCACGTTCGGGACGAGCGGGGTGTTTGAGCAGGACGACGCGGAAATGTGGCGCGGGATCACGCGGGCGGCTGGCGGGGAGATGGCCCGTCGCAACCGGATGAACTACCAGATGGGCATGGATCATCTGGCACCCGATCCGAACTGGCCTGGCCCCGGCGTCGCATATCCTCTGGATTACGCCGAAGCCAATCAGCGCAACTTCTATGCCCGATGGCTGGAAATGCTTGAAGCGTGAGGGGGGTTAAAAATGTCACGGACAGCGGTGGACGCCTTAGAGATTCTTAACTTTCTGCATCACGAGGCGCATTTGCTGGATGCCGGGAAATTCAACGCCTGGTTGGAACTTTTGACAGACGACATCCGCTATCGGGTGCCGGTTCGGGTCACGCGAGAGCGAGAACACGGGCCCGGCATCATCGATCACATGAGCCACTATGAAGAAGATCGGTACTCGCTGGAGATGCGGATCAAACGACTGGAAACCGAAGCGGCGTGGGCGGAAGATCCGCCGTCCCGGACGCGGCATTTCGTCACGAACGTACGCGTCGAGCCCATCGATGACCGGCATGTCCGGGTGTACTCGAATCTGCTTCTTTTCCGCAGCCGGGGTGACAGCCCGAATTTTGATCTTCTGTCCGCGGAGCGCGTTGATGTGCTGCGGCGGACGGACGGGGGCTGGAAGCTGGCGGCGCGGGAGGTCGTGCTCGACGTCTCGACCGTCCCAACGCACAATCTGGCGATTCTGTTTTGAAATTTGTAGGAGGGATGAGCGATGGGCAAACGCCGGCACTGGATCGAACGGCTGGCCCATGTGGAGCTTTTGACCCCCAAGCCGGAAGAAAGTCTGGTCTTCTTCCGCGATCTTCTGGGGCTTGAGGTGACCGCCCAAAAAGGAGATTCCGTCTATCTCCGGGGGTGGGGGGACTGGTTTCACCATACGGTGAAGCTCACGGCGGCGAAAGAGGCGGGCGTGGGCCACATCGGATGGCGCACCGAAAGCCCGGAAGATCTGGAAGAGGCGGCGCGCTTTCTTGAAGGCAAGGGCCTCGGGGTCGGCTGGGCGGAGGAAGGGGATCTCGGCCAGGGGCAGACGTATCGATTCCGACTGCCCGATGGCCATCAGGGCGAACTGTTCTTTGAGGTCGAACGCTATTCGCCGCCGTCGGAGAAAAAACCGTTGCTTAAAAACCGGCCGCAAAAGCGCCCCTATCGGGGAGCCGATGTGCGGCGGATTGACCACGTTAATCTTTATGCGTCGGATCCGACGCCCAGTCGGGAGCTCTTTCAGGAACTCGGGTTTAAATGGCATGAAGGCTTGTGGGTGAAAAATCAGGTGGAAATGGCGGCCTGGATGGCCGTCTCCAATCTCTCGCATGACCTTGCCTTCATGCGCGATCCGACCGGGGCCAAAGGTCGGCTCAATCACCTGGCGTTCTGGGTGGATACGGAAGCCGAAGTCATTCGCGCGGCGGAGCTTCTGCGGGAAGCGGGCGTGTTCATCGAATACGGGCCGGGGCGGCACGGCATCAGCGAGGCCTTTTTCCTGTACGTTTACGAACCGGGTGGCAATCGAATCGAGGTCTACAGCGGCGGTTATTTGAACTTTGACTCCGACTGGGGTCCGATCCTCTGGGATTTCGACGATCTGGCGGAACGCGCTCTCGCCACGGCGGTGGTTGGCGGGCCGCCGCCGGAGTCGATGTTTGCTTACGGAACGCCGCCGGTCATGCTGCCGCAGAGCTAAGCGAGGGGAGCCTCACGGGATGAAGCTTGAAGTGGCCAATGAATTTACCGTCGTTCATGTGCAGAAAGTAAAGACACGAAACGGAGAACGGCTGGAGATTTATTCTCCCCGATTGGGCTACCGGATTCAGCTCGATCCGCTGGAGCTCGAAAGCCTGACTTGGCAGACGACGGAAACTTTTTCTCGCTTTCTAGAGACGCCTTTTGGGCCGGGAGCGGTCGAAGCGCGATCCTTGTCTGACCTCTTGTAAGTTTAGGAAGGAGCGATCGATCAATGGCGACGCGCTGGACCGCCGAGGACTTAAAAGGCGTCATCGCGGTGGCCCCGACGCCGGCCAAAGAGGGCGCTCAGGACTTCAGGGAAACGATGACCGTCGATCTGGACGAAACCGAAAGGATGGTCAAAAACCTTTTACGGGACGGCGTCCACGGGCTCCTCACCAACGGCACGCTGGGCGAGATGGCGACGCTCACCTTTGAAGAGTGGAAGGCTTTCGCCGAAGTTGTCTATCTCACCGTTCGCGCGCACAATCCCGATTTTCCGCTTTTTATCGGGGCGACGACGCTCAGTACGCGGGATACGATCGAGCGGATGCGCTTTCTTCGCGATCTCGGCGTGCGGGGCGTGTTTCTCGGGCGGCCGTTTTGGAGCGAACTCGGTCCCGACGCCATGATCCGCTATTACCGCGACGTTACTGCCGCGTTTCCGGAGATGAGCATCGTCTTGTACGACAATCCCGAGGCGTTCAAGGGGCCGATTCCGACCCCGGTGTATCGGGAGCTGGCAAAAAATCCACGGATCATCGGGGCCAAGTACATCGCCCTGACGCCGAAATACCGGGCCGATGTCGAAGCGGTGAACGGGAAGATCCGCCTCATGCCGCTCGATTCGGACTGGCTGCAGGCGGTCGCGCTCTATCCGGTGGAGGCACAGGCATTTTGGTCGAGCAGTGCCCTCTGCGGTCCGGAGCCGGTGCTCTATCTCTGGAAGGCGGTGCAGGAGGGGCGCTGGGACGATGCCCGATGGGTGACCCAGCGCATCGAGTGGACGTATGAGCCGTTTCTGGCCCGGCAAAACTTTCGGGAGTTTTCCAAGTACAACATCCCGCTCGAAAAGATCCGATTTGACGAGGCCGGATATGTCAAAGCCGGTCCGACGCGGCCGCCGTATCACGTCGTCCCGGAAGCGTACGCGGAAGGGGCGCGGGAAAACGGCCGCCGCTGGCGGACCCTCGTCGAGGAAGTCCGAAGGCGAGAGAAGGATGCCGAAAAAAGAAAGGAGGTCCTGAAGTGAGCCGGCCAAAGACGGATCGAGACGTTTATCAACCGCGCGAGACGATCAAAAACGGGAGCGACTATCTCGAAAGCCTGCGGGATGGGCGCACCGTCATCTACCACGGTGAAACGGTAGATGATGTGACGCGCCATCCGGCGTTTGCACCGTATGCCCGGGTGATCGCCCGCATTTATGACGTCATTGCGTCGGAAGAATCGCTCCTCTACACGACGGAAACGGGGGCGCAGGCGTTCGTCCCCTATCTCCTGCCGCAAAACGTCGAGGATCTCAAGCGAATTCGCGAGGCGATGGAGCGAATTCATGCCCTTTCGGCGGGGATGATCGTACAGGGTCCAGAATATAAAGGACCGGTGATCTCCGGGTTGGGGGCGGCCGGCCCGTATTTTGTGCCTTATCAGGACAACGTGGCCCGTTTCTACACGGTTGTCCGCGACAGGCGGCTCTATCCGGGCAATGCGTTTACCGATCCGCAGATCGACCGTTCCAAGCGACCGTCGGAGTTGGCCAATCCGGATCTGGTTTTGCGCGTCGTCCAGGAACGTGATGATGGCGTCATCATCCGCGGCGCGAAGATGGTTTCGACGGCGGCGCCTTTTAACCATGAAATGCTCATCCTGCGATACGGCGGGGCCCATCGCCTGACGCCGGAGGACGCCGACTACGCTTTCATTGGCGCGGTGCCCCTTAACGCGCCGGGGCTTAAGGTGTTCAGCCGCCAATCGTTCCGCCCGCCGGTCGCCGATCCGCTGGATGCGCCGTTTTCCACGCTCTTCGATGACAACGACAGTTTTCTGTTTTTCGACGACGTGTTTGTCCCGTGGGAGCGCGTTTTCGTCTATCGCGATCCGGAGAAGGCAGACAACTGGTTAAGTCAGACCAACATGGCGGTTCAGCTCGTCTACGGCGACCTGATCCGCTGGCAGACGAAGTTTGCCTTCTACACGGCGCTTGCGGTCAAAGTGGCCAAGGCGAACGGCACCATCGGCTTCCGCGGCCAGCAAGAACGGCTCGGGGAACTGGTCGCTTGGACACAAATGATGAAGGCGCTTGTCTACGCCGCGGAGACGAAGGCGGTCCCCTATTACCAGGGGGTGATGCCGAATCCGGAGATCGTGCTTACGTTCCGTGCCCTCCGTCCGATGATCTACAAGCGCGTCGTCGAACTGGTTCAGGAGATCGCCGGAAGCGGGGCGGCGACGCTCCTATCTTCGCTGAAAGACCTGGAATCCGTTCCCGAAATCGTGGAGTTTGTCCGCGGTGCGGCCGTTGACGGCTTGGAGCGGACGAAGCTGTATAAAGTTGTATGGGATGTGGTTCATTCCGACTTTGCCAGCCGTTCTGAGCTCACGGAACGGCTTCACACCGGCAACACCGGCGACGTTCTCATCCAGCTCTTTTTTGGCGCGCAGGGAATGGGACTCGATGCCCATTACGATCAGGTGATGGAACAGGTTGAAAAATTGATTCGGGAGGTGTAAGCCCGTGTTTTATGCGTTAAAAAAGGGGACCGAAGTGACGCTGGCTTTCCTTCATGCCTTGCCGCTCGATTCGCGGATGTTTCAGCCGCAGATCGATGCGTTTCGTGAACGGGCGACGATCTACGCCGCCGACTATCCCGGCTTCGGCGGCACGCCGGCCAATCGCGAGCTGAGATTTGAAGACTATGCCCGGGGCGTCCTCGCGGAGTGGGATCGGCTGGGGATCCGCCGGGCGGTAGTCGCTGGCGTCTCGATGGGGGCTCAGCTTGCGCTCTGGATCGCCGCTCATCATCCGGAGCGGATTGAAAAGCTGGTGATCTCCAGCACGCATGCGCTGCCGCCGGCAGCGGAAGAGCGGCAGATGTTCCTTGATCTGGCTCAGGCCGTAGAGACCCACGGTCCGGCGGCGCTGGCGGATCAGCTCATCGGGATGCTTTTTTCCGAGGCGGCACGATCGACGAAGCCGGAGGTGATCGCAAGCGCTCGCCGGATGATCGAGGAGGCGGACGGCGTCGGAGTGGCCACCGCGTTCCGGGCGCTGGCGAACCGACCGGACCCGACCCCCTGGTTTTCCCAGATTCGCGTTCCGACGCTTCTCATCTACGGGGAGTTCGATGGGGCGATTCCGCCGGCCCATATCGAGGCACTGCATCAAGGCATTGCCTCGAGCGAATTGCACCGGCTTCAGACAGGTCACTATCCGAACCTTGAAGCGCCGGAAGCGTACAACGCACGGATCGAACGGTTTGTCTTTAAAAATTAAATGGACTTCTGCGAGAGGGCCCCGGTTTCGGGGCCCTTGCGGGTTGAAAGCCCTAGGGTTGTGTTCCGTTCTTACGGGGGCTGTTTGCCGAGTTTATACGGATTTGTTCGGAATGAAGGACGGCGATGGCACCGGATGGTTTGGTCGGTCGAATGGTCTGCTCGCACCGAAGGTAACGCTCAATATATCAAGGCGTTCCGAAAATATAAAGGGATGGTGAAAAAAATCAATTCGCATTCCCCTTGACTTTCTCGTAAGATCCTTATATCCTAGTATCAGAAAGCGAACACATAGACACAGGGGTTAACTGAGCAAGCGTTGACGGGCTCCATGAACGAGTTCAACGAAGGAGGATGAGACGGTGGCCATTCAGAAAGTGGCTCACGCGCATTTGCGCGTAAGCGACACCGGCAAAGCGCTGGCCTTTTATGAAGAAGTCGTCGGATTGAAAGAAGTTCACAAAAGCGGCGACGTGATTTACCTCGGACTGGGCGCGGATGACAACTATGATTTGGCCATTGCACCTGGCGGGACGGGCGTCGAGCGATTCGCCTTTCAGGTTGACAGTGAAATTGATCTTGAACATTACGCAAAGCGCTTACAGGATCGCGGGGTCAGCGTGTCCGAAGTCAAGACGGATGATCCTGGCGTCACCGGCGGCATCCGTTTTCGGCTGCCGAGCGGGCATACGATGGAGCTCGTCCTCGTTGCGGATCGCCCCACGTACCTGCATCCGGTGTTCACGCACGTGAAGCGGACAAGAGGATTTGCGCCTCTGGATGTCGATCACATCACGTTGCAAGTGCCGGTGCCAAAATTGCGCGAGACGGCGGAGTTTTTGCGGGATGTCTTAGACTTTTATATTTCCGATATCTTTCAACCGGCGCCGGACGTCTGGGGGGCGGTTTGGACGCGCGTAGGAGAGTATCATCATGACATGGCGCTGATCGGGGGAGAGAATCCGAGCGAGACGCTCAACCACTTGGCTTGGCAGATGGACGGGATCGAGCATGTTAAGAAAGCCTTGGATTACCTCGGGCAACATCAGATCGCATTAGAGACAGGCCCGGGGCGTCATGGTGTCGGCGGGAACATTTTTGCTTACTTCTGGGAGCCAGGCGGCAACCGCTTTGAGTTGTCTGCGGAAATGCCGCGGACGGTCGATCGCCAGGCTCCGCCGAAGATCTGGGACAACTTCCCGAAGGCGTTTAGCGCTTGGGGGCAGTTGCCTCCGGAATCGTTTGCGAAAGGTTCGTAAGCAGCGGAACCATCATCATAACGAGGATCATCGCCCGGCGGAGGAGGGAGTCCTAAAAGGCTGGTGAATTAAGTCCACTGGATCGACCATCTTCGCCCGACGAGGTGTGACGTCATAACGAATAGAACCATCAAAAATGCGGCCACTTCCCTTGTGAGCCTTTCGTATGCCGGTTTGAGGCACACGGAACTCCCGGTCTGTGGACGCTTCCGCCCATACCGGCTTAATCGTTTGAGATTCTGCACTACAGCCGTCAGGATGGCTTCCCCAGCATCGCTTCCAAGCCACGGCTTCGAGCACGGCTTAAGCCGTGCTGCGCTTTGCCTTCGGCAAAAAGACGTTCAATGACGACGCGTCGTTTCCGAATGGCTCGGTAATGCGGTTGACCATTCAGGCGACGCACAATGCTTTGCACGAGCACCGCCTTGATCTTGCTCCATCTTTTGCGTGCTTTCTCCGGATCCCGGACGGCTCGGCGCCACCCGGGGAGCGCTTCTTTTTGAAGCGATCGCACGGGAATGAGGGGAACGACGTCCATCTTCAAAAGCCGATCGAGCGTTTCCGGTTCGGCATATCTGCCGTCCCCGGAGGCGCTTTGCTTGCAAAGACAGGGATGCTCACGCCGGATGTCCAGCAGCGCACAGGTGGCGGCCTCTCGTTCCGCAGTGCCCGTGATGATCTTGGCCTGGGTCCGCAAGATGACGGAGGAGCGTGTGTCCACCGAGTGATGAATGAGATCACGCCAATGGGCTTCTTGGCCGGAGCTTTTTCGATAAAGGCGGGCATCCGGATCGGTCATGCTCCGGTGGGTCCGGCTGGAAAACCGCTCCCCCCGAAAATCGCCCGGCTTCTTGGGTGACCTTCCCAACGAAGCCGAAAGGGAGCCGGGGGATGAGCGGAACGAGCCTTTAAGCGATGCACGGATCCACCCCATGGCGCATGGCTTTCTCAAAAATGCCGTGCCTGCGCCAACGTTTCCGCGTTTTGACCCCGGTCGTGCGATCCGGAAGCCTCGGACCCCCGGCCTCCGGGTGAAGCACGGACGCGAAATCGAGCCCTAAGAACCCCAAATCACCGGCGTGCATGGGGAGCATTTGAAAGCGTTCCCGCTCAGAGGGGTTGAAGAGGTAAGCAAGTCAGATGATCCGCATGACGAGTTCCGGATCAACGGCCGGACGTCCGGTGCGTTCCGAATCAAGCGGGGCGACCCACTTATGGATCACCGAGAAATCCAAGACGCGATCGATTTGGCGAAGGATGTGATTTTGTGGCACGAGGGCTTCCCAATCAATGTGCTGAAACCATTTGGGTTGATGGGAAGTCAATCGTCGAGGGGCTCCGTGTCAAAGAAGTGTGATCAGGCGATCAGCTGAGCTAAGGGAATAAAGGCCAAAAGCATCTTCCGGACATACACTTCTCGATTTTTGAAGCCATCACGGATCCGGTTCAGCCGTTTGATCTTCGGGTGCACGCCCTCGGTGTCGCCGTTCGTCGTCCGCCAGGGGGGATCGGCAAGGATTTCGTTCTTCCTTCCGGCGCTTAAGCGTTCGGCCCCACGGCACGAGCACCAAGTCGCCGGCCCCCTCTGCCTCAAAACGGATCCGGTCCACAATCGCCTTGGCTTCCTCCAGGAATGGCCCGGCAGAGGGCTCGCAGCTCTTCCTTGACCCGGTGAAACTGCGCCCCGTTCCGGAGCCCGGCGGATCGCGGCCGGCGCTTTCGCCTGACGCTCGACGAGGTCTGCTTCGTTTTGGCGAAGCGGCCGGCGGGGAAGACGGTGGCCGGTGCGTATTTCCACCCGCCGGGCCTCATCCATCCGCCGGGCCTCATCCATCCGCCGGCCCCCATCCTGAAGACCGTGAAACAGATCGGCCACCCCGCGCGCTTCCGGAAGGACCCGCTGAATCCGCTTCTTCCCGCTTTCCCTGAGGTCGATCGTCACCGCCCGGATCGTTTTCCGGACGGATTCCGGAAGGCGCTTCAAAAAGGCTGCCGGCGTCTTCAGCCGATCGCCCGGCAAAAGGAAGGAAGCCGCTTCTCGGGCCAGACGCCGGTCACCGTGAACCCCGGCCCGTCCGCGAAAGCGGGGTTCGTCGATGCTTAAGACGACCTCCTCAAGCTCCGCAAGGCGCGTCTCGATGCTCGGCGGAAACGAACGCCCCGAAGCAAAAGGCGCCGAATCGCCCCGGGGATTTGCTTGCCTCTTCGGCCACGCGGCGGGGGCGAGGTCCCGCAGGCGGCCGAAAAGCACGGCCATCGCCCGATTCGTCATCCGGGCTCAGGGCTGGATGCCGGGGAAGGTCTGCGTAAACCCCTTCCGGCAGAAGGCAACGGAACCGCCGCGGCCGAATCCGGAGAGAGACCGGCCTTTGATCCACCCCCGTGTGCCGTTTACGCCGCCGCTTTGACGAACGGCGGTGAACGTAAGCGGCGGATGGCCCGGCCATGGGAGCAGCGCGCTTCCGGCCATGGGGGCAGCGCGCATCCTTTTTCGGCCGCCCGGCATAAACGTCGACGCTCTGCTCATCTTGCTCAAGGCGATCGATGATCCGGCCTTGAAAACCGAGCGCGTGTCCATAGACTGTTTCATAGGCGGTCGGAGCCTCCTTGGGATGGGGTGGGGGAACGATCTCGTGAGCGCTCTGACCGCCTTTTTCCTGCTTAGACAACCGCACTTTTTAGCTTAGAGCCTTTTAAATCTTGACAAATAAAGACGCCCATGGTATGCTGGGAACAACTAAGATTTTAGTATTTTAACGAAGGTTGTCGGGGGCGTCGCAGATCGCAAAATCGGTTAAAAGGGGGATGCGGATGCAAAAGACAGTCAGCATTTGGTTCGAGCTCGTCGGCGTTCCTTTGCAGCAGTATTACGTCGACGTGCAGGGGATCCGAACCCGCGTTCTGGAAGCCGGAGAAGGCGAGGCGCTCATCCTTATCCACGGGACGGGGGGGCATCTGGAGGCCTATGCCCGCAACATCCGGGGTCTGGCCGAACATTTTCGCGTGATCACCTACGATATGGTCGGTCATGGCTTGAGCGACAAACCGGATCGGCCGTATACGATCGATTACTTGAGCGATCATTTGATCGGTCTGGCCAAGGCCCTGGGGTTAGAAAAGTTTCATGTCTCCGGCGAGTCCCTCGGCGGCTGGGTGGCCGCCTGGACTGCGGCGCATCATCCGGAATGGGTGGGGCGGGTCATCTTGAACACGCCGGGCAACATCACGAACAAGCCGGACGTCATGCAGCGGGTGAAGGAATCGACGATCCGCGCGGTGACGGAAGCGTCGTATGAAAACGTTCGCTCGAGACTGGAGTGGTTGTTTTACGATAAGTCATTCGTGACGGACGAGCTCGTCCACATCCGCTATGGGATCTACACCCGGCCGGAAATGAAGAAAGCCGTCTATCACATCGTCAGCGTCCAGGACTGGGAAATTCGGAAGCATTACGCCTGGGATCCTTCGTGGGTGGGGAAGATTCAGAGCCCGACGCTCATCCTCTGGACGGACCACGATCCGACCGGCACGGTCGAGGAGGCCGAACTGCTCCATCGCTGGATTCCGCATAGCAGGCTGCACGTCATCGAAGGGGCCGGCCATTGGCCGCAATGGGAAAAACCGGAGGAATTCAACCAGGTGCATGTCGATTTCATTCGCGGCCGGCTCGACTGAAGTCCTCAATGGTATGAGAAAGACGATCGAGGGGGAATCCGCCATGGGCGCCCGCAAAGGCATCGACTACATTCAACGGCTCAAGGAACATCCGCCGGAGACGTGGATCGGCAAGGAAAAGGTGACGGATCCGACCGCGCATCCGCTCATCCGGCCGGCGGTGGAGGCGACGGCCCGCCTCTACGACGTGCAGTGGGCGGAGGAGCACGCCTCCTACATGCTCCACCGGTCTCCGGATACCGGAGGGCTCGTCGGGACGTCGTTTCTCGTTCCGCGCTCGAAGGAAGATCTTTACAAGCGGCGCCTGCAGTCGCTCATCTGGGCGCAGCAGACGTTCGGGTTGATGGGCCGCTCGCCGGATTTTCTCAACGCCATGCTCACGGCATGGTACATCAACCGCGATTTCTTCGGCCCGTACGCCGAGAACGTGAAAAAGTACTACGAATATGTCCGCGACAACGACCTTTTTCTGACGCACGTGCTCATCGATCCGCAGGTGGATCGGAGCAAGCCGCCGTCGGAGCAGCCGGATGAGTACACATATCTCGGCGTGGTCCGCGAGACGGACGGCGGGATCATCGTCCGCGGCGCCAAGATGCTGGCAACGTCCGGTCCTTATGCGGACGAGGTGCTCGTCTGGCCGTTTCACCTGCGTAAGCCGACGGAGAAAGATTACAAATACGCCATTTCGTTCGCCGTGCCGCTGGATACGCCGGGGTTGAGGCTGATCGCTCGGGAACCGTACACGCGTTCGTCGACCCTCGATCACCCCCTGGCGGCGCGCTTCGACGAACTCGATGCGGTGGCCGTCTTTGACGACGTGTTCGTGCCGTGGGAGCGCGTGTTCATCTATCAGGATGTGGAGCGCGTGAACACCATCTGGAAGGTCAACTCCAACGCGTTTACCGGCCACCAGACGTCGATCCGACTGCTCGTCAAGCTCCAGTTTTTGGCCGGCCTGCTCATGAAGGGGACGGAAATGGTGCAGACAAATCAGTTCCCGCATGTGCAGGACATGATCGGCGAGGTGACGACGTACATCGAGCTTGTGCGGGCGGCGATCATCGCTTCGGAGGCGACGGCCGAACCGAACGCCGACGGGATTTACATGCCGAACGTCGTGCCGCTCTATGCCGTGCGCAATTCGGGCAACCGCTGGTATCCGCGGGTGATTGAGATCATGCACCTCGTCTTTGCCGGCGGGCTGATGTATCAGCCTTCGAGCTTCGACGTCTTCGACAGCCCGATCGCCGACGATATTCGGAAGTATTACCGGGGAGCGACGGTGAGCGCCGAAGAGAAGATTCGCCTCTTCAAACTCGCGCAGGACCTGGCCATTTCCGACTTCGGCTCCCGGCATGTCCTGTATGAACGGTTCTACGCCGGAGATCCCATGTTCCTGAGGATTCAGACGCAGTACAGCGCTTATGACAAACGGGAAGCGCTGGCGCTGGTCGAGCGGGCGCTGGCCCTGTATAGGGAGGAAGAAGCCGCAAAAGCGGAGAAACCCGAGGCCAAGGAAATGAAAATCTGAGGGGGAACCGTCGTGCGGTTAAAGGAGAAAAAGGCGCTGGTGACGGCCTCAAGCTCCGGGATCGGGCAGGCGATCGCCCGAACGCTGGCCGAGGAGGGGGCAGACGTTTTTTTAAGCGGAATCGAGAAGGATCTTCTACCGCAAACGGCTGAAGCCATCGCTCGTGCCACGGGGCGTTCGGTGGCGTTTGCGCTGGCCGACTTTACGTCGCCGGCGTCGATCGACGCCTTGGCCGAACAGGCGCTGCAAACATTCGGTCGGATCGACATTTTGGTTTACAACACGGGCGGGCCTCGGCCCGGCACGTTCTTGGAGCTTTCCGAAGCCGACTGGGAGAAGGCCTACCGGCTGGTGCTCGACGCCGCCATTCGGCTCACGCGCCGCGTTCTCCCGGGGATGATCGAGCGACGTTTCGGGCGGCTCATCTATATGACGTCATCATCGGTTATCCGGCCGCTTCCGGAGCTGCACCTGTCCAACGTGATGCGCGCCGGCGTCAAAGCGCTGGCCGAATCGCTCGCCGTGGAAATGGCGCCGTACGGCATCACGACGCACGTCGTCGCGCCGGCGCACATCGATACGGCGCGCAGCCGGGCCATCGCCGAGGCGCGGGCCAAGGCGCGGGGCCTTTCGGTCGAGGCGGTGCTCGAGCATGATCTCCGCGGGATTCCGGCCGGCCGCTTCGGTCGCCCGGAAGACGTCGCGCGGCTGGTCGCCTTTCTGGCCTCGGAGGAGTCGGCGTTCATGACGGGTGGGACGCACGTCGTCGACGGCGGGTTTACGCTGGTTACGCCGCTTCATCTGCTGGGTTAAGCGATGCTTCGGGAAAAGGGCGCGTTGTTGAAATGCGGCGCCCGGTGAGCGGTGTCCGATGAGCAAGGAGAGGTGGTGCCGGTGGACGGGGCCGGAAAAACGGCTCGTGACGGGAAGCAGGCGCCCGCCGAGCGCGAGGCGAAACTGGCCGCTTTCATGGCTCAGTTAAAAAAGCTCAAAAATCGCGACCGGCAGGATATCGGCGCCGAGGGGCTGGTCGTCCATTCGGAAGACGCGATCTGGCTCGATGCGTCGGTCACCGGCAATCCGAGCGAGATCGGCGTTCTCCTCGACATTCCGGCGCGGACGATGGAGTTTTATCTGCAGCGGATTCCGGTCGGCGCGGCGACCGACCTTCAGCGGCATGTTCACGAATCGGTCCATTTCGTGCTCGAGGGCGAGGGGTATTCGGAGATCGGGGAGCAGGTCGTGCGCTGGAAGAAGGGCGATTTTGTTTACACGCCGCCCTGGATCTGGCACCGCCATTACAACACAGGAACGGTGACCGTTGAAATGCTGCTCATTGAAAATTCGCGGTTGCTGGAGGCGCTGGACGCCAATCGACGGGAAAGCGCCGGACTCATCGACTACCGGACGTGGGCCAAGCAAAAAAGGGAAGAAGAAGAGGGGGGACGGCGATGATCCTCCGCTTGGGCTATGCTGAGCTGTACGTCACGGATCTGGAGCGCGCGCGGGCGTTTTACGTCGAGGTGCTCGGATTTATCGAAGCGGAGCGGACGGAGAATCGCCTGTATTTGCGCGGGGTTGAGGAATTCGACCGCTACTCGCTGATCCTGACGCGCCGCGACACCCCCGGGCTCGGCCATTTCGGGCTGCGGGTGGCGAGCCCGGAGGCGCTTTCAACGCTGGAAAAACTCCATGCCGCCCTCGGCGTGCCGCTGCGCCGCGTGCCCGAAGGGACGTTGCCGGGCATGGGAGAAGCGCTTTGGGTGCGGGAACCGAACGGGCATCCGGTGGCGTTTTATCACGAGATGGATCAGGTGCATTCTTTTAGCATCGCGTCCTCCGAAGACGCGCTCCCGATGCGCCGGACGCATCTTTTCCGCGGGATTCCGCCGCTTCGGATCGATCACATGAACTTGCGCGTCGCCGACGTCGATGCGGCGCTTCAGTACTGGCGGGACCGGCTCGCGTTCAGCGTGTCGGAATACGTGGTCAAAGACGGCGCGACGTTTGCCGCGTGGACGCGCCGGGCGCCCGGGACGCACGATGTGGCGCTGGTCCGGGCGAAGGGCCCCGCGCTTCATCACGTCGCGTACCTCGTCCAAGGGCCGCAGGAGATCATCCGCACGGCGGATCTTTTGGCCGATGCGGGGTACCAGGCGTCGATCGAGTTCGGGCCGGGGCGGCACGGGCTGTCGAACGCGCTTTTCCTCTACATCCGCGATCCCGACGGGAACCGCATCGAGATCTACGCCAATGACTACCCGCGGGATCTGGATCGCCCGCCGATTCGCTGGACGTGGGAGGAGTACGACCGCCGCGGTCGATTGTGGTGGGGTCCGGAATATCCGGCGCGCTTTTTGGAGACCCAGCCGGTGAACGACCGCTGGCCGGGGTAAAAGGGAAACGAAGCGTTAGGGGAACCGCATCGTTCAGGGGGTGAGCGGTGTGTCGCAGGCGATCGATCAGCGAGAGTTTCGGAACTGTCTTGGCCGTTTTGCCACCGGGGTGACGGTGGTGACCTACCGGGGGGAAGACGGCGGACGGTACGGCATCACGATGAACTCTTTTACGTCCGTGTCGCTGGATCCGCCGCTCATCCTTGTAGCGATCGATCGGCGGACGAAAGCTTACGGAAAGCTCCCCGGACGGCCTTTTGCGGTGAACATCCTGTCCTCCGATCAGGAGGATCTGGCCTATCATTTTGCCGGGAAGCCCCGGGAAGGCCTCGACATTCCCTGGGTCGAAGGGGCGCTCGCGCCCCGATTGGGCGGTGTGCTGGCGACGATCGTCTGCACGCCGTGGCAGACGTACGACGGTGGCGACCATGTGCTCTACCTCGGGGAGGTTCAGGAATTTCAGTATCGGGACGGGGACCCGCTCGTCTTCTACCGCGGGAAGATGACGTCGCTTTCTCTCGATGAATCATCTTCAGCTTCCGCATTCCCATCGAAGCGTTAAATGCCGTCCGATCGCCGAACGGTTGGTGCCCGCTCAGCGCTTGCGGCGGGCGCTTCTTTGGCCTCATGAATTCGAATATTTACGGTATTCCATGATCTGGAGAAGGGGGATGATTTTCATGAGCCCGTTCATGAGCGCGCGGAGGAAGGCGTCCGGTCGCGTTTTGCCTTGGCTTTTTCTGGCGTATGTCGTGGCGTTTCTGGATCGGACGAACATCAACTATGCCGCCCTGACGATGAACGAGGAGCTGGGCTTTACGGCGGAGATCTTCGGCCTTGGCGCCGGGTTGTTTGCGATCGGATACTGGCTTTTGGAAATTCCCGGCGCCATCCTGGCGGAACGATGGAACGCGAAGCTGTGGATCGTCCGGATCATGATCACGTGGGGCATCGTGGGGATGTTGTTCGCTTTTGTGCAGGCCCCCTGGCAGTTTTACTTGCTTCGGTTTTTGCTCGGCTTGGCGGAAGCGGGTTTTGTCCCGGCCGCCCTCGTCATGCTCGGCCACTGGTTTCCCGAGCGGGACCGGGCCCAGGCGGTGAGCTGGTTCTACATCGGCCTTCCCGTTTCACAGGTGATCGGCGGGCCGCTGGCGTCGTGGTTGCTGGGGGTGAAGTGGCTGGGGCTGTCCGGATGGAAATGGCTGTTCATCGTGGAAGGGGCGATGGCGGTGGTTCTCGGGCTCCTCATGCTCCTGTTCTTAACGAACCGTCCGGAAGACGCCCGTTGGCTCAGCGAAGAGGAGAAGCGCGCCCTTCGCGAACAGCTGGAGGCGGAACGCCGCGCGAAGGCGGGCGCCGGGCATGGCAGCTGGGCGCTGGCGCTCCGCGATTCGATCGTCTGGCGCGTGGCGATCAGCATGTTTTTGCTCGGTATCGGCTTCTACGGCTTTAACTACTTCGTGGCGTCCATCACCAAGCAGATTTCGGGGTTGACGAACGCTTCGGTCGGCTGGCTCCTGGTGATCCCGTTCTCGCTGGCGGCGATCACGATGTATCTGAACGGCCGTCATTCGGATGCGACCGGGGAGCGGCGCTGGCACACCGTCCTGTCGTGGTTCGTCGGCGGACTCGGCCTGCTTCTTTTGGCTTACGGCCCGCATCATCATCCCGCATGGCTCCTCGTGTGGCTGTCCATCGCCGCCGTCGGCCTCAATGCGTACTTTGGGGCGTTCTGGGCCATCCCGCAGACGTTCCTGTCGGGCGTGGTCGCGGCGAGCGGGATCGGACTCATCAACATGATCGGCAACATCGGGGGATTTGTCGGTCCGTATGTGACCGGGGCGATTCGCGATCGGGCCGGGTCGTTTGATTTGGCCATCTTGCTCTGGGTGATCGCCCTTGTCCTCGCCGCAGCGCTCATTCTTTCGTTGCCGAAGGAAAAATCGGTGCCGAAGGAAAAGTCTTCGACGAAGGAAAAATCTTCGACGGCGGAAACCAAATCATAAAACGATGAACGAACCGACCCCGCCTGCATGGCGCGGGCGGGGTCGGTTGTTGGCGCTATATTTTGATGGCGCTTATTTATGGAAGCTTGATGGACGGCCCGGAAGTCCGTAACGATTTCGACGGCGTTTTTCAGTCCACGAAGCTTCCGCGGAAAACGGGGCGTTCGCCGATCGGCGTGCCGAAGACGGCGACGAGGCGGGCTGCGCCGTTTGTGCCGCGGGCAGGGGCGGTGGACGCGGAGGGGCCGGCAGCCGAGGCGTCCGGGCCGGTGGCGGACGCCTTTTCCTCGGCGCCTTCCGGCGCCGGTTCGATGTCGAGTTCGGCGGCCTCGCCGGCGAGGACGACGAGCGCCGAACCGGCCGGGACCTCCAGCACGCGCCCGTCTTCCGCACCGCCGCGGAGCTGAACCCGGAGGCGGCCGGCCAGCGGATAGACCAATCCCTGATCTCCGTTCGGAATCTCCATCCGGTACCGGCCGTCGGAGGCGAGGGTGACGTCTTCATAGCGCATCGGACGGAGGATTTCGATCGGCGAGCCGCTTCCGACGATCGTCTTCACGGTGACGCCGCCTTGGGCATGAACCGGAAACGCTTCGGGCGGCACGTCTTGATAGCCCGGCGGAATGCCTTTTTCGCTTCGCGGCAGGTTGATCCACAGCTGCAGCCCCTCGTTGACGCCGTCCGTTCCCGGCATCTCCGAGTGCCAGATGCCCGAACCCGCCGTGATGCGCTGGGCGCCGCCGGCGAAGATCACGCCCTCGTGACCGGCGTCGTCGGCGTGCCGGAAGGCGCCTTCGAGCATATAGGTGATGATTTCAAAACCGCGATGCGGGTGCGGCGGGAAGCCGGCCGGCGGGCTGACCGCAAAATGGTCCAAAAGCAAAAAGGGATCCAAAAAGAACAGGGTCCGCGTCGGCATGAGCCGCCGCACCTGGGCGCCTTCGCCGTCCGTCGTCGGCGAGAGGGGAAGCACCTTCGCCATCCTGCCACCACTCCTTATCAAAGGCTATCGCTCAAATGCCACTAACATATGCCCCTAAAACGCCACCGCGAGCAGGCTCAGGCTGCCGTACTGGTAGTCCCGATACAGCACTTCGGGCGTCTGATCCGGCAGGCCGGCGCCCAGGGCGATCCAGTACGGCGCCAGGTGTTCCGGCGTCGGCACCGCCCGGAGGGCATGCGGCGCGGTCCGGCGGTAGTCGAACAGGGCCGCCACATCCCGCCGTATCGTCTTTTCGAGCAGCCAGTCGTCAAAGGCGACGGCCCACGCTTCCGCTTCCTCCGCCTCCGTCCAGCGAAGCGACATGAGATTGTGCACCGTGCCGCCGCTCCCGATGAGGAGCACGCCTTCCCGGCGCAGCGGGCGGAGCGCTTCGCCGATACGAAACAACTGTTCGGGCGCATACCCCGGCACGACCGACGCCTGAACGACCGGCACGTCCGCCGCCGGAAAAAGGCGTCGGAGGACGACCCAGGCGCCGTGATCGAGCCCCCGGGCCGGATCGACGGAAACCGGAAAGCCGGCCGCCGCGAGGCTCGTCCGGACGCGCTCGGCGACGGCCTTCGAGCCGCGGGCGGGGTAGGTCACTTCATACAGCGCTTCCGGAAAGCCGTAAAAATCGTGGATCGTCTCGTAGGGGCCGTCCGTCATGGACACCGCCGGATGGCGCGTCGTCCAGTGGGCGGTGAACACGACGACGGCCCGCGGTTTTTGGGCCGCGTCCCGCCACGACGCGCCGAGGCGGGTCAAAAACGCCGCATACGCATCGTCTTCGATCGCCAGCATCGGCGATCCGTGGGCGATAAAAAGCGCCGGCGCGTTCACCGGCAGACCTCCTTTTGTTGTTTATTTTAGGTCAAGCGATGAGCGGGCATGCATCGGCACCTGCGGTGCCTGAGCCCCGGACGCGCCGGCAGCGCTTGGAGGTCAAACCTCAGCCGCCGATCGAAACGCGGTAGGCGCCGGGGCCGGTCAAAAAGCCGATGACGAGGGCGATGACCGCCAGGATCAGCACATATTCGTAGCCATTATTGGTGATGAAAAGCCCGTGTTTCACGTGCACCGTAAAAAGGGCGACGATCATCACCGCTGCGATCAAAAGCGCGGCGATCGGCGTCCAGAGGCCGAGCGCAAACAAAAGCCCGCCAAAAAATTCGCTGCCGCCCGCCAGAGCGGCCCACAGCCGGCCGGGGCGAAATCCGAGGGACTCCAGCCATCCGCCGACGCCGCCGAGCCCGTGACCGCCGAACCATCCGAACAGCTTCTGGGCGCCGTGGGCGGCGACGATGAGGCCGACGAAGAGGCGAATGATGAGAAGCCCCGCGTCCACATCGAGCTGGAAAACCATCCTTTCGACCTCCTTTGCCTCCATGAAGCGAGATGGGATCGCTCATGATCTAACGAAACGGTAGCAGATAAAGAATATATAGCTCTATGGCTTTACCTTATCGTAAATCACGCGCGCTGTCAAGATCTTGGTGGGGTCCAAGGTTTCCTCCCGGGAGGCGATCCGGGAGCGGTCTCGCAGCTCTTCCTTGCCCCCGTGAAACTGCACCCCGTTCCGGAGCCCGGAGGGTCGCGGCTGGCGCTTTCGTCGGACGCTCGGTGAGGTCTGCTTCGTTTTTGCGCGGCACCGCCGCGGCCGAATCCGGAGAGAGACCGGCTTTTGCTCCACCCCCGTGTGCCGTTTCCGCCGCCCCTTTGACGAACGGTGGTGAACGTAGGCGGCGGATGACCCGGCCATGGGGACAGCGCGCTTCCTTTTTCGGCCGCCCGGCAACCCCATCGACGCTCTGCTCATTTTGCTCCAGGCGATCGATGATCCGGTCTTGAAGACCGAGCGCGTGTCCATAGGCGGTTTCACAGGCGGTTGGAGCCTTCCTGCGATGGGGTGTGGGGACGATCCCATGAGCGCTCGGGCCGCCTTTTTCCTGCTTGAGCAACCCCACTGTTGAGCTTAGAGCCAGAGTACACTTGACGGATGCCATCGATGAACGTATAATCAAGCTGCTACCTTACGTAACAAGGTAGCAAATTTTTGGCTCACCGACCTTGTAATGCAATTTACTGGAGGAAGAAGGAGATTGCGTGGTGAACGAGCGTGGCGTCGAAAAGCAAAAGCCAGTTGTTGAAGGGTGTGTTGGAAGGGTGCGTTTTGGCGGTGATGCGGCAGGAAGAGATATACGGGTATGAATTGAGCGCCCGGTTGTCCGAATATGGGCTGAACTTTGTCAGCGAGGGCAGCATCTACCCGGTACTTTTGCGGCTGCAAAAAGAAAATCTGATCGTCGGAAAGCTGAAAGAATCGCCCAACGGCCCGCCGAGGAAGTATTACCGTTTGACGGAAGAAGGGCATCGGGCGTTGGATGGGTTTCGCCGTGAGTGGACGGAGCTGAAGACGGCCGTCGATCGCATTTTGCAGCTAGGAGAGGATGGACGATGAATCAAGAAACCCGCCGCATGACGGTGGAAGACATGGCGGCACTGAACAATGAACGGCGCCTGCAGTTGAACGAGGAAAACCGCAAGTACTATGAAGAGATGCTGGTGTACTTGCGGATGAGTCCCGTCGAACAACGGAAAGTGGAGGAGCTATTGCTGGAGATGCTGGATCATTTGTTGATCGCCCAGCGGGAAGGACGCACGGCACAAGATGTGTTCGGCGACGACCCGGAAAGTTATTGTAAAGAGGTGATTCAGACGTTGGGCAGGCAAAGGCTCTTTCATTTTCCCCGTTTTGCGTTCATTTTCAGCACCGTGCTGTATGTGGGATTTCTCTCGGATGCCTTGTTTCGTTTGACGGTGTATCCGTTGTTGAACCATTTTTATGGCGTGCCCGTTCCGGAAGGATTCAAGGCGGATTGGTTCGTCATGGCCGCCTTGGGGCCGCTTTGGATCGAAGGCATGATGTTTTTCATGCGGAAATCCACGTTTAAAGGGATGGGAGCGAAAATCGGGTGGTTTTTGCTGCTTCCGGTGATCAGCGTGGGCGGTTTTCTTCTCTGGCAATATATCTTCAAAGATGCAGTGCCCATGCTTCCCATTCCGGCTTGGATGAGTTTGGCGATCGGGGCAGCCCTTTGGTCGATTCACCGACTGGTGTTTAAAGGCGTGTTTAAACATGTTGATATTTTTTAGCTCAGCCGCATTCGATGTGGCCGTCCTGTTTGACTTGGGAGTGGAAGGCATCGAGAAACATCACGACGTACACGGGCTGTAACGGCCGGTTTTGCCGCTTCCTGATCGCCGGCAGGAGTTTGTTCGTCCCGTTGGAGATGAGGGCCGGAGAGATCGCCGGGCCGTAGAGGCAAAAACGGTCGTTGCAGGGGGACTGGCTATCCCGTATGTTGACGCCTCGGGCGTACAGGGCGATGATCTGGTCTTCAATGCCGGCGGTATTGGTCTGGTACTGCTTGATGATTTTCGGTTCAAACCGTGTTCATCGCCATCCCCCACGCGTGTGGGGAAGCCCCGCTCAGGACGACCGCGGCGATGGCGTCGAGCGCCATCCCCCACGCGTGTGGGGGAGCATATGCGCCGCCTGCCGTCCTTATGCCTGTGACGCTGATGCTTTGAATCGCTTGTTGAAGCGCTTGGCGGACGTGAGCCGTTTCGGCTACCCCCCGGCGCGCATGGTCTTTACGCGATAGGCGCTGAGCACGGCGTCCAAACGTTCGGCATCCGGCGCTTCAAAGTCGAGAACGACGACATCGATCGACCACTCGGCGGTCAGCTTAAGTCTGCGGGATTCGCGGACGATGATGCGAGCGCCGTCATCGCGGCAGTATCGTTCGAAAGGGCTTTCGGAAGAAGCCGGACAAGGCCTAAATCCGAGTTCGGCCAGATATTCGCGATGCGTGTCCAACGTTATCCCGCGAAATTCGAGGCGAGCCTGCGTCATTGCCACCCCTCCCTCAGATTGCGATCGTGCTTTTCGGGGAGGGGCATCCTCCCCGATCCATGGGGGAAGGCAAAGCGCGTTCGGGTTTTCCGGAAACGGTCGAGTTTCCGTCGGGGTTGAAAGGCGTCTCATGAGGTCTTCCTTGTCCCTTAAGGTGACCGGGTCTCCGAGAACTGCTTGACCCATATCGCGCACGACCGCCCCATTGACTTCTGTGAAAAAATATGATAGCCTCGTGCTGTTCACAACCGTCGTCAACCGCCCGCGGCCGGTCGGCCGGAAAGCGTCCGGCCTCCAAGCATCGCACGGGCGATGCACCGCCTGCGGCGCGTCCTGGCGAAGACGAAGGGGAGTGGGACGGTGTACGCGATCATCGAGACCGGCGGGAAACAGTACCGCGTCGAGCAGGGAACGGTGCTCTTTGTGGAAAAGCTTCCGGCAGAAGTCGGCGAGACGGTCGTCTTCGACAAGGTGCTCTTCGTGGAAAAAGACGGCGAGGTGATGATCGGCGCTCCGTACATCGGCGGCGCCCGCGTCACGGCCAAGGTGGAAAAGCAGGGCCGTGGCAAGAAGATCATCGTTTTTAAGTATAAGCCGAAGAAGAATTACCACAAAAAGCAGGGCCACCGCCAGCCGTACACCCGGGTGCGCATCGAGGCGATTGAGGCGTAACGCCGGTCGGCGTTTCGATCCGGTGATCCGGTGAGCGGGGGATCCGACGGGCCGGCCTACGGAACGCTCCATGCCGCGTCGGGGCGATTGCGGGAACGCCGGTCGGGTGGCCGGCGAGCGAAGTCGATAAGGGTGGTTCGGCGATGATTGAAGTGCGCGTCCGGCGCCGGGACGGGGTGCCGGTGAAGATCGCCGTCGAGGGGCACGCCGGGTATGCCGATCCGGGAGAAGACATCGTCTGCGCCGGCGTATCGGCGATCACCTTCGGCACCGCGAACGCCGTCGTCCGCTTGACCGGTCTCGATCCGGTCAAGGAGATGGGGAAAAGCGGCTCCCTCCACTTTCACCTCCCGGCGCCCGGCGAAGGGGTCCCGTCGGACCGCCTTCGCGATGCGCGGCTCCTCCTCGAAGGGATGCTCATCGCGCTCAAGGCGCTGGCCGCCTCCTATCCGGGCCATGTCGCGGTCGACGACCCGGAGGCGCCGGAGGGTGAGGGGGGCGGGGTCGTCGACCGGGTCGATCGGGGAAGGGCATCGGCGGAAAGACGGGACTCGGGAATAAGCTCGGGATGACCGGACGAGCGGGTCAGGGAACGCAGAAAGGAAGCCGAAGCGGCGCTTAAGTTCACTGAGGGAGGGACGCCCGATGCGGTTTTGCTACGGCATGGATCTTCAGTTCTTCGCCCAGAAAAAGGGCGTCGGCAGCACGAAAAACGGCCGCGACTCGATCGCCAAGCGGCTCGGCGTCAAGCGGAGCGACGGGCAGTTCGTCCTCGCGGGGAACATCCTCGTCCGGCAGCGGGGGACGAAGATCCGCCCGGGGAAAAACGTCGGCCGAGGGAAGGACGATACGCTCTTTGCGCTCATTGACGGCATCGTCCGTTTCGAGCGGGAAGGCCGCGACCGGACGCGGGTCAGCGTCTATCCGCGGGAAGCGGTGGAGGCGGAGCGGGCCGCGACGGTCCAGTGAACGGCGCGATCCGGAGAGGCCGCACTTTCGCCTTCCGCTCGGGCGAAGCCGACGGCCGGACGGGTGACCGGCCGGACATTGCCGGTCGATGAAGCCTGGGGATCGACAAGGCAAAACGACCGCCCACGGGCGGTCGTTTTGCCTTGTCTTCGCAGGGCCACTCCTCCGAAAGGCCGTTGAGGACGGGAATCCGCCGGCCGTTTCGGAAGCATCGGAGCGTCGGTCACCACGGCCAGAGACTTTTCGACGCCGGCGGCGGGGCGTACGGCGCCGGATACGGCGGCACCGACGGCGCGTTCGGAACATGCATCCACGGGAGCAGTCCGAAGACGAGGATCGGGTAGAGGATGAGCGGAAGCGTCGGGTTGAGTCGCCGGATGTCCTCCGGTCCAGGAGGCGGTCCGCCGGGCGTGCCGGCGGTTCCGGGCGCGGAAGCCGGCAATCCGGAAAACCCGGCGAAGGCGTCGGCCGCGGTCTCGCCGGACCGCTCTCCCCGCTCCTCGCCGGCGTTTCCGGCGGGCGGGTGGCCGGCGACCGGAAGAAGGGCCCGGGCGGCGTCGGGGTGGACGATGGGCACATAGGCGATCAGCGGGACGACCATCGATCCGGCTCCTTTCGTTGACGCGGGATGAGCTTTCACGTTCGAGCATCCGGCGCATGGCGGGCGGCGGCTCATGGTAGCCTATGAACGGGCGCCGGCGCCGGATCGCGTCCGGCGGCCGCCGGACGGGCAAACGTTCCGGGTGGAAGAAGAATATTTTGCATGATCCTCGGTGACAGGGCGACGATGACGCCACATCGGGCGGGGAGACGATGGCCATGGAAGAGCACCGTCGGGCCGAGGGGGATGGGGTGGAGGCGGGCGAGGAAACGCTTCGGGCGCAGGCGGCGCTCACCCTTCTCAGCCTCCGGCGTCACTGGACGCTCAATCGGCTTCAGCTTTTGTACGGCGATCTGGCCCTCGGGGAGACGGCGCGCCTCGGCCGGCGGCTTCACGCGATGGCCGAAGAACTGCGCCGGGAACAGCGGCTCATCCACCTCGGCGATCCGATTCTGGCCTACCGCTGCCTCATGGCCGGGGCCGACGGATGGGTGGTCTTCGGGTACGCTGTGCCGGAAGGGGCGCGCCTGCCGGCCGGGTTTGATCCGTCGGTCCGGGCGGCCGTCTTCGCGGGATGGGATACACTGCGCCGTTTGACCCGGGAGGCGGCCGAGGCGGCAGGACCGAACCGTTTTCCCCTCCTCATCGTGCTGGCGATCGATCGGCGGGGAGCGATCGGATATTTTGGGTACGCCGCCTTTGAGCGGATGTCCGAGCTACCGCCGCTGGTCGGCTGGGTGCGTGGCCTCCCGAAGCAGATGCGGCAAGCGCTGGCGGCGCTTTTGCCGTCTTTTCGCCGGGAGGCGGCGACGGAGGGGGAGGTGCGGGAAGTCTTTTTGGAATTTTCTCGGGGAACGGCGGCCGAAGATTTGTACGGTGCCCCGCCGCTCGGCGGCTGGGCGGTCGGCGTCCCGGGCGAGGCCGGCGTCGTCTTTCCGGACGGAGCGCCCGCGGCTCCCGGCGGACCCGTCATCGTCGGTTCCGGCGTGTGGTTGATCGGAGGGAAAGGCGATGTTCGTCGATGAGGCCAAGGTGTTCGTCAAAGGCGGCGACGGAGGGGACGGCGCCGTCGCATTTCGCCGGGAAAAATACGTCCCTTACGGCGGGCCGGCGGGGGGCGACGGCGGGAAGGGGGGCGACGTCGTCTTCGTCGTCGACGAAGGCCTGCGGACGCTCGTCGATTTTCGCTATCAGACGCATTTTAAAGCGCCCCGGGGCGAAAACGGCCGCGGGAAAAACCAGCATGGCCGTTCGGCGGACGCTCTCGTCGTCCCGGTGCCGCCGGGGACGCGGGTGTACGACGACGCGACGGGGGAGCTCCTCGCCGATCTCGTGGAGCCCGGGGCGCGGTTTGTCGTCGCCCGGGGCGGTCGGGGCGGTCGGGGGAACGCCCGTTTTGCCACGCCGACCCACACGGCGCCGCGCTTTGCGGAAAAAGGGGAACCGGGCGAGGCCCGCTGGGTGCGCCTGGAGCTCGCCGTCCTGGCCGACGTCGGGCTCGTCGGCTACCCGAACGTCGGCAAGTCAACGCTCTTAAGCCGTGTCTCCCGGGCCCGGCCGAAGATCGCCGATTACCCGTTTACGACGCTGTCGCCGAACCTCGGCGTCGTCGACCTCGGGGAGGGGCGGAGTTTCGTCTTGGCCGACCTGCCGGGGCTCATCGAAGGGGCCCATGCGGGAAGCGGGCTCGGGCACCGGTTTTTGCGGCACGTGGAGCGGACGCGGCTCATCCTGCACGTCGTCGACGTCGCGGCCGTCGAGGGGCGGGATCCGTACGACGATTACCGAAGCATCCGGGAGGAACTCCGGCGCTACGACCCCCGCCTCGCCGAGCGGCCGGAGATCGTCGTGGCGAACAAGATGGACCTGCCGCAGGCGGCCGAGCGCCTTTCGGCCTTCCGGGAAAAGCTCGGGCCCGACGTGCCGGTCTACCCGATCTCGGCGGCGACGGGAGCGGGCGTGCCGGCGCTCCTCGAGGCGGTCTGGGCGCGGCTTTCTGAGCTTTGGGCCGAGGAAAAGGCGGCGCAGGAGGCCACCCAGCATGCGGATCGAAGCGCGGCCGTCCACCGGCTTCGGGGGCGCCGGCCGGCAAAGGAGGACGGGCCTCCGTTTACGATTCGCAAAGAGGGCGAGATTTTCATCGTCGAAAGCGAGCGCCTCAGGCGGATCATGGCGCGTTACAATTTCGACCAGGACGAGGCGGTGCGGCGGTTTGCCCGTCTCTTAAAAAAGATGGGCGTGGAGGAGGCGCTCCGGGCGGCCGGGGCCGTGGACGGGGACGAGGTGTGGATCGGAGAGATGGCCTTTGAGCTTTCGGACGAGGGCATTTAAGCGTTGCCGGATCGGGCGGGCTTTCCGGAGCCGGGGAGTTTTTCCGAGCTTCGGGCTCTTTCGGGGCGGGCCGGGCTTTCCGAGCGGCGGGCCTTTCCGGAGCAGGAGGCCCGTCTGGGCCGAGGGTCGGGGCGCAAAGGGGTCGAGCGCCGGGGCGCTGTTCTTGGCGGTGCTGTTCGGGGCGGTGGCAGGCGTTCTTTCGCCCCCGATGGCCGAGGGCGAGGCCGCCTTGCCGCCGGGGAAGATCATCGCGGCGCCGGATGAGGCCGCTTTGGCGCCGAAGTCTCCCGCTTTGGCGTCTTTCGTGCCGGAGCTTGCCTTTTCGGGGCCCGAAGGTGCGGAACGGACCGTCTCCTTGCGGCTGTACGCGTCGGAAAAGGCGGCGCTCTGGCTGGACGTTCCGGCAGACTGGCGTCCCCTCGACGCCTGGACGGCGCCGGAAGGGGAGGTGCGCGGAACGGCGGCCTTCTGGGCGCCGTCGGGTCCTGCGCCTTCCGCCGCGGACGGCTGCGTTCGCTGGCTCTTCCAGCTCCTCGTGACGGACGATCTTCAGGGGCGTCTGGAGGCGGCCATGGAGGCGTCGCCGGGGGCCTACGCCGTCTCGCTGCGGCCGACGGCGGTCGCCGGCCGCCCGGGGTGGTCGCTCGAGTACCGGCTTCGGGGCGTCGGGCTGCGGGACGTCGCCGCCGCGGAGCGGTGGGTGGTCCTCCGTCCGGAAGAGCGGGTGCGCCTCGGCCTGCCGCCGGCGGCGGTCGTCCGGCTGGCGGCGTTCCGAGCCGTTCCGCCGGGAGGGGCGCCTGCGGGGAATCCGGCGGACGAGGCGTCGGTCGATCCGGGCGTGTTCCGCCGACTCGTCGAACGCCTCCGGGTCCGGTGAAGCGGACGGCGGTCGGGCCCGGCGCGGCCGGCGGGAGCAGCCGTTGTCGTCTCCGGTCATGGTCTCGCGGTCCTCGAGACCGCGGCGCCCGACCGATCGCGGGCCGTTTGGAATCCGCGAATCAAAAGCGGCCGCTGAACCGCCGAGCCGCCGATCGTGGGGCCGCCGCGGTCGGAGAAGCAGGCAGACGGTTGGAAGGGGTGGGGTTTCTGGCCCTGGACGACTGGATTTACGCGTCGTATCTTGCCGCCCGGCCGGTGAACGCCGGGCGGCCGGACCGGGAGGTCCGGCGGCCGGATCTTGCCGCCGCGGTCCTTCGGGCGATCGGTTCGCCCCACGAGGCGCTTCCGACGGTCGTCGTCGCCGGGAGCAAGGGAAAAGGTTCGACGGCGGCGAGCCTTGCGTTTTTGCTTCGGGCGGCGGGCCTTTCGGTGGGGCTCCTCACCGGGCCTCCGCTCCGGTCGTTTCACGAGCGGATCCGCCTGAACGGCCGGCCGATCGACGACGACGATTTTCTCCGCTTCTCCGCCGTCGTCGAGCCCGTCGCCCGAGGGATTCCGGTCGATCCGGCCAAGGGGGAGTACATCGGCCCGATCGCCCTCTGGCAGGCCGTCGGCTATCTTTATTTTCGGGAAAAGGGCGCCGACGTGGTCGTGGCGGAGGCGGGCCGCGGCGCCCGCTTCGACGACACGAGGGCCCTCGGCGCCCGATGGGCGGTGATCACGCCGATCTTCGAGGAACACGTCGCCGAGCTCGGGCCGACCCTGGCGGACATCGTCTGGCACAAGGCCGGCGCCGTCGGCTCCCGGACGGAAGCCGTTTTCGTCGGCCGCCAGCGGCCGGACGTCTTCCGGCTGCTTCAGGACGTCCGCCGACGGGGGGAAGCGGGAGGACCGTCGGTCCGCTGGGCGACCTTCGGCGAAGCGTTCGGCGTGACGGCGTGCGAGGCGGACCTTCAGGGGACGCGGATGGCGGGGTTTGTCGGCCGCACGGCATATCGGGCGTCGCTGGCCCTCCTCGGCCGGCACCAGGCGGACAATTTCGCCCTCGCCGTCGCCGTCGCCGACGCCGTCCTCCGGTCGCTCGGCCGGGGTCCGCTTTCTCCGGCGGCGATCGAGCGGGCGGCGGCAAGCGTCCGGTGGCCGGGGCGGCTCGAGCGGCTTCTCGAGCGGCCCCTCGTCCTTCTCGACGCGGCGATTCACCGGTCGGCGCTCGATCCGGCGCTCGAACTCGTGCGCCTCGCCCGGCCGCGGCGGACGCACGCCGTCGTCGGTCTGGCAGCGGGAAAAGACCCGGGCCTGCTTTCGGCGCTCCGTCCCCACGTCGATGCGCTCTGGTATGCGCCGCCGACGAACCCGCACCTCGCGCCGCCTTCCGCCTGGCCGCCTAAGGCCCGGGCGGCGGTCGACCGTTTCTTTGCCGATCCTATGGCGGCGATCGCCGCGGCGCTTCGGGCGACGCCGGACGACGGGGCGCTTCTTCTCTTCGGGACGCTGTCGTTCGTCGCCGATGCGCTCCGGGCGCTCGAACGGGACCCGGCAGACCTCGGCGATCCGCTGGCGGCGGTCAGCGCTCGAAGCGGCGGACGAGGCGATCGACCGCCGCCGCCATGACGGCAGAGAGGAGGGCGATGAGGACCACGGCGGTGAGGACGTAGTGAAAGTTAAAGAGCTGGAAGCCGTAGATGATGAGCGCGCCGAGGCCGGCCTTGGCGGCGAGGAATTCGCCGACGATGACGCCGATCCACGACAAGCCGACGTTCACCTTGAGGGCGGAGAGGATCGCCGGCCGGGCGTAAGGAAAGACGACCGTCGTAAAGAGCTGGCGGCGATTCGCGCCGAAGGAGCGGGCGAGTTTGAGGTAGTTCGGGTCGGTCGCCTGGAAGCTCCCGTAGACGACGAGGGTGGTGACGATGACGCTCACGGCGAGGGCCATCATGAAGATCGCCGTCATGCCGCTCCCGAAGGCGACGATGAAGAGGGGCCCGAGGGCGACCTTCGGCATGCTGTTTAAGACGACGAGGTACGGATCGAGCACCCGGGCCCAGAAGGGCGAAAACCAGAGCAGGGCGGCGAGGAGAACGCCGGCGGCGGTGCCGGCGAGAAAGCCGGCGATCGTCTCGAGGACGGTGACGGCGATGTGGGTGCCGAGCTCGCCTTCGGCGGCGAGGCGGGCGATCGTCTCGGCGATCAGGGACGGCCGGCTAAAGAGGAGCGGATCGAGGATTTTGGCCCGGGAGAGGACTTCCCAGCCGAGCAGGAAGGCGAGGAGAAGGGCGACCTGCGTCGTTCCGATCGAGAGGCGCTCCCGCCGCTTCTTCCGCCGGTAGGCTTCCAACCGTTCCCGCTCGTCGCGGCTCATGCGTCTCCCTCCTCCGCGTCGAGGGCCTGCCAGACGGACTGGAAGGTGGCCTGAAAGGCCGGATGGTGTCGCCGTTCGAGGGGCATCTTCCGAGCGAGGTCGTCCGGGACGGGGAAGTGGGCCCGGATGCGGCCGGGGCGGTCGCCGAGGACGTAGATGCGATCCGAGAGGGCGATCGCCTCGGCGATGTCGTGGGTGACGAGGAGGACGGTTTTCCGGTAGCGGCGCATGACGGCGAGGATGAGGTTCTGGAGCTTGAGCCGGGTCGTGTAGTCGAGGGCGGAAAACGGCTCGTCGAGGAGAAGCACGTCGGCGCCGGTCATGAGCGTCCGGACGAGGGCGACCCGCTGCCGCTGGCCGCCGGAAAGTTCGTGCGGACGTTTTTTTTCTACGCCGGCGAGGCCGACTTCTTCCAGGAGGGCCCGGGCCCGTTCGACGTCTTCGGGCGTCACCCGCCGCCTCAGCTCAATGCCGTAGAGGACGTTGCCGAGGATCGTCCGCCACGGGAGGAGGGTGTCTTGCTGCAGCATGTACCCGACCCGGGGCGACGGGCCCCGGACGGCCGCTCCGGCGAGGCGCACCGTCCCCCGGGTCGGCTCAAGGAGGCCGGCGATGAGGGAGAGGATCGTGCTTTTGCCGCTTCCGCTCCGGCCGACGAGGGTGACGAATTCCTCCGAAGCGACCCGGAGGGAGACGTCTTTCAGCGCCATCTGCGCACCGCGGTCGGTGACGTAGATGAGGTCGACGCCGTCGAGGGCGATCATCGGCGGATGTTCGGCCATCCCGCTTCACCTCTGGGCACAGCTTATGTGCCGCTGGAGGAAAGGGTGCTTCGAAGGGATCGGCCGGCCGCGAGGGCGGGCAAGAATGAGCCGCGAGGACGAAAAAAAAAGAAACGGAGGGCTTCGGCGTGCGAGTCCTTCTCACCGGCGGCGCCGGCTACATCGGCGCCCACGTGGCGGTGGCCCTGTTTGAGGCGGGTCACGAGGCGGTCATCGTCGATAATTTTTCAAACGCGCATCCCGCGGTCGTCCGGCGGATCGAGGCGATCGTCGGCCGACCGGTGGCGGTCCATCGGGCGGACCTCACCGATCCGGCGGCGACGGCGGCGGTCTTTCAGGCGGAGGCGGATCGGGGCGGGCTGGACGGCGTCATCCACCTGGCGGGCCTGAAGGCGGTCGGGGAGTCGGTGGAAAAGCCGCTTCTTTATTACCGCGTCAACCTGATCGGGACGCTCCACCTGCTTTCGGTGATGCAGGCGGCCGGCGTCCGGACGCTCGTCTTTTCGTCGTCGGCGACCGTCTACGGCGAGGCGAGCCCGCCGCCGTTTGCCGAGACGGCGCCGACGGCGCCGACGAACCCGTACGGGTGGACGAAGCGGATGATCGAACAGATGCTGGAAGATGCCGCCGCCGTCGATCCGTTGCTTTCGTTTGTGGCGCTCCGGTACTTTAACCCGGTCGGCGCCCACGAAAGCGGCCTGATCGGCGAAGACCCCCGGGGCGTGCCGAACAACCTGATGCCGGTCGTGGCGCAGGTGGCGGCCGGCCGGCGGGAGAAGCTTTTCATCTTCGGGAACGACTATCCGACGCCGGACGGCACCGGCATCCGGGACTACATCCACGTGATGGACCTCGCCGAAGGCCACGTCCGGGCCCTCGAGTACGCCGAAGCGCACCGCGGGTATGA
Source organism: Hydrogenibacillus schlegelii (assembly GCF_001653195.1). Taxonomy (GTDB): domain Bacteria; phylum Bacillota; class Bacilli; order Thermicanales; family DSM-22653; genus Hydrogenibacillus; species Hydrogenibacillus schlegelii. The sequence goes on from NZ_JXBB01000003.1 coordinate 40,739, forward strand.
GGTGTTCAATCTCGGCACCGGCCGGGGGGCCAGCGTGCTGGAGGTCGTCCGGGCGTTCGAGGCGGCGAGCGGCCGTCCGGTGCCGTACGTCTTCGCCCCCCGCCGGCCGGGGGACGTGGCGGTGAGCCTGGCCGACCCGTCAAAGGCGGAGCGGGTGCTCGGGTGGCGGGCGCGGCGGGACCTGGCGGCGATGTGCCGGGATGCGTGGCGGTTTCAGTCCCGCCATCCGGAAGGGATCGCGGCCGCCTCAGGGGAGGGGGCGGCGCGGTCGAACGCCGGTCCGGCGGACGGGGCGTAAGATCGGCTCGCCGGAGCGGGCGGTCGCGCCGATGATCAAACGAAAAGAAGGACGGTGGGTGGCATGGCCGATGCGGCGCTTCCGGTGGATCGCGCGCGTGAGGAGGCGGTGCGGCGGTTTGTGTGCTTTCTTTCGGGGATCCAGACGCCGCCCGGCCTCTTTAACCCGTGGCGGGACGTTGATCCGGCGTACGACGCCCACCGGCGGGCGCCGGCGGTTCGCCGGGCGCACCTTTTTCTTTATCTCCTCCGGCGGGTGCCGCGGGTGGAGTGGCTGTGGGTCGGCGAGGCCCTCGGCTATCGGGGAGCGCATTTTTCCGGGGTGCCGTTTACGTCGGAGCGGATGCTTCTGGGGCATCATCCGCTGATCGGACCGGAGGCGATCCTCGGTCGCCGAGGGCGCCGAACGAGCCGGACGGATCTTTCGCTCATTCCGGGGAAGATTTCTCCGGCGACGCGGGCGTTCGGCTTCGCCGAGGTGAGCGCGACGGTCGTCTGGCGGGCGGTGCGGGAAAACGGCCTTCCGCCGGAGGCGGTGCTTTTTTTCAGCGCGGTTCCGTTTCATCCGTACGACGTCCGCAAAGGAACGCTCTCCAACCGGCCGCCGAAGCGGGCGGAGATCGAACGCGGCCGGGATGTTCTGGCGGCGCTCCTTCAGCTCATCGAACGGCAGCGGGGCGGGCTTCCCCGGCTGGTGGCCGTCGGGAACGTCGCCGAAGCGCAGCTTCGGACCCTCGGCCTCCCGTACGAAAAAACGGCGCATCCGGCTCAGGGAAACGCCGGGCGTTTCCTGGCCGGAATGCGCCGGATCGTCGCCGCGGGGGCGGCAAAGATCGACAAAGAACGGTAAAGGGCCTTTCGTCGGGCCGGATCGGCGTCGAACCGCGGAGCCGCTTCGGCGCCGGACGGAGGGGCCGGCTCGTCACGGCAGGATGACGAAGGCGGAGATGACCGGCCGCGGCCTTCCGTCGGACGGTCGGTTGAGGACCCGGCCGTTGTAGACGAAGGTGCTCGATCCGCCGCCGTCTAAGTTGTAGGCGTCGCGGATGTTGAGGCCGAGGAGCTTCTCCCGGGCGTCTTCGAGGGTGACGCCTTCGCTGTAGCCGGTCTGCCGGCCGTCGATGACGACCATGAGCACATCGCCGTTTGTGAAGTGGCCGATGAGCGTTCGGGGCTCTTTTTTACCGGCCCAGTCTTTTGGAATCGGCTGCGGCTTGCCGTCTTTGATCAGCGTCGGGAGAAACGAGGCGCCTTCCCGGACGCCGAGGCGCTCGATGTCGGCGCGCGTGAGCGCCGGGCCGCCGACGAGGCGCCCCCGGGCGTCGAAGCCGATGAAGCTCACCGCCGCGTTGTCGGAAACGGAGATGAACCGGCCGCCGGAGACGGTGTTTCCGATCGGATAAATGAGGCCGTTTTTCCGAAAAAAGCCGCCGGCGTTGATGGCGAGGGCCGCCTTCGTCCGCCGGGCGATCGAAAGGACGGTCTCGCCCGGGGAGCCGAGGTCGTCGCCGAGGGGCTCGGCCATGACGAGGCGGACGGCGGACGGGTCGTGGAGCTTCACCTTGGCCATGTAGCCGCGGTAGCCGACTTCTTTCAGGGAGAAGACCTTGATCGTCGCCCGCCGGCCGAACGTCTGGCCGATCGGGTCGCCGAGCTTTTTCGCGAGGATCGTATCGAGGGCGTCTTTCGTCTTCGCCGTCTCGGCGCGGCTCTGGGCGAACGCCGCCTGCACCGCCTGGGCGGATTCGGCGACGCGATTTTTTTCGTCGTCGGCAAACGTCCGGAGCGTCTCGAGGTGATGCCGAATCTGCTCGCCGGCTTCGCGGATGGGGGCTTCGCCGCCTCGGATGGCGGCAAGGTGGTCGGCGATGGCCTCGGCATGCGCCTGAAGCGGTCGGACCGCTTCGTTTCGGGCGCGGGCGGCGGCCTCCGCCCGATCGAAGGCGGCGGTGAGGGTTTCTTGTTGCCGGAGCAAGGGGAGAAAGACGACGGCGGCGAGGGCAAAGCAGGCGAAGAGGGCCGCCTGGACTTTAGTAAACACGGGCCGCTTCCTCCAGCTTTTGAATCTGCGTCCGGAGCCGCTCGAGTTCTTTGCCGAGGTCGGCGATCCGCTGGCTTAAGGCCTGCCGGGTGGCGTCGGTCGTCTGGATCGCCTTGCCGGTCCGGGTGAGCTCGTCTTTGACCTTGGAAAATTCTTCCTGGACCCCGGCGAACGCCTGCCGCATCTCGCCGATGGCCTGTTCCTGTTCGGCGAGCGCCTCGCCGATGCGCTTGAGGTCCGCTTCGAGGGCGGCGTTTTCCTCGGCGAGGGCCTGAAGCCGGGCGTCGTACGCCTGAAGCGTCCGCTGGACGGTCCCATAACCGGCGTAAGCGAGGAGCCCCCAGAGGGCGAAGGCGATCGCCCACGGGAGGAGACGGAGAAAAAGCGTTTCGCTCCGGGGCGCCCGACGGGGGAGAACACCGGCGTCCGGCAGCCCGTCCTCGGCCGGCCGGCCCTCCCCGCTTGTCCGCGCTTCGGCGTCCAAACGGGACGGACCGTCACCGGCTCGGTCGGAGCGAGGGGGGGTATCGCGCTCCCGGAGGCCGATGGACGGCGATTCGGCGTCCGGGTCGGTCGGAGGGCCGCCCGGCGGCGCAAGCTCGGCCCGCGGCCGGCCGCCTGGGCGGTCGGAGGCGTGGGAAAAAACGGTCGCCGGTCCGGCGTTCCGGTCCGGCGGGGCGGGCGTGGCGGACGTTCGTCGGCGTAGAGCCATCGATGGAAACACCTCCGTTTAGTTGGACGGCTGCCGGCGGCGGAAGTTGCGGCGCCGAAGGTCATGCGCCGGGACCGGTTGCAAAAGGACCGGACGACGGCTATACTGTCTTCAAAATAGAAACATCTGTTTTTGAGCGGACGGACAGCGGCGCCGGCCACCGGCGCCCGCGAATCGGAATCGAGGGGGGGCGGCGATGGCCGGGGAACGCCCCGCGCGGTATTTTCTCGTCCGGGAAGACCTGCTTCCGGAGGCCATGGTCAAGACGGCGCAGGCGAAACATCTGCTCGCCCGGGGCGCCGCGTCGACGATCTTCGAAGCGGTCCGGGCCGTGGGGCTCAGCCGAAGCGCTTTTTACAAGTACAAAGACGGCGTCTTCTGGTACGATGCGATGCAGGGCGTGCAAATGCTCGTCCTGGCGATGAACCTCGATCACCGGACGGGGGTTTTGTCCCGGGTGCTGGCGGAGCTCGCCGCCGTGGGGGCGAACATTTTGACCATCCACCAGACGATTCCGCTGCAGGAAGTGGCCCACGTGACGATTTCGCTGGAATTCGGCGCGCTGAATAACGCCGCCGAGGGACCCGGGATTTCGGAGGCGGCGCTGATCGCCCGCCTCGAGCGGCTGGACGGCGTGTCCCGGGTGGAGATCGTCGGTCGAGGAAGTCCCGTGCAGCCCCGGGAGAGCGGACGCGTTTAGGATTCGACGAGACGGGCTGGGGATCGCCTCAGATCGAGACGGAAGCGAAGAAGGAGTGGAGAGGATGAGTGGAGAGGGAGCGCGTCGGGGGACGGGGATCCTCGCCCGCTACCGGGACCGGCTGCCGGTGACGGCGGCGACGCCGCTCATTACGCTCGGGGAGGGGGATACCCCGCTCGTCTTTGCGGAACGGCTTTCGGCCGAACTCGATGTGGCGCTTTATCTCAAGCTCGAAGGGTTGAATCCGACCGGATCGTTCAAAGACCGGGGCATGGTCGTCGCGGTGGCCAAAGCGCTGGAGGCGGGCCGCCGGGCGGTGATCGCCGCCTCGACCGGGAATACGTCGGCGTCGGCGGCGGCGTACGCCGCCCGAGCGGGAATTCGGGCCGTCGTGATCGTGCCGGAGGGAAAGATCGCCCTCGGCAAGCTCGCCCAGGCGCTCGTCTACGGGGCGGACGTGGTCGCCATCGCCGGAAATTTTGACCAGGGCCTTCGGCTCGTCCGGGAACTCGCCGATCGGTTTGGCCTCGCCATCGTCAACTCGATCAATCCGGATCGGATCGAAGGGCAGAAGACGGCGGCGTTCGAGATCGTCGACGCCCTCGGCCGGGCGCCGGACGTGCTGGCGATTCCCGTCGGCAACGCCGGCAACATCACCGCCTACTGGAAGGGGTTCGTCGAGTACCTGCCGCCGGATGGGCCCCGGCCGCGGATGCTCGGTTTTGAGGCGGAGGGCGCGGCGGCGATTGTCCGGGGGCATCCGATCGCCGAGCCGGAGACGATCGCCACCGCGATCCGCATCGGCAACCCGGCGAGCTGGGCCGGCGCCGTGCAGGCGGCGGAGGCGTCCGGCGGGGCGATCGACGCCGTTTCGGATGCGGAGATCCTCGCCGCCTACGAGCGGTTGGCCCGCCGGGAGGGGATCTTCGTCGAGCCGGCGTCGGCCGCCTCCGTCGCCGGGGTGATCAAGGCCCGGCGGGCGGGCCGGATCCGACCCGGGGAGACGGTCGTCGCGGTGCTGACCGGAAACGGCCTCAAAGATCCGGACACGGCCCTCAAGACGCCGGCCGAGATCCGGACGTTGCCGGCGGAGGCCGGGGCGCTGGCGGATCATCTGGGAGCGCTTTTGAAGGAGGCCGGCGGCTGAATGGGATCGCGGCGGATGGACCGGGAGGGGCGCCCGGTGGCCGAAGCCCCGGCGCTCGGGCGTTCGGCGCCCAAAGATGCGGTCGGCGTTTGGACGGCCCGCGTTCCGGCGTCGTCGGCGAATCTGGGCAGCGGCTTCGACGTGCTCGGGATGGCCGTCGATCTGGAGCTCGTCGTCCGGGCGACGTTCGATCCGGAGGCGCCGGGGGCGCTTTCGATCGCCGTCGCCGGCGCGCCGCCTGCGGCGGGAGCGGCGGCCGACGGGGCGGCCAGCATCCCGAACGATGAGACGAACCTGATCTACCGGGCGTTTCGGGCGGCGCTTCAGGCAGCGGGAGAGCCGGTGCCGGGGGTGCGTTTCGTCATCGAAAGCGCCATTCCGCCCGCCTCCGGCCTCGGATCGAGCGCGGCGGCGATCGCCGCCGGCCTCATCCTCGCCCGGGGCGTCCTCGGCGCTCGCTTCCGAATCGACGACGGTCTTGCCCTCGCGGTGCGGCTCGAAGGGCACCCGGACAACGTCGCGGCGGCGTTTTTCGGCGGGCTCGTCGCCGCCTGGGCGGCGGAGGAGGGTGCGGTGTCGGTCCAGATGGTCCGGCGGGAGCTTCCCCTCCGCCTGCTCGCCCTCGTGCCGGAGCGGCCGCTTTCGACGGCGTCTTCCCGGGCGGTCCTCCCGAAGGCGTATTCCAGGCCGGACGTCGTCGACGCTTTGGCCAAGGTGGCCCTGCTCGTGTCGGCGGTGAAGAACGGAGACTGGGGCGCGCTCAAGCCGCTTTTTGCCGACCGGCTGCATCAGCCGTACCGGCTGCCCCTCGTCCCCGGCGCCGAGGCGGTCTTTCGCCTGGCCAACGACCGCCGCTGTCTCGGGATGTATTTGAGCGGCGCCGGGCCGACGATCATGGCGCTTTTTCTCGATGAGGCGGAGCGGGCGGCGTGGCTGGAGGGGGCGCGGCCGGTGCTCGAGGCTTACGGATTCCGCCCGCTGGAACTCGCCCCCTCCGCCGTCGGCGCCCGGGTGGAGACGCCGGAAGGAGAGACGCTCGCATGGTGACGCTCGCTTATCTCGGCCCGGAAGGGTCGTATTCGGAGGAGGCCGCCCGGGAAGCGGTGCGCCGCCTCCCGCTTGCGGACGCGCGGCTGATTCCCCTCGGGACCATTCCCGACGTCCTGGAGGCGGTCGACCGGGGGGAGATCGACTACGGCATCGTCCCGGTGGAAAACTCGATCGAAGGATCGGTGACGCAGGCCCTCGACTGGCTGATCCACGAGGTGGCGCTCACGCTTTATGCGGAAATCGTCCTGCCGATCGACCACGGTCTGTACGTGGCGCCGGCGCAGGCGGCCCTCCCCCTCGAGGCGGTGGAAAAGGTGCTGAGCCATCCGCAGGCGGTCGCCCAGGCCCACCGGACGATCCGGCGCCTTTTGCCCCGGGCGGCGATCGAGCCGGCGACGAGCACGTCGGAGGCGATGCGGCGGGTGGCGGAGCACCCGGAGGCGCGCTGGGCAGCGGTCGGCTCCCGGCGGGCGGCGGAACGTTTTGGGCTCGTCGAGCGACGTTACCGGGTGCAGGATTACGAGGAAAACGCCACCCGTTTCGTCGTCGTCGGCCGGACGTCGCCGTGGCCGGAAGGGGCGCCGGCCGAGGGGGAGGGGCGGCCGGCCAAGTCGAGCCTCCTCGTCACCCTCGGCGAAGACTTTCCCGGCGCGTTGCACCAGGTGCTGGCGTGTTTCAGCTGGCGCCGGATCAACCTGAGCCGGATCGAATCCCGGCCGACGAAAAAAGGCCTCGGCCGGTATCATTTTTTCATCGACGCTGAGCGACCGCGGGATCTCCTGCTTGCGGCGGCGATGGAGGAGATCGAAGCCCTCGGCTGCCGCGTCCGCTTCCTCGGAAGCTATCCGGTTTATGCCGTGCCCCGGTCCGGAGCGGAAGGGCCCGGGCTCGAGTCGGCGGCGAACATGGCGCCGGCGGAGGTGGCGCCGAAGGAGGGAGCTTCCCTGGAGGCGGCGTCCCGGGAGACGGCCGCCGAATAAAGGGCGGTTCGGGAGCCGAAACGGGAGCGAATCGGGAGCGGGTCGGGTGCGAATCAGGCGGCCCGGAGGGGGACCTCGACCGACCGGCGGGCATAGACTGTGAGCGACACTGCCCGCGGGAGGTCAGAACCTTGAAGCTTCACATCGTACAGCCTGGTGAGACGCTGGCGGCGATCGCCGCCAGCTACGGCGTGTCGGAGGCGGAACTTCTGGCGGCAAACGGCCTTCACGCGCCGCCGGACGTCGGGACGAAGCTCATCATCCCGACCCCGCCGGCCGGAGCGGGAGAAGGGCGGCGGAAGCGGCCGCCGCTTCGGGTGCGGCCTGCCGCCGTGCACCGGCCGGGGCTCTTTGCCGAGGTGGAGGCGGTCGGGGCGGCATCCGCCCCGCCGACGACCTCCGCCGGGGAAGCGGGCGGCACCGGCGTGGAGGCGCCGGGCGCTCCGGCCGAAGCGGCCGCCGGCGTGGCCGCTCAGGCGTCGGGGGCAGAGTCGTCCACCGCATTGCCGGGGCCGCAGGCGTCGGTCGAAGCGGCGGAAGAAGGGGCGGAGGGGGGTGCTCGGGCGTCTTCCGCCGGAGCGCCGGTTGCCGGATCCGAGGCCAAAGCCGGGGCATCCGGCGCCCTCGCCGGTGCGGAAGCGAGGCGGGCGGCCGAAGCCGGCGCTTCCGGCGCGGACGCCGGGGCCGCGGCCCTTCCGGCGGCAGACGATTCGGCGCCGGGGCGGCCGGCGCCCGGAAAGCCCCGGGTCGTCATCGGCCGGAAGCCGGAGCGGCCGGCTGCGGACGGTCCGGTCGACTTGACGCTGGCGGCGGGCGATCCGTTTCTCGGCTTTTTCCGGCCGACGTCGGTCCATCCGGCCGCCGTTGATCCGGCCTTCGGCCTTCCGCCGGTTCCGCCCGGCGATCCGGTGCCCGTTTTCGCTCGACCGCCTGATGGCCCGCCTTTGGCCGCCGGGCCGGTCCCCTGGGCCTTCTCGCCGGCGCCTCCGGCGCTTCCGATTCTGCCGGCGTCGTTTCCGTGGGGGTATCCCCCCGGCCCGTGCGGGCCCTTCCCGCTTCCGGCGTTCGTCCCGGTCGGCGCGCCGGCGAACGTTTTCCCGGCGTCCGGCCCCTTCTTTCCCTCCGGCGGTCCGGCGCCGGCGACTTCGAAGCCGATGGTCCCGCCTGCCTCGCCGGCGCCGCCCGCCGGTCGCTCGGCGGCGCCGGAACGGGCGCCGGTCCTCGAGCGGCCGCCGTCGCCTGAGCTCCGGCCGACGTCCGCCGAAGCGCCGGCGGAGGCCTGGGCGGTGGACGGCTGGTTCGATGACGGGGAGAGGGGGGACAAGGAGGAATAACCGCCGCACGGCCATTGCCGCTCTGGCCCGCGAGCGGCGCGCCCGATTGTCCGGGGCGCGCCTTTTTTTTATAATGTCGAGGGGGATGCCCATGGACCGCTTTCGTCGCGCCCTCGAGGCGTACCGCCGGCGGGTGGCGGACGATGCCGCGCGGCGGGCGGCGTTCATCCGGGAGCGGGTGGCCGCCGCCGGCGCCCGGGGAGCGATCGTCGGGCTTTCCGGCGGGCTCGACTCCGCCGCCGTCGCCGGGCTTCTCGCCCGGGCCCTCGGTCCGGAGGGCGCCTGGGGCATGTGGATCGGCATCGAGTCGACGCCGGCCTACCGGGAGCGGGCCCGGGCGGTCGCCGACGCGTTCGGGCTCCGGTGGCTCGACGTCGACCTGTCGGCGGCGCTCGCCGCGTTTTCGGAAGCGCTTCGCCCGGTCGTCACCCTCGATCGCCGGGCGGCCGGCAACACGAAGGCGCGCCTTCGCATGGCCGCCCTCTATGCGGTGGCCAACGCCGAAGGCCTGCTTGTCGCCGATACGACGAACCGTTCGGAGGCGTACGTCGGCTATGTGACGAAGGGCGGCGATGCGGTGGCGGATTTCAATCCGCTTCTTACGCTGACCAAAAGCGAGGTCCGGATCCTCGCCGAGCACCTCGGCGTGCCGCCGGCGGTGCTGGCGGCGGCGCCGAGCGCCGATCTCTGGCCGGGGCAGACGGATGAGGCGGAGCTCGGCTTCGGTTACGAGGCGCTCGATCGGTTTTTGCTGACGGGAGAAGGAGATGAGGCCGTGATCCGCCGGATCCGAGCGCTCCACGCCGCCTCCCGCCACAAGCGGGAACCGATGCCGTTCATCTAAAGGCGGCCGGCCGAACGACCGGCCGCTTTGAGATGGGGGGGAGACGGTGGCCGGACATTCGAAATGGCATAATATCAAATACCGCAAGGGCCGACAGGACGCCAAAAAAGCCCAGCTCTTCACGAAAATTTCCAAGGAAATTTACGCCGCCGTCCGGATGGGCGGCGCCAACCCCGAGACGAACGCCCGGCTTCGGGCGGCGATCCAGAAGGCGCGGGACATCCGCATGCCGCTCGACAACATCGAGCGGACGATCAAAAAAGCGACCGGCGAGTTCGGCGGCGCCGCGTACGAAACGGCGATCTACGAAGGGTACGGTCCCGGCGGGGTGGCGATCCTCGTCGAGGCGCTGACCGACAACCGGAACCGGACCGCCGCCCGCATCCGGCACCTCTTTGCCAAACACGGCGGGAGCCTCGGCGAAAGCGGCTGCGTCGCTTATCTGTTCGCGGAAAAGGGGGAGATCGTCCTCGACCGGGCCGGCGCCGACGAGGAGGCGATCCTGGCGACGGCGCTTCAGGCCGGCGCCGAGGACGTCGACATCGGGGAGGAGGAGGCCGTCGTCTTCGCCGCGCCGGAGGCGATCGACGCCGTGCAGGCGGCGTTTGCGGCGGCGGGTTTTTCCGTTCGGTCGGCCAAGGTGACGCGGGTGCCGTCGGTGACGGTCCCGGTCGCCGGTGAGGTGGCCGAAGCCAACCTCGCCCTCCTCGAGGCGCTGGAGGACGAAGACGACGTGAGCGAAGTCTATGCCAACCTCGAGGTCGAAACGGAAGGCGCATAACGTCCGTCTCCTCGGCGCACGCTAAACCCACCGAAACGAACGGCAGAAGGGGGCGGAGATCATGCGTCGCTGGCTCAAGCGGATGCTCCGGCGGCTTTTCGGCCGGATGCCGGCCCGATCTCTCGCCTGGGACGGTCGACAGCTCCCGTTCGTCCGGGCGCCGGGGCGAGCGCTCCGGCGATGGACGATGGCCTTCACGGTCGGACTCCTTGGCCTTTCGCCGTTGCCGGTCTCGGCGGCCGCCGCGCCGTCGTCCGTCGGGGGAGAGCCGGCCCTCCTCGGCTTGAGTCCGGACGGCACCGCCGTCGTCGCCGTCGCTGGCCGGGCGGCGCCGGAGTTTTGGGAGGCCTTTTTCCGCCTCGACGGAAAACAGGTGGAAGTCTTCGGTCCGAAATCGACCGCCCCGGCGGCCGCCGAGCGCCGCTGACGGGGCGGTTTTGCATGAGCGATCCGCCGTTCGGGTTTCGCCGTTTGCGGGGGGATCGCTCCGCTGTCTTAAGCGGGATCGCCGGGCCGTTCGCGGGGCGATCGCGCTGCCGTTTGCGCCGGGCTCTCCCCGTTGTCCTGGGCGCCGCCGACTGGTACAATGAGGGAAGACCACCAAAGCGCGATCGAACCAGGAGAGGGAGGGCCTTGCGCATCATCGGCATCGATCCCGGCGTCGGCCGGGTGGGGTACGGCGTCGTCGAGGCGGACGGCGACCGCTGGCGGGCCATCGCCTACGGCGTCATCGCGACGGAACCCGGCCGGCGGCCGGCGGATCGGCTGCTTGCGATCGCCGAGGCGCTCGAGGCGCTCCTTCGGCAGACGGATCCGCAGGCGGCGGCGGTGGAGCGGCTCTTTTTTAAGGCGAACGTGACGACGGCGATGGCCGTGAGCGAAGCGCGGGGCGTGATCCTCCTCGTCCTCGGGCGTCGCGGCCTAAACGTCGCGGAATACACGCCGACGGAGGTCAAACAGGCGATCGCCGGGAACGGCCGGGCCGACAAAGGCCAGATGCAGGCGATGGTCCGCTTGCTCCTCGGCCTCCCGGCGCCGCCTGCGCCGGACGACGCCGCCGACGCCCTGGCGCTCGCGCTGGCCCACGGGCAGCGGTTCCGCTTTGACCGGCGGATCGCCGCCGGCGGAAGGGGCGAGGAGGCGGCGCGGCGTGTTTGACCGCCTGCGGGGCCGCGTCCTCGAGGCGGCCGAGGGGCGGATCGTCCTCGACGTCGGCGGCGTCGGCTTCGAGGTCTGGGTCGACGACCCGGCCGCCTTCGGGCCGGGGGAGGAAGCGACGGTCTACGTCCACGCCCTGTTCCGGGAAGACGCCCTCGCCCTTTACGGTTTTGCCCGCCGGGAGGCGCGGAACATGTTCCGCCTGCTCATCGCCGCAAGCGGCGTCGGGCCGAAGGGGGCGCAGGCGGCACTCCGGACGTATCCGCCGGAAAAGCTCGCCCTTTTCATCCTGCGGGAAGATGTCGCGGCGCTTCGGGCCATTCCCGGCGTCGGGCCGAAGACCGCCCGCCGGCTCATCGTCGAGCTCAAAGATCGGCTAAAAAAGGCGTACGGCGACCGGTCGGCAGAACGGCCGGAGGCGGCTTCCCCCTTTGGCGGCGCCGGCCGGACACCGTCGGACGGTCGGGACGCGGCCGGGGCGTCGGTCGCCGATGCGGTGGACGCGCTCCTCGTTCTCGGCATTCCGGAGGGAGAAGCCCGGCGGGCGGTGGAGGCGGTCCTTCAGGCCGGCGGCGAGGCCGGGAGCACCGAAGCGCTCCTTCGGGCGGCGCTCCGGCAGCTCGACCGGACCGGTCGATCGCCGGCATGAGGCGTCGGGTTCGGCCGGCGGGGAAGCACCGGCGGCGATGGCCCGGGGGGCGGACGGCGGGAGGACCGGGACGGGGCGATCGGGAGTCGGTCGGAGGAAGGACGGGACGGCGTTGGAACGGAAGGGGGGAGCCCGGCGTCCGGCCGGGGGACGATGGACGGCGAACGGTTTATCGCATCTCACCGGCTTCCGGAAGACGAGGAGCCGCCGACGCTCCGGCCGCGGACGTTTGACGAGTACGTCGGCCAGAAGCGGGTCAAAGAAAATCTCAAAGTGTACATCGAAGCGGCCCGGCGGCGCCGGGAGCCCCTCGATCACGTCCTCCTGTACGGCCCGCCGGGGCTCGGCAAGACGACGCTTGCGGGGATCATCGCCGCCGAACTCGGCGTACGCCTCCGGGTGACGACGGGGCCGGCGATCGAGCGGGCCGGCGATCTCGCGGCGATCCTCACCAACCTCGAGCCGGGCGATGTGCTCTTCATCGACGAGATCCACCGGCTGGCGAGGGCGGCCGAAGAAGTGCTTTACGCGGCGATGGAAGATTTTCGCCTGGACATCGTGATCGGCAAGGGGCCGATGGCGCGGACGCTCCGGCTGGATCTGCCGCCGTTTACGCTCATCGGCGCGACGACCCGGGCGGGGCTTTTGTCGGCGCCGCTTCGGGACCGCTTCGGCGTCATCCACCGGCTCGATTATTATGCGCCGGACGAACTCGAGGAGATCGTCCGGCGGTCGGCGGCCCGCCTCGGGATCGCCGTCGCGCCGGAGGCGGCCCGGGCGATCGCCGCCCGGGCCCGCGGCACGCCCCGGATCGCCAACCGGCTTCTCCGGCGGGTGCGGGACTTTGCCGAGGTGGAGGGCGACGGGACGATCACCCTCGCGGCGGCGGAACGGGCCCTCGACCGGATGGAGGTCGACCGCCTCGGCCTCGACCTCGTCGACCGGCGATATCTCACCGCCTTGATGGAGACGTACGCCGGCGGGCCGGCGGGGCTCGAGGCGATCGCCGCCTCCATCGGGGAAGACGCCCGGACGTTGGAGGATGTCGTCGAGCCGTACCTCCTCATGCTCGGCCTGATCGGCCGAACGCCCCGGGGGCGGATCGCCACCGAGCGGGCCTATCGTCACTTTGGCCTCGCGCCGCCGAGGCCGCCGGAGGAGGCCTCGGCGGCCGGGGACGCGGCGGTGCCGACGTTGTGGGACGCCGCTTGCGACGGTTAACGGCTAAAGGAGGGGGATGGTGATGGGGACGGGGTTTGCCCGATGGCTCATCGTCATCGGCATCGTGTTCATTGCGGTGGGGCTTCTCTGGTCGGCCCTCGGCCGCTTCTTTCCCCTCGGCCGGCTTCCGGGGGATTTTTACTGGGAAAAAGACGGCGTGAGCGTCTACTTTCCGCTGGCGACGTCGATCCTCGTGAGCATCGTGCTCTCCATCGTCCTGACGCTTCTCGTCCGGCTCCGCTGAGTCCGGCTGCGCCGACGGGCGGCCGGGGGCGCTGCCGTCCCGTCCTGCGGCGCACCGCCGGGCCGTCGGGCGGGCGCGACCGAACGCGGGTGGATCACGGTTTGCCGAGGCTCGGCGCCGGCGGGACTACCGCCCGGCGACCGGGCGCCTTCGGCCCGGAAAGGAGAGGCTAAGGTGCCCCGGCGATGGCTTCGCTGGTTGATCCTCATCGTCGCCCTCTTGCTCACCCTCTCGTTCATCCTGCCGTATTTTGTGCCGTTTTTCGCCCTGGCCTCCCCCTCCGACGGGCCGACGGTCCGGATCGCCCTCTTTCTGGAGACGGCCGACGGCCGGCTTCCGGCGATCGACGACGTGACCGTCACCGCCGTCGACCTCGCCCGACGGGAAGTGAACGGCGGGCTCCGGCCGAGTTTCGCCGGCGTGGCGCTCCCGCCGGCGGGGAACGATCGGACGAGCCTCCGCCTTGGGCTGAACGGCTACCGACTCCGGCTTTTGGAGACGCCCAATCCGGAGGAGGCGCTTCGGGCGGCCCAGTTTTTCTCCACCAAGGGGCTGAAGACGGTGCTTACGACCGCGACCGCCGGCGGGAAGACCGTGTACCGGCTGGAAAGCCCCGCCTACGCCGCCCTGTCCGGCGGGGGGAGCCGGCCGAACGCCCTAGCTGCCGTCGAGCCGGCTTACCGACAGGCGCTGGCCGCCTTCCGCCCCGGCGCACAGCCCAGGCGGATCGGCCCGTGGGGCTTTTTTGCCGCTTTCGAGTCCCCTGAGAAGGCCGCCGCCGCGGCGGACCGGCTGCAGGCGGCCGGTTACGAGGCGGTTTTGGCGTATCGGGTGCAAAACGGAAAAGCGGCCGTCGGCGTTTTTTTCGGCGCGGCGGCCGACGAGGCGGGGCGGACGGCGCTTCTCGGGGAGATCGGTCCGCGCCTCGCCGCGCTCCTCGGCGCCTCGGCGAAGCCGGACCCGGTCGGGCCGACCGACCCGGTCGTCTTGAGCGAACGGGACGTCCTTTTCGGCGCGCCGGGGAACGCCGTCGAGCGGCTTCGGGTGCCCCTCGCCGGCGAGCTCGCCGTCGCCTCGGGCGGCGGCGCCGTTCGGGTCGAGGAGAAAAAGGACGGCCGATCGTACCGCGGCCAGATCGTCGTCACGGCGGCCTCCGGCCGCCTGGCGGTGATCAACGCTCTGCCGGTGGAGGCCTATCTCTACGGCGTCGTCGGCGTTGAAATGGCGAGCGGGTGGCCGATGGAGGCGCTAAAGGCGCAGGCGGTCCTCGCCCGGACGTACGCCCTCGGCAATCTGAAAAAATACGGCGTGGCCGACCTGTCGGATACGACTTACGATCAGGCGTATGAAGGCCTCGACCGGGAGGCGGCGGACGTCCGGCAGGCGGTCGACGCCACCCGCGGCGAGGTGCTCACCGTCGGCGGCCGCCCGGCCCAGGCGCTTTACTCGAGCAACGCCGGCGGGATGAGCGCCCATGGGACGGAAGTGTGGGGGAACGACGTCTCTTATCTTCGGCCGGTGCCGAGCCCCGACGACGCCCCGCTTCGGGCGGCGCCCCTCTGGTACCGGATTCAGCGGTCCGACGGCCGCATCGGCTACGTCCACGGCGCCTACGTCCGGCCGACCGGCGGGACGAACGCCGCCGGCTTCCCCTACGGGATCGTCACCGGTGATAACGTCAACTTCCGGCCGTCCCCGGGGACGGAGCGGGCGCCGATCGGGACGCTGGCGAAGGGGGAGTACGTCGTCCTGCTGGAGGCCGTCCGGCAGAACAACGCCTACCGCTGGATGGAGCGGCCGTACACCGGTCTTGAGCTGATGCAGATGTTGAACGATCGGGCGGCCGCCGCCCTTCCGGCGCCGCTGACGGTGCCGGTGGAGCGGCTGGCCGTCGCCGAGCGGGGACCGAGCGGCCGCGTGCTCGCCCTCGCCGTCGACGACCTGCTCCTTCGTCCGAAGGCGCCGGATTCCTTTCGCGCCTTTCTCGCCCCCCGCGGGGAGGCCGGCGTCCGGAGCACCCGGTTTGACGTCGAAGCGATGGGCGAGCTGGCGATCTTGGGCGCCGGCGGGCGTCTTCGGGCCCTCCCGGAAAAGGGCGCCGCCGTCTCGGCCGTGCAAAGCGGCGGCCGGGTGACGGCCAGCGTGGGGGGGCCGTCCGGTGAGATCGTCCTCCTCGGCGGGAAGCCGGCAGGCGTCGCCGGCGCCCGTCTTTCGGCAGCGCTTCCGGCGAGCTTTGCCCTGCTGGAGGATGAGGGCGCCCTCGCCCCGGACGGCCGGCCGGTGCGGGTGGCGAGCCTGGTGCCGGCCTTCCGGCTGGTCGGTTACGGTTACGGCCACGGCCTCGGCCTGTCCCAGTACGGCGCCAAGGCGCTCGCCGAGGCCGGAAAAAGCTACGCATCCATCCTGCAGCACTACTTTCAAGGAGCGGCCCTCGAGCGGCGATACTGAGGCGCGCCGACCCAGGCGCTCGTTCCGGCGATGCGCATTGCCGGCGGTCCGATCGGCGCCGGGGAGCATCCCACCACGCAAAAAACGGCCCATCGCGAAGGATGGGCCGTTTTTATGGCTCACCGGCCGGCGGCCTCCCGGCTTTGCCGGTCGAGGACGGTCCGGTAGGCGGCGACGTATCCTTCCGCCATCGCCCGGTAGGAAAACCGCGCTTCGGCCCGCCGGCGGATCAAGCGGCGGTCGAGGACGGGAATCCGCTCGAGCGCCCGCACCGCCTCGTCGACGGTATCGACGACGAAGCCCGTCACGCCGTCTTCGACGACCTCCGGCACTGCGCCGCGGCGGAAGCCGACGACCGGCGTCCCGGTGGCCTGGGCTTCCGCCAGCACGAGGCCGAACGGCTCGGGCGCCCGGACGAGGTGCAGGAGGGCATACGCCCGTCCGAGAAGCACGTCCCGCTCCTTCGGACCGACCTCGCCGACGTACTCGACGGTCCGGCCGTCGATCGCCGGCCGGATGCGGGTCTCAAAAAATTCCCGTTCCCCCTCCGGGACGGGGCCGGCGAGGATGAGCCGCCGCCCGCTCCTTCGGGCGACCTCGATCGCGAGGTCTGCTCCCTTTACCCGGCCGACGCGACCGAGGAAGACGAGGTCTTCACCCGGCGTCTCCACCGGCGTAAACGCGTCCAGCCGGATGCCGTTGTAGACGGTGGCCACGTAGTTAAGCTCCGGGGCCCCCGCCCGCTCCGCGTCGCTGATCGACACGTACGGCAGGTGCCGAAAGCGGCGATAGGCCGCCCGGGCGTCGGGCTCGAGGAGCGCCGCGCCGTGGAGGGTCGTGAGGACCGGCGTCCGGATGAGGCCGGCGAACGGAAGCGGCAGGTAGTTGTGGTGGTTGTGCAAAAGATCAAGGCCGAGGGCGTCGGCGGCCGCGAGGGCGTGTCCGATGTGGATGAGCTCGTACGGCCGCGGCGGCAGATCCGGCCGCTCCGAGAGGGGCCCCGGCACGACGGCGACGAGCCGGCCGGCCGGCCGGCTGTCGGCGGTGGCGAAGACGACGACGTCGTGCCCGAGCTCGACGAGCCCTTGGGCCAGGTTGGCGACGACGAGCTCCCAGGGCCCGTATTTGTCCGGCGGCGTCCGGTGGGCGACCGGCGCGAGAAGCCCGATACGAAGTTTTGTCATCAACATCCCCCGGCTCAGCGGACCGGCGCCGCCGCACGGGACAGCGTCCGGTCGATCCAGACGGCATCCCCCTCGGCGCGAATCCGCCAGGCGGCCGTCCCGGCCGACGCCGAGCGGGCGAGGGTGGCAAGGTGCCGCTCTTCGGTGAGCAGGTAGCTCAAAAGCGCCTCAGCGCCGGCGTTTTCGTTCGGCCCCGTCGGCGAAAGCCCGTCGTAGGCCGCCCCCTCCTCGGCGTCGACCATCGGCACGCCGAGGGCGTTGGCGCCGTAAAACCAGTCTCGGGCGGCCCGGACGGCCTCGGCGTACCGCCCGTCGCCGGTCGACGCGTGGGCGGCGTCGGCGGCCAGGGCGAGCTTGAAAACGTCCAGCGGCTGGGCGTCCCACTCGGCGATTCGATCGCGGCTCCCCCAGCCGCGATTCCCGACCGGCCGGACGACCGGCGGATGACCGTAGTAGGTGAGGCCGAGGAGAAAATCGAGCGCTTCGATCGCCACCGACCGGGCCTCTCGATTCCCGGTCGCCCGCGCCGCCTTGAGGAGCCCCCACGGCAGGATGCCGTTGGCGTAGGTGAGCCGAGGTTCAAACCACCGCCACCGACCGTCGCTCTCCTGAGCAAACCGTTCCAGGAGGGTGCGCGTGCCCCGTTCGAGGAAGCGAAGGAGCGCCTCCCGCTCCTCCCCGTCGCCGCCTGCCCCCGGCCGGCGGGCTTCCGCCGTAAGCGCCCGAAGCCGTTCGGCGGCGGCGGCGAGGGCGTAGGCGATGCCGCGGGAAGCCGTGATCGTCTCGACCACCGGAAGCGCCCGGCGGAAGAGCATCGCCGCCACCCGCCGGTGCGCTCGCTTCGGCAGCGTCCGGGCCGCGTAGGCGAGGGCATAGAGGGCCCGTCCCTGCGTGTCGTCCGACGGCGGCCGGGCTTCTTTTTCCCGGGTGTAGTGAAAATCGTTGTGGAAGTGGCCGTCCGGCTCTTGGGCCCAGGCGAGGAAGGCGAGGGTCGTCTCGGCGACCGCCAGCAGCCGCCGTTTGAGCTCGCCGTCCGGGAGGCGGCGGGCCCAGGCGGCGGTGAGCCAGAGGGCCCGGGCATTGTCGTCCGTCGTGTAGCCTTCCCGTCGCTTCGGCACGAGAAAGGCCGCGTGCTCCAAAAGGCCCGTGTCGTCCGTCATGCGGAACAGGTGACGGAACGAGACGCGCCAAGCGATCGGAAGCTCACCCATGGGACGCGATCCGCTCCTTTCTCCCGGCGATTTCGCTGGCAAGGGCGTAGAAGCGGGCTCCGACCCGGGGCCACCGCATGCCGGCGCCGACGGCCTTCAGGCGGGCGGCGAGCGCCTCCCGGGCTGCATCGTCGCGAAGCAGGCGCCCAAGCCGCTCGGCCCAGGCAACCTCGTCGCCGTACGGTACGAGGAGGTCCGGAAAGTCCCGAAGGAGATCCCGGGCGTACGCGTACGGCGTCGACAGCGTCGGCCGACCGAGGCCGACGGCATAGGCGAGCGTCCCGCTTGTGATCTGCCCGAGGCCGGGATACGGCGTCACGTACACGTCCGCCAGGCTCAAAAGTTCCACCAGTTCCGGCTCGTCCAAAAAGCGGTCGATCAAAAGGACGCGCTCGGCGATTCCCAGGCGCTCCGCGAGGGCGACGAGGGACTCCCGGTACGCTTCGCCTTCGGCCTTTTTTACTTCCGGATGGGTCTGGCCGGCGATGATGTAGACCGCATCCGGCACGTCGGCGACGACCCGGGCGAAGGCGGGAAGGAAGCGGTCGATGCCTTTCCCCGGCGACAGAAGCCCGAAGGTGAGGACGACCTTCCGGCCGGCGACGCCCCACTTGGCCTTGAGCGCCTCTGCCGGCGCTTCGAGGGGGGCCGGCGCGCCGTGGGGGAGATACCGCACGGCGCGCGGCGAGACGGGATACTGACGGGTGATCCACTCGATGCCGAGGCGGTTCATGACGACGAGGCGGGTGCTCAGCCGGACGATATCGCCGAGGACGTCGGAATACGGCGGCGTCGGCCGGTCGAACACCGTGTGCAGCGTCGTGATGACCGGTTTTTTCAGCCGTTCCAAGAAGGGGATGATCATCCGGCCGGCTTCGCCGCCGAAGATGCCGAACTCGTGCTGGAGGCTGACGACGTCGACGTCGGAGGCGTTCACCGCGTCGGCGGCCCGAAGGTAGGCGTCCGGATCGTGCTTCGGAAGCGGCCAGATCTCCGGACCAGACGGCGTCCAGGCGTCCGGGAAGACCGACAGCACCGGAAGCTCCGCCGGCGAAAGGGGGAGAGACCGCATCATCCCCTCGCGAAGATGGGACGTATAGGTCGCGATGCCGCACTTCGTCGGCGGAAAGGTACTGACGAAAAGAAGCTTCATGGCCGCGCCACCGCTTTCCCGGGCACCGGGGCCTCCATCCGTTCCGGTCGCACCGCCGCGAGGGATCGGGCCGAGCGGCCGAGTTTGATCACCGCGCCGGCGATGATGAGCCCGAGGGGCGTCTCGGCCCGGTCGCCGAGGATGCTGTCGTGCACCGTACACGACGGCGCGACGGCGGCGCCGTTCCAGAGGATCGTCCGGACGATTTCCGCTTCGTCGCCGATGCGGGCGCCGTCCCCGATGACGGCGTACGGACCGACGACGGCGCCGTCGCCGAGGTAGACGCCGTCCCCGATCAGAACCGGCGGCCGGAGGACGACCCCCTTCCCGAGGCGCACCCGCCGGCCGAGGCGGATCCCCGGTTCCGCTTCCGGCGGAAGGAGCGGCAGGGCAAAGCGGCCGTCCAGGAGGTCCCAGTGGGCGGCGCGATAGCGCTCCGGCGTTCCGATGTCCTTCCAGTACCCGCTCAGGCGGGCGCCGTAGATCCGTTCGCCGGCGTCGATGAGCGCCGGGAACGTCTCCCGTTCGATGGAAACTTCCCGACCGGGCGGGATCGCCCGGAGCGCCGCTTTTTCCATGACGTAGACGCCGGCGTTGATGAGATTCGACGGCGCTTCTTCCCGGCGGGGCTTTTCGACGAAACGGCGGATGCGGCCGTTTTCCTCGAGGGCGACGACGCCGTAGGCGCTCGGGTCGTCCACTTCGGTGAGGCCGATCGTGACAAGCGCCCGTCGCATATCATGGAAGCGAACGAGGGGTTGCACGTCGATCAGGTGCACGACGTCGGCGTTGACGACGAGAAATCGCTCTTCGAGGAACGCTTCGGCATTTTTGATCGCGCCGGCCGTGCCGAGGAGCGTCTCTTCCCGCGCGTAGACGATCTCCACCCCCAGCCGCCGCCCGTCGCCGAAGTGACGTTCGATCACTTCGGGAAAATGTTTCACCGCGAGGACAAAACGCGAGACGCCTTCGTTTTTGAGATGCCGGATCAGGGATTCCAACCAGGGGCGATTGCCGAGCGGTGCCATCGGCTTCGGGAGATCGTCGGTGAGCGGTCTAAGCCGCGTGCCGAGACCGCCTGCCAGAAGCAATGCCTGCACGTCGAATCCCTCCTTTTTCGTACCCGCCGGGTCCGCGCGCCGGTCCGGCGGGCGCATCACCGGGCGATCGACCTTTTGCCCTCCGCGACGAACGACGGGGCGCTGGGGGATTATGTCAATATCATTATGTTCGTCTTTTCCCCGCGCGTCAAGGGTTCGGTCAAAAAAGGTCAAACTCGGTCCGTTGATGCGGCGCCGGGGAACGGTCTCATGGCCGCGCCGTTCGGCGGCCCCGGACCAAACCTTGGCCGATGAACGCTGCCGCTGCGCCGGACCGCTGCCTCGGGCGCGCTCCTAGTGTGGCCCGAAGCGGAGCGATTCTATCCCTCCGGACCTCTCTTTACAGTCTCCGGTTCGAACGCTATAGTATGTGAGGATTGTTCGTCCACTCTGTCGGGCGGCCGCCAAAATAACCCGTTCGGAGCGGGGCACACACTAAACGGGACATCCGGGTGAGGGGGGTCGGCGGTGCCGGAGGCGGAGCGGCCCAAAAGCTGTATCGAATACCGGGACATGTGGCGGCGGCAGAAGGCCCCGACCCGGGCCGAGCAGCTCCACTTTGCCGGCGTCGATGACCGGGACGTCTATAACATCACGGCGCCGTTCCTCGACCGCGGCCGCTGGGTGATCGCCGGGAGGGTGGAGCGGCGGGAAAGCGAGCATTCGGAAACCTACTTTTTCGTTCAATCGGGAGACCGCTGGGAGCCGCTTCGGGAGGCGCCGGTGCTCCCGCTCCAGGATCCGTTCGTCACGCGCATCGCGGACGAGCTTGTCTTCGGCGGCGTCGAAACGTTCATCCATCCCCGGGGGACGCCGCCTCGATTTCTCTGGTGGCGGACGATCCTCTTTCGCGGGCGGGACGTCGGGGATCTCCGGCCGTTTTTCGTCGGCCCGGACGGCATGAAGGACATCCGCCTCGTCGAGCTCGCCGACGGCACCGTCGGCGTTTTCACCCGGCCGCAGGGAAAAAAGGGCGGTCGGGGCAAGATCGGCTTCACCCGGGTGGCGTCGCTGGAGGCGCTGACCCTTGAGGCGATCGAAGAGGCGCCGCTCCTCGAAGGGATGTTCCTCGACGACGAATGGGGCGGGGTCAACGCCGCCTATCTCCTTCCGGACGGGACGCTCGGCGTTCTCGGCCACATCGCCTGCTTCGATCCGGACGGGCGGCGAAACTACTACGCCCTCGTCTTCCGCTTCGATCCCGAGACCCGGCGCTACTGGGACGTCCGGGTGATCGCGGAGCGGGAAAATTTTCTTCCGGGGCCGGCCAAGCGGGACGATCTCACCAACGTCGTCTTTCCGGGCGGGCTCGTCCGCCGGCCGGACGGATGGGCGGAGCTTTACGCCGGCGTGAGCGACGTCGGAGCGCAGAAGCTCATCCTTCCGGACCCGTTTGCCGCTCCGGCTTCGTCCTCGGCCGGCGACGGGCCGGATCGCCGCTCGATGGCCGGCGACGTTCGGGAGGCATGAATGCAGTAAATGCATTACCGGGTCACGCACTCCGAAGAAGGGCGGTGAGGGCGACCGGTGGACGTTTCGCTTTTTGACTATGCGCTTCCGGAAGAACTCATCGCTCAGCGGCCCCTCGAACGGCGGGATGCGTCCCGGTTGATGGTTCTCGACCGCTTCCGGCGGACGATCGAGCACCGGCAATTCGACGCGCTTCCGGATCTCCTCCGACGGGGGGACGTCCTCGTCTTGAACGACTCTCGCGTCATCCCGGCGCGGCTTTTCGGCGAAAAACCGGAAACCGGCGCCCATGTGGAAGTCCTCCTCTTGCATCCGACGACCGACGGGCCGGACGTCTGGGCGACCCTCGTCCGGCCGGCGCGCCGGGCGCGGGTGGGGACGGCGATCGTTTTCGGGCGGGACGGTCGGCGGGGCGCGGCGGCCGGCGGTCAACGGGAAGGCCGGGCCGGCGAAGGCGGGACGGCCCGCTCCGACGAACCGTCTTCCGCCGCCGGGGAGGATCGGGGCGACGGTGTGGGCGAGGCGCCGGGGCGGGAGGAGGGGCCGCTATGGGCCGAGGTCGTCCGAGAAGGGGAAGAAGGGGTGCGCTTTCTCCGCTTCCGCTACCGGGGGACCTTTGAGGCGGTCCTTCAGGCCCTCGGCGAGATGCCCCTTCCGCCGTACATCCGGGAGCGGCTCGACGATCCGGAACGCTATCAGACGGTCTTCGCCCGGGAGCCGGGATCGGTCGCGGCGCCGACGGCCGGCCTTCATTTTACGCCGGAGCTGATCGACCGGCTGCGGGCCGCCGGCATCGAAACGGTCTTCGTGACGCTCCATGTCGGCCTCGGGACGTTCCGGCCGGTGACGGCGGCGTCGGTGGAGGCCCACCGGATGCACAGCGAATTTTTTCGCGTCTCTCCGGAGGCGGCGGAGGCGCTGAACCGGTTTCGGAACGAGGGGCGGCGGATCATCGCCGTCGGCACGACCGCCGTCCGGGCGCTCGAGTCGGCGGCGGACGAAGGGGGGCGCCTCCGCGCCCGAGAAGGCTGGACGGATCTTTTTATCGTGCCGGGATACCGCTTTCGGGCGGTGGACGGGCTCATCACGAATTTTCACCTGCCGCGCTCGACGCTCCTCATGCTCGTCGCCGCGTTTGCCGGCCGGGCGTTCATCCTCGAAGCGTACCAAGAAGCGATCCGGAAGCGCTACCGGTTTTACAGTTTCGGCGATGCCATGCTCATCCTTTGAGCGGGAAGGAGCCCATCGCCGGAGGAGTGACCGCGGCTTGGCGATCCATTTTGAGCTCATCTATGAGGATCCGAAGACCGGCGCCCGCCTCGGACGGCTTTCGACGCCCCACGGGACGATCGAAACGCCGGCCTTCATGCCCGTCGGAACCCTGGGGACGGTCAAGGCGATGACGCCGGAGGAACTGGAAGCGCTCGGCGCCCAGATCGTCCTCGCCAACACTTACCATCTCTGGCTCCGCCCGGGGGAAGACGTCGTCCGGGAGGCCGGCGGGCTCCATCGCTTCATGCACTGGTCGCGGCCGATCCTCACCGACAGCGGCGGCTTTCAGGTTTTCAGCCTGAAGGAGCGGCGGCGGATCGAAGAGGAAGGCGTCTACTTCGCCTCCCACCTCGACGGCCGACCGCTTTTTCTCTCGCCGGAAAAGTCGATCGCGATCCAGAACGCACTCGGAGCGGACATCATCATGGCCTTCGACGAGTGCCCGCCGTACCCGGCCGACCGCGCCTACGTCGAAGCGTCCCTCGAGCGGACGCTCCGTTGGGCGGAGCGGAGCCTCCGCGCCCATCGCCGGCCGAAGGAACAGTCCCTCTTCGGCATCATCCAGGGCGGAACGTTCCCGGACCTTCGCCGGCGGGCGGCGAAGGCCGTCGTCTCCCTTGACTTTCCGGGCTACGCTGTGGGAGGATTAAGCGTAGGGGAACCGAAGCCGGTCATGTATGCCATGCTCGAGGAGACGGTTCCGCTCCTCCCCCGAACGAAGCCCCGTTACCTCATGGGCGTCGGCTCGCCCGACGCGCTGATCGAAGGGGTGATGCGGGGGATCGACCTCTTCGACAGCGTTCTCCCGACCCGGATCGCCCGAAACGGCGCCCTCATGACGTCCGGCGGGCGGCTCGTCATCCGGAACGAGGCGTACGCGCGGGATTTTTCGCCTCTCGACCCGGCGTGCGACTGCTACGCCTGCCGCCATTATACCCGGGCGTACGTCCGGCATCTCCTCAAAAGCGACGAGATCCTCGGCCTCCGCCTGACGACCATCCACAACCTCGCCTTCCTCCTGCGCTTCATGGCCGACGTCCGCCGGCACATCCGGGCCGGGACGCTCCTCGAGTTTCGGGACGCGTTTTACGAGGCGTACTACGGCCGGATGCCCGCACATCGCGGGTTTTAAACGCGGGTTTTGACGGAAAAACAGGGACTCCGGCCGCCGGCCTCCTTCGGCCGCCGGCCGAAACCCTGTCGCCGAAAGGGGTCGAACGGATGCTTGCGCCAAACGCGCCGCTTTTTCTGGCCCAGGCCGGTGCCCAGCCCGCCGAGGTGAATCCGTACGCTCAGTATCTGAACTTTATCATCCTGGCGGTCATGTTTCTTTTGTTTTACTTGATCCTCATCCGGCCGCAACAAAAGCGCCAGAAAGAGCGAAACCGCATGCTCGCCTCCTTGAGCCGCGGCGATAAAGTCATCACGATCGGCGGCCTGCACGGAACGGTCGATCAGCTCACCGACGAGACCGTCGTCCTCCGAGTCGGGGATGGCGTCCGGCTCACCTTCGACCGGCAGGCGATCAGCACCGTCATCAAGGACAAAAAGTGATCGCAAAAAAGCGGCGGCCTACGGCCGCCGTGCGACGCCGAGCATCCCCCCGGCGGTGGCGAAGAAAAGCCCGAGGCCGGCGAAGAGGAGCCCTTTGGAACCCGGCAGGGCGTCGTAGGCGAGAAAGCCGATGATGCCGAGCCCAAGGGCGTAGAGAAGACCGAGGACGAGGCCGTGCATCCATCCCCGGCGACCGGCGGCCGCGCCGACGATCCATCCGCCGACGACGAGGGCCACGAGGTGAAGCCCGTAGACGACCGGGAGCGCGTGCCGCTCGGAAAACGGCCCGAAGGCGATGAGAGCGGTCAGGGTGATCGTGCCGGCGACCACGATCGCCGCCATGACGCCGAGGGCCCGGGCGTACGTGGTAAGGAGCGATCGTTCCATCTTATCCCCTCCCGACACCATCGTATGCCGCCGGCCGGCCCGTCCAGAACTTGACGGCCGTCCCGCCGCATAGCCCGCCTGTTCGCCCCGGACACTAAGGGCGAGCATCGGCGGAAGGGGTCGGATGATGCAGGAGTTGTGGGTCATGCTCTCCCGCACGCTCATCCTCTACGGCTTCATCCTCGTCACCCTCCGGGTGATGGGCAAGCGGGAGATCGGGAAGCTCACGGTCTTCGACCTCGTCGTGTCGATCATCATCGCCGAGATCGCCGCCTTTACGATCGACGACACGAAGATGCCCCTCTACAAGGGCCTGCTTCCGATCGCCCTCCTCGCGGCGGTGCAGATCGCCTTTTCGTACCTGTCCTTAAAAAGCCGCCGCTTCCGGGAACTCATCGACGGGAAGCCGAGCCTCATCATCGAAAAAGGCAAGATCCGCGACGCCGAGATGCGCCGCCATCGCTACAACATCGACGACCTCCTGATGCAGCTCCGGGAGAAGGACATCGCCGACCTCGGCGAGGTCGAGTTCGCCTTTCTCGAGCCGACGGGGAAGCTGTCGGTGATCAAAAAGCGATCGAAGCAGCCGGTGACGAACGAAGACCTCGGTCGGAACGTCCCGTCGGACGGCCTGATGCTCCCCCTCATCATCGACGGCGAGATCCTTCAGGACAACCTCCGGCGCCTCGGCAAGGACGAGTGGTGGCTGAAGATGCAGCTTCGTTCTCACGGGTCGGCGGACGTCAAGGACGTCCTGTTCGCCGGCGCGGACGAGGCGGGGCGCTTTTTCGTCGACTACCGGGACGAGGTCGACCCGCCGGATTCGGAAAACGGGGCGGCGAAGCCGGAGGCGCTCCGCTAAAGCTTCATCTCCCTTCGGGCCCTGTCCGGCGGGCGTCCACACGGTGCCGGTTTTTGGCCGGGTGCCGGGCGTCAGCGCTTCGCCGGACCCTTCCCGGGAGCGGGGCGTCTTTCACCCTTCCCGCGAAGCGACGAAGCGGCGGGCTTTCCGGCCGTGGCTCGACCGTCGGACCGGCGGGGCCGGCCGCCGATCGCCGGACGGCCCTAGCCCGCTTTTCGGCCGGTGAAGGCGGCGGCGAGCCGCCGGACGTCGTCCGGTCCGACGCCGCCGGACGGCCAGAGGAAGGCCCCGTAGAGAACGAAGCCGCCGAACGAGGCGGCGAGAAAGGCGGCCGGCGCGCCGAGGCCGGCGAGGGCCGGGTAAAGGAAGGCCCGGGCGATGAGAAAGGCCGCTCCGGCGGCGAGAAGCGCCGGCACGAGGTCCCGCCCTTTCGGCCCCCAGCCGATCCGGCGCCGGAGCTGCCCGGCGTGAAGGAGCGTCACGAGGGCGAGGCTTCCGTTGAGCGCCCAGGCGACGCCGAGGACGCCGAGCTCCGGCTGGCGGGCAAGGGCGGCGATGAGGAGGAGCTTCGCCGTCGCCCCGGCGACGGTATGCCAGAAGGTAAGGCGCATCCAGCCGAGGCCTTGGAGCGCGGCGCCGAGGGGCCCCTGGAAGTAGAGAAACGGTGCAAACGGCGCGAGCACGGAAAGGAGCGGGGCGACGTCTTCCGCCCCGAACAGAAGGCCGGAGAGCGGTTCGGCGAAGAGGAAGACGAAGGCGGCGGTCGGAAAGGCGATGAGCGCCGTCATCCGAGCCGACTGATCGAGGCGGCGGTGGATGGCCGCCGGCTTTTTTTGCTCCCGAAGGGCGCTGATGGCAGGGATTAAGGACGTCGACAGCGAATACGTCAGCGTCGTCGGAAAGTAGAGGACAAAGATGGCGAGCCCGCTCAGCATGCCGTAGGCGCGGCTCGCCGCTTCCGGTTCCATGCCGGCCGCCCGAAAACTGTGGGCGACGAACCCCGGCTCCAGGGCGTACGCCAGCGCTCCGACGAGGCCGGACAGGCCGACGGGATAGGCGATCCGCCACAGGTGGAAAAAGGCCGAGCCGTCCGCCGGCGGGCCATTTGCCGGCCGCTCGGGACGCCCCGCGGGCCGTTCGGGAGGCCTCGCCGGCCGTTTCGGCCGCCGGCCGAGGGGCGTGAGGCGAAGCCGCCAAAGAAGCGGCCCGAGGCCGGCGATCTCCCCGAGAGCGATGCTTACGGCCAGGCCGAACGCCGCCGCCTCGGCGCCGTACGGCAGAAACGCCGCCGAAAGGACGAGGGCGAGGGCGACGCGGACGACCGTTTCGACGACGGCTCCGACCGCCGGCGGCCGCATGTCGCCCAGGCCCTGAAACAGCGCTCGGAAGATGGTGGCGGCGGCGATGATCGGCACCGCCGGGGCAAGCCCCCAGAGGGGCCAGGCGAGGCGCGGGTCGAGGTAGATCCGCGCCGCGAGGACCGGCGCGAGTCCGGCGAGCCCGAGGGCGAGCAGGACGGCCACGGAAAGGGAAAACCCGAGCGCCGCTCGGATGAGGCGAGGGACCGCTTCCGGCCGTCCCGCCGCCATCGCCTCGGCGACGCGGCCGGAGACGGCGACGTGCATGCCGAAGCGGGCCACCGTCGCGAGAAAGACGAGGACCGGGTAGGCGAGCTGATAGAGGCCGAGGACGTCCATGCCGACCGTTCGGGGGAGGACGACCTTCGGCACCACGCCGAGGAGTCGGGCGATGACGGCGGCTGCGGCAAGGGTGAGGGTGCCGGCGAGAAACGACTGCATGCGCCTGCTCCTTCATGTCCGTTTCGTCCCTTCATGCATATGTCCCGGAATCGCCATCCATGCGCCCCGTCCAAAGCGGGCGTTCCGTCCAAAGGCCGCTTCAGCGCCCCGTCGTTCGGGCCGGGAATCCGGGGGCAAGGATCGCCCCGATGGGCCGCGACCCGAGGGCCTCCGCCCCCGGCGCGGGAAGGGTCGGGGACGGGGGACGCAGGTCGTCCCGATTGCCATGTCGTCCGAGCCGGCGCGATTCCGCGTCCGTCTTCGATTCCTCGGCACCCGCCCGCCTCATGCCGTCGAACGGGCCGGCGATGGTCGAACCGGACGAAACGGGGGGATGGGGATTGACGTTTGACCTCGAAGGGGCGATCCGGGCGCTGGAGGCGCGAAGCGGCCGGGCCGTCGCCCCGAGAACGATGCCGCCGGAGGCGCTTCCGCCGGAGCGGGCCCTCGCCGCGCCTTCGGCAGCGGAAGCCGCGGCCGTGGAGGGGGCCGCGCCGCCGCCCGGGAAGGCCGGGGCGCCGTCGGAAGGCCCCTTGCCGGGGCGGGACGGCGCGCTTCCGGCGGAGGCGCCGGATGCGGTCTTCGTCCGGGCGTTCGGCCCGGAGACGGCGGCCATGTTGAAGGCGCTTTGCGCTTCCAAGGCGGAAGAATTTCGGCTGCTCGGCTACGCCGGCGTTCGGGCCGAAGACCTCTGGTCCTACTTTCTCGGCCGCTACCGCCGTGAAGTGCCGCCCCTTTATCGCGTCGTCGGAGACATCCTCGGCCTTCGGCCGAACGCCTTCATGACCGCGGCGGTCCGGGAAGCGTGGCGCGGTCGCTAGACGAAAAAAGCGGGGCGCCCCCGCCGGATGGGCGCTCCGAAGAAAGCGCCCAAGTCGGACGAAAGCGGCCGCCCGACTTGTCCCATCCGCCGCGGCTTACTATAATAAGAACGTATTTTCACGGCGCCGCCGGGCGGCGGAGGCGGACCGGCTCCGCTTTTGCCCCGGGGCACCGCCGGCGCCGGTCGAGGCACCGGCGCCCCGATTCCGCCCGTCCGGCGAAAGGAGATCGGAGCCCATCGATGCGACAGCTCGTCCAGTTTGCGCTGATCGTCGCCGCCCTTTTCGTCCTCATCGGCACGACCTTCTGGCCCCTCGCCCGGGGAATCACCCTCGGCCTCGATCTGCAGGGGGGGTTTGAGCTTCTCTACAAGATCGAGCCCCACGGCGGCGGCCCGGTGACGACCGATCTCCTCCGGCAGACGGAGACGGTTCTCGCCAACCGGATCAACGTCCTCGGCGTCGCCGAGCCGCTCATCGAGCCGGAACCGCCGGACCGGATCCGCATCCAGCTCCCCGGCGTGACGAACGTCGACGAAGCCCGGCAGATGCTCGCCGCCGAGGCGCACCTCGCGTTTCGCCACCTCGTTCTGGACGACAAAGGGAACGTCGTCGAAGAAAGCCCGGACCTTCTCACCGGCGCCGACCTCAAGGAGGGCGCGGCCAGGGTGGTCTTCTCCGACCGGACGACCGCGCCGATGGTTTCCCTCACGGTCAAAGATCCGAAAAAACTCGAAGCGATCACCCGGTCGATCCCCCATGGCGATCCCAAGCACCGGCTGGCGATCTTCCTCGACGATCGCCTCATCTCGGCGCCGACGGTGAACGCCACGATCACAAACGGCCAGGCGGTGATCGAGGGGATGGCCGACGTCGAGGAAGCCCGCCGGCTTGCCGGGCTTTTGAACGCCGGGGCGCTCCCGGTGAAGCTCGTCGAGCTTTCTTACGCGTCGGTGAGCCCGACCCTCGGCCAGGCGGCCCTTTTCAGGGGGATCGAAGCCGGCGTGGCGGCGCTTCTTTTTATCGCCGTCTTCATGCTCGCCGTCTACCGGCTGCCGGGGTTCGTCGCCGTCGTCACGCTCTTCGCCTACGTCTACCTCGTCTTTTTCTTTCTCTGGGGCATCCGGGTGACGCTCACGCTCCCGGGGATCGCCGCCCTCATCCTCGGCATGGGCATGGCCGTCGACGCGAACATCATCACCGACGAGCGGATCAAAGACGAACTGCGGAGCGGCAAGTCGATCCCGTCGGCGGTGAAGGCGGGCTCCCGCCGAAGCCTCATGACGATCCTCGATGCCCACGTGACGACCCTCATCGCCGGCATCGTGCTCTTTATCATGGGCGGGGCGAGCGCCATCCGGGGCTTTGCCGTCATCCACATCCTGAGCACGGTGCTCAACCTGATCACGAACGTCGGGCTGGCGCGCCTCCTTCTCCACCTGCTCGTCCGAAGCGGCCGCTTTGACCGGCCGGCGTTCTTTGGCGTCCGGGAGCGTGAGATCCGTGCCGCGTGAACCGTTTTACACCCGCTTCGACTTCGTCGGTCGGCGGCGCCTTTTTTTCCTTCTGTCCCTGGCGCTTCTTCTCATCGGCCTCGTCTCGCTCGCCGTCCGGGGGCTCAACCTCGGCGTCGACTTCACGAGCGGGACCCGCGTCGAGGCGAAGGTCGGCAAGGCCTTCTCCGACGAGGAAATCCACGCCCTCTTCCGAGAAAAGGGTCTGGCGGAGCCGTCCCAGATCGCCCGGACGGGAAGCGGCGCCGACACGACCCTCGTCCTCCGCTTCAAGGGAGCCCTCACCCAGGCGGAAGAGACGGCGGTGCGGCAGGCGATCGAGGCCCACTTCGGGGAAACGGTCCAGTTTACGGTGAGCAAGATCGATCCGATCGTCGGCCGGGAGCTTGCGAAAAAGGCGGCGTATACGCTCCTCATCGCCGCCCTCGGCATCGTCGTCTACATGACCGTTCGTTTCGAATATCGGATGGCCGTCTCGGCGATCGTGAGCATCTTGAACGTCGTCGTGACGCTCATCGGGATCATCGCCTTTTTGCAGATCGAGGTCGACGTGACGTTCGTCACGGCGCTCCTGACGATCGTCGGCTATTCGATCAACGACACGGTGATCATCTTCGACCGCATCCGGGAAAACGTCCGGCAGCGGAACATCCGGCGGCAGGAAGACGTCGAGGCGGTCGTCAACGACAGCATCCGGCAGGTGTTCGTCCGTTCGGTGAACACGGTGGCGACGGTGCTGTTTGCGGCGCTGGCGCTCCTTTTTCTGGGCGGTGAGGGGCTGTTTTTGTTTTCGCTGACGCTTTCCATCGGTCTCGTCCTCGGCGCCTACTCGTCGATCTTCACCGCTGCCCAGCTTTGGGTCGAGTGGCGGGAATGGGACCTCCGCCGGAAAAAGGCCACCGCTTCGGGCGCCTGAGGCGCTCGCCGGCGGGCGGCGGCGCACGGCGTACGGAAAGGAGCGACGGAGGTGGACTTCGACTTCAAGCGGCTGATCCGGGTCATTCCGGATTTTCCTCAGCCGGGCATCCTGTTTAAGGACATCACGACGCTCTTAAAAGACGGCCGGGCGTTCCGGGCGGCGATCGACGCCCTCGTCGAGGCCGTCCGGCCGCTTCGGCCGGAGGTGATCGTCGGGCCGGAGGCCCGGGGGTTTGCCATCGGAGCGCCGATCGCTTACGCCCTCGGCGTCGGTTTCGTGCCGGTGCGAAAGCCCGGAAAGCTTCCGGCGGAGACGGTGAGCGTGACGTACGAGAAGGAATACGGCCCGGACGATCTCGCCGTCCACCGGGACGCATTCCCGCCCGGGACGCGGGTGCTCGTTGCGGACGACCTCCTCGCCACCGGCGGGACGATCGGCGCCACCGTCGAGCTCGTCCACAGGCTCGACGGCGAGGTGGTCGGGGCGGTGTTTTTGATCGAGCTGACGTATCTCGGCGGCCGGGCGGCTCTGGAGCAAAAAATCGCCCCGGCGCCGATCGTCACGCTGATCCGGTTTTGAGCGTTTTTCGACGAATCGTTCGAATCGATCGGCCGAACGGGGGCGTCCGCGGTACGGCGGCACTCCGGTCGGCAGCCGGCGGCCGTTTCTCCCGGCCGCTTTTTGCGTTATAATGTTGTGAAAGCCGGTGGACAAAAGCCGGAGGGAGGTGAGGTCCGTGGCCGAAACCGCCGTGGTGAGCCCGTTCGAATCGCTGGCGGCGAAGCTCGGGTACCTGTCGGAGGCGGACCGGGCGCGGGTGCGCGAGGCGTACGGATTTGCCGCCCGGCACCACGACGGACAGTACCGCATCTCCGGCGATCCGTACATCACCCACCCGGTGGCGGTGGCGGAGATCCTCGCCGAGCTCCGGATGGATGCGACGGTTCTCATCGCCGCCCTCCTGCACGACATCGTCGAAGACACCGCCGTGACGCTCGAGGACGTCCGAGCGGCGTTCGGCGATGAGGTCGCCTCCCTCGTCGACGGCGTGACCAAGCTTCGGCGGATCCAGTTTCAGTCCAAAGAAGAGCAGCAGGCGGAAAACTACCGCAAGATGCTCCTTGCGATGGCCCGGGATATCCGGGTCATCCTGATCAAGCTCGCCGACCGGCTGCACAACATGCGGACGCTCAAGTTCCGCTCGGAGGAAGACCAGCGGCGGATCGCCGAAGAGACGCTCGATATCTACGCCCCGATCGCCCACCGCCTCGGCATTTCGAAGATCAAGTGGGAGCTTGAGGACATCGCCCTCCGCTTCTTGAACCCGCAGCAATACTACCGCATCGTCCACCTGATGAAAAAAAAGCGGGCCGAGCGGGAGGCGTACATCAACAAGGTCATCGAGACGCTCCGGGCGAAGCTCGACGAGATGGGCCTCCGGGCGGAGGTGACCGGCCGGCCGAAGCACATCTACAGCATCTACCGGAAGATGCGGGATCAGCACAAGTCGTTCGACGAGATTTACGACCTCCTCGCCGTCCGGGTCATCGTCGACAGCGTCCGGGACTGCTACAGCGTCCTCGGTATTGTCCACACCCTCTGGAAGCCGATGCCGGGCCGCTTCAAGGACTACATCGCCATGCCGAAGGCGAACCTGTACCAGTCGCTCCACACGACGGTCATCGGCCCGGAAGGCGAGCCGCTCGAAGTGCAGATCCGCACCCGGGAGATGCACTACACGGCCGAGTACGGGATCGCCGCCCACTGGGCCTACAAAGAGGGGAAGTCGGCGAAAAACGCCGCCGAAGAAGCGAAGCGCATCCGCTTCATCCGGCAGCTCCTCGAGTACCAGCAGGACGCCTCGAGCGCCAAAGAGTTCGTCGAGTCGCTCAAGATGGACCTGTTTTCCGACGTCGTCTTCGTCTTTACGCCGAAAGGCGACGTCATCGAGCTTCCGGCCGGAGCGGTGCCGCTCGATTTTGCCTACCGGATTCACACCGAGATCGGCAACCGGACCGTCGGCGCCAAAGTCAACGGCAAGATCGTTCCCCTCGATCACCCGCTGAAGACGGGGGACATCGTCGAGATCCTCACCTCCAAGCATTCGTACGGACCGAGCCTCGACTGGCTCAAGATCGCCAAGACGCAGCACGCCCGGAACAAGATCCGGGCGTGGTTCAAAAAAGAGCGCCGGGAGGAGATGATCCTTCGGGGCCGCGAGCTTCTGGAGCAGGAGGCCCGCCGGCACGGCCTTTCGCCGAAAGAGGCGTTCAAGGACGCCTATCTCAAGGACGTCCTCGGCCGGTTCAACGTTCAGTCGTTCGACGAGCTCCTCGTCGCCGTCGGCTTCGGCGCCTTGTCGCCGGGGCAGGTGATGGGCCGCTTCCTCGAGCTCTACCGGAAGGAGCACGCCGAGGCGACACCTCCGCCGGCGCCGGCCCCCCTCAAGACGCGGTCGACCCGACAGGGCGTCCGCGTCGCCGGGATGGACAACGTGCTCGTCCGCCTGTCCCGATGCTGCAGCCCGGTGCCGGGCGATGCCATCGTCGGCTTCATCACCCGGGGCCGGGGCGTGTCGATCCACCGGACGGATTGCCCGAACGTTGCCCGGGAAGACCCGGCGCGGCTCGTCCCGGCGGAGTGGGCGCCGGATCCGGAGGCGACCTTTCCGGTCGAGATCGAGGTGCTGGCGATGGACCGCCAGGGGCTTTTGAACGACGTCCTGCAGGCGGTCAACGAGACGAAGACGAACCTGACGAAAGTCACCGGCCGGGCGGACCGGAACCGGCTGGCCCGGATCACGATGACCCTCGCCATCCGGAACCTCGAACACCTGCAACGGGTCGTCGAACGCATCAAGCGGGTCCAGGACGTCCACTCCGTCCGGCGGGTGCTCGAGCCGTAGCGTCGTCGGAGCGACGGGGACGGCGTGTCGTGGATCGCCGGGAAAATCGTCGGGACGGCGGCGCGGCGGGTGGTGCCGAGAACGTCGTCCAGGGAACGAAAGCGGCGGGGATCGCCGAGAAAGCCGCCGGCCCGACGGAGGCGGCGTGTTTTGCCGAAAAAGCGAGGAGGCGGTGCGGTGCGGATCGTGCTGCAGCGGGTGCACCGGGCTCGGGTGACGGTGGACGGCGAGGTCGTCGGCGCCATCGGGCCCGGCGCCGTCCTTCTGGTCGGCTTTACCGCCGGCGACGACGAGGCCACTTGCAGGAAAATGGCGGCGAAGATCGCCGACCTCCGGATTTTTCCCGACGAGGCAGGGAAGATGAACGTCAGCCTCCGGGACGCCGGCGGGGGGGTTCTGTCGGTGTCGCAGTTCACCCTCTACGGCGACGTCCGGCGAGGGCGGCGGCCGAGCTTTTCCGCTGCCCTCGAGGCGGAGGCCGCCCGGGCGCTCTATGAAGCGTTCAACCGCGCCCTCACCGGGCACGGCCTCGAGGTCGCCACCGGCCGCTTCGGCGCCCATATGACCGTCGAACTCGTGAACGACGGCCCGGTGACGCTCATTCTCGATTCGGCGGAGCTCTTTTGAAGGAACTTTCAATTCGGGTCGACGCCGAAGCTTCCCTGAGCAGCGGTCCGGTCGCCGGCGACGCCGAAAAATGCGCGCCGTCCTCAGCGGACGGCGCGCGTTCCTTTTTGGGCCGTTTGTTGGGTGCTGAAGTAGCGGACGAGCCCTTCGACGACTCCCTCCGCTTCCCGGTCGATCATGGCCGGGCTTTTCAAGACGGCGACTTCGGCGGCGTTTGAGATGAAGCCGAATTCGATGAGGGCGCTCGGCCGCGGATTTTCCCGCAGCACGTAATAGTTGCCGTACCGGGCGCCGAGGTCGGCGAGACCCGTCTTCGCCACGAGGGCCGCCTGGATCGCCTGCGCGAGGGCCTGATCGCGATGGTAGAAGGTGATCGTCCCCCGCATCGCCGGCGACGGGTGGGTGTTGTGGTGCAGGCTTAAGAAGACGTCGGCGCCGGCGGTCACCGCCCGGGCGACGCGGTCCTGAAGCGACACCGTCCGGTCGTCCCGGCGGGTGAGGATGACCGTCGCTCCTTCGGCGATGAGCTTCTCCTCCAGCCGGAGGGCGACGGCGAGGTTGAGCGCCTTTTCCTTCGTCCCGTCGATGCCGGTCGCCCCGTCGTCGATGCCGCCGTGGCCGGGGTCGAGGACGATCGTCCTGCCGAGGAGCCGGCCGCCGGTCACCCGGTCGATGACGCCATCCTTTGAGACGACCCAGGCGGCGACGTAGGCGATGCTCCCGTCGTCGAGGCGGACGGCGTACCAGTCGCCGATCCCTTCGACGATCGGGTAGCGCTCGCCGAGGCGGGCGACGCGGACGATGTCGGCGGTGAGGCTCGGCGCCTTTCGGATGTTCGTCCCGTCGGCGACGATGACGACGGTGCCGCGATCCGACGCCTCCTCCGCCGGCGCGACGAGCCAGCCGGCCACCCAGCCCTCCGTCCCGTCGTCCAGGGCGATCTTCACCCAGTCGCCTTCCCGGGCGATGACGCGGCCGGTCGTCCCCCGGAGGAGCTTGCCGATGACGTTCGCGTCGAGCGTCGGTCCGTTCCGGAAGTTGGCGACGTCGGTGTCGATCCGGACGCGCGCCGGCTGGGGGGCGGTGCCGCCGGCCGCCCTCGACGGGGGGGCGCCGGGCCCTGCGGCGGTATTCTCTCTGGCCGCCTGGGCGGTTGAGCCTTCGGCCGGCACGACGACCGAAAGCCAGCCCGCCACCCAGCCGGTCCGGCCGTCGGACAGGCGGATCTTGCGCCAGTCGCCGGCGGTGTCGAGGAGGGGGTAGCGGGTGCCGGGCTGGATGCGGCCGATGACCGGCCGGTCGGTGCCGGGGCCGCTCCGAACGTTCAGGTCCCGAACCGCCGCCTCGACGAAAGCGTCCGCCTTTTCCGCGGCGTAGGCGATGCCGCCGGCGGCGGGGGCCGGCCGGGTGAGCCAGCCGGCGACCCAGCCGCTTTTCCCGGGCCGGTAGGCGATCCGGATCCAGTCGCCCTTCCGTTCGAGGACGGCGTACCGCTCGCCCCGGCGGACCTGGGCGACAATGGCGGTGTTCGTCCCGGGGCCCTTCCGGACGTTGACCACGTCGCCGGCGATGATCACCGCTTCCGCTTCCGCCCGGCTTTCTTCCGCCCGCCCGGCGACGAGGAGCGCGAACGCCCCGAGGAGGATCAGGGCGGCGGGGAGGAAGGCGCCGGTGGGCCGTCGGAACCATGCCCGCAGTGCGTCCATCGAGCCTCAACCTCTCGTCTGGGCTCATGAGCTTGTACGCCGCCGGCGGAGGCGCGTTGCGGGCAGGAATACGGCAAAAAATGCCTGGCTTTGGGCTTGTTTTCCGGTCGGACAAGCGCTATACTGAAGCCAGACCCTACATATGGTGTTTGAACAGGAGTTATACCGCATATGTATGGGCATTGGCGCACGGGTGAAGCGTCCCCGAATCGGCCGCCGGGGGAGCCGCCGAAGCGGTCGACCGCCGCGGCCGGGCGCCGCGCGGCCGTGCGGCGCCCGGTGAACGCTTGGGGACAGCGTGAAAACGGACCGTGAAAAGGACGCCGAACCGTTGAGGGGCAAAAGATAAGCGTCCGAATGATCGGAAGCGGACGAAATGATCGATATCTCCGGATCACCGGATCGGGCAGGAGGCGATCGGGATGCAGAAGACGGCGACAGGCGTTCGCCTTGACCCGCTGGCGTTCGTCGAGGCGGAGATGGAGGCGGTGCTCCCGCTTTTTTCGGAGCTCGAGGCGGAGCGCGTCGAGCGCTTCCGCGGCCGCGTCCGGCGCTACGTCGAGGAGGCGCTGGCGGATCCTGAGCTTCGGGAGAGCCTCACGGAATCGGCGCTCGTCGACCTCCTCGTCCGGAACAGCCTGGACGAAGTCTCCGTCGCCTCCCCCCGCTGGACGTACGTGGCGGCGCGGTTTTACCTCCGCCGGCTCTACCGGGAGGCGGCGGCCAATCGGGGGTATGTCCTCGATCCGGCGCACCCGTACGGGGATTTCGTCGCCCTTCTCCGGCATCTTCACGCCGAGGGCGTCTATTCCGACCACCTTCTCGTCGCCTACACCGAGGACGAGCTCCGGGCGGCGGCCCGGATGATCGTCCCGGAGCGGGACCACCTGTTCAACCTGCCGGGACTTTTGACCCTTGCGACCCGCTACCTCGCCCGGGACAAGCAGCGCCGGACGTTCGAGCTCCCTCAGGAGCGCTTCCTCGTCATCGCCCTCTACCTCATGCAAAAGGAAGAGCGGTCGAAGCGGC
This sequence comes from Hydrogenibacillus schlegelii, assembly GCF_001653195.1. Classification (GTDB taxonomy): domain Bacteria; phylum Bacillota; class Bacilli; order Thermicanales; family DSM-22653; genus Hydrogenibacillus; species Hydrogenibacillus schlegelii. Next base: position 77,858 of record NZ_JXBB01000003.1, read on the forward strand.
TCGCCCTCGTCGAGGAGGCGTACTGGGCGCTGTCGAACCTCTACATGACGGTGGCGACGCCGACGTTTGCCAACGCCGGCAAGGCGTGGGGTCAGCTTTCGAGCTGCTTCATCGACGTTGTCGACGACTCCCTCCGGGGCATCTACGACTCCAACACCGACGTCGCCCTCCTCTCGAAGGCCGGCGGCGGCATCGGCGTCTACCTCGGCAAGCTCCGCCCCCGCGGGAGCATGATCAAAGGCATCCAAGGGCTCTCTTCCGGCATCGTCCCGTGGGCCCGTCAGCTCAACAACACGGCGATCTCCGTCGATCAGCTCGGCCAGCGGCAGGGTGCGATCGCCATCTACCTCGACGTCTGGCACAAGGACATTCTCGAGTTTCTCGACCTTAAGCTCAACCACGGCGACGAGCGCCTGCGGACCCACGACCTTTTCACCGGCGTCGTCATCCCCGACCTCTTCATGGAAAAGGTCGAGGCGCGGGAAGACTGGTACCTGTTTGATCCGCACGAGGTGCGGATGAAGAAGGGCTGGTCGTTGGAAGACTTTTACGACGAAGAGGTCGGCCGGGGTTCCTTCCGGGAAAAATACCAGGAGCTCGTCGACGACCCGAACATCTCCAAGAAGATCGTCCCGGCGATCGAGATCATGAAGCGCATCATGCGATCGCAGCTCGAAACCGGCGTGCCGTACATGATGTACCGGGATACGGCCAACCGGATGAACCCGAACAAGCACGCCGGGGTGATCTACGCGTCCAACCTCTGCACGGAGATCCTGCAGAACAACTCGGCGACGACCGTCGTCGAGGAGTACCTGGAAGAAGACGGCACGATCGTCACCAAGAAAAAGCCCGGGGATTTCGTCGTCTGCAACCTGTCGTCGATCAACCTCGCGCGGGCGGTGCCGGATGGCGTTCTCGAGCGGCTCATCCCGATCCAGGTGCGGATGCTCGACAACGTCATCGACCTGAACAAGCTCGAAGTCCTGCAGGCGCAGGTGACGAACCAGAAGTACCGGGCCATCGGCCTCGGCACGTACGGCTGGCACCATCTGCTCGCCTTAAAGCGCATCCGCTGGGAGAGCGACGAGGCCGTCCGCTACGCGGACGAGCTGTACGAAAAGATCGCCTACCTCACGATCAAGGCGTCGAACGAACTCGCCAAGGAAAAAGGCCCGTATCCGCTCTTCCCGGGCTCGGAGTGGGAAAGCGGTCTTTACTTCGAGCGGCGGGGCTACACGAGCCCCGAGTGGCAGGCCCTCAAGGAAGACGTCCGGCGTTACGGCGTCCGGAACGGCTACATGATGGCCATCGCCCCGAACGGGACGACGGCGATCGTCGGCGGCTCGACGCCGTCCATCGATCCGATCTACCGGAAAGAGTACGTCGAGGAGAAAAACACCTACCGCATCCCGATCGTCGCGCCGGACATCGAGCAGGGCCTGATGTGGTACTACAAGAGCGCCCACGAGATCGACCAGCACTGGACGATCCGGCAGCAGGCCGCCCGGAGCCGGCACATCGACCAAGGGGCGAGCCTCAACCTCTACGTGAAAAACACGATCAAGGCCAAAGAACTTCTCGACCTGCACCTCGCCGCCTGGAGAAGCGGGGTCAAGACGACGTATTACGTCCGCTCGACGTCCGTCGAAGTGGAAGAATGCGAGGTGTGCCAGTCGTGATCGTGCCGGTCTTTTACACGAGCTTAAGCGGCAATACCGAGGAGGCGGCGCACCTCGTCGCCGAGGCGGTCGGCGGCACGCCGGTGGACGTCGCCGGCGATCCGGCGGCCCTCGAGGCCGTCCTCTCCACCCTCGCCGCCGGGGAGGCGCCGGTCGCCTTCTTCGGCACCTATACCTGGGGCGACGGGGAGCTTCCCGAGGCGATGCGCCGTTTTCTCCGGCGCCTCCTCATCGACGAGGCAGACCGGTACCGGCCCCTTCCGCCGGCGGCGGTCTTCGGTACCGGCGATTCCATCTTCCCCCGTTTCTGCCGGGCGGTCGATGCCGTCCGCTACCACCTCGAACGCCGCGGCGTCCGGGTCGTCGCCGAGGGGATGAAGCTCGAGCAGTCGCCCCACGGCCTTGGCCAAGCGCCGAAGCTCGTCGCCTGGGCCCGGGACGCCTACCGGGCGGCAACCGGCCGCCTGCCGGCGCCGGTTCGACCCGTGCGGGCGTAGCGGCCTGGATCGGCTCGCAGCCGTGGCGTCCCCGCGCCCGTTTTCCTGCCCGTTTCCGACCGGAACGGCGTTCCGATGACCGAAGGAGGGAAGCGGCCGTGACCGTTGAGCGACCACTGACGAAAATTCGCCTGCTTTCCCCCGGCCGCCCGAACCGCGCCACCGCCATTGTGGGCGGGGAGGCGAGCGGCATCGTCAACTGGAACGACATCCGCTACCCGCAGTTTTACGACGTCTACAAGACGCTCCTTCGCAACTTCTGGATTCCCGACGAAATCCCGATGACGAAGGACGTCAAGGAGTGGGGGACGCTTTCCGCCAGAGAGCAGGAAGCGTACCTCCGAACGATCGGGCTTCTTTCGAACCTCGATTCCGTTCAGACACGCTTCATTCTGGAAGCGGCCCTGTTCGTCTCCGATCCGTCGGTGCATGCCATCCTCTCCATCATCGCCCAGCAGGAGGCCGTGCACAATCAGAGCTATTCCTACGTCCTCTCTTCGATCGTCCCGCTGGACGTGCAGAACAGGACGTTTACCCGGGCGCACGAAGACCCGGCGGTCATCGCCCGAAATGCCTTCATCGTCGACCTGTACGAAAACTTCCGCAACGAGCGGACCGCTCTCGCCCTCGCGAAAAGTCTCGTCGCCTCGATCATCCTCGAAGGGCTCAACTTCTACTCGGGTTTTGCCTTCTTCTACAACCTCGCCCGCAACCAGAAGATGCTCGGCACCTCGACGATGATCAGCTACATCCAGCGCGACGAGATGCAGCACAGCTATTTCATCTCGCTCCTTTTGCGGGCGATTCTTACGGAAAACCCCGAGCTCGATCGAAACGGGGAGTTCACCGAATTCACCCTGCAGACGATCGGCAAAGCCGTCGAGCTCGAATCGAACTGGACGCGCGAAGTGTTAAAAGGTCTCCCCGGCATTGATCTCGAAGAGATGCTGGGCTACGTCAAATACCTCGCCAACAAGCGCCTGTCCATGCTCGGTCTTCCCGACCTCTACCCCGGCTATACGGAAAACGTCATGCCCTGGATCCGCGCCTACAGCGATGAGAACCTCAACAACATCAAGACCGATTTCTTTGAGCAAAAAGCCCGTGCCTACAGCAAAGTCACCGACGACAACGGCTTTGACGAACTTTGACCTCCTCCCCGGAATGAATTCCGGGGATTCCCACGGGGAGGTTAGCGCTTGCTCGGCCTCATGCCTTTCAGCTTCGGCCTCATCGCAGCGCCATCTGGGCCGGGTCATCGGCCCGCCCCGGCTGCGTTCCGCCGAAAGGCGTTACCGCACCGGGCGGCGGCCCTCGAACGGCGGCTTACGCCGCCTCGGCCAGGCCGCTAATCGCGAGGCTGATATTCCAGGCGCCGACGGCATCCGCGTGTCCGCGGTAGCCGCACTTCCGGCACCGGAACCGGATGCCGTTTCGGTTCTCTTTTGCGCAGTGCCCGCACCGCGGGCACGCCCGGCTGGTATCCTTCGGGTTCACCCATTCGACGCGGATACCGGCGAGGCCCGCCTTGTAGGCGATAAACTGCTGAAGCCGGTAGAAAGACCAGGAATGAAGCGATCGCCCGAAGTCGCGCTTCCGGGTTTTCCGCCGGCGAATGCCTTCCAGCTTCTCCATCCGGATGATGCCCACGCCACGGGCGAGGCACCAAACCACGATGGCCCGGCTGATCTTGTGGTCCTGGTCTTTCATCCAGCGGGCTTCTTTGTCCTTCATCTTACGGATGGCTTTGATGGCTTTGGCCTTCCCCATCCGCTTACGGAGAGCGTGGTAGCGTCGTCGGATGTAGGCTGCTTGGTTGCCGTGGAAAAACAGTGTCTCACCTTCGCAATTGACCACGGCCAAGTAGCGAAGGCCCATGTCGATCCCGGCGATTTTGTCCGCGGGAAGGGTCTTCACCTCCTCGACGGGCAGCGTGACCGAAAGGGCGAGGAACCACCGCCCGCGCTTTTCGTACAGCTTCGCCGCGCCCTGCCTCACGTCCCGGCCGAGGCGTTCAAGGAGGGCGGCCTGCTTACGGGTTACC
>NZ_JXBB01000004.1 GCF_001653195.1 Hydrogenibacillus schlegelii
TGAGCCATCCGGTATCCCTCCTGGTGAAGTGGTTTCTTCTCCGTCTCACATTCTACCAAAGAGGGCCGGATGGCTCATTTTATGTTACCTGGACCATCCGTTTTTACACATGATACCGGACACGACTATCCCGCCGGCGTTCCCTTTATGTCGCCCTTGACGTTTTGCGTCCCGTCGCGCCCGAAGTCAGAGCGGTCTCTCGTCGTTTCTCCCTCCGTGCGCCCGACCGTCCGGCGACCCCCGGCTTCCGGTCGGGGAAAGGGGCGCCTTTCGCGCTTTTTGCGACACGGGTCGACGCCGGGCGGAGGACGTGAAGGCGGCGCTTCTGGAGATGGAGACGGACGGGAGGAATGTCCCCCGACGCCGTTTTTGTCCCTGCTCGATTTTTTCCGTTCGCGGTGTGCGCCTGGGGTCATCCTGTACTTCTACGATGCCGCGGAAGTGAGCGATCCGGATTTGTACCGGCTGCGCAATCTTCTGCTCCCCGAAAGGGAGCTCCGCTTTTATCCGGTTTATCGGCATCGGGCGTACCTGGCGTATTTGCTTCATGTCTTGCCGGCGATCGCGGCGGCGGGTGGGTTGAACGTTGTTCAGAGAAGTTTTGCCGAGGAGCGGGCGCGCCTGCAGAAGGAGATGCATCAGTTGCGGATTTGGACGCTCGTTCCGGACGACGGCGTGGCGATGATCGATTCGTCTGTCCGGCGACGGCTGGGAAGCGTTCCGTCCAAAAAGCGCCGATCTCAAATGCGCTGGCACGGGTATCAATTTGACCCGCAGAGGCAGGTCCATCTCCGCCGCATGTCCGGGGATTTTGACGCGGTGTGGGCGAAGGTCCACGCCGAGCGTCGCGCTGAGGAAGCCGTCTGGGTCGTCGCCCATCGACCGCCGCCATCGGCGGAGACCTGGAAAAGCGAACATGCGCGTCGCGGCTCGCTCCACTGGATCGATCTGCCGGAGCAAGACGGCGGTCCTGATCGTTCCTTGATTCAGATGGTGTTCGTCCCTTCTCCGGACGCCTGAACGCATCTGGAGGCGTTTAGGTCTCCGGGACCGAGGTCCGCGCGGTGCTGGAAGCCAATTCGGAGGAGCCCGAATCGATGCTGGATGCCAGACGAAAAGCGATCATCTTCTTTGTTCTGGCCCTGGCGATGGCGACGATCGCCAGCGCCATCATCGTCAACGAATGGAATAAGGTTCGATCCGCTTGGGGAGAGACGGTCCGGGTGGCGGTCGCGGCGGTAGATATTCAGCCTTATACCGCCATTACGCCTGAAATGATCGACTGGCAGGCGTTGCCGAAGCAATTCGTGACGACAGGGTTTATCACGGAGGCTCAGAAGCTTAAAGACAGCATCGCTTTGGTCAAAAAGGGGATTTCTTGACCCCCAATATCATTCGCGCGCGGGCCGATCTCAGCCCGGGAGAACGAATCGTCTGGCTGAATATTTCCAACAACGTTTTTTTGGATCAAATTGTCGCGCCGGGCGATCGGGTCGATCTCATCGTCACCCACCAGGAAGAAGGGAAACTGGTGACGGAGCGTTTGTTTTCCGACGTTTTGGTGATTCAGCGGGACACGGACGACAAAGGCAAAATGGTCGTCAAGGTGGTCCTGCCTCTTTCTGAGGCCGAGCGCCTCATTTACTACCAGAATACGGCGAACCAGATCCGCGTGCTGCTCAGCGATCAAATCGAGCAGAGGACCGTCGAAGGGAGCGGCCTGCCGTGAAACCGGCGCTGGTGTTGACGCAGAATCCGCTTTTGGCCCGGCAAGTGGAACGCGAATTGACCGACAAAGGCTACTCGCCGCTCAGATATGCGGATTGGCGGGAGGTGACCGAAAGGGGCCCGTATGCGCTGGTCGTCGTCGACCAACATGCGCCCCTTACGCCGGAAGCCCAGGAGCGGTTGATGAATGCGCCCCTGATCGTGTTTCTCTACGAAGATCAGTTTACGGGGGCGATGGCGTGGTTGGAAGCGGGCGCCCAGGCCATTTTTCTGTATCCGGCAGAGCTGGAGGCCTTTCGTCGGCACCTGGACCGCCTGGAGACGCCGGGCAGTGACCGAAAAGCTCCCGCCGGAAGCGGCCCCAGGGGAAAAGTGCTGGCATTCTACAGCGCCAAGGGGGGAAGCGGCAAGACCGTTCTGGCATCGCTCGTCGCCCAGCAATTAAGCGTGCTTTATCAGAAGGCAACGCTCCTCATGGATTTGAATGCGCAATTTGGCGGGGTGGAGGCGCTCTACAATTTAGAGCCCCGGCGATCCTACCTTGATCTTCAGCCGGTGATCGAAGAACTGAACGAGTACCATCTGAAAAGCGTGATCGCCCGCCATGTGGACGCGCCGCTGGACTTGCTTCTCGGACCGGCCGATCCCGATAAGGCGACCTACATCGAAGAAGAACTCTTGACCCGCGTCTTTCAGCTGGCCCGCCGGCATTATGATTTTATCGTGCTCGACTTGCCGAGCGCCCTGAACGTCCAGAGTTTCTCCGGCTTGAAAAGCGCCGACCATATCTATTACGTGCTCACGCCCGACAGCCTTGCCATTCGAGCGTTTAAGCACGTCAAGCCGATTTTTGAACGTTACCATCTCCAACAAGCGGCGCACGTATCGCTCATCATCAATCGCGTGCACCGTAAATCCGAAATTACGCCGAAAGACATCGAGCGGCTTTTGCCGCTTCCGATTGCCGCGACGGTGCGGGCGCAGTACTTTACGCTCCAACCCTACCAGAACATGGGCAAACCGTTTTACACGTCGCGTCAGCGACCGGCACAGCTTAAATCTTTGACGCAGGATCTAAAACCGTTGGTCGAATCTTTGGTGAAAGGAGCACAGTCCCATGGATCGTCCCCGGCAAAACTTTTTGCACGATTCATGGAGTCCTAAAGAAGCGCGGTCTACGGGGCGTGTGTCTCACTTCACCGGACAGATCGAGGAGCGCGTGGAACACTTTAAAAACCGCATTATTCGTGAAGCCAACCTGGAGGAAATCATCAAGCTCCCGGTGGAAGAACGGAAGCGGACCATTGAACGCATGGTCTATCAAATGATCCAGGAAGAGAAAGAGATTTATCCTCGAGATGTCCTGGAGACGATCGTCAAACTGATCGTCAATGAGTCGGTCGGATACGGGCCGCTGGAAGTCCTGCTGCAGGACCCGGAGATCACGGAGATCATGGTCAACGGGCCGAACGACGTCTTCATTGAAAAAAACGGCAGACTGGAAAAGACGTCGATCGGCTTCAAAGACGAAGCCCATATCCGGCATATCATCGACCGCATCATCGCCCCTTTGGGGCGACGCATCGATGACAGTTCCCCGATGGTCGATGCGCGCCTGCCGGACGGGAGCCGCGTCAACGCGGTGATTCCGCCGATCAGTTTGAACGGTCCGGTCTTGTCGATCCGCAAATTCAATCGCGTTCCGATCACCCTCGAACGCCTGGTCGAACTGGGATCCGTTGCGCCGGAAATGGCAGAATTCATGAAAGCGCTCGTTCGGGCCAAGGTCAACATCCTCATTTCCGGCGGCACCGGAAGCGGGAAAACGACGCTCCTCAATGCGCTGTCCCAGTTTTTGCCCGAAGGAGAACGGATCATCACGATCGAGGACATGGCCGAGCTCAAGATCATGCATCCCAACCTCGTCCGTCTCGAAGCCCGCCCGGCCAACGTCGAAGGCAGGGGAGAGATTACGATTCGCCAGCTCGTCCGCAATGCGCTCAGGATGCGGCCGGACCGCATCATCGTCGGTGAGGTCCGGGGGCCCGAGGCGATCGACATGTTGCAGGCGATGAACACGGGGCACGAAGGGTCGCTGACGACGCTCCATGCCAACTCGGCCCAAGACGCCATCGGCCGTCTGGAAGCGATGGTGCTGATGTCGGACCTTCCGCTCAATGTGGAGGTGGTCGACCGGCATTTCATCAGCGCGATCGAGATCATCATCCAGGCGGAACGGATGATCGACGGCAGCCGGCGGGTCGTGTCGATCTCGGAAGTGGTCCTTCAGGACGGGCAGATCGACGTGCGCGACATCTTCGCCTTCCGATATCGCGTCAGCGCCCACAACCGGGTTGAAGGAAGACACGTGGCGACGGGATACGTTCCTCGCGTTTACGAAAAGATTTTGCGCCTTGGAATCGACCTTCCGCGCACGATCTTTGCCGGAGAAGGTGAGGGGACGCCGGATGCTCGACCTCATCCTCGCCTCAGCCGTGCTTAGTCTGATCGCGGCGCTTCATTACGCGCTTCTGGTCTATCGGATCCGCCGGCGCAACGACCGGCTCAAGGCGTGGTTCCCGGAAACGCGAAGGAAAGAGCGCCAGAGCATCTTCCGGCGGTGGGGGGATGCTTACGATCGATCGGCGGCAGGGTCCAGGCTGAAGGTCCGGCTCGCTCAGGCGAACGTCGGGCTCAAGCCGTCAGAATACATGTTTATCTTGCTGGTGCTTTACCTCGTCACGTGGTTCTTCATCGCCCGGGTGATGAGGATCATTCCGCCCGTCGACGGCATCCTCGCGTACTTGCTCGTCTGGCTGGGGTCGCGCACGTTTTTAAACATGCGCAAAAGCGCGCGTGCGGAGGCTTTTAACGGCCAGTTGCCGGAGATCTGCCGGCTGCTCGCCAGCACCGCCAAGGCGGGTTATACCTTGCCCCAGGGATTTGAAATGGTCGCCCGGGAATTGAAACCGCCGGCGGGAACCGAGTTCTGCACCGTCGTCCAGGAACTCCAGCTGGGGGATCCGTTCGATGCGGTTCTGGAACGGCTCGGATCCCGGTTCGACAGCAGCGAACTGACGGTGTTCGTGCATACGCTGACGATCCAGCGCAAACTCGGCGGAAATATCGCCGAAGTGCTGGAGATGATGGCGACGACGCTGGATGAACGGCGGCGGGTGAACGAAGAGATCAAAAACGCCACGACGGAATCCCGTTCGATCGCTTACCTGCTGCTCGTGATGCCGTTTTTGATGGTCGTCGTCATGGGTCTGATCATCCCGGGGTTCATCAATCCGCTGTTTACCGTGTTCGGCGTGCTTTTGGCGCTGGCTTCCGGATTTTTGCAGCTGATCGCCTTCTTGATCATTCGCAAGCTGAGCGATATCCGGGTGTGAGGGACATGCTGAACCAGCCGTGGATGTTTACCGCCATCACGACCCTGTTTCTTTTCTACCTGGCTTTGTCCTTTCATTCTTATTACAACTACATCCTTCAGAAAGAATCGCTCCTTGAGAAACTGAAGTTACAATCGGACCGGCAGGCGTCCAGGGAGACGCTGCGCGAACGGTTGCGCCGAAAGATCCTGGAATGGAGCGAGCGCCTGGGTCCGATCTCGGAAAAGCTTTATTCTTTCCCTGAACAGGATCAGAAATGGCTGACCTGGGCCGGACGCCCGATGGGACTTACCCTGCAACGGTTTTACGGATTGCGGCTTTTGATGGCCATTTTCGGGGCGATCTTCGGGCTTTTTTACTTTATCCTCGGCTTGCCTTTTTCGAAGTATGTTTATTTTATCGCCCCCGTGGCCGGGTTTTTCGGCACGACTTACTGGCTTCGCTCCCGCGCCGACCGGCGTCAGGAAGAGATCAGCGTCACTCTGCCGACCTTTCTCGATACGGTGAGCATTGCGCTGGCCGCCGGTGGCGCCCTGATGCAGACGATCGAGGAGGTGGCCGAACGGATGGGCGGCGCGCTGAGCGAGGAGATGCTCCGAATGGTGCGGGAACTTCAGCTGGGCGTGTCCCGGCGGCAGGCGTATCAGAATTTGATCGACCGCAACCGGTCCAGGGAGCTGGAAAGTTTCGTCCAGGCGCTCATCCAGGGGAGCGATCTCGGGGTGCCGATCGCCACGACGTTTCGCGTTCAGGCCGACGAGATGCGCGCCTCGCGCGTCTTTCGGGCGAAGGAAAAGGCGGCCAAGGCCAGCCCGCGCATCACGCTCGTCACTACGCTTTTGATCACGCCGGCGATTTTCATCCTGATCCTCGGCCTCGTGGTGTTGAATTTCATCTATAACCCGGATGCGTTCAATCTGCAATTCGGCCGCTGAGCATGCGGCCATGGAACCGGCGGGGGGTGAGCGGTTCGTGAGGGTCTTTGGGGACGATCGGGGATCGCAGACGGTCGAACTGGTGGCGCTTTTTCCGTTTATCCTGTTTGTCTTTCTGTTCGTCTGGCAGGTCGGGCTGGCGGCCTACACCGTCGTCGTGGCGGAATCGGCGGCCCGGGACGGCGCCCGGGTGGCGTCCAGCGCCAGAGGCGGTGACGATCGTTACGAGGAAGCGATCCGGCATTCGGCGTACGGGCTGACCATCAAGCAGATCGACAAGGAGGAAGATGACGACCGGGTCACCGTGACGCTCACCGTCGACATGGTCAACGTCCGGCTCCCGCTCATCAACCGAGCGATCGAACTTCAGTACACGGCGCGGGCGACGATGCCGCGGGAAGCGGGGCTTGCGACCGAATCCCCCTGAAGGCTCCCCGGCTTCCCGGTGAAGGTCGAAAGCATCGTTTCGGGCGAGGAGGTGAAGCGGATGAGCGGAAGGACGGTGAAGCGATGGCGCTTAGCGAGAGACGAACGCGGCGGCGTCGGTGTGCTCATCGTCGTCGGTTTGACGGCGTTTGCGATTCTCGTTTCGGTCTTTTTTACCGATGTCTTTACGGTTTTTACCGGGATGCGGATGAACCAGACGGCGGCCGACGCCGCGGCGCTCGCCGCCGCCCGGGAAGCGACGAAGGTGTACATCGAGGCGCTGCAAAATAAGCTGGAAGGCAAGATCGTCCGGCTGGACGGCGAGGTCGACCGGGAGGCCTGGCGGCGATATGAAGACGACTGCTATGAATCCTGCGGCACCGATGCGGACGGCCATGAGTCCTGCAGCACGGTCTGTCCGCCGAGCATCGTTCCGTACTGGAATGCGGTGGTCGCGGACTGGTCCGTTCCCGGTCCCATCGTGCGGCATCTTCCTTCCAACCCCAACCCGGGAGGGTATGACCCGACGGTCAAGATTCCGCTGGACGAAGCCGTTCGGTATTTTTACCGCGACGACTGCCCGGCCGTGCCGCTGTGCGGTTCCGTCATCGAGCCCAGGGCGAACTTTCGCCGGGACGTCGACGCGGCGATCGAACATGCGCTGGCCGGCCGCATTCGTTCTGCGGCAGAGGAATTTGCCGGTGAAAACGGAGCCTATACGGTCAATGCGGTGACGTACGTGAAGCAGGATGCGCAGGACGTCAGCGCGTTTGCGATACAGGTCACGGTCGAGCGACGGCTTTCCTTCCTGTCGGTCGATGCGCGCGTTTTTTCGAATGAGCCGGCGGTGCACAATGCGGCGGCGGCGGACATCGACCGGATCCGGGGACTCCCGGAGGCGTATTATGACGGAAGATAAAGGGTCCGAGCGGAATGATCCAGGAGAGGAGGGGCCCATGTGTTTGACCGGCGACGCGCGCCGTCACCGGCACGCCGATTGCGGCGAATGAGGTTTGTGGTTTTCGTGTTTGTGGCGTTTGCGCTGATCGGAATGGGGGCGCCGGCCTTGGTCGCCGAAGGCGGGACCGGTTCCCGGACGGCACACGACGACGGGGCGTCGATGTTCGAGGTTGAGCTGACGCCGACGCGCCTCGTTCCGACCGATGAAGCCTACGCCGACCACACGGGAAAAGGGGGGCCCCTTCTCGATTTCGGGACGGTGCCGCCGAATCCGTCGCTGATCCGTCCGAATCTCCCGGAGGCGGACGTCGGGGCGGCCGGGGCGTCCTTTGCCCTTCCGGCGCTTTCGTTCGCCCAGCAGGCTTTCGACCGGATCGAGACCGGCCTCCTGTGGATCGACAGGATGCTCCTTCGAGGCGGCGCCTTTGACGGGTTGAGCCTGCCGGAGAAGCGGCTTCTGGGGGCGATTTTGGGGCTTGCGGCGCTTACGCTGGTGATCGGGGCGGTGACCCTGCTACCGTTTTCCGGCCTTGCGAGCGGCCTCATCATCGGCTTTGCGGCGCTCGGCGGTCTTTCGGCCTGGGCGCACGGCTTTATGAAGGGCGCGGAGATGAACCCGCTCGCGGTGGCGCTGGGCGTCTTCGGCGGGGCCGTGCTGGGCGGTCTTTCGGCCTGGCTGATCGGGGTTGTGCAAAGCGCGGGCGGCCTTTTGCCCGTGCTGGCGCGGCTTGGGAGCTTCGGAAGCGGGCTGTTGAGCCGTCTGGGGGCGCTGGGCGCGGCCTTCCGGAGCCGGCTTTTGGGCTGGGCGTGGGCGCTATTGGGCCGCGCGGGTTCGGCGCTCGGGGCGCTGTGGGGTCTGGCGCTTCAGGGGCTTCGCACCCTGGCGGGAGCGGGGGGACGGCTGCTTCGCCTGGCGCTCGGGCTGGGGCAGCGGGCGGCGGTCGGCTTTGCGGAGCTCGTCCTGCGGGGGGTGGCGGCCGTTCGGGCCGGGTGGACGGCGATCGGGGGGCTCGCCGGACTCATCCGATACGCCTGGGGCGGCGCCAAGTGGGGTCTTCGCCAGCTGGGGAAAGGCGCGGCGGCGTTTGGCCGGCTCGTCTTCGGGGGCATCCGGAAAGCCCCGGCGTTCAGATGGGGACTTCTGGCGGGTCTCGGCCTGGGTGCGGTGCATTGGGTAAGCAAGAGCGGCGCCCCGTCGGAGCAAGAGAAGGAGGCCAAGGACCGGACGGGATGGGTATTTAACTTTTTGAAGGGATTCTACGCTCACTATTTTGATTTTGCCGAGGCGGACTCGCGGGGCGTGGGAAAGGCGATCGGGAAAGGCTATTTTAATATTCTTTGGCCACTTATCCCATCTTTTTGGAAAGGAAACAATAATATAGAGAAATGGAAACAAGATGCATTTCAGGACGTGTACGATGGCATTGATCTGGCCTTGAACGCGAAGGCTGTTCGGGATATGCGTAAAGCTATCAACTTTGCACAAACGCCCGTTGGCCGGTGGGCGACGAGGTTTAATGTGGTCGGGGGAATCATATCCACCGCGTTTGGCGTATGGGACATGAGCATGGACATCCGGACGATGTGGAACGCGCCCGACAACCACCGCCACGACAAGGAGCGGGGCGAAGCGGCGTTCGATTTCTTTCGTCATATGGGCATGACGTCGCTCGGGGTCGCCGGTGTTGTCGTCGGTCTTGTGGGTCTCGGGATTCTGGGGACTGCCTCTCTCGGTATAGTTCCTTTTTTGGTGATCGGAGGACTGGTGGCCTGGGCTGGATTTACCGCCATCAAGTGGATAGATCGGCGGTGGTGGAACGGTGCCGTAAGCCGGTGGGTCGGTAAGAAGATGAGAGAAGGCGTCACGTGGGTGAAGCGCCTACCGGGGCGGGCGGTTGAGGCATGGCGAGCAGTGCGGGAAGCGCCGGGCCGGGTGCGGGACTTTGTGAAGCGGTCGGTTTTGAAGAAGGCGGGGGAAGCCGGGCGCGAGGCGGCGAAGCGGGCGGTTCACCGGCTCATCAAGAAAATCAAGGACCTTCGGTATCCAAAGCCGCTGATCAAGTGAGGAGGGACGGGCGTGTCTTCTTCTATCGACATGTGGGAACTTGTCGCGTGGGGTAAGGAGTGGGCACCGCGAGAAACAAAGCTCAAGGAGCTGCATCCGCCGCACATTCAAAAAAAGAGCGCGGCATATAAGCGGCGATGGAATGAGATTATCAAATATCATGGCGTACCTTTCAAAAACCGAGAAGGTCGGCTGTATTATTTTATTGTGTACATTGTTGCCGGACCGGAGGATGTCGGGTATGTCGTATTGGACGAACAAGGGGAAGCGGTGCCGTGGGACGAGGCCTATCCGGTGGCGGTGCGGAGCCAGTTGTACCGGCGGATCGTAGAAAATGGGATATTTTGGAATATGCGGCGGATTGTTTCCGGCAAATTTGTTCGTCACATCCGCACCGTTCTGCGCGAGCTGCGGAAGCTTCAGGCGGTGGCGGAAAAGAACGGAGAAGTAGAGGTGCAGCAGAGCATCGAACAACTGCTTCGTGATCATGAAATAGCTCTGGAATACGGTTTACAGGCCGAGGAAGGGTACCGGCTGGGGAAAGAGCACGTCGATGCGGTGCTGGCGCGGGGGTACGCGACGGAAGAAGATCTTCGCGCGCTTTACCGGATGGCCTGCGAAAAACTGTCTTTTCCTGTCTACAGGAATTTAAAGGTCACTATAGAATGTGAAAAAGATTATGATCGGGTCAAACACTTCATGTGGAAAAACCTCTGGCGGCTGGTGGTACGAAACCCGTTCGGCACGTGGGGCCTGTGGAATTATATCAGTTACGCCAACACCGATGAAGATCGGGGCAAAACTCGCGTCGCGTTAGATTCTTATGAAGTGCATCCGGTGACGAAAGAACGCCACACTTTTGCGCTGCAGAAGGAAATGATGGGGGCGTTTTGTGAACATCAATGGAGGACTCTTCTTGAGGAGACAGAAATGACGGTCCGGAAGATGCTGCGCAATCCTAGGCAGACGGCCGACGATGGGGCGGCGGGGGAGGAGAAGGCGGTCGCCGGATCGGCGAAGGAGCAGGTGGGGGCGGGGGGATCGTTGCTCCGCTGAGTGCGCTTATCCGGCGGCCGCGGCGAGGTGAAGGGGCCGGTGCGGGCGCGGGGTCTTCATCCGAATATCATCTTGCCGGGAAAGATTCCCCTCTGAAAAAGGCGCTGAGCGCTTCTTTCCCGAGCAAAGAGCAGGAATACCAGAAGCGCATTCCTTGATTTGGAACAACTTCTCGGCAAAGGGAGACCGAACCAAATGCCTAATCAGGGGGCGCGGTTCCTTTTACGAAGTTCATCACTGAACTGATTGCTCGGGATCAGTGAGATAAGCAGGGCTCGTTTGGCGATACTCGTCTGGCGATAATGGCAGGGAAAATCGCTGCCCTCACGGAGGTGCTGTTCATGCGCAATTTCCTGGACACCATGCCTAAGCATTTGCAGGCGGAGCTGTATGGTAAGGTACGAGCGATCGTAGATGCCCCCGAATTATGGTCTTGATCCTTAGCTGTGACTTTCTCCCTCCCTCTGAAGGGGAAGGGCTTCCTGGCGGCAGGATGTCCTGCCGGGTTACACCGGAGGCTTCACGCCTCCGGAGGGGACCGTCACCGAAGTCCCGACTACGTCAGGTACCGGGCCTCAGGCCCCGGCCCTTGACGATACGTGTACGTACCGGTTGTAGCGCTTATCCCAGCGCCAGTGCCGGATCGTGTGGAAAGACACCGGACCGGGTACGCCGACGACGTTTTCGGCAAGCCGGAACTTGAGCAGGTTGCCGGCGCCGTTCAGATCCGCCTGCAAAGAGAAGCCGCATCGCCTGCACTTCCAGTGCCCGCGATGTCTTCTCGACGACGGGTCTCGCCGGCCGCAGGCGTAACCGGTCGATGACGTGTACTTTTCGGGAAGAAAGATCGTCCGAATCCCGCGCCTGAGGTTTTTGTACCCCTGCTGGGAGCCGAGGCGATCGTAGGCCATCTGGTGGATCTTCTGACTGGCCTTCTTCCCTTTCATCCCGGTTCCGGCGGAGCGGCGAAGGCCGGTCAGATCGCCGAGGACACTGACGGCGATGCCTTCTTTCCGGTCGAGTTCGGCCAGCGCTTTCGTCAGGGCGTGCTCCATGGGCCGGATCCGGCGATCGAGCTTTTCAAGGACCCGGGCTTTGGCCGCCTGAAGCCGGCGCCAGCGCCGCGACCCTTCCCTGAGGCGGCTCAGCTTCGCTTGAAATTCCGCCAGCACTTTGTTCCGGTACTGGATCTGGGCCAGGAGTTCGCGGCCGACGAAAAGATCCAGCACACCGGCGGAGGTCGCCCGGGCGACCAGCGCGCTGTTGTAGTCGTAAGCGGAGACGGGACCTTCTTGAGCACGAACCGGCACGACCCCGAGATCGAAGGTCACGTGGAGGATGAGGTTTTCCACCTTCCGGCGACGGACGATCGCCTTCACTTTGACCTCGACCGGGGTGCCGGTCACGCTTCGTCCGTCCGGCAGGACGATGACGTTCCATCCCGCAGGCAGCGGAACCGAAACGGGGTCTTTTCCCCGCGATCGCTTCAGCCCAAGGCCGTCCGGTCGGACGTCAAAGCCCTGCTTTTTCCGGGTGACCGTCCGAAGATGCTTCTTTGGCTTGAAATTCGGAGGCTGCATTTCCTCATGACCGTTTTCCCGGTGCTTCCGGTAGCCGGAGACGGCCTCAAAGTACTCTTCCACCACCGCCTGAGCCGACTGGGAGTGGAGTTCTTTCCAGACCTTGAACAGCTTGAATTTCGCCTTCAGCTCTCCTTCGTTCGGCCACCGGTTTTCCTTTTCCCGGATCTCCCGCGAATGCCAGACGCACGAATTCCAGATCCGGTTGGCCGCCTGCATGATCGGTTCGAACTCCGGCAGGCGGTCGGGTCCGATCGGAAACTGCCGGGTGAGCAGCAGCCGATCGGGATGGGAGGCGGAACTCCAGGCCATGCTTTTCACCTCCTTTAAGGCGAGGATACCGAAATTCGTACAAACGTTCAAGCGCCGCTATCATCCCGCCCCTGAAGGAGGCGGGTCTTCCCGCGGCGTGCTATAATGAAGCTATAGTTGAAAAGGAGTAAAGATCAAGGAATGACATGGAAAAAAGGAAAGGAGAGAGCTGCGATGATGAAACGATGGAAATGGGTGATGACGATCGCGAGCTTGGCGTTTGTTCTTCCGGCTTGCAGTACGCTTTCGGACCGCGTCGGTCCTTCCCACGATCAGGCGACCCAGACGGAAGCGGAACAAGGCTCACAGGCGGAACCGCAGGCCGGTACGGCGGAAAATCGGCCGGACAAAGAGAACCGGTCGGCGACCGCCCCGACGAAGAAGCCGCCGTCGAAAGGGAAACGGCAATTCCCCTATACGCTTGATCTCGATCTGCAACAAAGCCATCCCAACGGATCGACCGTCACACTTCACAAGCTGACCGCCGATGAAAAATATATCAAAATTGAATTTGAAGCTGTCCAGTCTGCTGGAACAACCCTACTAAGTAGATCCTGGAATGATGTTAAATATAAACCGTCACTGATCGACGATACAGGATTTGCATATAAGTATATCGATCCTGCAAAAAATCAAGATCTTCGAATTGATCGCGGTCAGATGCTGTCCGGCACGCTCGTCTTTTACGGAAAGCTGAAAGACGAAGCCAAGACGCTGACTTTGACGTTTAACAAAGAATATGAGTATGAAAAAGATAGCAATAGTACTTGGAATCCTTACTATCAATTTACCATAGATTTGAGCAACTAAAACCAAAGGAAAACGATTATGCCTTGATCGACGACGAACTGTCGCACATTTGCCTACCGCGAGGATGGAAAAGCCCGAAGCAGTCAGTCCGTCATGGTCTGTTCGGATTGGGGGAGTCATGGATGAAAACCAAGTCTTTTTTTCTAAGCGTCATTTTGGCCGCGAACGCGTTTCTGTCTGGTTGCGGCCAGGAAGACTCGGAATGTGTCGACGGCAAACGTCCGGATGGGACCCCATGCTCTCAAAGCGATTCACAAAGCACGGGATCGGGTGCCACGCCTTCTTCGTCCGTGCGTCCCTCCGATTCCGCGAAGAGCGGCCATTCGCCGGACACGGAAACCGGAAAAACCGTCGGGGGATTCGGAGACAGTCACGCGGGTGCCGGTGGAGGGAGTTGAGAGAATCCGTGAACAAAAGTATTTTGAGGAATGGATCAAAATCCATTCGCTGCTGTGCGAACGCGGTTTTACGTGGGGTTCAATCGCGGAAAAGGGCGAGGAACATCAGTATCTCCTCTTGGATCTGTATCGGATGCCCAAAGAAACCTATCAGAGAATTCTAGAGGCCACGGAAAAGATCGGACATATTTATCAAAAGACGGTTGTTTTTTTGCAGAACAGCCCGTCTCTCTTTTCTGCGCTTCACCTGCCGAAAAACACCTGGAAGGCCGTCCAGTTGCCAAGCCCGTTGTTCAGCTATTTTGCTCGGATGGACTTGGTTGTCAGGAACGATGGAGAAGACATCAAAATTCTGGAGATGAATAGCGACACGCCCACGGGAATTGTGGAGGCGGCGGTTGCCAACGACGTTGTTTGCGGCTATTTCGGTGAATCTTCCCCGAATCGGTTGATCGAAGAAATCAAACGAACCTTCCAAAGAATAAAGACGGATCACGAAATTCCGGATGAAGAGACGGTTTATTTTCTTTCCTACGATTGGCATGAAGAGGATCGTCAAACTACCGAGTTTCTGAGATGGCATTCAGGTTTTTCAAAAACGCAGTACCTGCCGATCAAGGATCTTCGAGTATCCACCAATGGCGTATACACATCGAACGGTGAGCTTGTGAAGTATCTTTATCGGCTGTACCCGCTCGAATACTTCAGTGCAGACAAGGGACCGAACGGCGAACCGATCGGCGACTTGTTTCTTGAGCACGTCGCCGAAGGACGGGTCAAACTCATCAATCCGCCCAGCGCCTTTCTCGGACAATGCAAAACCACAATGGCGGTGATTTGGGCACTTCACGAAAACGGACACCCCTTCTTCACCGGAGAGGAACATCAGATGATTGAGAAATACTTTCTGCCCACGTATCCGAGCGCAGAAGGGCTTGCGGCCCCGTTGGTGCAGAAACCCGTATGGGGCAGGGAGGGCGGCGGAGTGTCGATTGTGGGGAAGGATGGGAGCGTCATCGAAGATCGAACGCCGTACTACTATCAGCAACCGAAAATCTACCAAAAGTATATCGAACTGCCGACCGTAACCGTACGCACGTGGGAGGGGCCGTACACCGGATCGTTATTGTTCGGGTCCTTTTTGATCGGCGGATCCCCCGCCGGTATATTCCCGCGGGTCGGCGAAAAAATCACGGGAAATCTGTCGATGTTTCTTCCGGTTGCGGTGAAATAGCCGATGAAAGGAGGGGGACGATGCGGCTTTTCGGTCGGAGGGGGACATCCGGTTCGTTGCGTTTGCTCATTGCGGGACTGTTCGTTGCGGCGGTCGTCGTCGGGGGATGCCGCGCGGCGCCGGGAGAAAAGGAGGAAACGACCGAGCCAACCGCATTCCAGGAAAGTGCGGCGGATGAGGCCGCCGGGGACGTCGGAGAATCGTCGAAGGCCTCCCCGCCGTCACAGTACGATCAAAAGACGGAGATCCAGACCGAAAAGGGCCTGGAGCGGTCCGAACTATACGTGTTGACGCCGGATCGAACGTTCGTTGTCCGGCTCAGGCCGGAGACGAGCCGGCTGGAGCGGGAAGTGGCGCTGACGCTCAGCGAATTTCAGGCGGAGAAAAAAGACGAGCAGACGACGCGACTGACGCTTCCGGGCCACATCCTGTTCGATTTTGACTCGTATGCCTTGCGACCGGAGGCCCAAGCGACGATCGACAAGCTGGTGCAGGTGCTGGAGTATGCCGGGGATAAGGCCAAGGTGACCATCGTCGGGCATACGGACAATGTCGGCGGTGCGGCCTACAATCAGACGCTTTCGGAGAAGCGGGCGCAGGCGGTGCTGGAGGCGCTGGCGGAGCGGGGGATCGACCGCGCCCGGATGACGGCGGTGGGGAAAGGAATGACGGAGCCGGTGGCGGACAACGCCACCGAAGCGGGTAGGCAGAAGAACCGGCGGGTCGAGGTGCTCATCGAAGGGTTGCCGGCTCTGGACGCGCTTGAGCAGAAGCGGAACGAGTGACCGTGCCATAAAAGCTTCCGGAACTCCTTGTGAAGACGTCACGTGAGAAGGCCAAGTGCCGCGGCACTTCCGGGTTTTCACCCGGTGGGGAGGTCAAAAAGTGGCGAAGCGCAACGTTCCATCCACGCCCAACAAATTCTTTTCCCTAATGCTGGCGTTCACGGTTTTTTCGCTGTCTTTTCTTTTCTCCGGCGAGACGAAGAGACCGGTCGCTTTTGCCCAGAGCGCGCTCACGCTGAAAGTCGACGGAAGAACGCTCGGCCTGTCCGCACCGCCGTTGATCCGCCATGGGCGGACATACGTGCCGGTGAAGTTCATCTCGGACGCGCTCGGCTATCAAACGCAATGGCTCGGCCCGACGAAGGAAGTGCGGATCACCGGATGGGGCCATGAGCTTTTACTGAAGATTGGCGAACCGGTCTATACGTTCAACGACCGCCGGCTTACCTCAGAGACGAGTCCCTTTATCGAAGAAGACCGGACGTATGTTCCTTTGAGGCTTGTTGCCGAATCGTTCGGTGCCGATGTCAGCTATGATGCAACGACCAAAACCGTCGAGATTCGCCGGACCGCGCTGAGCGACGGAAAGCGTTCCCTCTGGCTGGGGCTTACGGAGAGCGATGTGAAGCGCCTTTTGGGTGCGCCTGACTTCAGAGGCGTCTCCCGCTATGGAGCTCAGATATGGCTGTATTCCGACGAACCGGCCGGTCCGCTTGTCGTCTCGCTGAAAAATGGACAGCTCGTCGATCTGTACACGACGAATCCGAGCTGGGAGAGTGTGGGCGTTCGTCCCCAGATGCGTTTGACGAAGGCCGCTTCATCATTTTCTTTTCAATACCGGCAACTTACATTTTCTGTCGAGCAAAATATGAGCACACCCACGATTTCTAAAATTGTCCATGGAGTGCAAAACGGTTTGCTTTTGGCCTACATCGATCAGCATGCGCAAGCGAACATCATCGCCGTCCGCCTATCCTCCTTTGATCATTCGCTTACCGTTCCGCTGTTCAATTACCGTTACGAAGGCGATCCGGCGAACGTCCGCGCCTTCCAATCCTTTCTCTCCCAACAGCGGCGTCAATCGTCCCCGGAAGCAGACGAGACCGATGCCCGGATCATGGCCGCCCTCATCAACGCGTTTCGAAAGGCGCACGGTCTATCGACGCTTCTTCCGGATCCGAAACTCGATCGCGTCGCCCGCCTCCACAGCGAGGAAATGACACAACATCGTTATTTCGATCACGTCTCCAAAGTCACCGGTAAAACGTTGGGGGATCGCCTGAGGGATCAGGGCGTGCCATTTTCCAAAGCCGGCGAAAACCTGGCGCAAACGAACGATATACTGGTCTCCCATGTCGGCTTGATCAACTCCCCCGGGCATCGCAAAAATCTGCTTGATCCCGAATGGGATCGAATGGGGATCGGAACGAGCGACCGCAACACCACCCAGGTATTTATCAAAACGCCGTGAACCCAACAGCCGGCCGTTTCGAGACGCTTTCCGCATTTTGGTCCGCTCGGACCGCTGGGCTCCCACCGGTTCGCTCACCTCAAGTTCCTGAGCTCCTGAGCGAGCCGGCGAAGCGCTTCGCGGCGGGCATCGGCTTCGGGTTCTCCCTGGGATTTGCGTAAGTGATCCCGAAGCGCTATCTTAAAGTCTGAGGTCACCAGAGGTTGCCACCTTTCGGGAGATTGATGGTTCCGCCCAAAGAAGAGCCTCTGGTGACCTTTTTTGTCAAGGGTCACCGCGAGGACGGATGAGGCCCTCGCCTGTTTACACCCCTCCCTGGGACTTGAACGAGCACCGGCTGGGACGCCCGGGCCCAGACCCCTACGTTCGAAAGGAGGTGACCGCCTGGTTCGGAGGAACCTGCCTGAGATGCCATTCAGGCCGGTTTTACGAACCGGGTTTGCCGGTGGAAACGTGGATCGCCCAGTACGGGCTTGTGGCGCTGGCGGTGGCGCTGGCGCTCGAAGTGATCGCCCTTCCCATTCCGGGCGAGACGCTCATGGTGTACGTCGGCACGCTCGTCGGTCGGGGCGTCTTCCCCTGGTGGGCGGCGGTCGCGCTTGCCACCGCCGGGAGCATCGCGGGGATCACCGTCGCCTATTTCCTCGGCCGGGTGTTCGGGCTGCCGCTTCTTTTGCGTTACGGCCGGGTCGTCCATCTCACGCCGGAGCGGATCGATCGGACGTCGGCGTGGTTCGACCGGATCGGTTACCCGCTCATCGCCGTCGGCTACTTCATCCCCGGCGTCCGGCATCTGACGGGTTATCTGGCGGGCATCCTGCGGGTGCCGCCGCCCCTTTTTGCGGTCTTCGCCTACGGCGGAGCGTTCCTCTGGACGGCGACGTTCATCTCCCTCGGCAAATGGGTCGGCGAAAAGTGGGCCGTCTACCACGAGACGCTCACCCGGGCCGCGTGGATTCTGGCGGCGGTCGTCGCCGTTTTGTTCGTGGTTTACCTTCTTTTCTTCGTCGATCGGCGCCTGCTCAAAAAAAGCGTGGTCGCTCTTCGGCGCGTTTTCCCGATCGGTTCGCTTCCGTTCTGGCGCCTTCGGCTCCGCCTCCTTTTGCTCTTCGGGCTGGCGACGGCGGCCTCCCTCGCCCTGGTCGGGCTTTTGGAGGAGGCGATGGAGCGGGACCTCGCCGCCTTTGATGCCGCCGCCCGGCGGCTCGTGGCGGCGATGATGGAAGACCTCGGGCCCGTGGGGCGGGCGGCGATCCGGCTGGCGACGGCCCCCGTCGTCCTTGGAGCGCTCTTTCTTGCCGGCGTCTGGGCCGCCGTCCGGTTGCCGGTCGGCCGGGCGGTGCGGGCCTATCCGCTTCTCTACGGCGGGGTGACCGTCCTGCTCGCCGGGAGTCTGACGGCCCTCTGGGCGCCGTTTGCCGCCCGGGGGATCCCGGCGCCGGAAATCGGGCCGTACTGGGCGGCGGCCGTCGGCAGCTTTTCGCTGTACGCCCTGGCCGTCCGGGCCCGGGGGATCGGGCCGTACGTCGCCGCCTTTTTCGCCTTCCTCGCCCATGCCGGCGCGGCGGTCGTCGCCGCCGTTGCCGCCGGCGGGCTTCCGGTGGCGGCCGTCGCCGGGGCCCTTCTCGGCGCGGTATGGGGGTTTGTTCATCTTTTCGTCTGGGATGCGCTCATCGCCGGAAGAAGCGAAGGACCGGAGTCGGGGAGCCGAACCGGCCCATCGCCGCCTGGCCGGTAAAGGCCAGCGTCACAAAGCCGATCGGTCCGTCGTCGAGGCGCCGAGCGGAACGTCGTCGTATAGTCCGCCGGCCCGTCGGCGGGAGCCCGAAATCATCGTCGCCAAAAGACCGGACGAACCGCAACGGAACGGCTGAGCGATCCGCGCCGGGGAAAACCGCCAGCTGCGCCGATGCGTCAGCCGCGACGGTGGGCCGGGCGATCCGCGCCGGGGGAAGCCCCGGCGCGGCGGCGTTTTACGGGCGATGCTTCGAACTTCCTAGGAAGAATGGAGGACGCTTCGGGCCGCGGGCCAAGAAGATGGGCGACCATGCCTATGGTCCGTCCGGCGGACGAGTGGTAAAGTATGGTGTCGAGTGCTGTCGGCAGGGGGGGATGAAGTGGGAGGGGGAGACCGTGGACCACCTCGCAACCTTGTGGGCCGTATCGGCCCTCTCACTCGCTCCCCTGACGGTGTGGGCGCTCGTCGTTTTGCAGCGAATGCGGCACCGCCGATCCCAAAAGCAGGCGGCCGGACCGGACGAGAGGCGGAAGGCGGTCGATCCGCTTCTTTCCGCCCTCCAGGCGTCGGAGTGGGGCCTTCTTTTGCTCGAGAAGATGGGCGAAGGGTCGATCGTGCGCTGGGCGGGGGGGCGCCTCTGGGTGCGCCTCGGTTTCGACCCGGAAGCGCTCTCCGGCCGGCCGCTTGAGGCCGTCGTCTTCGCGAAAGAGGCGACCGCGGCGGCGGAGGCGGCCTTCGCCGGCCGGGACGGCGCCGCCTGCGCCTTTTTCCAGGCCGGCTGGGGGCTCATGGGACGGGTTTATCCCGTCCGCCGGGAAGGGACGGTGGTCGCCGCCTGGCTGCTGGTGCTTCCGGCTTACGCCGAGAATCCGTGGAGCATCGGAAAGAGGGATGAAAGGGCGATGGCAAAAGCGCCGCTCGACGAACAGGCCCTTGCGTCGAACGGGGCACAAGCGCCGGTGCGCCCGGCGCCGGAAGCGGAGGCCGATCCCGAGGCGGTCTTTGCGGCGCTGGAGGCGCTGTTGGCGTCGGCGATCGACATTCTGGCCCGGCATCCGGAGGCGCTCCGGCAGGCGGGCCGGGTGGCGGAGCGGATGGCGGCGCTTCAGGCGCTCCTTGCCCGGTCGGGCTGGCCGGACGCGGGCGCGCCGGTCCGGGAGGTCGGCGGTGGGGGGGCGGCCGAGGAGGCCGCCGGCGGGGCGCCGGCGGGCGGCGGCGGACGCCCGGGGCCGATCGCCGCTTACGAAACGGAAAACGGGGACGGCCCGGCGCCGGACGCCGACGAAGGCGACGCCGCTCCGGCGGGCGAGGTCCCCTCCTTGGCCGACGGGAACGGGTTTCCGGACGCCGTTTTTTCCGCGCCGGCGGAGCCGGAGACGTGGCGGGTGGAGCGGCTCAAAAAGCGGATCGACGCGTTTTCGACCCTCACCCAGCGGGAAAAAGAGGTGTTGCTCGAACTCAGCCTCGGGAAGCGGAACCGGGAGATCGCCGAGACGCTTTTTATCAGCGAGCACACCGTGAAAAATCACATCTCCAACATCTTCGCCAAGCTCGGCGTCTCCGACCGGGTGCAGCTTCTTTCGCTCCTGTATCGCGGTCGCCCGCCGGATCGGGCGGACGGTTGAGGGCGTGCATAATCGGGGTCTGGTCCCACCCGCCTAGTCCTGATAGACTAAGGGAACAACCGGATGCCGGCCATTCCGGTGCGGGCGGTGGGGTCGTGGCGCCGGTCGAACGCGCGGCTTTTTCAGGATTCGCCGGGGCGCCGGCGTCGACGTCGGATCTTGCGACCAAAACCGAACATGGCCGACGACAAAGGCACACCATCCGAAAGGATGGGCCGCAAAGCCGTGAGCCTACGGCGGCGCGTCCGCTATGGCTGTCTGGCTGCCGAATCGGATGCGGGTTCGACCGACGGGTGGGGTGTCTTTGTCGCAAAGCCCTGCTTTATTTATTTTAGTCGGCGTTTATTCATGAGTTCGGGATGGACGACGATGCCGTGCGGCGCGCCGAAACGGATGCAGACGCCGAAAGCGGGGGGAGCGCGATGGATGGCGAGACGATCCTCTGGCACATCCGGCCGCTCGAGGTTCGGGCCGAGCGCAAGGCGCCGCCCGGTCCGGAAGGCGACGACCCGGCCGCCCTCTTGTCGCTTCTGGCCGCCCGGGGAGTGCGCACCGGCATCGATCCCGGGGCTGTCGAGGCGCTTGCCCGGGGTGGGCCGGGCGTCTACATCGTCGCCCGGGGGACGCCGCCGGAAGAGGGGCAGGACGGCCGGGTCGAGTGGCTCGTCGAGACGACGCCGGTCGATGCCCTTCAGGATGCCGGGGAGGACGAGGCGATCGATTATCGCGAGCGGCGGCGGCTTCCGAGCGTCCAGGCGGGGACGGTGCTCGCCCGGGTGCACCCGCCGGTGCCGGGCCGGCCCGGCACGAGCGTCTTTGGCGAGCCGATCCCGCCGAAGCCGGTCTATCCCGTCGAGGTCATCGCCGGCGCCGGCGTGCGCTACGACGCCGAAACGGGGGAGATCGTCGCCGAGCGGTCCGGCCTCCTCACCGTTCAGGCGAGCCGCCGGAAGGTGCGCCTTGCGATCGGCCCGCTCTTCGTCCATCGCGGCCCCGTCGATCTGAAAAGCGGCAACATCCGCTTCGCCGGTTCTGTGGAAATTTTCGGAGATGTGACGGAAGGAATGCTCGTCGAGGCGCGGGAACAGGTGGTGGTACACGGGCAGATCACCCGGGCGACGGTGCGGTCGGGCGGCCTCATCGTCGTCGCCGGGGGCGCCGTCGGTTCCCGGATCGTCTCGGGCGACGAACGGTGGACGCCCGGGGACATCCGGGCGCTCCACGCCCTCGACGAAAGCCTCCTCCGACTGATCCAGAAAATCCGCGCCGCCCAGAGCGTGCCGGAGATCGCCGCCCGCCTCGGCCGCCCGGAAGCGTTCCGGTCGCTCGTGACCGCGATCGTCGGAGAGGACGCGGACCGGATCCGGGAGGCGCTCAAGCGGCTTCGGCCGCTTTGGACGGAGGGCGGTGAGGCGAACGGTGGAAAAACGCATTTTTTTGACCTGTGGGCGTTCTTTATCGGCGGCGTACAGCACCGGCAGGCGCCGGGACCGGAAGCGCTGGCGGCGGCGGTGCGGTGGGTGCATGCGGCCGCCGAAGCCCGCCCGATGGCGATGCTGGAAGAAAGCGGCGTCCGGGCCGGTTACGTTCAAGCGTCCCGCGTCATCGCCTTCGGCGACGTCGTGATCGGCGACCGGGGCGCCTTCCAGTCCGAGATCGAGACGTTCGGCCGGGCGGTCGTCGCCGGACCGCTTCGCGGCGGGCGGCTGTACGCCGAAGGCGGCGCCCGCCTCCGGGAGGCCGGAAGCGAGTCCGGCGTCCCGACGCAGGTCGCCGTCGGCCGGGCGGCGGCCGTCGAGCTGGAGACGGTCCATCCGGAGGTCGAGGTCGCCGTCGGTGCGGCGAGCCTCCGCTTTCGAGAGCGGCGGTCGCACGTCCGGGTGCGGCTCGGCGACGACGGCCGGATCGCGTTGGAGGCGCTGTCATCTTTGTGAACCCCGTCACCGGTCTGCCACCAATCGACCGTCTTTATGTCACAAAGGGGGCCGCGGCCGGCCCTTTTTTGCGCTCCGTTCTGGTACACTCGGAGCGAACCCCACGATGAGCGGCGCGACGGCGTGCGATCGCCCGGA
Organism: Hydrogenibacillus schlegelii; assembly: GCF_001653195.1. GTDB lineage: Bacteria > Bacillota > Bacilli > Thermicanales > DSM-22653 > Hydrogenibacillus > Hydrogenibacillus schlegelii. The sequence continues at coordinate 22,591 of NZ_JXBB01000004.1, forward strand.
CGCGCGGTGCGATCGTCGGAGGGCGGCGCGATCGTTCGGCCGGGCGGTGGGATCGCCGGATGGTCGACGCGATCGCCGGATGCGCGAAAGGAGGGTCGGAGATGCCCGATGTGCTTTTGCTGAGCCGCATTCAATTTGCGGTAACGATTATGTATCATTTTCTCTTCGTCCCGCTTACCCTCGGGCTCGTGCTTCTGGTCGCCATCATGGAAACGCTGTATGCCCGGACCAAAGACGACCTCTACCGGCGCATGGCCGACTTCTGGGGCAAGCTTTTCGTCATCAACTTCGCCCTCGGCGTCGTGACGGGCATCACGATGGAATTCCAGTTCGGCACGAACTGGTCGGAGTACTCGAAGTTTATGGGCGACATCTTCGGGGCGCCGCTCGCCATCGAGGCGCTCGTCGCTTTCTTCCTGGAGTCGACGTTCATCGGCATCTGGATCTTCGGCCGGGAGCGGTTCCCGAAACTGCGGGCGCTCTCGATGTGGATGGTCGCCCTCGGCACGACGCTGTCTTCGCTTTGGATCATCACCGCCAACGGCTTTATGCAAAATCCGGTCGGCTACACCCTCGTCGACGGACGCGTGCACCTGGAGAACTTCTGGGCCGTGCTTTTTAACCCGTACGTCTGGTATATGCTCGTCCACACGCTGATCGGAAGCTACATCGTCGGCAGCTTCTTCGTCCTCGGCGTGAGCGCCTATCACCTCCTCCGGCGGCAGCACGTCGAGTTTTTCCACCGTTCGTTCAAGCTGGCGCTGGCGCTCGCCCTCTTTGCGACGGTGATGGCGCCGCTGAGCGGCCATCTGGCCGGCCTGAACGCGGCGAAGGTCCAGCCGGCGAAGGCGGCCGCCTTTGAGTCGATCTGGGAGTCCGGGGAGGCGCAGCCGTTCTTCCTCCTGGCCGTGCCGAGCCTGAAGAACGACGGCAACATCATCGAGTGGGGCAAGATCCCGTACCTCGGGAGCCTCCTGACCACCAATTCGCCGACCGGGTACGTCAAAGGGCTTGGCGACATCCCGGCCGACGAACGGCCGCCGGTGTGGATCGTCTTCTGGAGCTTCCGGCTCATGGTCGGACTCGGTCTTTTCTTCCTCGCGGTTGCGGGGTATGCGTGGTGGCGGGAGCGAAAAGGGACGCTTCTCGAGGCGCGGGGGCTCCTCAAGGCGCTTCCGTACTTCATCCCCCTTCCGTATGTCGCGATCAACCTCGGGTGGGTCGTGACGGAAGTCGGGCGGCAGCCGTGGATCGTCTACGGGCTCATGAAAACGGCCGATGCCGTGAGCCCCATCTCCATCGGCGACATCGTCTTTTCCCTCGTCGGGCTCGTCGTCTTCTATACCTCCCTCATCATCGCCGATGTCTATCTCCTCGTGAAGCACGCGAAGGCCGGGCCGGAGGTCGCGGCGTCGCCGGGCGAGCCGCCGGCGAAGGCGCCGAAGGCGCCTGCGGGCCGCCCGCAGGAAGCCTGACGGGCAGGAGAAAGGAGGGAGAGCATGCTCTCGTACGACGCCCTTTCCGTCCTCTGGTTCATCCTCTGGGCGGTCCTCTGGATCGTCTATTTCACCCTCGACGGCTACACCTTAGGCGTCGGCATCCTCTTCCCGTTCCTGCGCAAAAATGAGCGGGAAGAGGCTCAGCTCCAGGAGGTCGTCGGTCCGTTCTGGAACGGCAACGAGGTGTGGCTCATCACCGCCGGCGGGGCGACGTTTGCCGCCTTTCCGCTCGTTTACGCGGAGATGTTCTCGACGCTTTATGTGCCGCTTTTTCTCATCTTGTTCGGCCTCTTCTACCGGGCGACGGGGCTGGAATTTATGTCCAAAGGGTCGGGGCGCTTCTGGAAGGCGAGCTGGACGTTCGCTTTCTTCGGGGGAAGCCTCGCCGTGGCGCTTCTTCTCGGCGTCGCCTTCGCCAATATGTTCTACGGTCTTGCCTTCGACCGGACGATGAACGCGGTGACGCTCGCGTCGCTTTTGAACCCGTACGGGATACTGGGCGGGCTTTTGTTCGTCGCCTTTGCCGTTCTCTCCGGCTCCCTCTGGACGGCCCATAAGGTGAGCGGCCCGCTTCACGACCGGGCGCGGTCGGTCGCCGGCTGGGCGTGGTTCGTCGTCCTCGGGCTCCACGGCCTCTTTCTCTCGGCGACGGCCAACCGGACGACGATCCTCGACAATTACAACGCGTATCCGATCCTTTACGTCGTTCCGGCCCTCGCCCTTCTTCTTTTGTTGCTCGTCCGCTTCTTCTACGCCCGCGGGCGCTTGCTCTGGTCGTTTCTCATGACCTCCGGGGCGATCGCCCTCACGACGGCGACGGGGTTTATCGGAATGTTTCCCCGCATGCTCATCTCCCGCCTCGATCCGGCGGCGTCGATCACGCTGTACGAGGCCCGGGCGAGCGAGCTCACCCTGTCGATCATGCTCTTCGTGGCGGTCATTTTCGTTCCGATCGTGATCGGGTATCAGCTCTGGGCCTACCGGCTCTTTCGGGCGAAGATCCGACCGGAGGAAGCGAAGGGGTATCGCTGAGCGCCGAGCGGGCGCCGGGGCGCCGTTTGCGGCGAATCCGCCGGCGGGCGAAGTCGAAGCGCCGCGGCACAGGAGTGCAAAATCAACTCTTGTGCCGGCCGGCGCCTTTTTTTATGCTTAAAAAGGAGTTGGCGTAAGGAAATAAAATCGAACGCATTAATAAAATGTGGCAAGTAGAAAATCCGTCTGCGGCCGGGCGGGCTCGAACGGGCCAGGCGGAGGCCGCCGGCCGGACGGACGAGAAGGGAGGGGCGGCGATGCAGGCGAAGAAGGCGATCGACGGGCCGATCGAACGGCGGGCGCCGGAGATCGGGCAGCGGTACGAGCGGGCGGAGCGGGCCCTCGCCGAACGATGGCCGGGGCTTCGGGGCATCCTCCCCTTCCTGGGGCCGGCGTTCATCGCGTCGGTGGCGTACATCGATCCGGGGAACTACGCGACGAACATCGCCGCCGGTTCGACGTACGGCTACCGCCTGCTCTGGGTGGTGCTCGCGGCGAATCTGATGGCGATCCTCGTCCAGGCCCTTTCGGCCAAGCTCGGCATCGCCACCGGCAGGGATCTGCCGGAGCTCATCCGGGACCGCTACGGCGCCGCCGCCGGCTGGTTCATGTGGGTCCAGGGGGAGCTCGTCGTCATCTTCACCGACCTCGCCGAATTCCTCGGCGGCGCGATCGGGATTCATCTTCTGACCGGCCGCTCGATGGTGGAAAGCGCGGTCTTTGCGACGATCCTTTCGTTTTTGCTGCTCGAGCTTCAGCGGCGGGGGGTGCGGCCGCTGGAGGCGGCGATCACCGGGCTGGTGATGGTCGTCACGTTTTCGTTCGTCGTCGAGATGTTTCTCTCCGGCGTCGAACCGGCTCCGCTGATGCGCGGTCTTTTGGTGCCGACCTTTCCCGACGCCGAGGCGGTCTTTCTCGCCGCCGGCATCCTCGGGGCGACGGCGATGCCTCATGCGATCTACCTCCATTCGGCCCTCACCAAGCGCCGGGTGACGGCCCGGACGCCGGAGGAAAAAAAGCGCCTCTACCGCCTCGAGCTCCTCGATCTCTGGATCGCGATGGGGATCGCCGGGGTGATCAACATGAGCATGCTCATCGTCGCGGCGACCCTTTTTCACGGCCGGGGGATGGTCGTCGAGGAGATCGACGACGCGGCCCGGCTGCTCGGGCAGTTCCTCGGTCCGGCGGCGACGCTTCTTTTCGCCGTCGGGCTCCTCGCCTCGGGGCTTTCGAGCTCGTCGGTCGGCATCCTCGCCGGCGACATCATCATGCAGGGGTTCATCCGCTTCCGGATCCCGATCTACGTCCGGCGGATCGTCTCGACGATCCCGCCGCTTGCGATCATCCTCTCAGGGATGAGCCCGACGACGGCCCTGCTGGTGAGCCAGATCGTCCTCTCCTTCGGCATCGGGCTCGCCCTCGTGCCGCTCGTCCTTCTCACCCGCGACCGGCGGGTGATGGGCGAGCTCGCCAACCGGCCCCTGACCAACCTTCTCGCGTATGCGGTGACGGCGGTCGTCCTCGCCTTAAACGGCTATCTCCTGTTCTCGACCTTCCGCGGCATGGCCGTCTGAGGCGGGCGCCCCCGGCCGTCGGACAAAAAGAAAGCGCGTTTCGGCGCCGGGCGACCGACGCCTTTACCGTTTCCGGAAAGTGTTGTACAATACGGTCAGGTGCGTATGCGTTTCGGGGGCTGCCGGGGCCGGCCGGCGGGAGGCCGCGCTGCGCCGGCCGGCGGCAGGTCGGGGCCGCCCCGGACGCCCGACGGCTCCGACGGAAGAATTCACGGACGAGGAGGTGGAGTCCGCCGCGCGCGCCATCGGCGCGTTTTGCAACCGGAAAACAGCGGGGCGCGGCGGAGCAAATTGGACGAACCCGGCGTGTGGTCTCCGGGAACGCTTCTTTGGATCGCGTTTTTTCTCCTCATGAACGGGTATTTTGTCGCCATCGAGTTTGCGCTGGTGAAGGTCCGGCAGAGCCGGCTGGAAGTGCTCGCCGAGGAGGGGAACGCCGCGGCCCGCCGGGTGCTCGAGATGATCGCCGAGCTCCCGCGGTACCTTTCGGCGGCGCAGGTCGGCATCACCCTCGCCTCGCTCGTCCTGGGCTGGCTCGGGGAGCCGGCGATGCGGGCCCTCCTCTGGCCGCTCTTCCAGCTTCTCCGGTTGCCGGAGCCCCTCGCCGGTCCCCTCGCCATCGGCGCCGGCTTTGCCGTCGTGACGGCGCTTCATATCGTCGTCGGCGAGCAGGCGCCGAAGGTCGTCGCCGTCCACGTCGCCGAACAGATCGCCCTCCGGTCGTACGGGCCGCTCTATTACTTCTACCGGGTGATGCGGCCGTTCATCGCGCTGCTGGACGGGGCGACGCGGCTCGTGGTCCGTCTGCTGGGCTTCGATCCGGGGGCGGGGGAGACGGCGGGACACACGGAAGAGGAGCTCCGGCTCCTCGTGCGGGAATCGCACGAAAGCGGCCTCATCGACGAGTCGGAGTACGATCTCGTCGAGGGGATCTTCGATTTTGCCGAGACGAACGCCCGGGAGATCATGGTGCCCCGGACGGAGATCGAATGCCTCTACACCGGGCTTTCCTACGAAGAAAACATGCGGATCGTCCGGGAGAAGCTTCACACCCGCTACCCGCTCTGCGACCCGGATAAGGACCACATCATCGGGTTCATCCACATCAAGGACCTCTGGCGCCATCCGGAAGAGCGCGACCTCAAAAAGCTCATCCGGCCGATCACGAAGGTGCCGGAGTCGATCCCGCTCGTCCGCCTGCTCAAAATCATGCAAAAAGAAAAGACCCAGATGACGATCCTGATCGACGAGTACGGCGGGACGGCGGGGCTGGTGACGCTCGAGGACGTCCTCGAGGAGATCGTCGGGGAGATTCAGGACGAGTTTGACGAGGAGCGGCCGGAGGTGGAGGAAGCGGAAGGCGGGGCGTACTCCGTCGACGGTCGGATGCTCATCGAGGAGTTCAACGAGCGGTTCGGCACGGCGATTCACGACGACGATTACGATACGATCGGCGGCTGGGCCTACGCCCATTTCGACACGCCGCCGTCGGTCGGGGCACGGTTCGTTTTCGAAGGGGCCCACGAGTTCGTCATCGCCGAGATGGACGGCCTCCGGGTCGCCCGGCTCCTGTACCGCCGGACGCCGGAAGCGGAGGCGGAAAAAGGGCCGGAGGAAGAGGGCGTGGCGGAAGAACCGCGGCGGGCCGAGGCCCAATAATCGAACGTGCGCAGAGCCGGGGAGGAGCGGGCGTCGGTGGCGGAGTTCGTGCAGACGGTGCTCGAGCGTCTGGAGGCGCTGGGCGCCCTCGGCATCGCCCTCGGGCTCATGATCGAGGTCATCCCGAGCGAGATCGTCCTCGCCTACGGCGGGTACCTCATCGCGAAGGGGGCCGTCGGTTTTGTTCCGGCCTTCGTCGCCGCCGTCGTCGGCGGCGTCCTGTCGCAGCTTTTTCTCTACTGGCTCGGCCGCTACGGCGGTCGGCCGGCGGTCCTTCGGTACGGAAAGTACGTCCTCATCCGGCCGGAGCACCTCGCGGTGGCGGAGCGGTGGTTTGAGCGCTACGGGCCGGGGGTGATTTTTTCGGCGCGGTTCGTGCCGGTCGTCCGGCACGCGATCTCGGTGCCGGCGGGGCTCGCCCGGATGGGCCACGGGCCGTTTATCCTCTACACGGCCCTCGCCATCGTGCCGTGGTCGCTCTTTTTCTTTTTTCTCGGCGCCAAGATCGGTGAAAACTGGCCGCTCGCCAAGGCGATCGCCGCCCGCTACTGGCCGTATTTTCTCGCGGTGGCAGCGGGGTCGTTCGCCCTCTACGTCGTGTGGCGCAGGCGGGCGGAGCGTTCGTAGACGGCGTGCCGACCGGCACGCCGTTTTCGCGTCCGGCGTATATCGTTTATGAGAATCCTCCATACTGGCAAATGAAGACTCGATGCCGAAGGAGGGAGGCCGATGGCCGCCAAGCGGCAGGACGCCTGGCGCGAAGACGAAGATTTCCTGCTCGCCGAGACGGTGCTCCGGCACATCCGGGAGGGAAGCACGCAGCTTCGGGCGTTTGAAGAGGTGGCGGAGAAGCTCGGCCGGACGGCGGCGGCGTGCGGCTTCCGCTGGAACAGCGTCGTCCGGAAGCACTATGAAAGCGATGTGATGCTGGCCAAGCTCACCGGCAAGAAGGCCCGGCGCCGGGAGCGGTCGGCGGTGTCGGCGGAGGTGCCGGTCTTCTATTCGACGGAAGGCGAGGCGGAGGACGGGAGAGAGGGGTGGATCGAGGCGGACGGGGACGCCCCGGACGGGGCCGCGGCGGAGGCGGAGGACGCGATCCGGGCGGCCGCCGGGGGAAGCGGGCGCCCGGTCGGCCGGCGGCGCGCCGGAGCGCTCGGCTTTGCCGAGGTGATCGCTTTTCTTCGGGAGACGGCGAAGCGGGTCGAGGCGCTGGAGCGGGAGGCGGCGGCGCTTCGGGAGCAGCTCCGGGAGCGGGAGGCGACGATCGAGCGGCTTTTGAAAGAGCGGGAGGCCGGCCTTCGCTGGCCCGCCGGCGAGGCGGTGTTGCCGGACGACTACGGGCTCATCGTGCGCATCCTGGAGCGGGCCCGCCGGCTGGTCGAGGAAGAAGCCGGCGCCCTCGAGCCGCCGGCGCCGCCGGAGCGGACGCCGGAGCGGGCGGCCGAAGGGTTTTGACGCCGGAAACCGACCCGGCGGTCGAGTCGGCCCTCATCGTCGGCCGAATCGCGCCGACGTCCGTCCCCTTTCGCGCCGTCTTTTCCCTTTTTTCCCGCATCCTTTATATTTATAATGGGAGAAAGGGGAAGGCGGCGCGGGAGGGGATTTTTTGCAGGTCACGGTCTGGCGGGCGGCGACGATGCGATCGGCGCGGGAGGGGCTCTACCGGCGGCTCATCGACGCCTCGCACCGGGAGCCGGACGGGGCGCCGCTGATTCTCCTCGTGCCGGAACAGATGACGTTTGCCGTCGAGCGGGCCCTCGTCCGCCGGGGGCTCCGGGGCTCGACGCGGCTCTGGGTCGTGAGTTTTACGCGCTTGGCGTGGCGGGTTTTTCAGGAAGCGGGCGGGCTCGCCCGGCGGCCGGTGACGGCGATCGGGGAGCTCCTCCTCGTGGCGGAGGCGGCCCTTCGCCGGCGGGAGGAGCTCGGCCCCTTTGCCCGGACGGCGGACCGGATCGGGACGCTGGAACGGCTGTCCGCCTTCCTCCGGGAACTCCGCCGCTACGGGACGCCGCCGGAGGCGCTTCGGGCGGCGGCGCAGGCTCTGGCGTCGGATCCGGCCCTTCAGGAAAAGCTCGCGGCGGCGGCGACCGTCTACGCCGACGTCGACCGGACGCTTCAGTCCCGCTATCTCGCGGCGGAAGACGCCTTGCGGGGGCTCGCGAAGCGGCTTTCGGCGCCCGATCCCGCAAAGCGGCCGGCCTGGGTGGCCGAGGCCGAGGTGTTCGTCGACGGGTTTTTGAGCTTTACGCCGGAGGAGCTGGCGGTGCTGGACGGGCTCATGGCCCGGACGCGGTCGGTGGCGTTTTTGTTCCCCGACCTTCGGGCGGCGGCGGAGGTCGCCGATCCGGCGGCCCGGTCGGTCCTCCGGGCCCTCGGCGCGCTGTACGGCGACGTCGAACGGGGGCTCGACGGCCCGGTGGCGCGGACGGTGGCGGAACTCGAGCGGCTCGCCGGGCGGCGGGGCGTGCCCTTTCAGCTCGCGCCGGCGCCGGATTCGGCGCCCGGATCGGCTCCGGCGGCCGGCTCGGCCCACGGCGGGGCGGCCGGCGCGGCCCACGGCGGGGCGGCCGGGGCGGCCCGCGGAGAGGCGGCCGGCGGAGCGCACGGGGCGGCCCAGGCGGGGGCGGCGGCCGGCCCCTGGGCGGCGGCGGGCCCGCTTCCGGAGACGCGCCTTTTTCGCCCGCCGACGCGCCGGCGGGAGGTGGAGGGGGCGGCGGCGGTCCTCCGGCACTACCGCCGGCGGGGGATCCCGTACCGGCGGATGGCCGTCGTCGCCGGCGATCTCGAGGCGTACGCCGGCATCGTCGAGGCGGTCTTCGCCGCGGCGGACATCCCGGTGTTCCTCGACCGGGAGCGGCCGATGCGGCCGCACCCGCTCGTCCGGCTCGTCGAGGCGCTCCTCGAGGGGATGGAAAACGGCCCGTCGACCCCGGCGCTCATCGCGCTCCTTAAGACGGGGCTTCTCGGGCCGTTTTTTGAAGCCCGGGGCATGACGCTCACGGAAGCCGACATCGATCGGCTGGAGAACTGGCTTCTCGAGTACGGCGTGCAGGGAAGCGATTGGGCGAAGCCGCATTTCGGCCGGCCGCCTGAGGTCGAGGCGGCGAGGGACGGCGGGCGGCCGGAGACGGCGGGACGTCCGGCGGGCCCGGCCGATGGGGCGCGGGAAGCCGGAGCCGCTTTCGCCGGCGGCGGGCCGGAAGGGGCCGGGGCGGCGGCGCTCCGGGAAAAGATCCGGGAAGCCCTCGCCCAGGCCCTTTTTCCCGATGCGGAGGAAAGGACGGCGGCCGAGCCGCCGACGGCCGGGGCGTGGGCCCGGCGGCTCTGGCGGCGGATCGAGGCGCTGGACGTCGAGGCGGGGGTGCGCCGGTCGATGTTCGCCGCCGAGGGGCGGGGGGCGGTCGAGGAGGCGGACGAAGACCGGCAGGCCTGGCAGACGCTGATCGAGCTCCTCGAGCAGACGGCGGACGTCCTCGGCGAGACGCCGATGGACGCCGGGACGTTTGCCCGCCTTTTCCGCTTCGGGCTGCGCTCGGCGCGGTTTCGCCTCGTGCCCCGGACGGTGGAGGCGGTGACGGTGGCGGACCTCGACCGCTCTCGCCTCCTCGACGTCGACGTCATCGTCTTCCTCGGCGCCGTCCGGGGGGCGATGCCGCCGGAAGGCGGCGACGACGGCTGGCTTTCGGAGGCGGAGCGGCGCCGGCTCTTCGAGCGGCTCGCCGAGGCGGAGGCGCCGGCCGTGCGTCTCGCGCCGCCGCTCGAGGAGCGGGTCGCGGAGGCGGCGGTGAAGCTCTGGAGCTTCTTCGCCGAGGCCGGGCGCGCCCGCGCCGTCTTCGTCCCGGCGGCGATCGGCGACGAGCCGGCGACGCCGGCGCCGTGGGTCGAGGCGCTGGAGGAGACGTCGCCGCCGGCCGCGGGTCGCCGGATCCCGCCGTCCCTCCTTTCCCCGACGCAGGGGCTTCAGGTTCTGGCCGCCGGCGTGCGGGCCTTTGTCCGGGGCGCCCTGCCGCCGCCGGCCTTCTGGCCGCTTTATGCCGCTTACGTCGCCCTGGAGAAGGCGGGCGATCCGGCCGGCCTTTCCGCCCGGGGGATCGCCGGGCTCGCCGCCGGCCGGCCGGAGCGGGGGCGCATTGCGCCCGAGCTCGCCCGGCGGCTCTTTCCGCCGCCTCTCATCGCGAGCGTGTCGAAGATGGAGCGGTACCACGAATGCCCGTACGCCTTTTACGCCGCCCACGGGCTCGCCCTCGCCGAGCGGCCGGTGCACCGGCTGACGATGCCCGACGTCGGGGAGCTCTATCACGCGGCGCTCGCCGCCGCCGGTCCGGCCCTCGCGGCGCTGGCCGACCGGACGAAAGGGGCGGGCGGGTCGTGGCTTTCCGGCGGGATCCCCGCCGAGGCCGAGGCGGCGCTCCGGGCGGCGGTCGAGGCGGCGACGGCGGCGGCCCTGCAACAGGATCGCCGGGCCCTCTTTTCGGCCGACGCCCGCCGGAAAGCGATCGCCCACCGGCTCCGGCGGCACGTCGAACGGACGGCCCGGGCGGCGGTGGAGCAGCTTCGGCGGGGGGCGTTTCGGCCGCACGCCTTTGAATTCGCCGTCGGCGACGGCCGGGACGGGGTGCCGCTTCGGCTTCCCGGCGGCCGGGTCATCCGGATCCGCGGCCGGATCGACCGGATCGACCTCGCCCCGGGGAAGGCGGCGCCCTGGCTCCGGATCGTCGATTACAAGTCCCGCTTTGTGGCGCCGGACGCCCGGCGGTTTCTGGCCGGCGTCGATCTCCAGCTCATCGTCTACCTCGATCTTCTTTTGAACGAAGGCCTCCGGATCGAAGGGAAGCGGATCCTGCCGCGGCCGGCGGCGGCCCTCTACCAGATCGTCGGCGATCCCCGGCCGATCGTGAAAGGGTCGGAGGGGGAGGCGGAGATCGCGCATCTCGTGCTCAAAGCGTATCGCCTAAGCGGCTGGATCGCCCGGGACCGGGACGCCGTCTTCTGCCTGGACGAAAGCCTGCCGGAGCGGCTGCGGGCGATTCAGGAGCAGAAGAAAGAGAAAAAATCCCGGCGCCGCACCGTCGACAGCGCGGTTCTCGATCTTTCGCTTACGCTGGAGGGGGACCTGCCGGCGGGCAGCCGGGGGACGGCCCTCTTCCTCATCCCGGAGGCCGGCTGGGCGGCCCTTCGGGCGCTGGCCCGGGAAAAGCTGGAGGAGGCGGTGGCCGGGATCGAGGCGGGGCGGTATCCGGCAGCGCCCTTCGCCGAGCCGGACGGGACTCCCGTCTGCCGCTTCTGCCCGTACCAGGCGGTGTGCGGCTTCGATCCGGAGGCGGGCGACCGGCCCCGGCGGTTTTATTCGGCCGGCGACGCCCGGCGGGTGCTGGCGGAGATCGTGCACGGCCGGGCGGCCGCGGCGGAGGCGGCGGGCCGGGACGATGAAGACGGGCAGGGAGGCGAGATGTGATGGGCGCATCTCCGGGCGCGGGAGGGGTTCGCTGGACGCCGGAGCAGCGGCTTGCGATCGGCGTCCGGCACGACGAGATGCTCGTCGCCGCCGCCGCCGGCTCGGGGAAGACGGCGGTCCTCATCGAGCGGATCGTCCGCCTCGTCGCCGGCGACGACGCGGGCCCGGGCGGCGCCGGCGAGGCGGCGGGGTCCGGCGGGCAGGAGACCTTCGGCGAGGCCGGTGCGGAAGCCCCCGGCGGACTCATGGCGGCGGCCGCCTCCGGCAGCCCCGGCGGTTCGGGGCCGTTCGGCGAGGCCGGTGCGACGGCGTCCGGCGTGGCTGGTGCAGCGGCGTCCGGCGAGCTCGGTACGACGGCGTCCGGAAAGGCCGGTGCGGCGGCGTCCGGCGAGATCGGCGCGAAAGCCCCGATGCCGGACAAGGCGGGCTTTGGTCGCCGGACGTCCCTCGACCGGCTGCTCGTCCTCACGTTCACCCGGGCGGCGGCGGAGGAGATGCGAAGCCGCCTCGCCCGGGCGCTTCTCGAGCGGGCCCGGACCCGCCCGGGCGATCCCCATCTCCGGCGTCAGCTTCTTCTTTTGCCCCAGGCGGAAGTGACGACGTTCGACGCCTACGCGCTCCGGGTCGTCCGGCGCTTCGCCCACCTCATCGGCTGGGATCCGTCGTTTCGGCTCATCGACGAGATCGAGGAGCGGCCGCTTCGGCAGGCGGCGGTTGAGGCGACGCTCGCCTGGGCGTACGGGACGAAGGCGCCGGACGATCCGTTTTACCGGCTCGTCGACTGGCTGCACGCCACCCGGGACGACGGGCCGCTCGTCGAGGCGCTCTTTCGGCTGGACGACTTCGTCCGCTCGCTGCCGGACCCGGACGCTTTTTTTGCCGCGGGCCTCGAGGCTTACGCCGGGGCGGCCGCCGGCGCGACGGCGGGCCGGTGGTTTTTGGCCTTCCGGCGGACGATGACCGAGGCGCTCGAGGGGCTGGTCCGGGATCTTTGGGGGCTCGTCGGACAGGCCCGGGCGGTGTCGGCCAAGGCGGCGGAGCCGTTCGCGGAAGACGCCGCCGCCGCGGAGGCGGCGCTCGAGGCGGTGCGGGCGGCCGAAGGCTGGGACGACGTCGTCGCCGCCCTGCGGGGGTTTTTCGCCCGCCCGCTCGCCCGGGTGTCGGTTCGGGGGCTTTCGCCGGAGGCCGGGGCGGCCGTCGAGCGGCTCAAGCGGGAGCGGGCGGCGCTTCGGGATCAGCTGAAGGATCGCCTCACCCCCGCCCTCGTCCCGGCGGAGGAGGCGGCCGAAGAGGCGGCCGCCGCCCGCCCGGTCCTCGAGGCGCTCGTCGGCCTGTACCGGGAGTACGCGGACCGGCTTGAGGCGATCAAGGGGCGGGAGAACGTCCGGACGTTTTCCGACGTCGCCCGGGCGCTCCTTCGGGTGCTCGAGGCCGGGGCCCTCGAGGCGGTCGCGGCGCAGTACGACGAGGTGCTCGTCGACGAGTATCAGGATACGAACCGGCTGCAGGATGCGTTTGTCGCCCGGCTTTCTGCCCGCGGCGTGCGGGTGTTTATGGTCGGGGACGTCAAGCAAAGCATCTACCGCTTCCGGCTGAGCGAGCCGCGGCTCTTTCAGGAGAAATACGAGCGCTTCCGTCCGATCGCGGCGCCTCCGTCGGAGGGGCCGGCCGACGGCGGGGCCGCGGCGGTTGGCCCGGCCGATGGCGCGGTTGCGGCGTCTTCGGCGGAGGGAGCGCCCGACGGCGGGGGCGCGGCACTTTCGGCGGCGGAAGCGCCGGGCGGCGGGGCTACGGCGCTTTCGGCGGAGGGAGCGCCCGCCGGCGGGTCGTGGGCCCTTTCGTCGGAGGGGCCGGCCGACGGCGGGGCCGCGGCGGCTTCGGCGGCCGGACCGGCCCCGGAGGCGGCCGCCGCGGTCGGCGCGGCGCGGGACGCCGCCGCGGGGTCCGGGGAGGCCAAAAGCCGCGTTCGCATCGATCTTAACCGAAATTTTCGCAGCAAGCCGGAGATCTTGCGCTTCATCAACGCCCTCTTCGAGCGCCTCATGGTGAAGGAGGCGGCGGAGATCGACTACGACGCCGCCGCGGCCCTGAGGCCGGGGAAGGAGGTGCCGCCGGATCCGGAGGCGGTGCCGGAATGGACGATCCTCGACGTTCGGCCGGGCGCGGCGGAGCCGCCTTCCGCCGCGGCGGACGGCGAAGGCGGTGAGGCGACGGGCGCCGGCGCGGGAGGCGGGAGCGCCGGGGCGCCCGATGGCGGGGCCGGGCCGGATGCGGCCGGGGCTCCGGCCGGCCCGGCGCCGGAGGCGGACGGCGCTTTCGGCGAAGAGGCGGCGCCGGAAGAAGAGGAAGAGGCGCCGGAGGGGGCCGAAGCGGAAGGACGGTGGATCGCCCGGCGCATCCGGGAGCTCGTCGCGGCGGGCCGGTCGTACCGGGAGATCGCCGTCCTTTTGCCGACGATGAGAGGCGCCGGCGACGTCTACGCCCGGGCGCTCCGGGAAGCGGGCATCCCGGCGGTCGTCGACCAGCGTTCCGGGCTGTTTGAGGCGATCGATTTGAAGCGGATCGTGGCCCTCCTCCAGCTTCTCGACAACGGCGCGCAGGACATCCCGCTCGCGGCGGTGCTCACGGCGCCGTTCGGCGGCTTTACCGATGCGGAGCTCGCGGAGATCCGGGCGGCGTATCCGGACCGGCCGTTTCATCGGGCGGTGCGGGCGCTCGTCCGGCTGGCCGCGCTTCGGGAGAAAGAGACGGCCGGCGAAGCGAAGGGGGCCGGAGCGGAAGCGGCCGGAGCGGGAGCGGCCGGGTCAGAAGCGGTCGCTGCGGATGCGGCCGGGGCCCGTCCGGATGGGGCGGCGCCCGGGGCGGAAGAAGCGGCGGCCCTGCCGGATGAAGCGGAACCCGACGCGGAAGCGGCGGCCGGGTCCGATGCGCAGACGCCGGGCGACGGGCCGGCGGTGTCTCCGGCGCTTCTTGCGAAGCTCCTTCGCTTCTTTCGGCGGCTTCAGACGTGGCGGCGGCTTTCCCGGCGGCTTTCGCCGGAGGCGCTTTTGGACCGGCTGTATGCCGACACCGGCTATCCGGCGTACGTCCTGGGCCTTCCGGAAGGGGAACTTCGGCGGGAGCGGCTCTTTGCCCTCCGGGATCTTGCCGCCCGGTACGCCGAACACGGGCTCGGGGGGCTTTCGGGCTTTCTCCGGGAACTCGAGCGGCTTCAGGAAAGCGGCGCCGACGACGTGCTCCGGATCGCCGACGGCGAGGAGGACCGGGTGCGGATCATGACCGTCCACCGGAGCAAGGGGCTCGAGTTTCCGGTCGTCTTCCTCGCCGGGCTCGGCCGCGGGCAGAACCGGGAGGACGAGCGGGAGTCGCTCCTTTTGCACGGCGAGCTCGGCTTCGCCCTCCGGCGGGTCGACCTGGACCTCGGCGTCGAGCGGGTCGAGGCGGTGTACCGCTTCCTTCTTCAGGAACGCCTGAGGCGGGAGCGCGGGGCGGAAGCCATCCGCCTCCTCTACGTCGGCCTGACCCGGGCGAAGGAGCGGCTCATCCTCGTGAGCGCCGTCCGGGACGCCGCCCAGACGTTCGGGCTCCGGTCGCCGAAGTCGTCGCGGGGGCGGCTCATCGACCTTCCGCCCCGTTCGGGCATCCGCCTGAGCGATCGCCCCGTGCACCGGCTGTATTTCGCCCTCGAGGCGGCGCTCCGGGAGCGCGGCGGGGTCTTCGGCGGCGGGTTCCGGGAGGTCCTCGACCGGGCGAGGAAGTCGCCGGACGAGGCGATCCTCGTCACCCTGCCGGACGGCTTCGGCCGGACGGCGGCCTTCCGCCTGCGCGTCGTGCCGGCGGACGCCCTCGTCGGGGCGCCGGCCGAAGGATCGGGGTCGCCCGGCCGCGCCCTGGTCGGCGCCAAAGGCGAGACGTCGGCCGAAAGCCCCGGGGGGACGCCGTCGGCGGTGCCCGGTACCGGCGACATGCGGCCCCCTGCTTCCGGCGCTTTCGATCATGCGGTCGAAAGGGCGGTTCCGTCCGGCGCGCCCGGCATCGGGGTCGAGCGGGCGATGCCGTCCGGCGCCTCCGGGCCGGGAGCGGCAAGCGCCCGCGATCGGGTGCCGGACGCCGACCGGATCCTGGCCGAGGCGGTCGCGGCCTTCCGGCTGCCGGACCCGCCGGCCCTGGCGGCCCTGTTTCCCCGGCCGGAACGGGTGGCGAAGGCGGGGGAGGCGCTGCTTCGGGCGATGCGCCTTCCAGACGCCGGCGCGGCGTATCCGGCGAAGCTTTCCGTGACGGAGCTCAAGCGGCGGCTCGAGGCGCCGGATCCGCTGGCGCGGCCCCTCGTGGCGCCCTTCCGCCTCCGGCGGCCGCGGTTTTCGGGGGCGGCCCTCACGCCGGAGGCGATCGGGTCGGCGGTGCACCGGGTGCTGCAGTCGCTCGATTTCGGCGGGCCGCCGTCGATCGAGGCGGTCGAGGCGACGATCCGCCGCCTCGTCGAGGGGGAGGCCCTGCTGCCGGAGGAGGCGGAAGCGGTCGACCGGGCGGCGATCGTCCGCTTCTGGACGTCGCCCCTCGGGGCGCGGCTCGCCCGGGCGGCCCGGACGGGGACGCTCCGGCGGGAGGTGTCGTTCCTCTACGCGCTGTCGCCCCAGGCGCTCTGGGAAGAACGGGCCGGAACCGGGGGAGCGGACGCGGAAGGGGCGGTCTTTTTGGACAAAGGGGGCGCGGTTCTCTCGGCCCCGGCGGGCGCGGTTCGGACGGCGGCCGGCCCGGACGGCGAGGCGGAACCGATCGTCGTCCAGGGGACGATCGACGCCCTGTTTGAAGAGGACGGGGGGCTCGTCCTCCTCGATTACAAAACCGACCGGACCGACCGGTCCGCCCCGACCGGCGCCGGCGACCGGTCCGCCCGCCGTCCGCCTTCCGAAGAAGCGCTCCGGAAGCGGCACGCGCTTCAGCTTCGGCTCTACGCCCGGGCGATCGAGGCCATCTGGGGGGTTCCGGTTCGGGAGCGGTGGATCGTCTACCTCGATCGGGACGAGCCGGTGCGGGTGTAGGGTGAAGACGCGGCGAAGCCGGAAGCGGGCCGCCCGGGTGGTTGTCGGCCCGAAGGATCGGGTCGGTCGGGCGGTTTTTTGCCGAAAACGGGCGGCGAAGCGTCGCAAGGCGACCGTCCGGCGGCCGCCCGCCGTCAAGCGGCCATCGGCAAAAACGGCCGAAGGGGGAAGCGCATGGGGGAGCTCGCCAACTGCCCGCGCTGCGGCCGGGTGTTCGTTCGCCTGCCGGGGCAGAAGGTCTGCCCGGCGTGCGCGGCGGAGATCGAGGCGGAGTTCGAGCGGGTGTACGCGTTCATCCGGAAAAAGGAAAACCGGCAGGCGACGATCTACGAGGTGAGCGACAAAACCGGCGTGAGCGTGCGGCAGATCACCGAGTTCATCCGGGAGGGGCGCATCCGGATCGCCGATCATCCGAACCTCGCCTACCCGTGCGAGCGGTGCGGGAAGGCGCTCATCACCGAGGGGCGCTTCTGCCCGAGCTGCAAAAAGGAACTTGAGGAAATGACGGAGCAGCTCAAACGCGCCCTCGAGGCGCGTCCGGAGGCAGGCGAGCGGTATCTGCAAAAAAAGGGTCGGCCGCCGGAAAAGCGGCCGTAGGCCGTAAACCTTTGCCGCCGTTCGGCCGATACTGACGGTAAAGCGAGGCGGCGCTCGAGTTGCCGAAAGCGGGGGATGCGGCATGAAAATCGATCCGACGCAGGGCGCCGGCGCCTACCGGGCGGAGGCCAGCCGGGCTAGCGCCGGCCGGACGCCCCCGCCGCATCGGGCGCTTCGGGCCGAAGACCGGCTGGAGATCTCGCCGGCGGCGCGGGCGCTTTCGGTCGAAGGCGCCGGGCGCGCGACGCCGGCGCCGGTTCCGGGCGGGGTGCCGGCCGTTTCGCCCCCGACCGGCGCGCCGGCGCCGGCGCGGTCTCCGGCCGCCGGCGCCGGCGCCTCGGCTTCGGAGGGCCCCGCGGCGGCGGGGCCGGCTCCGGCCGGCCCCTCTTCCGCCCCGGCTTCGGGGGGCGCGCCGGTCTTCGGCGTGGCGGGCGATCGGGCGCAGCGCCTTCAAACCCTCCGGCAGGCCGTCGAACAAGGCGCCTACCGCCCGGATCCGGCGGCGATCGCCGAGGCCCTCCTGCGCGCGCTGGCCGGCGGCCGGCGGGCGGAGCGGTGAACTCCGGCGGGGCGAAGGCGGGGGGAGCGATGCGGACCGACGGACCGGAACGCGGGACGGAAGGCCGTCCGGATGCGGCGGCGCTCTCCGCTTTGATCGACGTGCTGGAGGACCTCATCAAAGTGCACGACGCCCTCATCGCGGCGGCCGAAAGAAAGCGCGCCTCCCTCACGGCCGGAGAGGTGCCGGCGCTCGAGCAGGCGGTGGCGGAGGAGATGGCCCTCGTCCGCCTTGCCGAACAGCTGGAGGCGCGCCGGGCGGAGGCGGTCGGACGCTGGGCGGCCGCGACCGGCCGGGGGAATGCGGCGCCCCGGACCCTGCAGGATCTCATCGAGCGGCTTGCGCCCGGAGAGGCGCGAACGCGGCTGGAAGGCGCCCGGGCGGCGCTTCGGGACCGGATCGCCCGCCTTCGGGCGGCCAACGAGATCAACCAGGCGCTGATCGCCTTTTCGCTTTCCTCCATCGAGGCGCTCATCAAGCTGTACGCCGGCGCCGGCGAAGGCGCGGGATACGCCCCGCCGGGGCGGGAGGTGCCCCGGGACGGCGGCGCCCTGTTCGACGGGCGGGCGTAAGGCGGCGCCGGCGCGAAGCGGGACGCCGGCTTCGGAGCGATCGGCCGAGCGCGGCGCCTTTTGCCCCGGACGGTTCGGACGGACGATTCCGGTGGACGGTTCGGGCGGACGAGGCGTTCGCGCCGGCCAGGGGGTCGCCTGCCCCGGAGCGACGCCGGGGCGCGGCAAGCGGCACCGAGACGGCGGGCACGCGAGACGACGGGCAATGCAATGCCTTCGGCCCGAAAGGGGGATGGGGATGCGCTCGACCTTTACCGGCGTCGAGATCGCCCGCCGGGCGCTTTTCGCCCAGCAGGCGGCCCTCCAGACGACGGAACACAACGTGGCCAACGCCAACACGGACGGCTACACCCGCCAGCGGGCGGAGCTCGTCGCCGCCCGGCCGCTCCCTTATCCGGGCCTCACGATGGGGGCGCTGCCGGGGCAGATCGGGATGGGGGTCGACGTGGCGCGGATCGCCCGCCTCCGGGACGGGTTTCTGGACCGGCAGTACCGGGAGGAGCGGGCGGCGGCGGCGTACTACGAGACGCTCTCGAACGTCTACGACCGGCTGCAGGCGGTGCTCCGGGAAGATCCCGAGCTCGGCGGGACGGGGCTTCTCGCGGCCGCGGACGCCTTTTTCGGGGCGTTCGACGACCTCGCCCTGAACGCCGAGCGGGGGGAGGCCCGGGAACAGGCGATCGGCGCGGCCCAGAGCCTCGTCGACGCCTTCTGGCACATCGCCGAGTCGCTCGATCGCATCCGGGGCGACCTCGACTTCCAGGTGCGCCAGATCGCCGAAGAGGTGAACTCCATCGCCCGGCGCATCGCCGACCTGAACGGTCAGATCGGGCGGCTCAGGCCCCACGGCCTTATGACGAACGACTGGGAGGACGCCCGGGACCACCTTCTGGACGAGCTTGCGGCGCGGGTCGATCTCGAGGTCGTCGACCTCGGAAACGGCATGATCCGGGTGACGATCGCCGGCGGCAAGACGCTCGTCGACGGGACGGACGTCCGGCCCCTCGAGATCGGGACGGACGGCGCCGGGCGGACGACGGTGGCGCTCGGCGGAGAAGCGCTTCAGGCCCGCGGCGGCACGCTCCAGGCGGCGATGGAGGCCCGCGACCGGGTGCTCGCCGATCTTCAGGGACGCTACGACGCCCTCGCCCGGGCGTTTCAAGCCGAGGTCAACCGGCGCCACATGGCCGGGGTGAACCTCCGGGACATTCTTGCCGGAAAGACGGACCCGAGCAACATTCCGTTTTTCGTGAGCCGGTCGTGGCTGGAGACGCTCGATCCGGCGGTCTGGGATCAGCTGCAAAGCGGGACCCTTTCGTGGACGGACGCGCAGTTTCTCGATCCGAACGCGGACCCGCCGGGGTCGGCGTACGTCTGGGAGGCCCGCGGGATCGGCGACGTCGCCGTCAACCCCCTGCTGGTCCGGGACCGGACCCTCCTCGCCGCCGCCGGCGCCCCGCCGACGGGCATCGCCGACGGCCGAACGGCGAAGGCGCTGGCGGCGCTTCGGACGGCGGGGCTTCCGGGGCTTCCGACCGGCGAGGCTTTCGGCGAGGCGTACGGCAGCCTCATCGGCCGCCTCGGCATCGACGCCCAGCGGACCGACCACCTGCGGGAGATGAAGGCGACGCTCGTCGAGCAGGTCGATCGCCAGCGGCAGTCGGTCCACGGCGTCTCCCTCGACGAGGAGATGACGAAGCTCATCGAATACCAGCACGCCTACAGCGCCGCGGCTCGGGCCCTTACGGCCATCGACCAGCTCCTCGATCGGCTCATCAACGGCACCGGCCTCGTCGGGCGGTAAGCGGGCACGGGGCCGGCGCATCGGGCGGCCGTTCTACCGCCCCTTCGTCCATGACGGGGGGGCCGGCGCATCGGGCGGCCGGCGCGGATCGGGCGGCCGGGACGCTTGCCGGCGCGGATCGGGCGGTTCGGCTGACCGCGGCGGAGGGCCGGTCGGGCGGCTCGGGAGCGACTTCGGCCGCCCTGGCCGTCGGCGCGGATGGAGGCGGCCGGCGCGGATCGGGATGACCGGGCGCGCGGCCAGGGCGACGTTCGGCGCGGAAAGGGGGGATGGGCGTGCGCGTGACCCACGGGATGCTCGCGTCGCAGTTTCTGGCGAATTACGCGCGGTCGCTCGCGCGGCTCGGCCGGCTGCAGGGGCAGCTCGCGACCGGAAAGCGCGTGCTTAAGCCGTCCGAAGATCCGGTGACGGCGGTGATGACGCTCCGGGGGCAGGCGGAGCTTCGGGCGATCGAGCAGTACAGGCGAAACGGCGACACGCTCTTGAGCTGGGTGCGGGCGACGGACGCGGCGCTTTTTGAGGCGGAGGACCTCTTCAAGACGCTTCGGGAGAAGATGGTGCAGGGGGCGAGCGACACCCTCGGCGAACAGGCGATGGCGGCGCTCGCCGCCGAGATCGCCCAGATCAAGGAACAGTTCGGCGCGATCGCCAACACGTCCATCGGCGGGCGCTTCCTGTTCGCCGGGACGAACACCGGGGAGCCGCCTTACGGGCCGGATCCGGCCGATCCGACGAAGAGGGTTTTCCGGGAGGCGGCGGGACCGGCGGTCCAGAATCCCGGCGGGAACGACGCCGTGATCGAGGCGACGCTCAAGCCCGGCATCGACCTCCCGATGAACGTCATCGGCAAGACGCTGTTCAACACGCCGGACCGAAACGGCGATCCGTTTTTTGCGTTTCTCGATAAAGTCGTCGAGCGCCTGAAAGGCGGCCAGGCCGTCGGCGATCTCCTCGGCGCCCTCGACGATCACGAAGATCGCTTTTTGCGCACCCATACGACGCTCGGCGCGGTGGAAAACCGCCTCGAGATGATGATGCGGCGCCTCGAAGGGGAGACGGCGATCACGGAAGAACTCCTCTCCCGCCAGGCCGACGTCGACATCGCGGAGACGATCACCCGCCTCAACATGCAGGAAAACGTCCACCGGGCGGCGCTCGCCACCGGCGCGCGGGTGCTTTTGCCGACGCTCGTCGACTTTTTGCGCTGATGGGGACGGATGGGCGCCGGGCGGCGGAAGAAGCGCGAGCAGAAGACCGGGGAGGAAAGGAGCGGGCGGTCGATGCCCGGGGTGCGGCTCATCATCGGCGCGACCCGCGCCGCGATCGCGATCGAACGGCGGCCGGGGAAGCTTCTCATCCGCCAGCCGCCCGCCGACGTCTCGATCCGCCAGGTGCCGGCCAGGATGCGCATCGAGCGCACGCCGCCAAAGCTTTCGATCGACCAGAGCGGGGCCTGGGCGGCCCTCGGCCGGCTCGGCGCCCTCGAGGCGGCGCGGCGGGCGGCCGAGGCGGGGCGCGAAGGGGCCCTCGAAGGCATCGCCCGGCGGGCGGAGGAAGGCCGGCGCCTCGCCCGCATCGAGGCGGGGACGGGCGGCGGCCGGGCGATCGCCGACATCGCCCGCGACCGGGCCTTCCCGCCTCCGCCTCCGCCGCCGGGGCTTCGCTTCGAGCCGTCCGCCGGCGCGGTGCGCCTCGCCTACGACCCGGGCGCCCTTCGCATCGCGTGGGAACGGGGCGGCGTCGAGATCGAGATCCGTCCCCGGCGGCCGGAGATCGATTACGTTCCGGGGGAGGTCCGGATCGTGCCGACGGCTGCCCCGCGCCTTCGCTTTGCGGCCGTCGTCGACGACCGGGTGCTTCCGCCGTGGCCGGCGCCGAGCCTGGAGATGCTCCTGTGAAGGGATGCGGGAAGCGGCCGGGACGAGGGCCGGCAACGGCGGAACGGATGTCGGTCCGCGGGCGGTGAGGCGGCCGGGAGATGACGTCGGGGGGTGGCGTCCGTGGACGACCCCGTGATCACCTTTCGCCGGGGGCTTCCCGGCTTTCAGACCTATACGCGCTGGCGGCTTTTTGAGGAGGCGCCGCCTTTTTACGTGCTCGAGGCGGCGGAGGCGCCGGCGGTGGCGCTTCCCGTCGCGAATCCGTACGCCTTTTACCCGGACTACGCCTTCGCGCTTCCGGACGACGTGAAAGATCGCCTCGGGCCGTGGGAGGCGCCGGAGGACGCTGTCGTCCTCGCCGTCGTCACCGTGCGCTCGCCAAAGGAAGCGTCGACGATCAACCTCAGGGCGCCGATCGTCGTGAACGTCCGGACGCGCCTCGGCGAACAGGTCGTCCTCGAGGACGTCCCCTACTCGACGCGCATGCCGCTTTTTCCGAAGCGGCCCGAGCCGGCCGAGGGGCGGGGGTGAGGCGGCGTGCTCGTCCTGAAGCGAAAGGTCGGCGAGGCGATCGTCATCGGCGACGCCATCGAGATCGTCGTCCTCGGCGTTGAGGGGGGCGGCGTCCGGCTCGGCATCCGGGCGCCGCGGGAGGTCGGCGTCTTCCGGAAGGAGCTGTACGCGGAGATCGCCTGGGCGAACCGGGCGGCGGCGGCGCCGCGGGCCGATCTTCGCCGCCTCCTCGGCGCGCTGGGAGCGGATCGGCCGGCGGGCGATGCGGCGCGGGCCGCTCATCCGGCGGCAGAAGGGGGCGGTCCGGAGGAAGGGCGCTAGGACCGCCTAAAAAGCGGACGGTCTGAACCGATCGCCGTTCGCCGAACCGATCGCGTCCGGCGCCGCATCGACCTAAGGCGAGGAGGGATGGCCGTGCGGATGGCCCTGTTCCGGGTGCGGGGGACGGTCCGGCCCGTCGTGTCGCCGTCCGCGTTTTTTGCGGGCCTCGCCCGGGCGGGCATCGACCCGGCGGAGGCGGCGCCCCTTTTGCCGATGGTGCCGCTTGCGGTCGCCGAGTGGGCGATGGCGGCCCTTGCGGAAGGCCGCGCCGAGACGGCGGAGGCGGCCCTCCGGGAGGCCGACCGGCGCTTCGACGTCGGTTGGTCGGCCTGGCTGGCGGCTTCGCCTTCGCGGCCGGAGCGGGCGCCGGCGGCGCCGCCGGATGCCAATGAAGCGGCGGGCCCGCCGCTCGCCGGCGGCCCAACCGGCGCATCGGCCGTGGGCGATCCGACGGGTGGATCGGCGTCGGGGGACGCGTCGTTCCCGCCGGCCGCCGGCGATCGGGCTGGCGCGCCCGCCCTGGAGGCCCTGCCGGATGGGCCGGCGTTCGCGGCGGCCCGATCGTGCCTCCTCGAAGCGGTGGCGGGGCGGGTGCTCACCTTCGAGCAGCTTGTCCGGCGGCTTAAAAGGACGGAATGTTCGGATCTTGCTTCCCGGGAGGAAGCGCTGCTTTTCCTCGTCCAGGCGCTCCTCGACGAAGGGTCGCTTCGGCTTGCGGCGGGGATGGGCCTCGAAGTCCGGGACGGCGCGCCCGTCTTCGTCTGCCGCCGCTGCGGCACCGCGTCCCGGACGGTGGAGACGCACCTTTGCGCCGATTGCGGGACGGAGGACGTCTTCTGCCCCGCGTGCGCCGCCCTCGGCCCCGTGCGGGGCTGCACCGCCGTCTTCCGGGCGGCGGAGGCGTCCGGGGCGTCGGGGACGGTGGCGCCGGCGGTGCGGTCGGGCCGGGCGCCGGATGGGCGCCCGGCGGAGCGCCCGGAGACAGAGGCGGCGGAGGCGCCGGAGGCGGGGGAGGCCGGAGCGGCCGGCGATCGCGAACGGGACGCGGCCCGGTTCGGGGAAAAGGCCCGGCCGCCGGCCGTAGCCGGCGCCGCCGGGACCGGTGGGGAGTCCTGGCGGGCGCGCCTTACGCCCGCGCAGCGGCAGGCGGCGGAGGCCGTCCGCGCCTTCGTCGCCGGCGCTTTCACCGAAGAGAGGGACCGCCCGGGCGGCGCTTTGGCGGAATCGGCGCCGATGGCCGCTTCCGAAAATGCGCCTTGCCGCGGGACGGCGGAAGAAGCCCCGCCGCCGGCGCTCCTCCTGTGGGCGGTGACCGGCGCGGGGAAGACGGAGATGCTCTTCCCGGCGGTCGAGGCGCTTCTTTCCGCCGGGCGGCGCGTCCTCTGGGCGACGCCCAGGCGCGACGTCGTGCTGG
Source organism: Hydrogenibacillus schlegelii (assembly GCF_001653195.1). Lineage (GTDB taxonomy): Bacteria > Bacillota > Bacilli > Thermicanales > DSM-22653 > Hydrogenibacillus > Hydrogenibacillus schlegelii. The sequence goes on from NZ_JXBB01000004.1 coordinate 46,512, forward strand.
AACTGTGGCCCCGGCTCCGGGCCGCGTTTCCCGGAGCGGTCGTCGCCCTCTACGGCGGGGCCGAGGCGTTCGCCGAGGCGTCGGCGCTCACGCTGTCGACGACGCATCAGGCGCTTCTTTTCGAACGCTTCTTCGATGTCGTCATCGTCGATGAGGCCGACGCTTTTCCGTATACGGCCGAGCCGTTTCTTCCGCGGGCCGTCCGGCGTGCGCTTCGGCCGGGCGGGCGGATCGTGATCGTCACGGCCACGCCGAGCGCGGAAGATCTCGCGGACGTGCAGGCCTCGGGCGGGGCGGTCGTCATCGTGCCGCTCCGCCATCACGGCCGGCCGCTGCCGGAGCCGGAGGTCATCCGTCTCAAGCGGCCGATCTTTCGCGGCGAGGGCGGGCGATCGGCCGTCAGAATGCCGGCTGCCGCCCTCGACTTCATCCGCGAACGGCTCCGGCGCGGGCGGCGGGTGTTCGCCTTCGTGCCGCGCGTCGCCGACGTGCCAGAGGCCGTGGCGGCCCTTGCCTCGGCGCTCAACGCCGCGGGCCGGGCGGACGCGGATGCCGGCCGGGCTGCCGCCGGTTCCGACCCGTCGGGCGCCGCGGAGGCGGTGCCGGACGGGTCGCGGGCGGATGGCGTGCGCATCGCCGGGACGCACGCCGGGGACGACGGGCGCGACGCCAAGGTGCGCGCCTTTCGCGAAGGGGCGCTCGACGTCCTCGTCACGACGACGATCCTGGAGCGCGGGGTGACCGTCGCCGGGAGCGACGTCGTCGTCCTGGACGCCGACGCCCGGGTGTTCGACGCGCCGACGCTCATTCAGATCGCCGGGCGCGCAGGGCGGATGGCCGAAGACGACGCGGGGGCGGTGGCGTTTTTCGCCGCCGAAGAGACGGAGGGGATCCGCCGGGCGGCAGGGCACATCGCGGCGATGAACCGCCTGGCGGAGGCGGCGCCGGCGGCGCAGCAACTTTCCGCCGATGATCCGCGCCTTGCGGCGCTCCTTCCGGCGGGGGAAAAGCGCGGGCGGACGCTTCTCGGGTCGATCGTCCGGGGGATGCGGTCGTCCGAAGCCCTCGCCCGGGTGCGATCGCTTTCGGCGCTTTTTTTCCGGCGAACGGCGGCGTGCCTTCTCTGCGGCGTGCCCTTTGCCGCGGAGGACGACCATCCGCTGGGCGATCTTTTTTGCGGTCGGTGCCGGGAAGACGTGCCCGCGCCGGCGCCGCCCCTTTGCGCCCACTGCGGCCGGTCGCTTCGTGATCCGCGGCTGCGCGACCTCGCCCCCGGTCCGGCGCGCGGGACGCCGGGCGACGGTCGTGCAGCCTTGGGGCATCGAGGGGCGCCGCCCGGGCCGCCGTCCCCGCCGCCCGGCGCCGGCGACGGGCTCTGCGCCGACTGCCGGCGGTGGCGCGCGGACGCCCGTCACGGGACCGCCCTCGCCCTGAACCGGAGCGCGGTGACGCTCACCGCCACGGTGCGCGAGCTGCTTCACCGCTACAAATACGGGCGGGAGCTCGGTCTCTTCCGGCCCCTTTCGCGCCTCCTCATCCTCGCCTATCTGCATCATTTTGCGCATGACTCTTTTGACGCGGTGACGTTCGTGCCGATGGCGGCGGCGCGGGAACGGGCCCGGGGGTTCAACCCGGCGGAGGCGCTGGCGCGGGCCCTGAGCCGGGCGAGCGGCCTTCCGGTGCGGGCGCTTCTCGTGCGGCCCGACGACGGCCGGCGGCAGGCGTCGCTCGGCCGGGCGGCGCGCCTTAGGCGGGCGGAGACGCTCTACGTCTCCCGGGACGACGGCCGCCCGCCGGGGGCGCGGGTCCTCCTCGTCGACGACGTCTACACGACGGGGAGCACGCTGCACGCCTGCGCGGCGGCGCTCCGCCGGGCGGGATGGGCGGAGGTCGTCGGCCTTACCGTCGTCCGCGCGTAAGCGCGCGTCCTCGGGGAGGGGGTCACGGCGAAGGGCCCCGGCCGCGATCGTCATGATCGTAAAAAATCGTGCGTCGAAGGCGGCGCAAAGGGCTAAACGGCTCCGGCGCTCCGTCCGATACATGAGGATGAAGCCGGCGCCGCAGGGCGCCATGCGGCGGCCGGCCCCCGCACGGAGGCGGGAAAACCCATTCAAGGAGGAATGGCGATGCGCATCAACCACAACATCTCGGCGATGAACGCCTACCGGATGCTCACGCTCAACAACTCGAACGTCGCCAAGTCGCTGGAAAAGCTCTCCTCCGGGCTTCGCATCAACCGCGCCGGCGACGACGCGGCGGGCCTCGCCATCTCGGAGAAGATGCGCGGGCAGATCCGCGGTCTCGACATGGCGGTGAAAAACGCCCAGGACGGCATCTCCCTCATCCAGACGGCGGAAGGCGCGCTCAACGAAACGCACGCCATCCTGCAGCGCATGCGCGAACTGGCCGTGCAAGCGGCGAACGACACGAACGTAGATGAGGACAGACAAGCGCTTCAACAAGAAGTAGACGCTCTGAAAGCCGAAATTGATCGCATTGCCAACACAACGGAATTTAACACACAAAAATTGCTGGATGGTACCTTTAGTGGTAAAAAGTTTCACATCGGAGCGAATGCCGATCAAAACGTTACTCTGACGATCGCGACGATGAAGGTGTCGGCGTTCACTGGCTTAAGTTCTGTGAATATCACGAGTCAAACTGGTGCTAATGCAGCCATTACGACGATCAACAGCGCAATTGAAAGAGTCTCGCAGGAGCGCTCCAAGCTCGGTGCTCTTCAAAACCGTCTTGAGCACACGATTAACAACCTCAGCACTGCCTCGGAAAACCTCGCCGCCGCTGAATCGCGCATCCGGGACGTCGATATGGCCAAAGAAATGATGGAGTTCACCAAGAACACCATCCTTTCGCAGGCCGCGCAGGCGATGCTCGCGCAGGCGAACCAGGTGCCGCAGGGCGTGTTGCAGCTCCTTCGGTAAGCCGGCGTGACAAAGACATGAATCGATCGATGGTCGCAAGGAGAGAACGCACGGTTCTCTCCTTGCCGTCTTTATCTTTGGGACTTCGACTTCGATACAGGAACGTTAAGTCTCTAAGGAGGACTGGCGGTGCGCGAAGCCAATCCCGCATTACGATCCCAGGAACTCGCGTATGAAACCGCGAGGAACGGCGAAACAACGGTCAAAGTCATCCGCAACGGTCGCGCGTACTACATACATAGCCCGTATGATCCCGCTCGGGAGGCCCAGCGCTTTGCCGAGGTGATCCATCGGCCGGGGTTTTTGCACATCGTCATCGGTGCCGGGCTCGGCTACCTGCTTCCGGCGTTGCGCGTCCGGGCGACCGAAGACGATCGCTTTGTCTTGATCGAGCCGATGGCCGAACTTTACGCGCGCCTTCGGGCCTCTAATGTTCTGAAGAATCACGGCGATGAGCGGATCAAAGTTTTTCAAGCGTCGCAACGTAACGAACTGCAGCGTTATCTAGGGCAGCTTTTTCACAATGGGTATCTGTCTCGCTTTCGCGTTGACGTCGCGCCCAATTATCGCCAGATCGCTGGCGACGAGATCGCCGAGCTGGAGCGTTGGCTTTTGGAGCTGGCCCGCATTCATCAGGTCGGCTTTAACACGCTCATCAGCTTTTCATTGCAGTGGCATTACAATTACTTGCTCAACATGCGCCACGCCGCGCGTTCGACGCCGTTTAACGAATTTAAGGCGCGGTGGGACGTTCCGGCCATCATCCTCGCCGCCGGTCCTTCGCTGGCGCACGCATTGCCCGAGCTTCACTGGCTCCGCGAGCGCGCGCTGTTGATCGCTGCCGGTTCGGCGATTACGACGCTGGTCCGGTACGGCGTGCGGCCGCATCTCGTCGTTTCCGTCGACGGAATGCCGGCCAACCATGCTCATTTTCAACGCGTCCCTGATCTCGATGTTCCGCTGTTTTATTCGCCGATGATCTATTATAAAATCTTAAGACAATACCGCGGGCCAAAGGTCGTCTTTCAAGTGGAGCAAACGCCGTTTCAAAAATGGTATAACGAAAAGCTCGGTTTTGATCCGGGCTTCGCCCATACCGGACCTTCGGTTGCCAACGTCGCTTTGGACCTGGCGAGGCAAATGACGTCCGGTCCGATCACTCTCGTCGGTCAAGATCTCGGTTATACGGGCGGATATTCCCATGCGCCCGACCATCCGCATCGCCGCGCGCTGGATGCTTTTGTTCAGGGGGGGAGAAAGCTTATCGAAGTCGAGGCCAACGACGGTTCGATGCTGACAACGGATTATGTCTACCTTTCGATGAAGCGCTGGTTTGAATCGTTTGTGGCGGTCCATCAACTCGGCGACCGCGTCTACAACAGCACCGCGCAGGGAGCGAAGATCGAAGGCGTTCCTTTTATACCGTTGAGCGAATTCGCGGAGCGCTATGCGGATCAAAAAGTCGATCTGGATCGGGAGATTAAAGAAGTCATTCAAAAGCATAGACCGCCAATGCCGCCGAAGCTGGGATTGGACGAGGAATATGCTCTGTTGCATGCCGCCTCTGTCCCGATTCGGAAAGCCCGAAAGGCAGCCAGGGAGTTACACGATTTGATCAAGTCTGAGAGGCCAGACGTCAAGCAAGTCCAAAAGGTCGTTCGAAGACTTGATCGGCTCGACGCGGAGATCAGGTCGCGAACGGAGCTCGATGAGCTCTTGGGTTACCTCGTGTCCGTCTTGCATGAAAGAATACAAGCCGCTAATATTGAGTCAGATAGCGACGACGCAAGCGTGCGTGACGAGAAGATTGCGCAGAAAAACGTCCGCTTTTATACCGACCTGTACCGTGCCGTCCGGACGACTCGGTTGTTGTTATATTTCATTTCACGCAGAGGAGATTGCGATGGAACAAGAACTTAAAGCGTTGCTCGGCTCGCTTAAAGATTATTTACCCAGACTCATCGCGGCGTGCGATACCGTCGCTGAGGAGATCAAGTTCGGGGATAAGGAAAAGGGCTATGCGACACTTGCGGCTGTTTTTGACGGCTTGTCGTGGGTGTATGATGCGCTCGGCGCAGTGGCGCGGGCCGTTCCGGAGGAGGTTGCCGAGCTTAACTGGCCGCGTGAGGCGGGGTATCTCGGTCAGCTCGAGCAGGCGCTCGTTGACCGAGATGATGTAATGGTGGCGGATGTCATCGTTTATGAAGTTCGCGAAGCAATGGTTGAGGCTCAAACGGCGGTGCATATGCTTTATAAAAGACGAAGCGAACGACAACGAAGTGAACGACAATAATCTACAATTAAAGTAAATTACCTGATAGGAAACAGGTGAATGGGATGTATTCATTTCTCAAAGAAAAAACCGTACTCGTCACTGGAGGAACCGGATCATTTGGACAACGTTTCGTAGCCACAGTGTTACAGGAATCTGTTAAAAAGGTAATCATTTTCAGTCGAGATGAGCTAAAACAGTACGAAATGGCGCAGTCTTTCGATGACCCTCGCATTCGTTTTTTCATCGGCGACGTGAGAGACAAAGAACGCTTATACCGAGCTTTTGACGGTGTGGATATTGTCGTTCACGCAGCGGCTTTAAAACAGGTACCAGCGGCCGAATACAATCCTTTTGAAGCAGTCAAGACGAATATCATTGGTACACAAAATGTGATTGATGCAGCTATTGATTGTGGTGTTGAAAAAATCATCGCTCTTAGTACAGATAAAGCGGTCAACCCGATTAATCTTTACGGTGCAACCAAACTCGCCTCGGAAAAGATATTCGTCGCAGCAAACGCTTATGTAGGTGAACGCAAAACTCGCTTTGCCGTTGTTCGGTATGGAAATGTCGTCGGCAGCCGCGGGAGTGTAGTTCCGTTATTTATCAGGTTAAAAAAAACCGGCAGGCTTCCAATCACTGACGTAAGAATGACTCGCTTCTGGATCACCTTGGATCAGGGGGTCCGTTTCGTTCTTGCGAGCCTCGATCGGATGCACGGTGGAGAAATCTTTGTACCCAAAATTCCAAGTATGCGCGTTGTTGATCTCGCCAAGGCGATCTGCCCAGAATGTGAGCAAGAGATTATCGGGATTCGACCGGGCGAAAAAATTCACGAGGTCTTGATCCCTGATGATGATGCCCGTCGTACCGTGGAATACGACGACCATTACGTCATTCAACCGGATTTTGTCTGGTGGAAAAAGGAATACACCAATGGCGGTAAGCCGGTTCCCGAAGGTTTTCGCTACAGCAGTGACACCAACCGAGAGTGGTTGACCGTTGAACAACTAAGAACTTATATTGCAGCACTTTTAGCGGAGGAAAGTGATGATCGATAAATATTTGCCATATTCAACGCAGTGGATTGAAGAAGACGACATCGACGCTGTCGTTGACGTCCTGCGCGGGACATACCTTACGACGGGACCAACGATCGATGCGTTTGAGCGTGCATTCGCCGAATATGTCGGCGCTCCTTATGCCGTCGCATTTTCCAGCGGAACAGCGGCGCTTCACGCTGCAGTGTTGGCGGCGGGAATTGGTCCTGGGGATGAGGTCATCACCACCCCGATGACCTTTGCCGCCACAAGCAATGCGGTGCTTTACGCGGGTGGCGTGCCCGTATTTGCCGATATTCGGCCGGACACATACAACATCGATGTTGCCGACGTTGAACGCAAGATCACGTCACGTACGAAAGCGCTCCTTCCCGTCGATTATACCGGGCAACCGGCGGATTTAGGGCCACTGCGCGAACTCGCCGATCAGTATCGTCTTCTTCTTATCGAAGATGCCGCTCATGCACTGGGGGCGACCTATCGCGGGCGGCGCGTTGGGTCTATTGCTGACATGACGATCTTTAGTTTTCATCCGGTCAAGCATATCACCACTGGGGAAGGAGGGATGGTGACCACCCATCGCGAAGATTTGGCCGAACGTCTTCGGTTGATTCGTTCCCATGGAATCGTACGAGATCCAACAAAGTGGTCTAAAAACGAAGGGCCCTGGTACTACGAAATGCACGATCTTGGCTACAATTACCGGATGACGGACATCCAGGCGGCCTTGGGTTTAAGCCAACTCAAAAAGGTTGATCGGTTTATCGTTCTACGTAAAAAATACGCCGCCATGTATAATGCAGCTTTTGCTGATAACGATGCCTTGATCGTTCCTTATCAATCTCCAGATGGCTCTTCAAGCTGGCATTTATATGTCTTGCGTTTACGATTAGAGGCATTATCGATCACGCGACGTGAAATCTTCGATGCGCTTATCCGAGAAAACATCGGCGTTAATGTCCATTACATTCCGGTATACTGGCATCCTTACTACGCCGGTCTGGGCTATCGACGAGGTCTTTGTCCGGAAGCTGAGCGCCACTACGAAGCGATCATTACACTTCCGCTTTATCCGAAAATGATCGAACGTGATGTAATCGATGTGATCGATGCGATCGATCGGATCGTGAAGCGGGGAAAGCGGTGATAACATGAACATCGTTGCAATTGTCCAAGCCCGCATGGGTTCGACGCGTTTCCCTGGCAAAGTCATGCGCCCGGTGCTCGAAAAACCGCTTTTATTGCATGTTCTCGACCGTATCAACCGTGTTAAATCGATTCATCGAATTGTTGTGGCGACGACAGTGCACCAACAGGATGATCCGATCGACCGGCTTACTCGAGAACATGGCTATGATGTCTATCGTGGCTCTGAGGAAGATGTTCTTGATCGCTACTATCATGCTGCCCGCGCTCATGGAGCTGACGTCGTCGTTCGCATCACGGCTGATTGCCCGCTAATTGCGCCGTCGGTCATCGAGCAGGTTCTTGAATACTATCTCCGCGCGGAAGGTGCGTATGACTACGTTTCAAATACGCTTGAGCGAACCTATCCGCGCGGAATGGATACAGAAGTGTTTACGTTTGAAAGTCTTGAGGTAGCTTGGAAAGAAGCGCGAGATCCTGCATCCCGAGAGCACGTAACGCTTTATATTTATCGTCATCCTGATCGTTTTCGACTCGGTTCGGTGACGTATCCGCAGGATTTAAGTAGCTGGCGGCTTACGGTCGATACGATCGAGGATTTTGAACTCGTTAAGCGTGTGATAGAATCGTTATATCCACAAAAGCCGCGGTTTGATTTCGTAGACATCATCGATGTGCTTGAACGACATCCTGAATGGCGGAAGCTCAACCAACATATTCGGCAAAAGGAAGTATGAAAAATGTTTATCATACGTGTGGATGCTTCTCCAATGATCGGAACGGGACACGCCATGCGCATGCTTGGCCTGACGCAATGGCTCAAAACGTCTGGGCAAGAAGTGCATATTATTGCTCACACGCTGCCCGAGTCAATTGAAGCGCGTTACGCCGAGGTAGGCGTAAGCGTAACACGTATCCCAACAGCGATCGGTGGTTTTGATGACGCCTTGATAACGGCAGGCATTGCCAAAGAACACGGCGCTGAATGGATCATTCTTGACGGGTATGGATTTACACCGGAATATCAACGGGTTCTTAAGGAAAAAGGGTTTAAGCTTCTGCTGATGGACGATTATGCTCACTTACCTTATTACGTGGCCGATGTTATCGTCAATCAAAACTTATTTGCCGAACGATTAAATTACCGATGTGAATCGCCTTGTCGATTATTGCTGGGCAGCCGTTATGTTCTTTTAAGAAAGGAATTTTGGCGGTGGCGACATCTCGACCGAAAGTTTTCGTTTCAAGTACGTAAGCTATTATTGACAATGGGCGGAAGTGATTCGCAGAACCTAACTTCTAAGGTGCTCCAGGTTATCAAGCAGATTGACGGGTCATTAGAGATCAATGTCGTTATCGGTGCGAGTAATAGCTATCTCGACATTATCCAGGAATTAACGCGCGAAGTAGAAAAATGGGGTCATCGAGTTCGAATTAAAATAGATGTCAATAACATGCCGGCTCTCATGGCAGCATCGGATATAGCGATTACAGCAGGGGGAACGACGGTTTGGGAACTGGCCTTTATGGGAATTCCAATGTTGGTGATGGCAACACAAGAAAATCAGTTGATGGTCTCACAGGCGGTTCATGAAGCGGGAATCGGGTACTATCTTGGCGAACATACAACGATCAGCGATGCGTTTATAAAAAAAATTATTCACAAAATAATGCGCTCGCCTTTATTGCGCCTAGAAATGGGAATGAAAGGACGAAAATTGATCGACGGATATGGAGTAGAGCGAATTGCCGCTGTATTACAAAACAGGTCGTTTTTTATACGGAATGTCCATTGGAATGACGCTGTTCTGCTTTGGAAGTGGGCAAACGATAGAAGCATCCGATCTTCTTCCCTTAATCCAGAACCGGTTTCTTGGGAAAACCATATTGAATGGTTTAATTCGAAGATGGCTGATCGTAACTATATCATGTGGATGGTTATGAATCAACAAGATCAGCCGATGGGGCTTGTTCGCTTTAATATTGTGGGAAGTGAAGCTGTCATTTCAGTCTTATTGGATCCTAAGTATCAAGGGCGGGGACTAGGACCTCAAATTATCCAGTATGCATCTCGTCTATTAATAACGAAAAAAAGAGTAGATTGCATTCATGCATATATTAAACCAGACAATGAGAAATCTAATAGAGCATTTAAAAAGGCAGGTTATAAGTACTTGGGCGTTACCTCAATTGACGGCAAAACAACAGATCATTTCGTATATTCGTGATGAAGCGTGCTTGATTGTGGGTTGTTACCAGTGATAAACTTTTTACAAGCCAAAGCTAACTGGGCGCATCTCATGTGGTGATATTGTACTGGAGGGTGAAATCAGAAGATGAGCTCCCTGATAAATATTGCGGGGCGGAGGATTGGCGCTGGAGAAGCTACATATATTATTGCCGAGATATCTGCCAACCACCAACAAGATTTTGATCAGGCGGTTAAGTTAATCTATGCCGCCAAGCAGGCAGGTGCCGACGCCGTTAAGTTGCAAACGTATACACCAGATACCATAACCATTCAATCCAGTCGCGAATATTTTCGTGTGAACAGCGGAACGTTGTGGGATGGAAAGACGCTATATGATCTTTACTCTGAAGCATATATGCCGTGGAAATGGCAACCAAAGTTAAAGCAAATTGCTGATACCATTGGAATTACTCTCTTCTCGACTCCTTTTGATGCTACGGCCGTTGATTTTTTAGAAAACGAAGTGGGAGTGCCGGCATATAAAATCGCCTCGTTTGAACTCGTTGATTTGCCTCTCATACGGAAGGTGGCAGCGACAGGGAAGCCCATTATTTTATCTACAGGGATGGCCACATTGGCAGAAATTGATGAGGCAGTCCAAACGGCACGCGCTGCCGGTGCTAAAGAAATCGCGCTGCTTCGTACGAATAGCGCTTATCCCGCGCCTCCGGAAGAAATGAATTTGCGTACGATCCCGCATATGCGTGATGCCTTTGGAGTCCCGGTCGGACTTTCCGACCATACGCTAGGGATCGCTGTTCCAGTAGCTGCCGTGGCGTTGGGGGCGAATATCATTGAGAAACATTTAACATTGTCAAGAAGTATTCCCGGTCCGGATAGCGCTTTTTCTCTTGAGCCGGATGAATTCAAAGCGATGGTGGAAGCTGTTCGGACGATTGAAAAAGCTCTGGGTGCCGTTCATTATGGCACGACATCAAGGGAAGAGTCGAGTCGAGCATTTCGCCGATCATTGTTTGTTGTAAAAGACATAAAAAAGGGGGAGACGTTTACCGAGTATCATGTTCGGAGCATTCGACCAGCGCATGGGCTTCACACACGGTACTACGATATAGTGCTCGGAAGGAAAGCAGCAAAGGATATTCCCGCAGGGATGCCACTTTCTTGGGATATGTTGGAATAGAAAGGTTATAATTAGTATAGTTGTTCGGCACTTCATTCCCGTTGAGCAAAAACGCTTGATCACAAAAAACAAGGGGTTACCTAAAAGGCCGGTGAATAACCCCATCGTTTTGAAGGAAAACTGAACTCATGGATCGAATTCATTCAATCAAAGCAAGCAAACATCCCTTTCTCAAAGGAGATTCAAACATGCGGCCTCGACGATGGACTTCCCATCAACCCAAATTGTTTCAGCACATTGATATGGAATCCCTCGTGCCACAAAATCACATCCTTCGCCAAATCGATCGCGTCTTGGACTTCTCTGCGATCCTGAGTGGGTCGCCCCGCTTTATTCGGAACGCACCGGCCGTCCGGTCGTCGATCCGGAACTCGTCATGCGGATCATCTTACTGTCTTACCTCTTCAATCACTCTGAGCGGGAACTCTTTCAAACGCTCCCCATGCACGCCGGTTATTTGTGGTTCTTAGGGCTCGATTTCGAATCTGTGCTTTACCCGGAGGCCGGGGGTCCGAGGCTTCCGGATCGCACGACCGTGGTCAAAACACGGAAACTTTGGCGCAGGCACGGCATTTTTGAGAAAGCCATGCGCCATGTGGTGGATCAATGCATCGCCGCAGGGCTCGTTCAGCCGGAAGTGCATGTCGCGGTGGACGGCACCCTTGTCCGCGCCAATGCTTCCATCCACCGCTTAAAGCCCATCGTGCCGGCCCCCGTCGAGTCGCTCGACGCTTATTTGGCCCGGCTGGAGGAAGAAGATCGCTCGTTTTCCGACGGCGGAGACGAAGACGACTCCTCTCCGTCCGACCCTCATCCCCCCGATCCGGGCCCGAACCTTTCATCCCCCGGCTCCCCTTCGGCTTCGTCGGGAAGGCCACCCAAGAAGCCGGGCGATTTTCGGGGGGAGCGGTTTTCCAACCGGACCCATCGGAGCATCACCGATCCGGATGCCCGCCTTGATCGAAAAAGCTCCGGCCAAGAAGCCCATTTGCGTTATCTCATTCATCACACGGTGGACACCCGCTCCTCCGTCATCTTGCGGACCCAGGCCAAGATCATCACGGGCACTGCGGAACGAGAGGCCGCCCTCGAAGCGTTGCTGGACATCCGGCGTGAGCACCCCTCTCTTCGCATTCAAAGCGTCTCCGGAGACGGTGGATATGCCGATACGGAAACGCTCGATCGGCTTTTGAAGATGGACGTCGTTCCCCTCATTCCCGTGCGATCGCTTCAAAAAGAAGCGCTCCCCGGGTGGCGCCGAGCCGTCCGGGATCCGGAGAAAGCACGCAAAAGATGGAGCAAGATCAAGGCGGTACTCGTGCAAAGCATTGTTCGTCGCCTGAATGGTCAAACGCATTACCGAGCCAAACGGACGCGACGCGTCGTCATTGAACGTCTTTTTGCCGAAGGCAAAGCGCAGCACGGCTTAAGCCGTGCTCGAAGCCGTGGCTTGGAAGCGATGCAAGAGCAAGCCATCCTGACAGCTGTAGTGCAGAATCTCAAACGATTAAGCCGGTATGTGCGGAAGCGCCCACAGACCGGGAGTTCCGTGTGCCTCAAACCGGCAGACGAAAGGCTCACAAAGGGAGCGGCCGCGTTTTTGACGGTTCTATTCGTTCGGACGTCAGACCTCGTCGGGCGAAGATGGTCGATCCGGTGGACTTCATTCACCAGCCTTTTAAAAAAGAATCGTGGAATCCCCCAAAACTGAAGATGGCCTGATGCAGGTCAGACCGAGATTCAGGCGCGGCGAAAAAGGCTCGAGCCAATCTGAAGTTGCTTCGCATGCCAATGGAGAGTAAAATGTTGGGAGAACAAAACTAGTCTCTAATAGTGGGAGGAGGTTCCAAAATGAGTATTATTCACTTGAAAAGAGATGAGGAAGTGCTTTGGCATCGAGTTAAGAGATACGTGATCAATGGCCGCGAAACAACAACTGTGGACTTGAAAACTCAAATTGACTTAAAATCCGCCAGAGGAAAAGCAGAATTCATAAAAGATGTTACGGCAATAGCAAACAGCAGAATAAGCCCATCTGAAGGGGGAAGCGGAACAGGCTATATCATAATAGGCGTTAAGGACGAAGGCCAGTGCCCGAGAGAAAGCCAATCAAGTTATTTGGACTGTGTGGTCGGACTTTCGGAAGATATAAATCGTGATGAGTTGGAACGACAAATGAATGAAATTCTCGCGAATTATAGCGACCCGCCTCCACGGGTGTCATTGGAAGTTATTCCATTGAATGAACATAAAAAAATCGGTGTGGTGGTGATTACCCCCTTTAGAAGACCGCACAAGATCGTCAGGCCAATTGAACATCTTGAAAAAGAAGATGTGTTTATTCGGCGGGAAACAGCAACAGCCCGTGCAACGCCGGAGGAAATAATTTCCATGGCAAACCGTAGCGACGTTAAGAGAGCAATTGTCCTTAACCTAAGCAGTCACCCCTTGACGGCTCAACAAAAAGAAGAACTTCTTGTAGATCATAAATTAGAGATAAGTGAATTGATCGAAGTAGGGATCCATTTTGACATTAACAGAGATATTACTGAACAAATAGATGATTTGCTTAAAAATAAAATCATGCTTGCATCAGATGAGTGGTCTTCGGAATCAGTTTACATTATTCCTCCCGGCCTTTCCGCTCCAACAATGGCCTTGCTTGCAGCAATTCATGGATTAAAAGGGCATTTTCCGAAGGTTATTTGGATTGGTGTGAAACCAGACGATGCTGGTTATCATGCAAGACACGTTATCGACTTACAAAACATAAGAGATAGATTTAGGGAAGAAAGGACAAGACAGGAAGTAAATCCGTGAAAAGTATGTGATAATCATGGAAAATAAGTTTCTTTTCCTCTTCCACATCGGCCCCGTTCAGGACTTTATCGCGACGGCCCGGAGAAGCCGGGACCTCTGGTACGGTTCCTGGCTCCTGAGCGAGCTCGCCAAGGCGGCGGCCCGGGAGATCGTCGCGCTAAGCGGAGGTTCCCGGGAGGCGCTGATCTTCCCGGCGCCGGATCGCCTTGATCGCCTGTCCGATCCCGACTTCAGCGCGCCGAACCGGGTGCTGGCCGTCATCGATCGCCCGCCGAAGGACGTCGGCCGGGCGGTGCGGGCGGCCGTCCTTCGGCGCCTCGGAGAGCTTCGGGAGGAGGCGTATCGCCGCATCGTCGGACGGTTCGATCGGGCGGTCGCCGTGCGGCAGGTGGACGATTTTCCGGAACTCTTCTGGGCGGCGGCCCCGCTTAGCGACCGCTACGACGCTGCGCGCCAGGTCGTCGAGGCGGCGATGAGCGCCCGGAAGGCGTCGCGGGACTTTGCGCCGGTGACCTGGGGGGCGGAAAAGCCGAAGTGTGCGCTGGACGGCGCGCGGGAGTCGGTGCTTTTCCCGGAAGAGGTCCGGTCCCTCGAGGAGGCGGAGCTGTATCGTCGCTACGGGATTCAGAAGGAGGAGCATCTGTGCGGCGTGTGCCTGATGAAGCGCCACGGGCGGCGCCTGCGGCCGGGCGTCCCGGATGAGGTCCCGTCGACCTTCTGGAGCACGTCGCACGTGGCGGCCCTGCCGCTTCTCGAGCGTCTGACGGACGAGCGGCGATCGGCGGTGACGACGTTTATCGATCGCCTCAGGGCCCTCGGCCTTCAGGACGACGATCTTCCGACGGTACGGCCGGAGCATCCGGTCTTCGGGCCGTACGACGGGGAGCTCCTCTTTGAAGAACGGCTGGCGCGGCTCGTCGAGCGGTCAACCTCCGCGGCGGGGCCGGATGAAGTTCGGCGTAGGAAAAAGGCGGCCCTCGAGGCGCTGCGCAAGTTTCTGGACGAGGCGTTCGGGGAGGGAAGCGGCGGCCGAGCGATCCGGCCTCATCCCTACTACGCGCTTCTGGTGTCCGACGGCGACCACATGGGCCGGATCATCGATGCGCAGACTTCACCCGATCAGCACCGGGCGCTGTCTCTCCGGCAGAGCCGCTTTGCGCTCCGGGCGGCCGAGCTCGTCGCCTCTTCTGCGTGCGGCGGATCCCTCATTTACTCCGGCGGCGACGACGTGCTCGCCCTCGTGCCGCTCCATCGCGCCCTCGACTGCGCCAAAAAACTTTCTGACACTTTCCGCTCGTTTCTCGGCTCATTTTCAGCGCCGGACAAGAACGGACGGATCTCGCCAACACTTTCCGTCGGCCTCGTCATCGCTCATCACCTCGAGCCGCTCTCGGACGTGTTTGATCTGGCCCGCAAGACGGAGAAGGCGGCGAAGTCACTTCCGCAAAAAAACGCCCTCGCCATCACCCTATCGAAACGGTCAGGAAGCCAGCGGACGGTGCGCGGCCGCTGGGGCGTTCTCGATGAGCGGCTCCGGTGGCTGATCGAGCTTTTGCGGACGGGGCAACTCTCGGATCGGCTGGCATACGACTTAAAGACGCTCGCCCGGACGCTTCGGCCGACCGATCCGGCGCAGGCGTCGGACCTGGAGGAGGCCGCCCGGAAAGAGGCCGTTCGCCTCTTGCGGCGAAAGCGAACGGAGGGGGGCGAAGCCCCGATCGACGCGACCTTCCTTCAGCGTCTGATCGACGATCTGGAAAGGACGGAAAATGTGTTCGCCTGGCTCGAGGAACGGGTGGACGAGCTTCTCATCGCCCGGGAGATCGCGGCCGTCAAAGATCTGGCCGGGGACGGGCCGTATAAGCTTCCGGACGCCGAAGTCCGGGCATCCGGGGAAGGGGGCGCGGGCGTTGGATGTATGGATCATTGAACCGCGCGATCCGCTGATCGTCCGGGACGGTCGACCGTTCGGCGCCTATCCCGGCGCCCGGGCGTACAGTCTCGATTTTCCGTATCCGTCGACGACGACCGGCGCGCTCCGGACGCGGGCCGGCCTGGGGCCGGACGGCCGTTTTCAAGAACGTCTGCTGGAGCAGGTGAAGAAGCTCTGCGTCCGCGGCCCGTTACTCGTCGCGCTCGATCGGGCGGGGGAGATCGATCAATGGTTCGTGGCGCCTCCCGCCGACGCCCTGCTGCTCGACGCTACCCCGGAGACCGACGCCGTAGCCTCGGTGGAAGGCGGGGCGAGTGCCTCCGACTGGATCGCCGTCAAGCGCCTCATCCCGCTCCGGCTGCCGGACGGGGTGGTGACGGATCTGGTCGACGAGCTCCTTCCGGTCGGGTTAAAAGAACGGGACCCTCGAAAGCCGATCGGCGGCGCCCCCCGGTATTGGTCGTGGGACGCTTATGTTCGGTGGCTGAGCGATCCGCCGGATGAGGCGGCGCCGGACGGCGCGTGGACTTGGCGCGTCCGCCGTCCGGAGCTCGGCATAAGCGGACCGGTTCAGGAGATGAGAACGCACGTCAAGATTCTTCCGCACACGCTGACCGCGGACGTCGAGAGCGGGGCGCTCTTTCAGACGCGGGGGCTTGAGTTTACGGAGCCCGGCGAAGGTCGGGCGCTGTCTCGCGCCCGCCGCCTTGCTCTTGCGGTGGCGGTCGACGGGGATCCGCTGAATCTTGCAGGCGGCCCGGCGCCGCTGGGCGGCGAACGGCGCCTCGTCGGATGGAAAAAGAGCGCGAAAAGCGTCCCGGCGATGCCGGCGGATCTGCCGGAGAAGATCGCCAAAAGCGGCCATGCCCGCCTGCTGCTCCTCACCCCGGCGCATTTTCGGCAGGGGTGGCGGCCGTCCTGGCTGCTGGACGTTCGGGAAAATGTTCGGCCGACCCTTCGGGCGATCGCCCTGCGCCGCTACGAGACGGTTTCGGGATGGGATTTTGCCAGAAGAAGGGAAAAGCCGAGCCGACGGCTGGCGCCGGCCGGAACGGTCCTGTTTCTCCGGCTGGAGGGGAAAGAAGCGGACATCCGGCGGTGGGTGCAGACGATGTGGTTTGCCGCCATCAGCGATGAGGCCGACGACTGCTGCGCCGGCTTTGGCGTGGTGGCGGTGGGGTTCTGGGATGGAGCCGTGCCGGTGATGGCGTCGGCCGCCGAGGAGGGACGTCGATGAACGGCAAGGGGAACCGGGAGCGCCTGAGGAAGGCGCGTCAGGCTTCGCCTCCGCCGGTCCGCTTTGACCCGGCATCTTTGGAGGAACTTGTCTTCGAACGGCGGGTCTACGAGGTGATCACGCCGATGTTCGGCGGCGTTGTGCCGCGCAGTCCCGATCCGATCACCCCCGTGCGGGGAACGGCGATCCGGGGACAGCTTCGCTTCTGGTGGCGGGCGGTTCGGGGGGGAAAGTCGAACGGCGATCTCGCCCGCCTGTACGAACTGGAAGCGGAGATCTGGGGCATGGCCGCAGGGGGCGGCGCAAAAGCGGGCGCGTCCAGGACGGCTGCAGCCGAATCCGAAGCCGCTTATGCCGTTTCCGCTGAAGCTGGGTTCTCTGAAGTCGCTGCCGCTTACGCCGGTGCCGCCGGAGCCGCTCCTGATGAAGCTGGTAACACCGATGCTGGTACCGCTGAAGCTGCGGCCGCTGAAGCTACCGCTGAAGCCGCTGCTGAAGCTGCTGCTGCGTATCCCGGTGCCGGAAAATCGGGAGCGGACGGGCAAAAACCGCACCGCTCGATGAACGTTCAGATCTTTGTCCGGATGCTCACTCCCCACGATCCCCTCCGCTACGAGACGCCGTATCCCCAGGTGAACCGTGAGGAGCAGCGCGAGCGGAACGGCCGAAACGACCGTGATCTCCGGCAGGAACCGAACTCGCTGTGGAAAAAAGTGGCTTACGTCGCCTTCCCGCTGCAGAGCACAAGAGGAGAGCCGCGGCTTCCGCCCGGCCGGGTCATCCGGGGCGTGAAGTTCGCACTGGAACTGATCTACCCGAAGCGGCATCAGGAAGACGTTCACGCGGCACTGTGGGCCTGGGAGACGTTCGGCGGCCTCGGCGCCCGGACGCGGCGCGGATTTGGGGCGATTCGGCTGGTCGAAATCGATGGCCGGAGGATCCCGCCGCCTGCGACGGTCGATGACGTAAGACGCGACATCGAGAAGAAATTGAAGCAATACGTGGGAGTAGACGGAAAATGGCCTCCCGGCGTGCCGCATCTCCATCCGCACATGCGCCTTAAAGTGATCGGACCGTCGGGGCCTCGCGCCGGCAGTTCGGGCGATGATGGCCGCTTTCGTTCCGCTCAGACCTGCTATCGCAACGTCGAAGACGCGTGGACAGAGCTCGTGTCCAAGTTGCGCGCATTCCGAAAACAACAGGTGAACGGGCGTTCGGCCTGGCCCGAGGCCGATGCCATTCGGAACCTCCTTCGCGCTCCGGGCCGCCGGGGTCGTCCGCAGAACGAACCGAAGGGTGAGATCATCGACAAATTTCCGCGGGCGGCGTTCGGCCTGCCGATCGTGTTTCACTTTAGGGGTGGAAAGTCCGATCCAAGGGAGAAAAACATTGAGCTTCGAGGCAGGCTGCTCGGCGATGGAAACAGCGTCGACCGTCTGGCGAGCCCGCTCATTTTGCGGCCCTATGCCTGCCAAAACGGTGCGGTCGGCCTGGCGCTGATTCTGGAAAACACCGGGATTTTTCAGTGGCGCGGTCACCGCCTCGCCCTGCAGGCCGGGAGACGGACGTATGCGGTCGATCCTTTTCTCACCCCGAAGGAGGCGCAGAAAATCAGTCCGCTTCAGCCCCTCCCGCTTCGGACCGTGGACGGCAAAGTCGACGTGCTCGCGGCGTTTTTCGAGACGCTTTGAAATGATCGATGTGGCGTGGCGGCGGCGTCGCGGAAGAATGGATGCGGTGCAGAGCGCCGTAGCGGAGTCCGGATGCGCGTAACGGAAGCGCTCCGGAAGGCGCCCGTTCTATTTTGATATGCCTTGACTGGATACCCTGCGAGGGAGGTGCCGTTATGCTTCGGGGGTGGCCGCTTTTCGTGCACGCGCTCTCCCCGCTCCATGCGGGGACGGGGCAGGGGGTGGGCATCATCGATCTTCCGGTCGCCCGGGAGCGGGCGACCGGGTTGCCGTATCTTCCCGGATCGTCACTCAAAGGGGTGCTGCGCGATGCCTGCAAAGATCCGGATGTGCGCCGGCGCCTCTTTGGCCCGGACACGGCCGAAGCGTCTGAACATGCGGGCTCGGTCGTGATCGGGGATCAGAAGCTTCTTTTGTTCCCCGTACGCAGCCTCTGGGGGACGTTTGCCTGGGCGACGTCGCCCTTTGTCCTGAGGCGATTTCGTCGCGACCTGGAGCTTGCGGAGATAGCGAAGGCCGTACCGGACGTTCCCGAGCCGGCGTCAGTGGACGAAGGACTCGTCGCAACCGAAGAGGCGGCCATCGTCGGAAAGATGGATCCCCCCTCCGAAGGCGCTGCTGCCTGGATCGTGCTCGAAGATCTGGATCTTATGCCCCGGTTCTCCGAGGAAAGTCGGGGATGGGCCACTTGGCTGGCGGAGCGGCTTTTTCCGGGCGACCCGGCGATGCAGGCGTTTTTTGGGGAGAGGTTTTTGGTCGTCCACGACGATCTTTTCGGCTATCTGCTCGACACGGCGACGGAAGTGGAGGCCCGGGTCCGGCTGGACAGTGAGTTAAAGACGGTGGTAGAAGGCGGACTCTGGTACGAAGAGGCGCTGCCTACCGAATCGGTGCTATCAGGGATGCTTCTGGCGATGCCCGTAAAGGCGGAAGCCGACGAGGTTCTGAAGACCATCGAAGCGCTTACCCAAAAGCCTCTTCAGCTGGGCGGAAAGGCCACCGTCGGGCGGGGCCTGTGTCGGGTGCGGGTGGTAAAGTCCTGAACGAGACGCAGCACGACTTTCTGCCTGCGAGGGGCGAGCGAGAATCCGAATGTGCCATGCGCTGACCGGAATCGATCATACGTGAATTCCACGTAAGATGGGGGCTCCGCGATCGTGAAGCACAAGGAAGGATGCGGGATTTACGGTTGTGCAGTTCGATGAGAGGGATATGGAAAATCGCGAGATTTGCGGTTGAGAAGCGAGCCGAGGGATATGGGATTCGCGATCGGCGTTGCTCGTTTATGGGTGTGCCGATAGATCGGGCGGTACAGAGAGGAGGGGGAACATGCAGACAAAAAGTCAGAAGTACGCGGCTTTGATTTACCGGCAAGTGGTGGGGGATCAAGTGGCGAGGATGAACGAAAAAAGCCGCGTCAAATACGGCAGCTGGGCGCTTCGGCTCCCTTATCTCGTCCGAAGGGCCGGATTGCAGCAGGCGCTTGCGTATGTGCACGCGCGCTCAACGAAGGAAAGAAGCGAGGGAGAGGAAGCGGGGCTCATTCTTCTCGATCATCTCGCTCACGTTCTGGGCTTTTCGAATCGGGAGGCGCTCCTACAACAGGTGCGGACGGCCGACTTGCGGACGTACATGCGGCTTACACGAGAAGCGTTGGCGGCCTTAGAATGGTACAGGCGCTTTGCCCAGTCTGTGCTTAAAGTCGACCATACGGTCGCGATGGATGCAGGTTCGGATATCAGATAGAGGGGTTCGGAAATCAGGGGTTCGGAAATCGAAATTTGGAACGCGGTGGATTATGTTGGATTGGAATTCGAAACGCTGAGGATGTTGGGAGATCGGAATTCGAAACACCGAGGAATCCGGAAAAGGGAGGGGAATGCGGTGCCTGTCTGGCGGGATTCGCTGACCCGGATCTTGTCCGCTTCTCGCGATGAGGCTGAGCGCTGGCTGCCGAAGGCGATGATGAATCCGGCGCTGTGGTTTGACAAATATTTTCTTGCTCGAAATGGGGAAGATAAAGAGGCGCGTCAAAATCACGTCCACCGTGTGGTCTTGCTCTTCAATAAAAACGTTTCGGCTAAAGAAAATAAGGATCTAGAAAGTGATAAGATCGAATTAGCATATGCGCAATTCTTTAAGCGATGGAAAGAAGCCCTGGAAGAACGTAAAGCGATGATGCGGGAAGCTGAAACCCTTGGCAGACTCAGCATCCACCTCGGGGCGCCGAGTGTGCTGGAGACGTCCGTTCTCTTTAAACATCCGTACGGCATTCCGTATATTCCGGGCAGAGCACTGAAGGGACTTGCGGCCCGATTCGCCAGATTATATCTTGGTGAGACCTGGCGCGCCGATCGGGATGCCTATCAAACGTTGTTCGGGACGATCGAGGCTGAGGGTATGGTCACGTTTTACGATGCGCTGCCCATACCGGAGTCTGTTCAGATCCATTCGGATGTTATGAACGTCCACCATTCGGAATACTATCGCGACGGCAAAACTCCGCCCGCCGATTGGGATAGCCCTACGCCAATTCCGTTCATATCGGTGACGGGTCGATTCTTGATCGCGCTGGAAGGACAACCCAAATGGGTCAGAACGGCCTTCCAGATCTTGCGGCTGGCGTTTTGTTATGTCGGAGTCGGTGCGAAGTCATCGAGCGGTTACGGTCGACTTCGTCTGATCCTTGAGAAAGACGATGCTTAAGGATGACAGACATTCAAGCAATTATTGAGCTCATGTCGTCGATCTACGATCGTGCCAAAACCCCCGGGGATCGACGACAACTTGCTGTCTTTTGTATCCTGTGCTATACTTAGCCTAGCGCATTTTTCCAAAGCCTGCGATTGAGGGTCATTAATTCGGTAAAAGGGAAAAGCAAATTGATTATGCGGTGCTTAGTTAGTTTTGAGCCTACCTTATGAGGGATTGAAACTGGTGCTTTTCTCCCTTCTGAGTCGATGTCGATGAGTTTTGAGCCTACCTTATGAGGGATTGAAACGGTCGTTCGTGAGCCAGAGATGCGTTAGCCACGTTGGTTTTGAGCCTACCTTATGAGGGATTGAAACACGTTTTGCGGCGAAATATAGAAGGCTGGCTATCAGTTTTGAGCCTACCTTATGAGGGATTGAAACGACGGCGCGGATGCGGGAACGTATCCCGGTCGCTGGTTTTGAGCCTACCTTATGAGGGATTGAAACTGGGGGGGGCCCGACGCCGCCGGCGCCGGCGGCTGGTTTTGAGCCTACCTTATGAGGGATTGAAACCCTTCCGCAGTTGGGACAAAATAGTTCCCAACAGTAGTTTTGAGCCTACCTTATGAGGGATTGAAACTGTTTCTGCTGCCCTTTCCCTCAATTCGGCTGAAGTTTTGAGCCTACCTTATGAGGGATTGAAACGGCAACGCACGTTATACCCGGCGCGGCCTCATAGAGTTTTGAGCCTACCTTATGAGGGATTGAAACGGAGCTGCCATCTTCCAGATCGACGTTGGACGGATTGTTTTGAGCCTACCTTATGAGGGATTGAAACGGCTTGCGGAAAATCAAGATGTAGTCTGCAAGGGCGTTTTGAGCCTACCTTATGAGGGATTGAAACCTTCAACGGCGGTTCGGTATACGACACGCAAATTTTCGTTTTGAGCCTACCTTATGAGGGATTGAAACGTGCGTCTAGGGCAGCGCCTAGGGCGTCTGTGAGCGTTTTGAGCCTACCTTATGAGGGATTGAAACGAGTTACTACTGAAGCAAAATGCCCTGTTTGTGGCGGTTTTGAGCCTACCTTATGAGGGATTGAAACTCAACGAGGACGAAGCGGTACCCTTCCGGCCGGGCAGTTTTGAGCCTACCTTATGAGGGATTGAAACCGGCAAATCGCTCTGGCGTGATCGCGATCCCTGGGTGGTTTTGAGCCTACCTTATGAGGGATTGAAACTCTGATTGCGAGGTCCTCAAAGTAGACGGGAGCTATGGTTTTGAGCCTACCTTATGAGGGATTGAAACGGTGGAGTACGGCATCAACACGCTTATTTCGCCGTCGTTTTGAGCCTACCTTATGAGGGATTGAAACCATTTTCGCTGCCGCGTCTATGCTTACGGCGACGGCAGTTTTGAGCCTACCTTATGAGGGATTGAAACGGCCCGGCAATCTGGCTCCGTACGTGTTATGTACGAGTTTTGAGCCTACCTTATGAGGGATTGAAACCTCTTATGTGTACATGGGCAAATATTACTTTTTGGGTTTTGAGCCTACCATATGAGGGATTGAAACACGTTGTACGCCGTGCTGTCGTACGACTCGGAGTCTCGAGTTTTGAGCCTACCTTATGAGGGATTGAAACATCTCCCCGCATAATCATCCCAATCATGGATAAGCAAGTTTTGAGCCTACCTTATGAGGGATTGAAACCCGTATCGTCTGGACACGGCCGCCGAAGCGGCGCAGTTTTGAGCCTACCTTATGAGGGATTGAAACTTTTCACTTCTGGGCAATTCTTCTTTGCCCAGCGGTGGTTTTAAGCCTACCTTATGAGGGATTGAAACTACGAACTCGATCTCCTCGTCCAATATTTTTTGTGCGTTTTGAGCCTACCTTATGAGGGATTGAAACACGATCCTCCAGAACAGCGCGGTCAGTTCTTTCCTGGTTTTGAGCCTACCTTATGAGGGATTGAAACTTCATTGCTAAGACCAACTTTCCTACCTTGAACGGGGTTTTGAGCCTACCTTATGAGGGATTGAAACTCGTAGACGGCGGCGAGGCGCTGATCCACCGGCTATCGTTTTGAGCCTACCTTATGAGGGATTGAAAAGTGGTGAGGGGATGTACTGCCCTCACTGCGGTGCGTGTTTTGAGCCTACCTTATGAGGGATTGAAACTCGTAGACGGCGGCGAGGCGCTGATCCACCGGCTATCGTTTTGAGCCTACCTTATGAGGGATTGAAAAGTGGTGAGGGGATGTACTGCCCTCACTGCGGTGCGTGTTTTGAGCCTACCTTATGAGGGATTGAAACGCGTAAGTGAGCTTAGGGATCAGCTGATGCAATCGTGTTTTGAGCTTACCTTATGAGGGATTGAAACACGAAGAGCTCATCGGCGTCCGTCCAGGCGTGGCACGTTTTGAGCCTACCTTATGAGGGATTGAAACTTGATCTCCTTCGCGAGAAAGCGGTCCTCATATGTCAGTTTTGAGCCCACCTAATAAAAGGGATTAAAGCTATAAACAAAAATCAAAGTGGAGGGCAAGAAATGATTAATTCTCGGGAATTTATTAATAAAATTTTGCGTTACTGGCTTACTCTGGAAGCGTTGACGCCTCAAACAGCCGACAAAGCTCATCCCGATGACAAATTAGAACCGAGTTATGAAATTAATAAAGAAAAAGGCGCAATGCCTTGGATGGAAGGCCATGAACATCGTCGAAAACAACCGCGCGATCAACATCAATGGCATTACATCGTACAAGCCGGCTTGTATGATATTAGAATATTTTATGAAAAGATTTTATATGAAATTAAAAGCTTAATAGCGGATAATGAACGTGAAGACGACGAGTACGATCGAGCCAGCGGCACCGGCCGGCTGTATGACGTTGAGGTAGACGCCGAAGGACGTCCGATTGCGGAAACGTTCGCATTATCGATGGCCGGCTGGGCTGCCGGCGTCATTCTTCATCAAGGAGTCGGCGCGTTGCAACAGGGAACATGGTGCAACCTCGATGGGTTGCCGCAACCCGGAAGGGAAGAGATCCAACGGCGAAGCGGAGTGCCCGGCTTCGATACGTTGGAGGTCGCGCTACGCAAAGAACTTGCCGAGCGCGTTCGGTTGCTTAAAAAACCGGTCGATAAAGCATGGTTCGATGACTTTACTCGGTTGGTGATCCGGCATTGCAGTTTGTCGGAAGAGCTGCTGGGGACGACACCGCGCTATATCGTCAAAAGCAAACAACTAAAAAAAGTACAGAAAAATAGCGCGTTCGATCAATTGCGCGGCCGAAAGCGCGATCAATCGCTAGATCAATTGGACGATCAACCGCACGATCATCCGCACGATCAACCGCGTATCGCCTCCTTTTCTGAGGTCGATCACGTCGCCGATGCCCGGCCGGTGGACGAAAGCCTGATCAACAGTTTTTACATTTCGGATCTGCATCGGATTGAAAGTTCCAGTTACCTTGGCGGAGACGCCTTTTTAAGTTATTTCAAAAGGATAATGGACCAAGATTCTGGCGAACGAAGGATCGATCTTCGCTCGAAAGAAGGCGAAATGGAAGTCGTTCGGCTTCTTCATCCCCGGTATTTTCCGCAAGGCAGCTGGCCATCGGACTATTCTCTGGTGCGAAGCCAGCAATTTGCCGTGAATGCACTTTGGAATCATCTGACTTCGAAACGGGGCGGGCTTTTTGCCGTCAACGGTCCGCCCGGCACCGGAAAGACGACACTGCTAAGAGATATCGTCGCCGCCGTCGTTGTCGATCGAGCAAAGATTTTGTCCAAATATGACGATCCCCGTAAAATCTTCTTGCCCAAAAGGAAATATGACGAAAATGAACCGCCGTATTATCCAATTCAACATCTCGATCATGCCATCGTCGTCGCTTCCAGCAATAACGGAGCAGTCGAAAACGTGACGTTAGAGTTGCCCAAAACAGATGCTGTGGCAAATAACTTTGTCAATCAGGCAGCTTATTTTCAGGAACTGGCCACCGCTCTTCTTCAATCGGCGGAAAAACAGTCCTCGGAAAAAAAGAAAATCGCGATCAGTTTATCCAAATCGTTTTGGAAAAACGTCCGGCTTTGCAGCGCTCCGAAGTCAGTGCCGAAGCCATCGGTCTGATTCATCGATTGAAAGAAATTTCGGATGGAAAGCGATCCCCGGAAAAGTCTTGGTCAGAGGTCGTAAAGACCTTTGAAGAGGCGTTAAGAAAGGAGCAAGCGCACCGCACCCGAATCGCTCGGGAGGCCGAGATCCTCAATCACTACCTCGACGTAAGGCGATCAATCCGGAATCAGATGCGGCAGATCCAAGAATACAAAGAACGAATATCGAAGCTTGAACAGGAAATCGAACAGCTCAAAAATCGACGGTCTCAGCTTGAGGTCGACATTCAGCGCCGGAGGGATGCGTGGCTTCTTCACAAGAGGAGGAAGCCCGGATGGCTCGAAACGTTAAGGACGTTCGGACGTTCTTATCGCCGGTGGCGGCACGAATTGAAGGAGCTGGAGGTGGAATACCGGGAGAGGTTCAATCTTGAAGAAAAGCTCATCGCTGATCTACGCGAAAAAGAAAAAGCGTGGAAAGAAGAACAAATAAAGCTTGGGCGGGCAAAGAGTCAATGCCAAAACAGCATTCAACATATGAAAGAATATAAAGATAAAATAAAAAAACTCAAATCGATTCTTGGTAACCGTGTTCCGCTGCGCGACGGATCGATTGACGCGGCAAAGGCGGAACTTCAGGCTCCCTGGGCGGATGAGGATTGGTTGCGGGCGCGCATCGAAGTCTTTCTTCGGGCTCTAGAACTGCACCAGGCCTTTATCGAAAATGCCGCAAATCAGATGTGGTCAAATCTCATTTTGGTGAAGCGTTGGCTCAGCGGGAAGACGTTACCGGCCGATGGATTGAAGACCGCTCTGGAGACGTTGGGACTGGTCGTTCCCGTCGTTTCAACGACCTTTGCATCATTTCCCCGGATGTTTCGGGACTTTGCACCGCATTCGGTCGGCTGGCTGCTGATCGACGAAGCCGGACAGGCGAGGCCTCAGGAAGCCGCCGGGGCCCTCTGGCGGGCCAAGCGGGTGGTCGTCGTCGGCGATCCGCTTCAGCTTGAGCCGGTCGTCACCCTTCCGAAGCGGATCGTGGCCGCCTTCGGAAAGATTTTTGACGTTGAAGGAGACTGGTGGCCCACCCACGCTTCAGTTCAGTCTCTGGCCGATCGATCCATGATTTACGGGACAAAACTCAAGCAGCTCGATGGTCGCGAAGTATGGGTGGGCGCCCCGCTTCGCGTTCATCGCCGCTGCGATAATCCGATGTTCAGCATCATCAACCGGTTGAGTTATAACGACATGATGGTGTGGGGACGTAAGCCGTCAACAATACAACTTCCGGAGAGCGGGTGGATCGACGTGCCGTTCTCCGGTCGAATTGATTCCAGACATTTTATCCCGGAAGAAGGGGAAGCCCTCAAAAAACTTTTGTCAATCCTTATCAAATGCTATAAATCCTTTGATCCTAAAGATGTGTACATCATCTCTCCGTTTCGGGATGTCGTGCGCCAGATCAGACAGAAACGGATAGCCGCTGCTTTTCGGGTTCCTCAAGAGCGGGTGGGCACCGTCCATACGACTCAGGGAAAAGAGGCGGCGGTCGTCATCCTCGTCCTCGGCGGCAGCGGCCCTTCTAATTCCGGTGCACGGGCATGGGTCGCTGAAAAACCAAATCTGTTGAATGTTGCGGTCAGCCGGGCAAAAGAACGGATTTACATCATTGGCAATCGAACCGAATGGAAGAGTCTAGGAGGTTTTAGCATTGTCGTTGAGCATCTTCATCCAATTAGATTAGACGATATCGACTGCCCTTATGAATGTTAACTCGGGAAATAAAGCATCACCGCAAAAGAAACACTGAAGAGAAGGCGGTCTTAAAAAGTTAAAAAATCCGCCCCCCTTCCCTGGAGGGCGGATTTTCAGTTTGAAGCGGCGGCACGTCGCTCTCTTGTTTTTTATACGTGTTATCCGTGACTTGAACGGCTCAAAGCCCGCTTACAAGGGAGTCGTGTCCGGTATCATGTGTAAAAACGGATGGTCCAGGTAACATAAAATGAGCCATCCGGCCCTCTTTGGTAGAATGTGAGACGGAGAAGAAACCACTTCACCAGGAGGGATACCGGATGGCTCA
>NZ_JXBB01000005.1 GCF_001653195.1 Hydrogenibacillus schlegelii
CGCTCCCTTTCGAGCACTGGCGGCAGATCTGCTCGACGAACCCCCTGGAGCGCCTGAACCGAGAGATGCGTCGGCGGATGGACGTTGTGGGGATTTTCCCGAATCGAGCGTCGGTGTTGCGTCTGGCGGTCATGCGCCCCTCAGACTGGACAAATGCTAAAACTATGTTGTATCCTTCTGTCAAAGGAGGGGCGACTCGTGAAACGCACAAAATCCATCCCCGGCTCCATCAAATTCAAAGCGGCTTTGGAACGGATCAAAGGCGAAAAAACGCTCGTTGAACTTTCCCGGGAATACGGCGTTCATCCGAATACCCTCTTGAAGGGAAAGCTTACCCTCCTGGAAAAAGGCGCTGAGCTCCTTGAACCCCCCAAACAAAGAGAGGATCCCGGAAGCGCATTCGTGATTTGGAACAGCTCCTCGGCAAAAAGGAGGTCGAAATCGCGCTCCTAAAAAACTTCCTCGGGCAGGGGAGCTAGATCAACTTCCGCTTCAGGAGCGCATCCGTCTGGCGCAAGAGGCGCTGGCCAGGCGGCTGGCTCCCCTGCCGGTTCTCCTCAAGACACTTCGCATTTCACGAGCGACGTGGTATTACCAGAAAAAGCGAGAGGAGACCGAAAAGAGACGGGCTCTGGCAGACGAAGCGCTCAAAGCTGAGATCGAAGCCATCCTTCGGGAACATCCGGAGTCCGGCGATCGCCGCCTCGAGGCCGAGCTTCGGCGACGGGGAATGGTCGTCAATGGAAAGCGGGTCCGTCGTCTTCTCCACACGTTTGAGCTTTCCCTCACGCGAAAGGTGAGAAAGCCGAAGCCCAATCCGCTGCTCGAGACAGTCGTTCTGGCCAAGGAACGGGCGAATCTCGCCTTTGGCCTTCTTTCCGAACGGGAACCGGACGCCTTTGAGGGGCTCACCACCGATTTCACGCAGCTCGTCTATGGCGGCGGGAAGGTTTGGTTTTTGCCGATTCTGGACCATCGGACCCGCATGGTGATCGGATATGCCTTCTCTTTCTCGCCGGATGTTCGGACGGCGCTTCAGGCATGAAGACGGGCCAAAGCGTTCATCCTGACCCAAAAGAGGGAGCGCCCGAAAGCCATCGTCCATCACGATCAGGGCGGCGCCTTCTTGAGTCACGCGTGGGTCGGTCATCTCCTGCTCGAAGAAGGGCAGCGACTGTCGTACAGCCTGCGGGGACCGAAGGGAAATCCCATCGTCGAATCCTTCTTCTCGCGTTTCAAAGCAGAGCATCAAGACCTTCTGCTTGAAGCAAGGAGCATCGAAGCCCTCGATGCGCTTTTGGCCGAACGGATCCGGACCTACAACGAGCATCGGCTGCATTCAAGCCTGCGGTACAAAACGCTCCAAGAAACGCTTAAAGAAGCCCTGAGCACAAGCTAGGTCTGAATCACATAGGGAGACCGAACAAAGTGTCTAAATCAAGGGGCGCGGTTCCGAGGTCACGCGTGAGGAACAAGATCGATTTGCGCTGTCGAGCCAAACAAAGGCGGCGCGAGCCATGGAGCGCGGCCTTTTCTCTTCTCTAAGTAAGAAATTGTCCCGGTGGCCGTTCGAAATGAACGTGGTGAAGTGGTTATGGAGAGAAAACGACGAACATCCGCGCCCGGATACGACGTTGGAAAAACTCCGCAGCCTTCCTCCGGCTTTTAAGCCGAACGGCACGGTGACGGCCGGCAATGCGTCGGGTTTAAATGATGGCGGGGCCGCGTTGGTGATCATGAGCGATGCCAAAGCAGAGGCGCTCGGCTTAAAGCCGTTGGCCGTGCTCTTAACCCATGCCGGTGCCGGCGTCGATCCGTGGTTCATGGGTCTTGGTCCGATTCCGGCAGCGCGTAAAGCGTTAACGAAAGCGGAGTTATCAATGGATCGTCTTGACCTCGTTGAAGTGAATGAAGCCTTTGCCGCTCAAACGTTGGCCGTGCAGCGGGAACTTGAAATTCCCGACGCGGTGTTAAACGTAAACGGAGGCGCGATCGCGCTGGGACATCCCTTAGGGGCGAGCGGAGCGCGAATTCTGGTCACGCTCCTCCATGAAATGCGTCGGAGAAACGTGCAATATGGCATGACGACGCTCTGCATCGGCGGCGGTCAAGGGATCGCCGGCATGGTGTCGCGAAATTAAAGAACAGAACGGTTGCGCGTTTTCTTTTGTTCACCCGCGTTCCGGCGGTATGGTATACTGAAAACCAGGAAGATGACCACCGGGCCTCGAAAGGAGCGCTCCGATGATCGGCTGGATCTTGCTCGGCGTCCTCGTCCTCTTCGTCCTTTACGTCATCGCCGGCTACAACGGCCTTGTCCGCTACCGCAACTGGGCGAAGGAAGCCTGGGCCCAGATCGATGTGCAGCTCAAGCGGCGGCACGACCTCATCCCGAACCTCGTCGAGACGGTGAAGGGCTACATGCAGTACGAGCAGGAAACCCTCGCCAAGGTCATCGAGATGCGAAGCCGCCTCATCAGCGGCTCGCCGGTGGAGCGGGTGGAGGCGGACAATGCGCTGACGGGAACGCTCCGGCAGCTTTTCGCCCTGGCCGAGGCGTACCCGGACCTCAAGGCGAACGAGACCTTCCTCCGGCTTGAGGAGGAGCTTGCGACGACGGAAAACAAAATCGCCTACGCCCGGCAGCTTTACAACCGGACCGCCGCCGAATACAACATCCGGCGGGAGTCGTTTCCGACGAACCTCATCGCCGGGATGTTCGGCTTCGGGCCGATGGAGCTTCTTGCCATCCCGGAGGCGGAGCGGGAGGCGCCGCAGGTCAGGTTCACGTGAGGCGGGCGGGGGATCGCCATGCTCTATGAGGCGCTCCGGCAAAACCGCCGGCGGACGGCGGCGCTTTTTGTCGTGTTCGTCGCCCTCGTCGCGGCGACGGGCTGGGCTTTAGGCACGCTCTTCGGAGACGTCCGCGCCGGGCTCGCCGGTGCGCTTTTGTTTGCGGCGGTGTATCTGCCGCTTACCTATTTTACGGCGTCGGCGCAGGTGATCGCCCTGACCGGCGCCCGGGAAGTGACGGAAGCCGAGGCGCCGGAGCTCCATCACGTCGTCGAGGAGGTCGCCCTCGCCGCCCGGCTGCCGAAGCCGAAGGTGTACGTCGTCGACGACGAGGCGCCGAACGCCTTTGCCGTCGGCTTTGCGCCGGATCGGGGAGCCGTCGCCTTTACGACGGGGCTCCTTCGGATCATGGACCGGGAGGCGCTGGAAGGCGTTGCCGCCCACGAGATCGCCCACCTGCACAACGGCGACTCCCGCCTCATGACGCTCGCCGTCGCTCTCGTCGGCGTCATCGTCCTCCTGGCCGACATCGGCGGGAGGCTCCTCTGGTTCGGCGCCGGAGAACGGGAGCGGAGGCGCCGGAGCGACCGGGGCGGCCCGGAGGCCCTTCTTCTCCTTCTGGCGCTTTTGGTGCTGTTTCTGGCGCCGCTGGCGGCGCAGCTTACGCGGTTTGCCCTTTCGCGCAACCGGGAGTTTTACGCCGACGCCCAGGCGGTGAACTTCACCCGCAATCCCCGGGGGCTCATCAAGGCTCTGACGCGCCTCAAAGAGGCGCCGGCCAAGGTCGCTCGGGCGACGGAGGCGACGGCGGACCTTTATTTCGTCAACCCGTTCGGCGACGTCAAGCGGTGGTTCCGCACCCACCCGCCGATCGAGGAGCGCATCCGGCGGCTCGAGGCGATGTGAGGCTCCGGCCGGGCCCGCGACCGGGCGGCGCCGAAGGGGAAGTCTGTGGTATAATAAATCATTCATTCGGTCATTCCGATCCCGGTCCGCGAATTGCCGGGCCGCGGGCCGAAACGGTGGGGGTCGCAGGAGGAACGCGGATGGCGGACATCGAACGCGTGCCGAAGGCAAAGATCCGGAATTTCTCCATCATCGCCCACATCGATCACGGCAAATCGACGCTCGCCGACCGGCTGCTGGAGGCGACCGGCGCCATCGGCGAGCGGGAGAAAGAAGACCAGTTTCTCGACCAGCTCGAGCTCGAAAAAGAGCGGGGCATCACGATCAAGCTGAACACCGTCCGGCTCCACTACCGAGCCAAAGACGGCGAGCGCTACGTCCTCAACCTGATCGATACGCCCGGCCACGTCGACTTCACGTACGAAGTCTCCCGGTCGCTCGCCGCCTGCGAGGGGGCGCTCCTGGTCGTCGACGCAACGCAGGGGATCGAAGCGCAGACGCTCGCCAACGTCTACCTCGCCCTGGAAAACGACCTGGAAATTCTCCCGGTGATTAACAAGATCGATCTCCCGAGCGCCGATCCGGAGCGGGTGAAGCGGGAGATCGAAGAGGTCATCGGCCTCGACGCTTCGGAGGCGGTCCTCGCTTCGGCCAAGCTCGGGATCGGCGTCGACGAGATCCTCGAGCAGATCGTCGCCAAAATCCCGCCGCCCGCCGGCGACCCGGAGGCGCCGCTTCGGGCGCTCATCTTCGATTCGTTTTACGACCCGTATCGGGGCGTCGTCGCCCTCATCCGGGTGAAGGACGGGACGATTCGCATCGGCGACGAGATCCTCTTCATGGCCACCGGCAAGGTGCACGCGGTGACGGAGCTCGGCGTCTTCGCGCCCCGACCGACTTCGGTCGAGGAACTTTCCGCCGGCGAGGTGGGCTACGTCGCCGCGAGCGTCAAGACGATCGCCGACACCCGCGTCGGCGACACGATCACCCACGCCCGCCGGCCGGCGGCGGAGCCGCTCCCGGGCTACCGGAAGGTGCTCCCGGTCGTCTTCGCCGGGCTGTATCCGGTCGACTCCGACGACTACGACGACTTAAAGGACGCGCTGGAAAAATTAAAGCTGAACGACGCGGCGCTCACCTTCGAGCCGGAGACGTCCCAGGCGCTTGGGTTCGGGTTTCGCTGCGGCTTTTTGGGGCTTTTACACATGGAGGTCGTCCAGGAGCGCCTCGAGCGGGAGTTCGGGCTCCATCTCATCGTCACGGCGCCGAGCGTCGTCTACCGGGTCAAGCTCAAAAACGGCGAAGTGCGGGAGGTCGACAACCCGTCGAAGATGCCCGACGCCGGCCTCATCGAGGCGATCGAAGAGCCGTTCATTCGGGCGACGATTCTCGTCCCGAACGACCACGTCGGAGCGGTGATGGAGCTCTGCCAGGAGAAGCGGGGCGTCTTTCAGTCCATGGATTACCTGACGCCGAACCGGGTGCAGCTCGTCTACGACCTTCCCCTCGCGGAAGTCGTCTTTGATTTTTTCAACCAGCTCAAATCCCGGACCCGCGGTTACGCCTCCTTCGACTACGAGCTCGCCGATTACCGTCCGTCGAACCTCGTCAAGATGGACATCCTCATCAACGGCGAACCGGTCGACGCCCTGAGCGTCATCGTCCACCGGGACAAGGCGTACTACCGCGGCCGGGCGCTCGTGGAAAAGCTGAAGACGCTCATCCCGCGGCAGCTGTTTGAAATTCCGATCCAGGCGGCGATCGGAAGCCGCGTCATCGCCCGGGAGACGGTGAAGGCCCTCCGGAAAAACGTCCTCGCCAAATGTTACGGCGGCGACGTCACCCGGAAGCGGAAGCTGCTCGAAAAGCAAAAAGAAGGCAAAAAACGCCTGAAGGCGATCGGGAGCGTCGAGATCCCGCAAGAGGCGTTTATTGCCGTGCTCCAGGTCGACGAGGGCGGCCGAAACGGGGGCTAGGCAAGCTTCGGTCCGGGTCGGGGGCCGGTCGCCGGCGCCGCGCATCGGCCGGGCCGGCGACGGGCGGGACGGCTTGGCGGCGCTTCCCGGCCGAAGGGCGATCGGCCGCGGCCGTCGGTCCATCCGCGCGGGATGGGCTTTGCGAGCCGGCTTCGCCGAAGGGCGCGAAAGGGGGGAGACGGTGCCGGATCCGGGAGCGGTCGAGAGGGGCGCGACGGCCGACCCGGCGGGGTTCGCTCCGGAGGCGGCGCCGCGGCACGTCTATGTGCACGTCCCGTTTTGTGGCGCCAAGTGCCATTACTGCGACTTTGCCGTTTTCGTCGGGCCGCGGACGCCGTGGGAGGCGCTCTACCTGGAGGCGCTCGAGCGGGAGCTCGCCCTCGTCCTCGCGCCGTACGGCGGTGCCTATCCCTTTCCGATCGAGACGCTGTATCTCGGCGGCGGCACGCCGACGGCGCTTTCACCGGCGGCGCTGGAGCGGCTTTTCGATCTCCTCGAGCGGGCGTTTCCCCGTCGGGCGCCGGGGATGGAATGGACCGTCGAAGCAAATCCGGAAGGCCTCGTCGGAGACGAGGGCCGGGCCCTCCTCCGCTGGCTTCGCGGCCGGGGGACGACCCGGCTGAGCATCGGTGTGCAGACGTTTGACGATGCGCAGTTATCGGCGCTCGGGCGTCGGCACACCGGCCGGGAGGCGGAGGCGGCGGTCCTGGCCGCGCGGGAGGCGGGGTTTGTTCACCTTTCGCTCGACCTCATCTACGGCCTGCCGGGTCAGACGTTCGAAGGCTGGACGGCGGACGTCCGGCGGGCCTTCGGGCTTCCGATCGATCACCTCTCGGCGTACGCGCTGGAAGTCGCCGAGGCGACCCGTTTCGGCCGGATGCAGGCGGCCGGGGCGCTTCCGCTTCCCGACGACGATCGGGTGGTCGAAATGTACGCTTTTGTCGCCGCGGCGGCCCGGGATGCCGGCTTCGAACCGTACGAAGTGTCGAACTTCGCCCGCCCCGGCGGCCGGTCGCGGCACAACCTCGCCTACTGGAACAATCGGCCGTACTTCGGCTTCGGCCCCGGCGCCCACGGTTACGCCTTCGGCGTCCGGACGGCGAACGTGCCGTCTCTTCCCCGCTATGTCCGAGCCCGGACGCTTTCGGAATTCCGCACCGAGGTTCGGCCGGTCGGTCGGCGGGAGGCGATCGAGGAGACGATGTTCCTCGGGCTTCGCCTCGCCGAGGGCGTCCGCCGGGACGCGTTTCGCCGCCGCTTCGGCGTCGACCTCGAAGACGTCTACGGCCCGGTCCTCCGGCGGCTTGAGGCCGAGGGGCTGATCGTCATCGACGCGCGGGGGATCCGGCTGCCGGAGGCGGTCCGTCCCGTGATGAACGCGGTGCTCGCTGAATTTTTGTTCGATGACCGTTGACAACGGCGGCGGTCGTCTGGTACATTTGGAAATGAGTTAGCACTCGTTCCGTCCGAGTGCTAACGTCGGGAGGTGATGGCCGTGCTGACCGAACGGCAACGCGCCATCCTCCAGGCCGTCGTAGAAAACTACATTCGCTCGGCGGAGCCGGTCGGCTCCCGGACGATCGCCCGCCTGACGGGGCTCAACCTGAGCCCGGCGACCATCCGGAACGAGATGGCCGACCTGGAAGCGATGGGCTACCTCGAGCAGCCCCACACGTCCGCCGGCCGCATCCCTTCGTACAAAGGCTACCGCTACTACGTCGATCATTTGCTGACGCCGGAGGCGATCGACCGGGCGTGGGTCGAAGCGCTGGAGCGGCGCTTCTACGCCCGTTCCGTTGCGATCGAGGAGGCGCTCAGGAAGACGGCGGCGATCCTGGCGGAGCTTACCCACTACGCCGTCGTCGCCCTCGGGCCGGAGGTGTTCACCGCTCGGCTGGTGAAGCTCGAGTTTGTCCCGCTGGACGAAGCACGGGCGGTGACCGTCCTCGTCACCGACACCGGCCACGTCGAACACAAGGTCGTCGAGCTGCCCCAGGGCCTTTCGGCGGAGGATCTGGCCCATCTCGTCGAACGAATCAACGCCGAGCTCAAAGGCGCGGCGATCTCGACGCTCGCGCCGAAGATCCACCGGCTGCTGGCGCAGGCGATGGAATCGAACCGGGAGGCGCTCTTCCGGGCGGAGCGCTTTTTCGAGGCGCTCCTTCACCCCCGGGAAGAGGCCCGGCTCATCGTCGATGGCACGACGGAGATCATCGCCCAGCCGGAGTTCCGGAGCGTCGACCGGGTGCGGGAGCTTTTGAAACTGTTTGAAGCCGAGGAGCCGCTTTTTACCGTCCTCCGGCAGGTCGAAGACGGCGTGCAGGTTCACATCGGTCTGGAGGACGTCCTCGGCCTCGGGAGTCCGCTGAGCCTCGTCACGGCGACGCTCACCGTCGGCGAGGGGCAGCGGACGACCATCGGCATCATCGGTCCCCCGCGGATGGATTACGCCAAGGCGATCGGGCTTCTGTCCGCGCTTTCGTTCATCTTCGACGCCTGGAGGGAGCGCGGCTTAGGGTAGGCGACGGAAACCTTCGATCCCGGGCGCGAGGGCGCTCGGGATCGTCTGTTGAGGTGAACGGCCGATGGACGTAAGACGCTCAGAAGACCAGGCGCCCTACGACGCGGCGCCCGGCGAGCGCCCCGCGCCGAGCGCCGGCAAGGGCCCCGCACCGGCCGCCGGCGAAGCGCCGGCCGAGTCTTCCGGCACGGGTTCCGCGCAGGCCGCCGGCGATGGGCCTGCGCCGGCCGCCGTCTCCGACGGAGGGTTCGCCCGGGCCGCCGGGGGCGACTCCGCTTCAGCCGTCGAAGGCGGGGATGACGCCCCCTCCGGCGCACCGCCGGATGCGCCCTCCGGCGAGGGGGCGGTCGGAGAGGCGGCCGAACCGGAGGGGGCGGAAGCGCCCGACCCGTGCGCCGGCGTCCTGGCGGAGAAGGCGGCGGCGGAACGGGAGGCCGCCGAATGGCGGGAGCGGTACGTCCGCCTGGCCGCCGACTTTGACAACTATAAAAAGCGGCAGCAGCGGGAACGGGAGGCGCTGATCCGCTACGGCCCCGAGCCGCTGGCGGAGCGGCTTTTGCCCATCCTCGACACCTTCGAGCGGGCCCTCGCCCAGGCGGTGGCCCATCTCGGCGCCGGCGGAGAAAAGGCGGAGCCCCCCGGGGCGAAGGCCGTCGGAACGGGCGCCGGGGGGGTGCCGGCAGACGTCTTTCGCGGCTTCGTCGACGGCGTCGACATGGTGTATCGCCAGCTGCTTCAGGCGCTGGACGCCGTCGGCGTCCGTCCGGTGGAAGCCGTCGGGCAGCCGTTTGATCCCGCGGTCCACCACGCCGTCGGCCTCGTGCCGAAGGCGGAAGGCCTTTCGCCCGGCACCGTTGCCGAGGAGCTGCAGAAGGGTTACCGGTTGCACGACAAGCTTCTCCGTCCGGCGATGGTCAAGGTCGTCGAATCGTAGCGGAGATCGGCGTCGTCGGTCGGACGGATCGCTGAACGATCGCTGAAAGAAGGGGGTACGAGCATGGGCAAAGTGATCGGCATCGACCTCGGCACGACCAACTCCGTCGTCGCCGTCCTCGAAGGCGGCGAACCGGTCGTCATCCCGAACGCCGAAGGAAGCCGCACGACGCCGTCGGCGGTCGCCTTCAAGCCCGACGGCGAGCGGATCGTCGGCGAGGCGGCGAAGCGGCAGGCGATCACCAACCCGACCCGGACGATCCTCTCGATCAAGCGGCACATGGGCACCGACTACAAGGTCGAGATCGACGGCAAGAAATACACGCCGCAGGAGATCTCGGCCATGATCTTAAAGAAGCTCAAGGACGACGCCGAAGCCTATCTGGGGGAAAAGGTCGAGAAGGCCGTCATCACCGTGCCGGCTTATTTCAACGACGCCCAGCGGCAGGCGACGAAGGACGCCGGCCGCATCGCCGGCCTGGAGGTCCTTCGGATCATCAACGAACCGACGGCGGCGGCCCTCGCCTATGGCCTCGACAAGGAGGACGATCAGACGATCCTCGTCTTCGACTTGGGCGGCGGCACGTTCGACGTCTCCATTCTCGAGATCGGCGGCGGCGTCTTTGAAGTGAAGGCCACAAGCGGCGACAACCACCTGGGCGGCGACGATTTCGACCAGGCGATCATGGACCATCTCATCGCCGAGTTCAAAAAAGAGCACGGCATCGATCTGTCCAAAGATCCGATGGCCGTTCAGCGGCTCAAAGAGGCGGCGGAAAAGGCGAAAAAAGAGCTTTCCAGCATGCTCTCGACGACGATCTCGCTCCCGTTCATCGCCGCCGACGCGAGCGGGCCGAAGCATCTCGAGATGACCCTCACCCGGGCCAAGTTCGAAGAGCTCACCCGGCACCTCGTCGAGCGGACGATGGGGCCGCTCCGGCAGGCCCTCGAAGACGCCGGGCTCAAGCCTCAGGACATCGACAAGGTGATCCTCGTCGGCGGTTCGACCCGCATTCCGGCCGTTCAGGAAGCGGTCAAGGCGTTCATCGGCAAAGAGCCGTACAAGGGGATCAACCCCGATGAGGTCGTCGCCCTCGGGGCGGCGATCCAGGCCGGGGTGTTGGCCGGCGAGGTGAAGGACGTCGTCCTCCTCGACGTCACGCCCCTTTCCCTCGGCATCGAGACGCTGGGCGGCGTCTTTACGAAGATCATCGAGCGGAACACGACCATTCCGACGAGCCGCTCCCAGATCTTCACCACCGCCGCCGACAACCAGACGTCCGTCGAGATCCACGTCCTCCAGGGCGAGCGGCCGCTGGCGAAGGACAACAAGTCCCTCGGTCGCTTCATCCTCGAAGGCATCCCGCCGGCGCCTCGGGGGGTGCCCCAGATCGAGGTCAAGTTCGACATCGACGCCAACGGCATCGTTCACGTCTCGGCGAAAGACCTCGCCACCGGCAAAGAGCAGAAAATCACCGTCCACGCCTCGAGCGGCCTCAGCGAAGAAGAGATCCAGCGGATGATCCAAGAGGCCGAGCAGTACGCCGAAGAAGACAAAAAGCGGAAGGCGCTCATCGAACTCAAAAACGAGGCGGACCAGCTCATCTACTCCACCGAGCGGACGCTTAAGGACCTCGGCGACAAGGTGTCGGCGGACGACCGGGAAAAGGCCGAGGCGGCGATCCGGGAGCTTCGGGAAGCGCTCGGCAAAGACGACGAGGCGGCCATCCGGGCGAAGAAAGACGCCCTCACCGCCGTCCTGCACGGCCTGACGACGAAGCTGTACGAGCAGGCGAAAACCTCCCCGGGCGGCGAGGGGGGCGGCGGGGCGAACAGGGACAACGTCGTCGACGCCCAGTACGAGGAGGTCAAAAAGGAAGACGGAAGGGCGTAACGCTTTTCGTTTGCGGACCCCTCGTCCCGGCGGGAGGTTGAGCGCTTGGGCGCCGTCCCAAGCGCCGTTTTGTCTCGGAGACGGGCCGCGCCGGCGGCCGGTCGGCCGCCGGGGAACGTCGGCCGTTCGTTCGGTCGGCGCCCGGGGTCGTCCGGGCCGTCGGTCGGGGGAGGTGAGATCCGGTGAAGCGGGACTACTACGAGGTGCTCGGCGTCTCCCGGGATGCCAGCCCCGAGGAGATCAAAAAGGCGTACCGCCGCCTGGCGCGCCAGTACCATCCGGACGTCAACAAGGCCCCGGACGCCGAAGAACAATTTAAATCGATCAACGAGGCGTACGAAGTCCTTTCCGATCCGGAAAAGCGGGCCGCCTACGACCGCTTCGGCCACGCCGGCGTCTCCGGCGCCCAAGCGGCCGGCGGCGCCGGCGGGCCCGGCGGGTTCGGGGGATTTGACGCCGGAGCGGGCGACTTCGGCGTCTTCGACGATCTCATCGACATGTTTTTCGGCGGCGGCCGCGGCCGGCGGGCCGACGGCCCGCGGCCGGGGCGGGATCTCCGGCTTACGCTGACGATCGACTTTGAAGACGCCTACTTCGGCAAGACGGTCGACCTCGACCTGGAAAAAGACGACGTCTGCGACGCCTGCGGCGGAACCGGCGCCCGGGCCGGCACGGCGCCGAAGGCGTGCCCGACGTGCGGCGGCCGCGGCACCGTCGAATCGGTGCAGCGGACGCCGTTCGGTCAGATCGTCACCCGCCGCACGTGTTCGACGTGCGGCGGGAGCGGCCGGGTCATCGCCGAACCGTGTCCCGCCTGCCGCGGCACGGGCCGGGTCCGGCGGAAGAAGACGGTCAAGGTCCGCATTCCGCCGGGCATCGACGAACAGACCGAGCTCCGCGTCGCCGGGGAAGGGGAGGCCGGGCACCGCGGCGGCCCGCCGGGGGATTTGTATCTCACGTTTCGCATCCGGCCGCACCCCCGCTTCGAGCGCCGGGGAAACGACCTTTACCTCGAGCAGCCGATCTCGTTTCTCCGGGCGGCGCTGGGCGGGGAGATCGACGTGCCGACGATGGACGGAAAGGCCCGGCTCACGATCCCGCCGGGGACGCAGTCGCATACCGTCTTTTCCCTCAGGGGGAAGGGATTTCCGGACGTCCGCGGCCGGGGTCGGGGCGATCTCCTCGTCCGGGTGATCGTGCGGGTGCCGTCCAAGCTTACGGAGCGGCAGAAAAAGCTTCTTCGGGAGGCCTTTCCGGACGAAGACGATGGAGGAGCGGATGCCTCGGAAGGGTTTTTCGATAAGATGAAACGCGCCTTCCGGGGGGACTGACCGCCCGGTTGCAAACCGGATTCGGCAGGGCTTTCGCCGATCGCCCTGCCGCGGCCTGAGGCAAAAGGCGGCGCTCGAGCGCGCCGCTTTCGGCGGAGCGGCAAAAAGTCGGCGGAGCGCCCTTCGAAGGGCTTGGGCAACCGGCGGCGCCGAGGGGCCGGGTGACGCGCGGCGCCGGAAAACCCGGGAAGGTCTTCCGGCGACAACGGGCGGAAAGGAGACGAAGATGGACTGGCTGGAGGTGTCCGTCGCCACGACGGCGGAAGCCCACGAGGCGGTGGCGGAACGGCTGATGGCGCTGGGCGCCCGGGGCGTCGTCTTCGGGGAGGCGGACGGAGCGGTCGTCGTCACCGCCTACCTGCCGGAAGAAGCGGAAGGGCGCCTTGAAGCGTTGGCGGAGGAGGTGCGGAGCTTAAGAAGCTTCGGCCTGGACCCCGGACCCGGCACCGTGACCGTGCGGCGGGCCCGGGAAGACGACTGGGCGGAAGCGTGGAAGCGGTACTATCGGCCGGTGCCGGTGTCGGAGCGCCTCATCATCGTTCCGGCGTGGGAAGATCCGCCGGAGGACGGGCGGATCGTCATCCGGCTGGAGCCGGGGATGGCCTTCGGGACCGGGACCCATCCGTCGACGATCCTCGCCCTCCGGGCGATCGAGGCGACCCTCCGGCCGGGCGAGGCGGCGATCGATGTGGGGACCGGAACCGGCATCCTCGCCATCGCCATGGCGAAGCTCGGGGCCGCCTCCGTCCGGGCGATCGACGTCGATCCCGTGGCCGTCGCCGTCGCCGAGGAAAACGTCCGGCGAAACGGCGTCGCCGACCGGGTCACCGTGCGCGCCGGCGATCTCGTCGCCGGGGAGACGGGGCCGTTTGACCTCCTCGTGGCCAACATCCTTCCGGACGTCCACGAGCGGCTCGTCCCGGAGGCCGTCCCGCGCCTTCGCTCCGGCGGACGGATCGTCCTTTCGGGGATCATCGAGGCGGAGGCGGAGCGGATGGCGCGCCTTCTTTTCGCCCACGGGCTCATCGAGCTTAAGCGGCTTTCCGCCGACGGGTGGACGGCGCTCTGGGCCGTCCGGCCGTAGGCGAGGCGGACCCGGTCGGAGCGATCCCCATCCGGGGCGGACGGACGGCGTTTTGGCTCGTCCGGAGATCGACGAACGGGGTCGCCGAGACCCGGGAACACGGCGAATGCGCGGAAAGGAGGCCCTGAGTGCAGCGATATTACGTGCCGCCGGAGGCGATCGGACCGGCGCGGATCGTCATCTCCGGAGACGATGCCCGCCACATCGCCCGGGTGATGCGCCTTGGCCCCGGCGAGACGATCGAAGTGTTCGACGGAACCGGCCGGCGCGTTCGCGCCCGGCTCGAGCGGGTGACGCCGGAGGCGGTCTGGGCGACGCCGGTTGAAACGCTTCCGGAAGCGGGCGAGCCGCCGGCCCCCCTCGTCCTCGTTCAGGCGCTCCTCAAAGGCGACAAAATGGACTGGATCGTCGCCAAGGCGACGGAGCTCGGCATCACGGCGTTTTACCCGTTCGTCGCCGCCCGGAGCGTCGTCCGGCCGGCCGAGGAGCGGCCGGAAGCCGTCCGCCGGCGGGAGGCGCGCTGGCGGAAGATCGCCAAAGAGGCGGCAGAACAGAGCGGCCGGAGCCGGCTGCCGGCCCTCCATCCCCTCCTTCCGGCGGACGGTTGGGTCGAGGCGCTCAAGGCGGAACTTTCCGGACGGCTGGCCGGCGTCCGGGCTTACTTCGCCGACGAGGCGCTGACCGGCGCCCCGAACCTCCTGGCCCGCCTCCTTCCGAACCGCCCGGCGCCGGATCTTCGGCAGCCGTTCGAGGCCGTCCCTTCGGACGTTGCGAACTTGAACGCTCCCGGCTCCGCCGCGCCGGGTTTCCTCGTCGTCGTCGGCCCGGAAGGCGGCTGGACCGATGCCGAACGGGCGGCCTTATGCGCGCTCGGTGCCGAGCCGATCGGCCTCGGGCGGCGCATCCTCCGGGCGGAGACGGCGGCGATCGCCGCCGTGACCCTGCTCTGCCTGTTGCAAGAAGCGGCTTCCGGCGCCGGGGCGGCGACCTCGGAGGGCCCCCCGCCGGATGATCGGAAAAAGCAGGCTTGTCATCGCTTCCGAGGATTGCTATAATGCTGTTCGAACGACGCCGGCTCCTCGGGATCGGCGGTCCGGGCGGCGCCGAGGGATGGCCGGCCGCCGTCCGGACGAAGCGAAGGCGAAAGGGAGGTCGACGATGGCCTACGTCATTACCGAGCCGTGTATCGGGACCAAAGATGCGAGTTGCGTCGAGGTCTGCCCGGTGGACTGCATCCACGAAGGGGAAGACCAGTACTACATCGACCCCGACGTGTGCATCGACTGTGGCGCGTGCGAAGCGGTCTGCCCGGTGTCCGCGATCTACCACGAAGATTTCGTGCCGGAAGAGTGGAAGTCCTACATCCAGAAAAACCGAGACTTCTTTAAGAAGTGAGCGTATCCCGGGAAAAGGGAAAGATGTCTCACCGTGTGGATATGTGATTTTATGCACATACATACGGCGACCGGGCCGACCCGCCCGAACGACGGCGCGGCCGGCAGGGACGATCGGGGGAGCGGTCCGGAAGGGAGGCCGGCGGCGCGGAAAGCGCCGCTTTTTTTGTCTCGAGACGGGCATCCGGTGTCGGCGTGACGGGGTCGTCCCGGCGCCGTTCGGATCGACGGCGGAGAGGCGGCAGCGCCGGTCGTCGGGCGTTTTAGCGAGGCGGACGGTTTGTGATATAATGAAAGACACCCCGGAACTTCGTCCGGGCGGGGCGGCAAGCGCTGCACCCGATGCCCCGGCGAAGCGGCCGGAACAAGCGCTCCGAGCCGTCGGACGGAGACGACCATCGGGAAGACGGGTCGCCTTAACCCGGCGTGCGCGGGTAAGGCGATTTTTTGTTGAGGAGGCGAAGGCGGTGCAGACCCCGGAGACGCTCAAGGCCAAAAAAGACCGCGGGGAAAAAATCGTCATGCTGACGGCCTACGACGCGCCGTCGGCCCGGCTGGCGGAGGCCGCCGGCGTCGACCTTTTGCTCGTCGGCGATTCGCTGGGCATGGTCGTGCTCGGCTTTTCCTCGACGGTGTCGGTCACGCTCGAAATGATGGTCCATCACACGCAGGCCGTCCGGCGCGGGGCGCCGGAGACGTTCACCGTCGCCGATCTGCCCTTTCTTTGGGCCCATGAGGCGCCGGAGGCGGCCCTCCGGGCGGCGGGACGGCTCATTCAGGAGGGGGGCGCCCACGCGGTCAAGCTGGAAGGGGGGGCCGAGGTCGCGCCGCTCGTCCGGCGCCTCGTCGCCGCCGGCATCCCCGTCATGGGCCACCTGGGGCTTTTGCCGCAGACGGTCCTCGTCACCGGCGGCTACCGCGTCCAGGGAAAAAGCGCCGCGGAGGCGGAGCGGATCGTCGCCGATGCCAGGGCCCTCGTCGAGGCGGGCGCGTTTTCCCTCGTCGTGGAAGCGGTTCCGGAGTCCGTCGGCCGGTCGGTCGCCCGGGCGGTGCCGGTTCCGGTGATCGGCATCGGGGCCGGCCGGTTCGTCGACGGCCAGGTGCTCGTCTATCACGATCTCCTCGGGTACGGCGTGGGCCGGGCGCCGCGGTTTGTCAAGCGCTACGCCGAGCTCGACGCGGTGATCGTCGGGGCGATCCGGGCTTACGCCGACGATGTTCGGAGCGGCCGGTTTCCGGAGGCGGCCCACGCCTATCTTCCCGTCGAGGCGGTGCCGGGAGAGGCGGCCGGGCCGGGATCGGACGCCGGCGCCTGATCGCCCGCCGTCCGGGAAGGCGCGATTGATTTTCGGCGGCCGATGGCCGCGGTCGAGTTCCGGCGGACGATGGGAACGGGGTCGAGAACGGCGGCAGGAAAGGAAGTGGGCGGATGAAGCGAATCGAGAGCCGGTCGGCCCTTCAGACGGCCCTCCGGCCGGTGTGGGCGGCCGGCCGGAGCATCGGTTTGGTGCCAACGATGGGCTACCTGCATGCGGGGCACCTCGCCCTCGTCGATCGGGCCAGGCAAGAAAACGACGTCGTCGTCGTGAGCATCTTCGTCAATCCGCTCCAGTTCGGCCCCGGAGAAGATTTCGAGCGCTACCCTCGCGATCTCGAGCGGGACGCGGCGCTTCTCGCCGGGCGGGGCGTGGACATCGTCTATCATCCGCCGGTGGCGGACGTCTATCCGGAGCCGCCGGAGGTCGGCCTCAAGGCCGGCCGGATGGCGGCGGGGCTCTGCGGGCGGAGCCGCCCGGGACATTTTGACGGCGTGCTTACGGTCGTCGCCAAGCTCTTTCACCGCGTCCGGCCGACGCGGGCCTATTTT
Source organism: Hydrogenibacillus schlegelii (assembly GCF_001653195.1). Lineage (GTDB taxonomy): Bacteria > Bacillota > Bacilli > Thermicanales > DSM-22653 > Hydrogenibacillus > Hydrogenibacillus schlegelii. The sequence goes on from NZ_JXBB01000005.1 coordinate 16,700, forward strand.
GGCGAAAAAGACGCGCAGCAGCTCGCCCTTATTCGGCGGATGGCGTTCGATCTCGACTTTGACGTTGAGGTCGTCGCCGTGCCGACGGTCCGGGAACCCGACGGGCTGGCGATGAGCTCCCGGAACGTCTATCTCTCCCCGGAAGAGCGGGCGGAGGCACCGGTCCTCTACCGGGCCCTCGCCTGGGCGGCGGAAGCGATCCGGTCGGGGGAGCGGCGGGCCGCCGTCCTCCTCGAAGGGGTCCGCACCCGGATCGCGGCGGCCAAAACGGCGCGGATCGATTACGTGGAGCTCGTCCGGTGGCCGGATCTTCGCCCGATCGCCCCGGCGGCGAAGCTCGTTCCCGGGGAGACGGTGCTCGTGGCGGCGGCGGTTTTTTTCGGCACCGCGCGGCTCATCGACAACGTTCGCGTCGCGGTGCCCCCCGCCTGAGGCGGGCGCCGGAAAGCTTCGCGGCGGCCCCCGTCGCAGGCGCCCCTCGCGCTTTAAGATCGAAGCGACGAACGTCGGGAGGCGGGCAGAGATGTGGCTTACGATGATGAAGGGCAAGATCCACCGGGCGACGGTGACCGAGGCCAACCTCCACTACGTCGGCAGCATCACCATCGACGCCGATCTCCTTCAGGCCGCCGGCATCCTGCCGAACGAGCGGGTGCAGGTCGTCAACGTCACCACCGGAGCCCGGCTCGAGACGTACGTCATTCCCGGGCCGGCGGGAAGCGGCGTCGTCGGTTTAAACGGCGCCGCCGCCCGGCTCGTTCAGGTCGGCGACGTCGTCATCATCATCGCCTACGCCCTCATGACGCCGGAGGAGGCGGCCCGGCACCGGCCGTCGGTCGTCTTCGTCGACGCGGCCAACCGGCCGACGGCCGTCGCCCTCGGCGAGGCGGCGGAGATGCGAGAAGGGCCGGCGCTGTGATCGTCTGTTGCTGCAAAAACATCTCTTTACGAAACAGATGTTGAACGCTACAATTGGCATAGTACGGCGGAGAACCGCCGCAGTATCGGCGCGCTGAACGAGGGAGGGGGGAAAACCGTGGCCAGAGATCGCGAGCAGCCGATTTCCGATGCGGTGATCAAGCGACTGCCGATCTATCTGCGCTATCTCACCTATCTCGATCGAATGGGGGTGCGCACGGTTTCCTCCCATCAAATGGGGAAAGACCTTGGCCTGAACCCGGCGCAGATTCGGAAGGACCTTGCTCACTTCGGTGAATTCGGCCGAAAGGGGATCGGATACGAGGTTCGTTACCTTATTAAAAAGATCCGTCAGATCCTGCATCTCGATCAGCTCATCCCCGTCGCCCTCGTCGGCGCGGGCCATCTCGGGACGGCGCTGGCGCGGTACAATGCGTTTCAACAGGACAACATGCGCATCGTGGCCATTTTCGATCACTCGCCGCTCAAGGCGGGACGGGAGATCGACGGCATCCGCATCCAGCCGATGGAAGAACTTCAGCCGACGGTAAAAGAAAAAGACATCCGCGTCGGCATCATCACCGTCCCGGACTACGCGGCTCAGGAGGTCGCCGACCTCCTCGTCGAGGCGGGCATCGAAGCGATCCTCAACTTCGCCCCGACGATCATCCACGTCCCGCCCCACGTCCGGGTCCATCACGCCGACCTCACGACGGAACTCCACAGCCTGGCGTACTACCTCCGGCAACCGGAATACCTCGTGATGTAAACGCGGCGGAAGGCGCGCGCCAGGCTCAGTCGGCCGGCGGCAACCGGATGGCGGCGCGGGCAACGATCAAGGATCGGGAAGGAAGCGAAAGCGTCGCGAAGGAACGCGATCGGAGAGCGAAAGGACGGCCAAGAGGCTGGATGTGCCCGGGTCCCCCCGGGCTTTTTTTTGCCCGTCGGGATCCGGTATAATCGGATATCATGTTTGCCGGGCGGAACCCCGGCGGCGGACGGAGGCCGACCATGCGGCTTGTGCTGGAAGATGCGCTTCTCTATCAGGACGGGCGGCTCGTTCGGGGGCATCTCGTAATCGAAGGGGGGCGGATCGCCGCCGTCGAGCGGGAGGGCGACCCGCCGGCGCCGGGCGTCGGCCACGGCTCGGCGCCGAGCGGCGAGCCGGACGGCGGCAACCGGTCGGCCCCCGGCGACGGGGCGATGAATGCGGCGGACGACGGCGGCGGCCCGGCGCTCCCCCCCGCCGAGCGGCGCTCCCTCGCCGGGAGGATCGTGCTTCCGGGGCTTGTGAACGCCCACACCCATACGCCGATGAGCCTCCTTCGGGGCCTCGGGGAGGGGCTTCCCCTCAAGCGCTGGCTGGAAGAGGCGATGTGGCCGAACGAGGCGGCGTTCAGCGACGAGGACGTCTACTGGGGGACGCTCCTTGCGCAGCTGGAGATGATCGAAAGCGGCACGACGGCGTTTGCCGAGATGTACGACCGGATCGACGTCATCGCCCAGGCGGTCGGGGAAAGCGGCCTCCGGGCGGTGCTCGCCCGGGGGATGATCGGCCTCGGCGACGAGGCGACCCGCCGGGCGAAGCTCGCCGAGGCGATCGACGTCGCCCGGCGATGGCACGGCGCCTACGGCGGCCGGGTGACGACGATGATCGCCCCCCACAGCGCTTACACGTGCCCGGAACCGTTTTTGCGGGAGGTGGCGGAAGCGGCCCGGGACCTCGGTCGGCCGATCCACACCCACCTCGCCGAGACGGAAGCCGAGGAGGCGGAGGTCCGGGCGCGGACCGGCCGCTCGTCGGCCCGGGTGATGCTCGAAGCGGGCCTTTTCGACGGGCCGGCCCTCGTCGCCCACGCCGTCTACTTGAGCGACGACGAACTTCGCCTTCTCGCCGAGCGGGACGTGCGGATCGCCCACAACCCGGTCTCCAATCTCAAGCTGGGAAGCGGCATCGCCCCGCTCGCCCGCTGGCTCGAGCTGGGCCTCGTCGTCGGCCTGGGGACCGACGGGCCGGCGAGCAACAACAACCTCGATCTCTTCGACGAGATGCGGCTGGCGTCGCTTCTCGCCAAAGGGCGGGAAAAAGACGCGGCGGCGGTGCCGCCGGCGGCGGCGCTCGAGCTGGCGACGGCAGGTGGGGCGAAGGCCCTCTTTCTCGAAGACGTCGGGCGCCTCGCTCCGGGGATGCGGGCCGATCTCATCGTCATCGACCCGTCGTCGGTTCGCTACGTGCCGGCCCATGACCTCCTCTCCCATCTCGTGTACAACGGCCGGGGGACGGACGTCGAAAGCGTCATGGTCGACGGCCGCTGGCTCATGTGGCGCCGGACGGTGCTCACCCTCGATGCCGAGCGGATCCGGTACGAGGCGGAGCGGCGGAGCCGCCGCTTTCGGGCCGGCGGCGCGGCCGGCGGGCCGGCGAAAGGGCCTGCCGGCGGAGCGGCATGAGGGCGAGCGGCGCCCCCCCGTCGACCCGGGGCATCCGGGTCGTCGCAGCCGTTTCTCTTCTCCTGTTCGCCGCGGCGCTCTTGTTCTGGACCGCCCGGGCCGCCCTGGCGCCCGAGGCGGAGGTTCAGGCGTGGCTGGAGCGGGTGCGGCCGGCCCTGCCGGAGGGCGCCCGGATCGAGGCGGCGTTCTGGTACCGGGGAAGCCGGTCGCTCCTCGCCGTCGTCACCGACGGGGGGATCTTCTGGTTTGACGAAACCGGCCGTCCGGTCGGCCGCTACGCCGGCCGTCCGGTCCCGGAGTCGGCGGTGCGGGCCAGGGTCGGGGAGGATTTTCCCGACGGTCGCCTCGTCCGGCTCACTCCCGGATTTGAGTTCGGCCGGCCGGTCTACGAAGCGGTCGTTCGGCTTGAGGACGGCGGCGTCGGGTATGCGTATTACGATTTCTCCGACGGCCGGCGATATCTCCTCGTGCGGATGCCGCCGGGCTGAACGCCGGGCCGGTTCGGCCGTCGGAAAAGGTCCGCGGGGCCTCGGAAGGGGCCATAGCCGAGTTTGAGAAAGGGGCCGTGCGATGAGCGAATCGTTTGCTGCCGACGGGCTGACGCTTTCGGAACGGGTGAAGACGCTTCAGCCGTCGCCAACCCTGGCCCTCGCGGCCAAGGCGAAGGCCCTCGCCGCCGAAGGGCGCGACCTCGTCGCTTTTACCGCCGGGGAGCCGGACTTTGACACGCCGGCGGAGATCGTCGAAGCGGCGGTTCAGGCACTTCGGGAAGGGAAGACCCGCTACACGCCGTCCGGGGGGATTCCGGAGCTCAGGCGGGCGGTCGCCGCGATGATCAACCGGGATCGGGGGCTTTCGTGGTCGGAAAAAAACGTCCACATCGCCAGCGGCGCCAAGCAGGCGCTTTATCATCTCTTTCAGGCGCTCCTCGATCCCGGGGACGAGGTCATCGTCCCGACGCCGTACTGGGTGAGCTATCCGGAACAGATCCACCTCGCCGGCGGCGTGCCGGTCTTTGTCCCGACGCGGCCCGAGGACGGCTACAAGTTGACGCCGGAGGCCCTCGAGCGGGCGATCGGCCCCCGGACGAAGGCGTTCGTCTTGAACTCGCCGTCGAACCCGACGGGGGCGATGTACACGGAAGAGGAGCTTTTCGGCCTCTTCAGCGTCCTCGTCCACCGGCCGGTGTGGATCATCGCCGATGAAATTTACGAGCGGCTCGTCTACGACGGCCCCCACACGAGCATCATTGCCGTCGACCCCCAGGCGGTGGAGCGGACGGTGATCGTAAGCGGCGTGTCGAAGACGTACGCCATGACCGGCTGGCGGATCGGCTGGGCGGCGGCGGCCGACGAGCGGCTGATCCGGGCGCTCGATGACCTTGCGAGCCAGAGCACGTCGAACCCGACGACGTTTGCCCAGTACGGGGCGCTGGCGGCGGTCACGATGGATCCGGCGCCGGTCGCGGCGATGGTCGAGGCGTTCCGCCGGAGACGGGACCTCATCGTCGAGCGGATCGCCGGCGTACCGGGGCTTCGGGCTTTCCGGCCGTCGGGGGCGTTTTACCTGTGGGTCGACGTGCGGGAGGCGATGGAGCGGCAGGGCTTCCCGGATGCGGATCGGTGGGCGGCCGCCCTCCTCGAGGAAGCCGGCGTCGTCGTCGTCCCCGGAAGCGGCTTCGGCGACGCCGGTCACGTCCGCCTGTCGTTCGCCCTCGGCGAGGCGGCGATCGAGGAGGGCGTTCGGCGCCTGGCCGCGTTCGTCGGCCGCCGTCGGGAGGTCTGACGATGGCGTCCCCGTGGGCCCGGCTCCTGCAGGGGGAGATTTTGCTTCTGCCGGCGCCGTTTCTCGGTCGCTACAAAGCCCTGGGCCTTCGGGACGACGATTTTCTCCTCCTCTTGCACCTCGCCGCCCTCGAGCGGGAAGGCGTGCGCTTTCCGACGCCGAAGCTTCTCGCCGGCCGCACCGCCCTCGACGAGGGGGCGGTCGCCGCCCGGCTGAAGGCGCTCCTCGATGCCGGATGGCTCCGGATCGACATCCGCTTCGACGCCGACGGCCGGGTGGTGGAGACGTTCAACCTGGCGCCCTTTTACGAGCGGATGGCCGCCGAACTGGAACGGCTTGCGCCGGCGGGGACGGTCCTTCCGGAGGCGGCGGGGACGGCGGACCGCCGTCCGGCGCCGCTCCTCCGGCCGGCGGCGGAAGGCGGGGATGCCGACGGAGGCGCCCTCATCGGCCGGCTGGAGGCGGCCTTCGGCCGCCCCCTTTCCCCGATGGAGGCGGAGCTCGTCGCCCGGTGGCTCAAGGACGAGCGGCTTTCCTTGGCGCTCATTGAAGCGGCGATCGAGGAGGCGCTCCGGTTCGGAAAAAATTCGGTCCGCTACGTCGACCGGATCCTGTTTCACTGGGCCGAGCAGGGGATCGATACGCCGGAGGCGGCCCGCCGCTACGCCCTCCGCTTTCGGGAGGGGCGGTCGGGGGAGCGGCGGGGAGACGACGGCCCGCCGGATCCGGCTCAGGGGCCGGAGGGAAGGGCGCCGGACGGTCGGACGGAACGGCGTTACCCGCAGTTTAACTGGCTCGTGTACGGGGAGGAAGAGCCGTTCGACGACGCGGACGGCGGGTGATTTTCCTCCCGTTTTTTTGTATAATAGAAGTGGACCGGTCTGACCCGGAGATCGAAGGAATTGGGGCGATATCATGGGTAGGCGCATCGCCACCGAGTTTGAGACCATCCGTCTTGCGCTCGGCGGCAAGGACGCGGAGGAGCTTCTCCGGCGCCTTCGCGAGGCGGGCATCCCGCTCTACGAGCACGTCCTCAAAAACGGCGATCTGGAGGTCGGATACAGCGCGCTCCACAACGCCTTTTATCTCCGTCTGATCCAGGAACGTTCCTTCGCCCCCGATGATCGAGAGGGACGGCCGGAAGCGCCGGTGCGGGCGACGGTCCGCTACCGGGCGATCGGCGCCGGCCAGTTCACCGACGGTCGCCTCGCGGAAGTGATGCGTCGGTTGGTGGCGGAGTTTCGCGGCGAGGCGCTGATGAAACGGGTGTACCGCGGGTTTTCCGTGTTCTATCACTATGAAAACGGTCAGGTCGTCCGGATCGTCGAGCGGACGCCGGCGGGCGAGCGGATCATCTTCGAGCGGAGGCCTCGCCGTCCGGCGTTTGCCGACGGCGGGCCGGAGGAGGCGTCCCGTGCGGCAGAACGCGTCCTCCTCCGGGCGGAGGTCGATCGGTGGCTCGACCGGCGGAACGCCGCCCGACCGGAGGAGATTCCGGCGATCGACGCCAGGCTCCGGGAGCTTGCCCGCCGGCTCATCGCGCTGGAGGGGTGAGCGCCGGGGAGACGCTCCTGCCCGCCGGAGGCAGGAGCGCGTACATAGGGGATTGAGTTTGAAATATTCATAAGTCGTTCCCGCCGGCTCGGGTGCGTTTGGATCGTACAAAACGGTTGCAAACCCCGGCGTTTCATGCTACAGTATACAGGGTGAGCAAGAATAGGAACCCGGTTTCATTCGCGAGCGGGGCGCGTCGCACCCCCGAAAGAATGACGGTGGTCCTAGCATTGCGCACACCATGGCTAGGAGGGGGGATCCGAAAGATGACGACCTACTCCACTTCCGGCCGGCATATCGCCGTCGACGTCTGGGGCGTCTCGGCCGAGCGCCTGAACGACGTCGAATGGCTGCGTGAGCAGCTTGTCGAGGCGGCGGAAAAGTCCGGCGCAACGGTTCTGGGCGTCCAGTCCAAAGCATTTGAGCCGCAAGGCGCGACGGTGCTCGTCATGCTTTCCGAAAGCCACATTTCGATCCACACGTATCCGGAGCACGGTTTTGCCGCCATCGACTGCTACACGTGCGGCGAGACGGTGGATCCGGAGCGGGCGGTCGAGCACCTGCTGGACGTGCTCAAGCCGAAAAAGGCATTCGGCAAGAAGCTCATCCGCGGCGAAGGCGAGATGGCGGTCTCCGATCTTTCGGACGCCCCCGTCGTGCGTTCGTGACGTCCCGCTCGCCCGGGATCGATAGGCCGGTGGCCAACGGAAGATCGGTGACCTCCGGTAAAGACGATGAAAAGGACCCGCAGCGCGGCGGGTCCTTTTTGCTTCGGCGCCGGGGCGTCGCCTCGGCGTTTGGGCGGATGGCGTGACCTCGTCGGCGGTTACTGGAGCATGCCCTGCGGCGGCAGTTCGCCTTTCAGCTTCTGGTCGAACTGGCTGAACGCCTCGTCGACCTTCGCCTGTTCTTCGACGTCGATCGGGTACCAGCCCTGGGCGAACATGAAGTTGTAGATCCGGCGAACCGCCTGATGGCTGTCCTGAAGCATGTTCATGAGATCTTGATGGAGGGCGTCGTTGGACGCCTCCCAGGCGGTGATGTTGAGGCCGCTCGTGAGGGACTTTTCCAACGCCAGAAGGGCGTTGGCGATGTCCCGATCGTTCATCGCCGGTGAGGGGCTTTCCGCCGGCGCCGGCGGGCTGATCGTCGTCCGAGCCTGGGCCAAGGGGATCCCTCCTTTCGCGGGGGGAAGGTTTTAAGTCATCAAGGGCGGATGCCGGCCGCAAGGGCGGAGGCCGGCCGCCGCCCATCGCCGGAGGAGGGGCGGGTTCGGCGGCTTCCGAGGCGGCGGTGCGCGCCGATGTCGGGCCTCGGGTTACGACCGGGTGGCCATCGCCTGAGCGCCGGCCGGCTGGGCGGGCATCGCCTGGAGCCGGGCCTGGAAATCTTGAACGCCCTTGGCGTTGTCCGTCTTGAGGTGGCCGAGGAGCGTCTGGGCGTGCTGCCGATGCATTTCAATCAGCTGGCCGGCGAGCTGCTTGAGGGCCGGCATCTTCATTTTCTGGCCGTAATGGTGGAGCTGCTTGAGGGTGAGCAGTTGCCAGGTTAGAATGTCTTTTAAGTACAGCAAATCCTTCGTCGAGACGATGGTCGGCGGCTGCAGCATCGGGTTCACCTCCTTTGGCTGCCGGTTTTTAGTATGGTGGTCTGCGTGGATGTTATGCGCGGCCGGCCGAAACCGAAAAGCGCTGCCGAACCGTTCGGCAGAGCCGGGGGAGGAGGCGGCGGCGCGAGACGTTGCCTCGCCGGGCGAGGTCCCTCGCCGGGAAGGCGTTCGTCCCCGTTCAGAGGAGCCCGGTCCAGCGGAAGAGCGTCACGAGACCGTTGAAAAACGCCGGGGCGAGTATGTACTGGTAGGCCAAAAGCGCCACGATCGGCGAGAGGTCGATCATGCCGATCGGCGGGATAATGCGGCGAAAAAGTCCGAGGTACGGCTCCACCAGGCCTCCGATCCAGCCGATGAACCGGGACTCGTAAAGGGGCGGGATCCAGGAAGAAAGCACGTAAAGGATGATCAGGATCGGATAGGCGCTGAGGAGCCACTGAACGACGAGGAGGATGTTGGCGGCCAAGTCGGAGTCACCTCCGCCTCAGTATATCACACCCGGCCCGGGAGCCCAAGGGCGGGTCGGAGCAGGGGGGCAAGCGGATGGAGACGGCCGTCATCGTCGCCGGCGGAAAAAAAACTCCGGACGATTACCGGGCGCTTCTCGAGGCGCTAAGGGCGGACGGCGGGAGGCTCCGGGTGATCGGCGCCGACGAAGGGGCGCTCTGGCTCCTCGAGCGGGGATTTTCGCTCGATCGCGCCGTCGGCGATTTCGACACCGCCGGTGAGGCGGGGCTTGAGAGGCTTCGGGCGGCCGGCGTGCCGTGCCTCGTCCTGCCGGCGGAAAAAGATGAGACGGACACGGAATTCGCCTACGGTGAGGCGAAGCGCCTCGGCGCCCGGCGGGTGGTCCTCTACGGTGCCCTCGGTGACCGGTTCGACCACAGTCTGAGCAATGTGCAGCTTTTGTATCGGATCGCGCGAGACGGCCTCGCCGGTTTCGTCGCCGGGCCGGCGCATCGGATCTATCTTTTCGGACCGGGGGAACATCGCCTCCGGAGCCGGTTTCCGTTCGTGTCGCTCATCCCGTTTTCGCCGGAAGTTCGGGGCGTGGCGCTGGAAGGATTTCGCTATGCCCTCCGGGGGGAGACGCTCTCCTGGGGGATGGGGCGGGGGGTGAGCAACGAACCGGCGGCGCCGGAAGGGATCATCCGTCTCGAAGCGGGGTGGCTCCTCGTCGTGGAGAGTCGCGATCTCGAGCACCGGGATCGCGTCACGGCGGGCCGGGCAGGGGAGGAGGCGGGCGATGCCGCGGCGGGCGACGGAACCGGAGCGTTGGCGGAGCCGTAGCTTCAGGCGGAACCGGGCGCCCCGGGACAGGGCGGGCCGCCGGGGCCCGACGTTCCTCCCGTGTTTTCGGCGATCGTCCGGGCTTCTGCGTCGAGGGCGGCCCGGAGCGCGGCGAGCTCCGGCCGGTACGCCGGCCACGGCGGGAGGTCGTCCGGCAGGGCCGAGAAAAGAAGCGGCGCCCGCGTCGTCGGGTGGGGGACGACGAGGGCGTACGCCCACAGGGCGAGCGTCGGGAGCGCCGGGTCCGGGCGGGGATGGTAGCGCCGATCCCCCGCGATCGGGGCGAGGTGGGCCGCCAGCTGAACCCGGATCTGATGCGGCCGTCCGGTCCGGGGTCGGATGTCGAGCAGCGCGTGGCCGCGCCGGGTGCCGAGGAGGGCGTAGTCGAGAACCGCCTTCCGGGCGTCGGGTTCTCCGCACCGAACGACGACGACGTGGCCATCGGGGCGCTTTTTCAGGCAGTCGACGAGGCGGCCCGCCGGGGGCCGGGGATGGCCGTCGATGACGGCGAGGTACCGTTTGTCGACGGTCTGCTCGCGGAAGGCGGCGGAGAGACGGGCGGCCGCTTTGGACGTTTTGGCAAAGACCATCACGCCGCCGGTCGGGCGGTCGAGGCGGTGGACGAGGCCGACGTAGGCCTCGCCTTTTTTGTGCTCGAGCGCCTTGCGCCGGGCCTTGACCCAGGCGAGCAAATCCGGTTCCCGGCCGTTTCCCTGAGCGGCGAGTCCGGGGGGTTTGACGACGGCGATGAGGTGGTTGTCTTCGTAGAGGACGGGATGGCGGTCGGTGACGGGATCGCGGTCGGTCAACGGGACAGCCCCCTCCGGTTCGCCGATGCCGGCGACGGGTTTTTGAAGCGAACGCGGGTTTTCGGGCGGCGCCCGCTCGGCGGGCGGTGGCCGGGGCGAGCGGGCCGGATCGACATATCGTATGAGTCCGCCGCGGGGATCCGGGGCGGGGAGACGGAAGGCCCGCCGGGCGGGAACGCGGGGTTTAACGGGTGTTTAAGGTCTGAAAAGGGCGTTGTTTTAAACGGAAGTTCTTTTAAAAAAGTCCGTCGATGCACCCCTTCGGGCGGCGCATGGGTCTTTGTCCACACGTCGGAGCGGGCAGGCGCATACGGTGGGGGTGGCCCCGGAAGAGGAGGCCTCGCTTCGGGCGTAGGGCCCGTCGCGCCGCCCGATGACAAAAGCCGTGCGCCGGCGGTAAAAGCCTCGCGCCGGCGGGCAAGCCGACGGACGCTTTCTCCAGTATAGCACAGAAGGAGGCGAGAGGATGGCCAAAGCGTTTGCCGCCGCCGAAAGCGGTGCGCCGCAGCCGGTCTCCGGGGACGAGTCCGGATCCCGCTTTTTTGCCTTTGCCGTCGTCATCTACGTGCTTCTCGTGATCATCCTGCGGGTGGGGCTTCTGGGCCCGGTGGCGTAACGGAAAGCCGGGGCCGACGGCCCTTCCGGGCCGGCGACCGACGTCGCCGGCCTTTTCGTGTGCCCGGCATGGGCGTCGCCGCATTCCGATCGGAAATGAATAAGGCCACCGGCCTCGCCGACTGGCGAGAACGGGGCCTCTTCCGTTTGGCCGACTTGCCCGCTCCGCTTCGCCCGGCCTTGTGGACGGCCGTTTCGCGAAAGGGACGCCCGGTGGGGCGCGAAATGGTTTGCCGCTCCTTTTGACTCAACGGGCGCTTTGACTCAACGGGCGCTTCCGTCACGCCTCCGGGGGGTGGAGCGCCGCTTCGGCCCAGCGGATGTTCTCCCGGATGAGGCGCTCGACGTGGTGGGCGGGATAGACCCCTTCTCGGTCGAGCAGCTGAAAGACGAGGTCATGGACGTAGACCCAGTCGTTAAACTGCCGGAGGATCGTGTTCTTGAGGGTCGGGTTGGCGGCTTCGGTGAGGACGGAGGCGGTCCGCCAGAGGATGGCCTTGGCATCGTGAAGCATGGTCACGGCGGTCAGGCGATCGGCAGGGGTGAGCATCGTCGACCTCCTTTCGTGGAACGCGGCTCGGGCGGTCCCGTCCGATCCGGTCAGGCCGGGAAGACGGCGCGTCGTTGGAGGAGGGCGATCGTCTCGCGGATGTTTTTCTCGAGGAGCTGGACCATCCGTCCGAGGATCGCCTTCAACGTTTCGTTTTCGACCGCCTCAAGCCGTCCCCGGAGGTCGAGGAGCCGGGCGGTCTGGGCGACGAGGAGCTCGTGCAGCATGAGCGTCTCCATCGGCGTGAGGCGGTCGGCGGCGTAGGCGACGGGCCAGAAGCCTCCGGCCGCCGCGTACGGCACGGCATACGGGGCCGGTCCGGCGCCGAACGTGGCCTGCGCGCCTGCGGCGGGGCCGTAGGCCGGGTAGAGGGGGGTGAACACCGGAACACCTCCTTATCGGTCGGATCGATGTTAACGTATCGGTGGGACGGTTCAAGGGTGTTTGTCCGGCATTTGCGCGACCCAAAATTAGGCGATATCATGGTGTCACGGTGAAATCGAACCGGGGTGGGGGGTTCTGGCCCGGACGAAATCCGGCTTTGAAAGGCCCGGGGCCTAAACGGCCTGGGCGCCAGAGGCCGGGCGAACGGGGGAGATGGCGCGATGGGAGAGGCGCTCTGGACGGATTTTTATCAGCTGAACATGATGTACGCCCATTTTCGCCGGGGGAGCCACGAGACGCCGGCGGTGTTTGACGTTTTTTTCCGGCGGCTGCCGTGCGAGGCGGGGTTTGGGGTGTTCGCCGGGCTGGAGGCGGTGCTCGACTGGCTGGAGGCGGCGCATTTTACGGACGAGGAGCTTGGCTATCTCGCCGAAGTCGGCGGCTACGACCGGGCGTTTCTCGAGTATCTGCGGGGGATTCGCTTTCGGGGGACCGTCTGGGCGGTGCCGGAAGGGACGCCGGTGTTTCCCCACGAGCCGCTCCTTCGCATTGAGGCGCCGATCGGCGAGGCGCACTGGGTGGAGACGGCGATTCTCGCCTACATCAACCACCAGACGCTCATCGCGACGAAGGCGGCCCGCATCGTCCACGCCGCCGGGGACGATCCGGTGCTGGAGTTCGGCCTCCGCCGGTCTCACGGGCCGGAGGCGGGGGTGTACGCGGCCCGGGCGGCGTACATCGCCGGAGCGCAGGCGACGTCGAACGTCGAGGCGGGGCGGCGCTTCGGCATTCCGGTCGTCGGCACGCACGCCCACGCCTTTGTGCAGAGTTTTCCGGACGAACGGGCGGCCTTTGACGCCTTTTTGGCGGCGTTTCCGGATCAGGCGATCCTCCTCGTGGACACGTACGACGTCCTTCGGTCGGGGCTTCCGAACGCGATCGAGGCGTTCCGGGCGCACTTCGCGCGGCTCGGCCGCCGGCCGGCCCGCTACGGGGTGCGAATCGATTCGGGCGATCTGGCGTATCTTTCCAAGGCGGCTCGGGCGATGCTCGATGCGGCGGGGTTTTCCGACGCGATCGTCGTCGCTTCCGGCGACCTCGACGAGACGATCATCCGGGACCTCAAGGTGCAGGGGGCCCGCATTGACGCGTGGGGCGTCGGGACGGAGTTGGTCACCGGCGGAGACTGCGGCGCCCTGGGGGCGGTGTATAAGCTTTCGGCGATCCGGGAAGGCGATCGGTGGGTGCCGAAGCTCAAGGTGAGCGAAAATCCGCTCAAGATCAACGATCCGGGCGTGAAAAAGGTCGTCCGGTTTTACGATCGGGACCGGGGGGAAGCGCTGGCGGACGTCATCCTGCTCGAAGAGGAGCCGCTTCCGGAAGGGCCGTACGAGATCTTTCACCCGATCTACACGATGAAGCGAAAGACGCTCCGAAATTACGAAACCCGGCTCCTTCTGGAGCCGGTGATGGTGGGCGGCCGGCGCCTCCATCCGCCGCCGTCGGCGGAGGCGGTGCGGCGGTATCACTTGTCGGAACGGGAGCGGTTTGCGCCGGAGGTGCGGCGGCTCGTCTATCCGCACGAGTATCCGGTCGACCTGTCGCTTCCGCTCTGGGAGCTCAAACAGCGCCTCGTGCGGGAACAGGGCGGCCGGGGATAAGGCGGAGAAGGGACGAGGGGGCGGGGGAAGGCGGGTGAGTCCGCCCGGAAGGAGCCCCATTTCTGGAAGGAGGTGCCTGCCCGGTTCGGAGGTCCTGGCCTGGGGGAGATTCAGGGGGAGGACGAACGCGGGCGAAACGAGGATGGACCGGCGGATGCTCGTCATCATGCTCATCATCTTTACGGCGTTTACCGGATTCGGGCTCATCATCCCCGTCCTGCCCTCGGCGATCAAGCAGGCGGCCGGGCCGGAGGCGGCGGAGCTTCACCTCGGGGCGATGCTCTCCCTCTATTCGCTCGTGTCGCTCATCGCCTCGCCGTTTTGGGGACGTCTCGCGGACCGGATCGGCCGGCGTCCGATCATCCTCGTCGGGATGGTCGGCTTTGCGGTGAGCTTCTGGCTTCTCGCCGTAAGCGGGACGTCCCTCGGGCTCATGTACGCGTCGCGCCTCCTCGGGGGGCTCTTCTCCGGCGCGGCGATCGCCTCGAGCGTCGCCTACGTCGCCGACATCACGTCGGAGGAGACGCGGACGAAGGGCATGGGCTTCGTGGGCATGGCGATCGGCCTCGGCTTCGTGTTCGGTCCGGCGATCGGCGGCATCGGCAGCCGGGTGTCGCTCGCCTTTCCGTTTTACCTGGCGGCGGCGCTGTCGCTTCTCGCCGCCTTGTTCGGTGCGGCGGCGCTTCCGGAATCGCTTCCGCCGGAGGCGCGGGGCCGCCGGGCGGCGGAGGCGGGCGGCTTCGGCGCCGTCTTCCAGGGGCCGATGAAGGTGCTCTTTGGCCTTTCGTTCCTCGTGACGTTCACGCTGGCGGCGGTCGAGTCAACGCTCGTTTACTTCGAGGGGGTGAAGATCGGCGCCGACGAGTTCCAGATGGGGATCCTCTTTGCCCTCATCGGCATCGTCGGCGCGGCGGTTCAGGGCGGGGTCGTGCGGCGGATTCCGAAGGGAGCCGAGGCGCAGGCGGCGGCGGTCGGCTTCGGGATCGCGGCGCTCGGCTTTGCCCTCATCACGCTTTCGTTCAACTTCTGGTCGGCGGTCGCCTTCGTGTCGGTCTTCGCCGTCGGGAACGCCCTCGAACGGCCGAACGTGACGTCCCTCATCACCCAGCGGACGCCGGTCGGCCAGGGAACGACGTCCGGGGTCAACTCGGCGATGGACAGCCTCGGGCGGGTTCTCGGGCCTCTTTTTGGCAGCGCCCTGTATCATGTGAATATCTTCTTGCCGTACGTCGCCGGGGCCCTGCTTTCGCTTCTGGCCGTCGGCCTCATCCGCTTCGGCCTGAGCGAAGCGCCGGTTCAGAGGGGCCACGCGTGAAGGGGGGTGTACATCGGCTTTTTTCCGAGGTCGGAGCGGAAGAGGACGAGGTCGGCGGCGGTGTAGGCGACGGGCGTCCAGGGAAGGTCGGGAAGGGGCGCCGTGCCGTCTCGGGCCAGGGTGACGTGCGGGACGAACGGTTTTCGGTCGACGGCGATTCCGTCGGCGGCGAGGGCCGCGACGAGGGCGTCGCGATACCGGAGAAAGGGCGCCTCCGGGTCGAGGCGGCCCCGGGCGACGAGCACCCGGGGTCGCTCCGCCGGACCGAAGGCGCCCAGGGCCTCGAGCCGGACGCGGAGGGGCCCGGGAGCCGCGGGCCGGAGGCGGTCGACGCTTCTTTGGAGGGCCGGAAGGACGGCGTCGGGAAGCTCGCCGAGGAAGGCGACGGTGAGGTGGTAGTCGTCGGGGTGGACGAACCGACGGAAGGGAAGGTCCGCCCGGTGGGCCCGGGTGAAGCCGGCGAGGGCCGCCCGGGCGTCGGGGGGCACCGGCAGGGCGAAGAAGAGCCGCATGGGATCACCTCGTTCGGGCGGAGGGTGAGCGATGGGCGGCAAGGTGATCATCGTCGAGGGCAAGACGGATGCCGAACGGCTGAAGTCCATTTTAGCGGAACCGGTGACGTTTGTCCTGACGCACGGGACGCCGGGGCCGCGGGCGTTCGAGGCGATCGAGGCGCTCCGGGCGGATGAAGTGTACGTCTTCGTCGATGCGGATTTTTCCGGCGAGCGGATCCGCCGGGCGGTCGCCGAGGCGCTGCCGGAGGCGCGGCATCTTTTCACCCGGAAGATGTACCGGGAGATCGCAACGACGCCGCTCGTGCATCTGGCGGAGGTGCTCATGCGGGCCCATTTTGCCGTCGATCTGAAAGCCGTCCGGCGGGCGGTGGAAGCCGAAGCGGAGGCCGATCCGGAGCTCAGGCAGGCGCTCCGGCGGCTTTACGTCCGCGAAAGGAGGAAACCGCGGTGAAGCTCTGGGGCATGCTCGGAGCGCTCAATCTGTTTCTGGCGGTCGCCCTCGGGGCGTTCGGCGCCCATGGCCTGAAGGGAAAGATCGCCGACGATCTGCTTGCCGTCTATGAGACGGGCGTCCGTTATCAGATGATCCACGGCCTCGGCCTGCTTGCGCTTGCGGCCCTGCTTCGGGTCGCGCCGGAGGCCGCCGGCGGGCTTTCCGCTGCCGGGGGATTTTTGCTGGCGGGGATCGGGCTTTTTTCGGGGAGTCTGTATCTCCTCGCCCTGACCGGCGTCCGGGCTCTCGGGGCGGTGACGCCGTTCGGCGGGGTGGCGTTTCTCATCGGCTGGGCGCTTCTTTTTGCGGCGCTCTGGCGCCTCCGCTGAAGGGAGCGAATTCTTCGATGCGCTTAAGACCGGCGTGAGACGTGAAGGAGGACGTCGATGACGACGGAGCTTTTTCCGATGGAGGCGCTCTACAAGGAGGTGCCGCTCGAGGCGTACGCCCGGCTGGCGGTGAAAAAAGGCGTGGCGCTTGAGGCGGGGCAGATGCTCGTGCTCCGGGCGCCCCTCGAGGCGGCGCCCTTCGTCCGGGAGATCGTCCGCATCGCCTACGAAGCGGGGGCGGCGTACGTCCACGTGGAGTGGTCCGACGGCGAGACCGGAAAAATGCGGTACAAGGTCGCGTCGGAGGCGGCGCTCCGGACGTTTCCGAAGTGGCTCGCCGACGGCTACGAGGCGATGGCCCGGGAGGGGGCGGCGTTTCTCACGGTCTACGCGCCGGATCCGGACCTCCTCGTCGACGTGCCGCCCGAGCGGGTGGCGCTCGCCAACAAGACGGTCGGCGAAGCGACGAAGCCGTACCGGGCGCTCCTCATGAGCGATCACGCCCGCTGGTCGCTCCTCTCGGCGCCGACGGCGGCGTGGGCGAAGAAGGTGTTTCCGGATCTTCCGCCGGCGGAGGCGGTCCGGACCCTCTGGCGCCACATCCTGGCGGCGTCCCGCGTCACCGGCGGCGATCCGCTGGAAAACTGGGAAAAGCACGCCGGCGCCCTCGGCCGGCGGGTGCGGTATCTGAACGAAAAGCGCTACCGGGCGCTTCATTTCCGGGGGCCGGGGACGGACCTCGTCGTGGGTCTCCCGGAAGGGCACGTCTGGCAGGGCGGCGGGAGCCGGGACCGGCGGGGGATCTTCTTTTTGCCGAACATCCCGACGGAGGAGGTCTATACCCTGCCGCACCGGGAGCGGGTCGACGGCGTCGTCGCGGCGACGAAGCCGCTCAACTACAACGGCGTCCTCATCGACGGCATCCGGCTCGAGTTTCGGGACGGCGCCGTCGTCTCGGCGTCGGCGAAGACGAACGAGGCGGCGCTTCGGCACCTTCTCGAGATGGACGAAGGCGCCCGGCGGCTCGGAGAGGTCGCCCTCGTCCCGGACGACTCACCGATCAGCCGCTCGGGGGTGCTCTTTTACAATACGCTGTACGATGAAAACGCCGCCTGCCACCTCGCCCTCGGGAAAGCGTACCCGACGACGCTCGAAGGAGGCGCCGCGCTCGACGAGGCGGCGCTCCTCCGTCGGGGAGCGAATGTGAGCCTCGTCCACGAAGATTTCATGATCGGCTCCGGCGCCCTCGACGTCGACGGCGTGACGGAAGCCGGCGACCGGGAGCCGCTTCTCGTAAGCGGCCGGTGGGCGTTCGACGTTTGAGCCATCGTCTTGGCGGCGGCGTTCGACGGCCGGCGAGCGGCGCCCGACGTCGGGGATAAGCCCCGCAAAGCCGTTCGACGGCTCGGCGTCCGGCCGCCCGCCTCTGGGCCGTTTCGGTCACGACAAAAGCCCCGGAGCGTCCGGGGCTTTCGCCGTTTTTCGGGCCGGCGGAGCCGGAGGTTAGGCCCGGTCTTCATCGGTCCAGGCGCCGGGGTCGTCTTCGGCGTCGTCCGCGGTCGAACGGTCGGGAGTTTTGCGCTTGCCCGGGAAATCGCCGGTCAGTTCGATTTCCTCCCCGGGCGTGAGGGCTTTTGCCTCGGCGTGGCTTGAGACGTCTTCCATCGGGTGCATGAACGGGCCGCCGCCGGGGATGCGCCCCGCCTCCCAGAGGGCCTGGTTTTCCGGCGCCTTCCAGCCGACGTCGTTCATCGGGTGGACCCATTCGTCGCCGGCGAGCGCCGCCGGGTCGACGTCCGGGCTCCAGCGGTTGAGGGGAGCGTTCGGAGAGTCGTAAAAGCGGTCGCCGATGACGACGCCGTGTGCGTTGACGAACGGTTCGCTCGGATGATCGGGATCGTATCGCCGCCGGGTCACCGGCCGCCCGTCCCGGGCGACGGCCCGGCGGGCGGGCCGGGCGCCGTCGGGGGTTCGGATCATGGCCCCGCCTCCCTCGAGGATGGGTCGTTTTGTCCTTAGTGTGGCCGGGGAAGGGCGGCTTTAGGCGCCGTCCGGCGCCGTCTCGGCCGGCGACCGTTCGTCGGGGCGGCGGGCGAGGATGGGGAGCACCCGCTCGAGGCTCGGGGTGACGAACAGCGTTTTTTCGCCCCGGTAGAGGACAAAGCCGGGCGGGGCGCCCTTCGGCTTGTGGACGTTTTTGACCGGCGTGTAGTCGACGGGGACCCGGCTCGAATGGCGGCCTTTGCTGAAATAGGCGGCGATGAGGGCCGCCTCTTCGAGGGTGGCCTCGCCGGCCGGTCCCCGGACGACGACGTGGGCGCCGGGGAGGTTTTTCGCGTGCAGCCAGAGGTCGTCCGGCCGGGCGATCTGAAACGTCAGCCGGTCGTTCTGGCCGCCGCTTTTTCCGACGAGGATGAGGGCGCCTTCGCTCGAGAGGAAGCGCTCC
Source organism: Hydrogenibacillus schlegelii (assembly GCF_001653195.1). GTDB lineage: Bacteria > Bacillota > Bacilli > Thermicanales > DSM-22653 > Hydrogenibacillus > Hydrogenibacillus schlegelii. The sequence continues at coordinate 35,424 of NZ_JXBB01000005.1, forward strand.
GGGCGGCTTTCCCGGCCGGCGTTCGGTTTTTTCGCCGGTCCCTTTGCCGGCGCCGGCGGGGCGATGAGGCCGGCGGCGGCGAGCTCCGCCTTGAGGTCGGCGAGGGCCTCGGCGTCGGCGTCGTCCAGGTAGAGCAGGGCCTCCTCGAGGTAGCGGCGTTCCGCCTCGGCCCGCTCGAGCTCCTTTTCGGCCGCCGCCCGGGCGGCCTTGAGCTTCTGGTAGCGGCGAAAATGCCGCTCGGCGTTTTCCGCCGGGGAAAGGGCGGGATCGAGGGGGATGCGAAGCGTCCGGTCGGGGTCGTCGGGGTCCGGCACGGCCGCCTCCGAGACGCCCGTCATCGGGACGGCGTACTGGTAAGCCAGGATGAGCTCGCCGAACCGCCGGTGCCGCTCGGCGGCGTCGGCTTCGGCGAGGGTCGCCCGGTGCCGGGCGATTTTTTTCTCCAGCCGCCCGAGGCGCGCCTCGAGGGCCTGCCGGAGGGCCCGGGCTTCCCGCCGGACGGTGAGCCCCGGAATGATCCGCTCGTAGTGGACCTGAAGGAGCGCCAGGACGTCGTCGAACGCCTCCCGGGGGCCGGAGCGGTGGGTGAGGGCGAGGGCGTGAAAGGCCGGCCGGTCGCCGTCGGGGAGAAGCTCGGGCCGTTCGCCGCCGGCGAGGACGATGTCGACCGTCCGGACGAGGGCCCGGGCGGCGCCGGCCGGGGTGAGGCCGCCGGAGCGGGCGGCCCGGTGGGCGCTCTCCCGGGCGAGCAGGGGACCGAAGCCGCGGACGCGCCGGGTCAGCCATTCGGCCAGGGCCGTTTCGTCCCGCAGCGCTTCCGGCTCCGCCCGGAGGCGGGCGATCCATTCTTCTTCCGGTACGCCGCGGGGATCGATCTTGTCTTGCGGCGGCGGAGGGACGTACAAAAGCCCGGGCAGGATCTGCCGGTAGCGGCTCATGTCGGCGGTGACGGGGTGGAGCGTCTCGAGGATGCGGCCGTCGGCGTCGATCAGGATGACGTTGGCGTTCCGGCCGGTGAGCTCGACAAGAAGGCGGAAGCGGCGGCGGTCGCCGAGTTCGTCCGTCGCCTCGACTTCGACGGCGGCGATTCGGTCGAGGTCGAGGGCGGTGACGGCGGCGATGCGGCCGTTTTGCAGGTGCTTGCGGATGCGCTGAAGCCGCGGCGACGGCGGGCCTTCGGCCGATCGCCGGGGCGGTTTGTGGGCGAGGTAGAGCCGGGGCGCCTCCGGCTGCCGGGAGGCGACCAGGGCGTAGGTCGCCCCGGGCGTCCGGACGAAGAAGACGAGGGTGTCGTCGTCCGGCTGCTGGATCTTCTGGATCTGCCCGCCCGAAAGCCGCCGGTCGAGCTCCGCGGCAAGGCGGGCGACGAAAAGCCCGTCGAACATCGGATCGCCCCCCTTTCCGCCCTTCAGTCTATCACGCGCATCGGCCGGCGCAAGATGCGCCCTTACGGTCCGGGTTCGCGGCGGCGTCCCGGAGCCGGCATAGCCCGGACCGGTGCGGCATAGATTGGCACGAGGCGTGGGACAGGAGTTCGAAGCGGGAGGCGGGACGATGGCAAGGGGCGGAAGACGCGAAACGATGCGCCAAAGAACGCTCGACCCGTCGATGCGCCGGGAGGCGGCTTTCGGGCGGCGGGCGGCGGATCCCTTCGGGCGCCGCGCCTCGACGCCCGGGCCGGACGTCTCCGGCGGGCGCTCGGAATCGGGATCGGGAAGCGGCCCCGAGGATCCGCAGGCGTGGTACGCCCGGCCGGAGGTCGACGTGCTCTCGGCCCTGGCCGTCGATCCGGAGCAGGGGCTTGACGGGGAAGAAGCGGCCCGCCGGCGGGCAAGCGTCGGACCGAACGCTCTGAAGGCGGCCGGTGGCGTCGACCCGGCGGCGATCTTTCTCGGGCAGTTTCGGGATTTTATGGTGCTCGTGCTGCTTGCGGCGACTTTCATTTCGGGGCTTCTCGGCGAGTTCGTCGATGCGGTGGCGATTCTCACCATCCTTCTTCTCAACGCCTTCCTCGGATTTGTCCAGGAGTACCGGGCGGAACGGGCGCTTGAGGCGCTCGGCAAGATGGCGGCGCCGAAGGCGGAGGTGGTTCGGGACGGCCGGCGGGCGCTCGTGCCGGCCGAGGACGTCGTCCCCGGCGATGTCGTCGTGCTGAAGGCCGGCGACCGGGTGCCGGCGGACGTCCGGCTCCTTTGGACGGAGGGCCTGCTCGTTGACGAGGCGCCGCTCACCGGGGAAAGCGTGCCGGTGGAAAAGCGGGCGCCGGCGGTCCTCCCGGCGCCCCGGCCCCTGGGCGATCGGACGAACATGGCGTTCATGGGCACGCTCATCTTGAAAGGGCGGGCGACGGGCGTCGCGGTGGCGACGGGCATGGCGACGGAGATGGGGAAGATCGCCGATCTCATCGCCCTGACGGAGGAGACGGACACGCCGCTCAAGCGGCGGATCCGGCACCTCGGCCGGGTGCTCGTCTGGATCGCCGTCGCCCTGACGGCGGCGGTGACGGGGCTCGGCGTCCTCGACGGCTATCCGTTCGAGGAGATGTTTCTCCTCGGGGTGACGCTCGCCGTCGCCGCCATCCCGGAGGGGCTTCCGACGATCGTCACCGTCGTTCTCGCCCTCGGCGTCTCCCGGATGCAGAAAAAAAAGGCCCTCGTCCGGCGGCTTCCGGCGGTCGAGACGCTCGGCAGCACGACGTTTATCGGAACGGACAAGACCGGGACGCTGACGCTGAACCGAATGACCCTCGTCCAGGGCCGGACCGCCGGGGGCGCCTTTTTCGTCTCGGGAAGCGGCTACCGGCCGGAGGGGGGATTTTTCCTCGACCCGGAACGGACGGCGCCGTTCGATCCCGAGGAGCGCCCGGAGGTGATGGCGCTTTTGACCTACGGCGTGCTCGCCAGCGAGGCCCGACTCCTTCCGCCGGAGACGGGGGACCGAACGGAGGGGCCGAAGCGACCGGCCGGACGGTTCCGGTGGCTTGGACTTCGGAGGAAGGCCCGGGAGGCGGCGCCCTCCGGATGGCGCATCGACGGCGATCCGACGGAAGGGGCGATCGTCGTCGCCGCCCGGAAGGCGGGCCTCGACGAGGAGGCGCTTAGGCGGCGGAAGCGGGCCAAGGTGCTTCCGTTTGACAGCGTCCGGCGGCGCATGAGCATCGTCTACGAGGTCGGCGGCGGCCGGGGCGTGCTGGCGGCCAAGGGGGCGTTCGAGGCGATCCTGGACCGGTCGGCGGCGATCTTCGACGGGGGCGCCGTCCGGCGGCTGGGCGACGCCGAGCGCCGTCGGTGGGCGGAGGAGGCCGAGGCGATGGCCGCCGCGGGGCTCCGGGTGCTCGCCGTCGCCTACCGGGAAGGGCCGCTCGAGCGGCTGCGGGGGCTCGAGGACGAGGCGGAGCTCGTCTTTGTGGGCCTCGTCGGCCTCATCGATCCGCCCCGGCCGGATGTGCCCGCCGCGATCCGGACGGTGCAGGCGGCCCACATCCGGGTGGCGATGATCACCGGCGATCACCGGGAGACGGCCCGGGCGATCGCCGCCGACCTCGGCATCTTGCGGCCGACGGGACGGGTCCTCACCGGCGAGGATCTTCGGCGCCTCGACGGGAAGGCGCTTTCCCGCCTGGCGGTCGAGACGGACGTCTTCGCCCGGGTGGCGCCGGAGGATAAGCTCCGAATCGTGCAGGCGCTTCGGGCGGCCGGACACATCGTCGCCATGACCGGCGACGGGACGAACGACGCGCCGGCGCTCAAGGCGGCCGACATCGGCATCGCCATGGGCCAAAGCGGCACGGAGGTGGCCAAAGAGGCCGCCGACGTCGTCCTGCTCGACGATCACTTCGCGACGATCGAGGCGGCGGTGGAGGAAGGGCGGACGATCTACGAAAACGTCCGCAAGTTCGTTCGCTATCTTCTCGCTTCCAACGTCGCCGAGATCATGGTCATGTTGGTCGCTTTTGCCTTGAAGTGGCCGGTGCCGCTGACGCCGCTCATGATCCTCTGGATCAACCTCGTCACCGACGGCCTACCGGCCCTCGCCCTCGGCCTCGATCCGATGGAACGGGATGTCATGAACCGGCCGCCGATTTCGCCGTCGGAGAGCCTGTTTGCCCGGGGGCTCGGGTGGAAGATCTTGAGCCGCGGCGCCCTCATCACCGGCGTGACGCTCTGGGCGTTTTCCGAGCGGCTCGCCGCGGGGGCGCCGCTTGGAGAGGCGCAGACGGTCGCGTTTGCGACGCTCATCGTCGCGCAGCTCGTCCACGTGTTCGACGCCCGAAACGAGCGGTCGCTGTTCGATCGAAGCCCGCTGGACAACGTCCCCCTCGTCCTGAGCGTTCTCGTTTCGTTTGCCCTCGTCGTCCTCGTGATCGCCTGGCCGCCGGCGGCGCGCATTTTCGGTGCGGTCCCGCTTTCGGCGGAAGACTGGCTCCGGGTGATCGGCTATTCGGCGGCGCCGTTTGTCCTCCTCGGTCTGTTCGGCCGTCTTTCGTCCGGCCGTCCCGCCCGACCGGAGGCGTAAGCCTCCGGCCTTTTGGCGTTTTGGGCCGGCGGTTTTCGGGGGCGCCCGCCCGTTCGTTTTTCGGCCGTTTTCGAGCGCGGTGTCGTTTCCAAAATGGAGCGGTTATGCTATAGTTAAAGAACGAATCAGGACGACCAGGGTCGAAGGCTTCGGGCCGCCGGACGGAGGGGCCTGAGGCGTGGAGGCGAAAACCGTGTCGGAGGACGCGCTTTTGAGCGGGCGGCGAGGGCTCCTCATCGTCCTCTCCGGCCCTTCGGGCGTCGGCAAGGGAACCGTCGGCCAGAAGCTCCGGGAGCGCATGCCGGATCTCGTCTATTCGGTCTCGGTGACCAGCCGCCCTCCCCGGGCCGGGGAAGTGGAAGGGGTTAACTATTTTTTTCGCAGCCGGGAACAATTTGAAGAGATGATCCGCCAGGATGCCTTTTTGGAATGGGCGGAGTACGTCTCGAACTACTACGGAACGCCGAAAGCGTTCGTCTTCGAAAAGCTCGCTCAGGGGCGCGACGTGCTCCTGGAGATCGAGGTGCAGGGTGCCCGGCAGGTCCGCCGACGGTACCCGGACGGGGTGTTTATCTTCCTCGCGCCGCCGACGTGGGAGGCGCTCGTCGATCGGATTCAGGGCCGGGGGACGGAAGACCCGGCGGTCATCTCCGAGCGGCTCCGGCAGGCGGAGCAGGAAGTTCGGGAGGTCGACCTCTACGACTACGTCGTCGTCAACGACGACGTCGACGCGGCGGTTGAGCGCATCCGATGCATCATTACGGCCGAGCATCTTCGCCGGGCCCGCGCCTTCGACGAGATGCGCCGGCGGCTTACGCGGGAGGTGTGGCGATGAGGTATCCGCCGATCGACGAACTGGTGGCCCAGGCCGGAAGCAAATACCGGCTGACGATGATCGCCGCCCGGCGGGCGCGGCAGCTCCTCGAGGACAAACGGCCGCTCATCGAGGCGCCGCGCTCGTCGCGGGACGTCGGCATCGCACTGGAGGAATTTTATGCCGGACGGCTGGAGGTCCGGCCGAAGGCCGAAGCGTGACCGGCCGCTTCGGCCTTTTTTCGTGGGGGGAGGGAGCGCCGTGGCGCCGACGATCCTCCTCGGCGTAAGCGGCGGCATCGCCGCCTACAAGGCGGTGGCGCTGGTGAGTCTCCTTAAGAAAAAAGGGTACGATGTGGTCGTCGTCATGACCCGGGGCGCGGAGCGGTTCGTGACGCCGCTTCTGTTTCAGACGATGAGCCGGGAACGGGTGTATACGGACCCGTTCGAGGAGGCGGATCCGTCCGGCATCGCCCACATCGACGTCGCCGATCGGGCGGATCTCGTCGTCGTGGCGCCGGCGACGGCGAACGTCATCGGCAAATACGCCCACGGCATCGCCGACGACATGCTTTCGACGGTGCTCCTCGCGGCAACGGCACCGGTGATGATCGCGCCGGCGATGAACGTCCACATGTACACCCACCCGGCGGTGCAGGACAACATCGCGCTTCTCAAACGGCGGGGGGTGCACTTCCTCGAACCGGGGGAAGGGCCGCTCGCCTGCGGTTACACCGGGAAGGGCCGGATGATGGAGCCGGAGGACATCGCCCGGGCGATCGACGACGTCTTCGCCGGCCGGCTCGCCCTGGCGTCGCCCAATCCGGACCCGCTCCTTCCGGCGCGGCGAAGGGAGCGGGCGACCGGCGCGCCGCGGCCGGAAGGGGGGCTGCGGTCGGAGGAGCCCCCCACGACGGAGGCGGTGCTTCAAGGCAAGACGGTCGTCATCACCGCCGGCCCGACCCGGGAGCCGCTCGATCCGGTCCGGTTTTTGACCAACCGGTCTTCCGGCCGGATGGGCTATGCCCTCGCGGAAGCCGCCCGGAGGCTCGGCGCCGAGGTGGTCCTCATCAGCGGGCCGGTGTCGCTGACCCCGCCGGAGGGGGTGACGGTCGTCCGGGTCGAACGGGCGGAGGAGATGTACCGGGCCGCCCTCTCCTGGCGGGAGCGGTTCGACTGGTTCATCGCCGCGGCGGCGGTCAGCGACTTTGCCCCGGCGGCGGCCGAAGGGCGGAAGATCAAGAAAAAAGGGGAGCCGCTTACGCTCACCCTCGTTCCGACGCCGGACATCCTCGCCGAGATCGGCCGCGGCAAGCGGCCGCACCAGACGGTGATCGGCTTCGCCGCCGAGACACACGACGTCCTCGCCCATGCCCGGAAAAAGCGCCGGGAGAAAAACGCCGACTGGATCGTCGCCAACGACGTGACGGAGCCGGGCGCCGGCTTCGACGTCGAGACGAACCGCGTCGTCCTCATCGGGCCGGACGATACGGCAACGGCGCTGCCGCTTCTTTCGAAAGCCGAACTGGCGGAAGTCCTGCTCCGGACGATCGCCCAGGCGGAAGCGCGGCGCCGGGCCGAGGGGGAGGCGGAAAGGGCGGCGAAGGCGTCGGACGGGGAAGCGGAGGGGGACGGCCGGTGAACGCCGTCGCCGTCGTCGCCGTCGACGCGCCGTATGAGCCGGACGGCCGTTTTTCCTATCTCGTTCCGTCGGCCCTTCGGCCGAAGGTCGTCCCCGGCGTCCGGGTCGTCGTCCCCTTCGGCCGGCGCCGCCTGGAAGGCATCGTCCTGGACGTCGCGACCGCCATGGAGGCGGCCGGCGGCCGGCTCCTTCGGCCGATCCTCGAGGTGCTGGACGACGAGCCGCCGTTTACGCCGGAGCTCGTCCGCCTGGCCGTCCACCTGGTCGAGACGCGCCTCATCCCGCCGTACCGGCTGCTTCTTTCGATGCTCCCGCCGGCGGTCAAGACCGAAGAGCGGCGCCTCATCCGCTGGAACGGCGACGACGGGCCGATCATCGCCCTGCCGGAAGAAGCCGAAGTGCTGGAGTGGATCCGGGATCGGGGTCCGGTCGCCCTGGAGGCCATCCTCCGGCGTTTTCCGGAAGCCGGCCCCATCGTCGACGATTTTCTCGAACGGGGCTGGCTCGCGGAGGCGCGGGTGCGAAAACCCCGGGGGCGGACGAAGACGGTCCGCTTTGCGGTGCCGAACGCCGCCGCGCCGGCGCTTCGGGAAGCGGCGGCGAGCCTCCGCGGCATCCGGCAGCGGGCGGTGCTGGAGACGCTCGCCGAGCGGGGTCCGACGCCGGTGGCGGAACTCCTTCGGTTGACCGGCGCCTCCCGGTCCAGCCTCGAGGCCCTCGTCGACGCTTGCTGGATTCGCTTGGAAGCGCGGCCCCTTTCCCGGCGGCCGGAGGTCGACGCCGCGTGGCGGCGGCCGGCGGTCGAACTCACGGACGACCAGAAGGCGGCGGTCCGGGCGATCGAGGGCGCCCTGGACGGCGGCGACCGGCGGCCGATCCTCCTCCACGGCGTCACCGGAAGCGGCAAGACGGAAGTCTATCTCGCCGCCATCGAGGCGACCCTCGCCCGGGGGCGGACGGCGCTTCTGCTCGTCCCGGAGATCGCCCTCACGCCGATGATGCTCGCCCGGGTCGAGCAGCGTTTCGGGGACCGGGTGGCGATCCTCCACAGCGGCCTCGGCGCCGGGGAGCGGCACGACGAATGGCAACGCATCCGTCGCGGCGAAGCGTCGGTCGTCGTCGGCGCCCGTTCGGCGGTGTTCGCCCCGCTCGCCGACATCGGCCTGATCGTCCTCGACGAAGAGCACGAGGCGAGCTACAAGCAGGAAGAGACGCCTCGCTATCACGCCCGGGAGATCGCCCGCTGGCGGGCGGCGCACCACGGCGCCGTGTTCGTCCTGGGCAGCGCGACGCCCTCGGTCGAATCGTACGCCCTCGCCCGGGCCGGTCGCTACCGGCTCGTCACGCTCCCCCGCCGCGTCGGATCGGCCCGGCTGCCGGACGTCCGGGTCGTCGACCTCCGGAAGGAAGGCGGCGGGCTTTTGAGCCGCCCCCTCCGGGAAGCGATCGAAGAACGGCTCCGGCGCGGCGAGCAGGTGATCCTCCTTCAGAACCGCCGGGGGTACGCCCCCGTCGTGCTTTGCCGCCGCTGCGGCCGGGCGATCGAGTGTCCTCATTGCGCCGTCACGCTGACGTACCACCGGGCCGACGGGGCGCTCCGGTGCCACTACTGCGGCTACGAGCAGCCGATGGTCGACCGGTGTCCCTTTTGCGGGAGCCCCCATCTCATCCCCCTGGGCGGCGGCACCCAGCGGGTGGAGGAAGCGCTCCTTCATTCCTTTCCCGAGGCGCGCGTCCTCCGGATGGACCGGGATACGACCGGCCGGCGGGGCGCCCACGCGGAGCTCCTCGGCCGCTTCCTCCGGGGTGAAGCGGACATCCTCGTCGGGACGCAGATGATCGCCAAAGGGCTCGACATCCCCCGGGTCACCCTCGTCGGCATCGTCCTCGCCGATGCCAGGCTGGGGTTCCCGGATTTTCGCGCCGCCGAGCGGACGTTTCAGCTCGTCACCCAGGTCGCCGGCCGGGCGGGACGGGGGGAGCTTCCCGGCGAGGTGATCGTCCAGACGTATATGCCGGATCACCCGAGCATCCGGGCGGCGGTCACGGGTGATGTGGCCGCTTTCTTTGCCGCCGAGATCGCCGCCCGGAAAAAAGGCGCCTACCCGCCGTTTTACCGCCTGGCGGTCGTCCAGGCGGACGCCCGGGACGCCCGGGTGGCCCGGGAGGCGCTCGGGGCGGTCACCGAGCGGCTCCGGATGGCGGTCGTCCCGGAGACGATCGTCGTCGGCCCGGCGCCGGCGCCGATTCCCAAACTTCGCGATCGCTTTCGCTTTCACACCTTGATAAAATACAAGCAGGAACCGGAGCTGGCGTCGAAGATCCGCCGGGCGCTTCGGGAGATCGAGCGGCCCGTCCGCCGGCAGGAGGTTGCCGTGACCGTCGACTTCGACCCTGAGACGCTGTTCTGACCGCCGAAGCGTTTTGCGGAGCGGACCGCCCGTCCGCCTGGAGCGGCATAGATGCGGAAAAACCAAAACGAAAGGAGGACGTCGGTGAGCGTTCGCTACATCGTCCAGCATCCCGACCCGGTGCTCCGGCAGGTCGCCCGGCCGGTGGCGAAGATCACCCCGGCGATCGAGCGCCTTCTCGACGACATGGCCGAGACGATGTACGCCGCCGACGGCGTCGGCCTTGCGGCGCCGCAGGTCGGCATCTCGAAGCGGATCGCCGTCGTCGACGTCGGCGAGGGGCTCATCGAACTCATCAACCCGGAGGTGCTCGAGACGTCCGGCGAGCAGGACGGGCCGGAAGGTTGCCTGAGCATTCCCGGTGTCTTTGGCGACGTCATCCGGCCGGCGCGGGTCCGCGTCCGGGCGCAAAACCGCCGGGGCGAGTGGTTTGAGGTGGAAGGGGAGGGACTTTTGGCGCGGGCCCTCCTGCACGAGATCGACCACCTGAACGGCGTGCTGTTCATCGACCGGGCCCACACCCTCTACCGCCGTGACCCGCTGGCGGCCGGCGGGGCGGAGGGGGAAACGGGAGCTCTAGCGGCGCCGGCCGAAGGCGCGCCGGCCCTCGGCCGAAAAGCCCGCCTCGCCGGTCGGGCCGGCGGCCGGAAGGCGGGAGACGCCGGCTCATGACCCGCGTCGTCTTCATGGGCACGCCGGCGTACGCCGTTCCGAGCCTCACCGGCCTCGTCGAGGCCGGGTACGAGGTCGTCCTCGTCGTCACCCAGCCGGACCGACCGGTCGGCCGCGGCCGGCGGATTGCGCCGCCGCCGGTGAAAGAAGTCGCCCGGACGCTCGGGCTTCCCGTTTTTCAGCCGGAGCGGATTCGGGACGAGGCGGCGCTTTTTCGCCTCGAGGAAGCCCGGCCCGAGGTGATCGTGACGGCGGCCTACGGGCAGCTTCTCCCGCGGCGGCTCCTTGCGCTTCCGCCCCGCGGGGCGCTCAACCTGCACGCGTCGCTTCTCCCTCGCTACCGGGGCGGCGCCCCGGTCCAGCGGGCGATCATGGACGGCGCCCCGGAAACCGGCGTCACCCTCATGCAGATGGTGCCGAAGATGGACGCCGGGCCGATCGTCGCCCAGGCGAGGACGGCGATCGGTCCTCGGGAGACCGCCGGAGCGCTCCTGGACCGACTCGCCGTCCTGGCCAAGGATCTGCTTCTTGAGGCGCTCCCCGCCTATCTCGCCGGCCGGATCACCCCGGTGCCGCAGGACGAGACGCTGGCGACGTACGCGCCGGTCCTCACCCGGGACGATGAACGGCTCGATCCGGCGCTCCCGGCCGACGCCCTCTTCCGCCGGCTCCGGGCGCTCCTTCCGGAACCGGGCGCGTATCTCGTCCTTCAGGGGGAAGGCGGTCCGCTCAAGGTGTGGTGGGCGGAACCGATCGATGAAACCGAGATCCGCCGCCGGCCGGAAGACGCCGCGAAGCCGCCGGGAACGCTTCTGTTTCTCACCGAGCGGGGGGCGGTGCTTCGGACCGGTTCCGGCGCCCTCGAACTCGTTGAAGTGCAGCCGCCCGGGAAGCGCCGCATGTCCGCTCGGGCGTGGCTCCTCGGCCGGCGGATGTGGAAGGTGGGCGACCGGCTTGCCTGACGCCTTGCGGCCGGCCCGGGGCGCTCGGGACGTCGCCTTCCGCCTCCTCACCCGCGTCGAGGAAGGCGGCGCGTACGCGAACCTCCTCCTCCGGGACAGCCCGGAGGTGGCCCGCCTTTCGCCGGCGGACCGGGCGCTCGTCACCGAGCTCGTCTACGGGACGCTCGCCTGGCGGGCCCGTCTCGATCACGCCCTCGCGGCCTACCTCGACCGGCCGCCGGAGCGGCTCGAGGCGTGGTTCCGCCGGCTTTTGCGGATGGCCTTTTATCAGCTTCTCTTTCTCGATCGCGTGCCGGCGTACGCCGTCGTCCACGAGACGGTCGCCCTCGCCCGGCGCCTCGGCCATGAAGGCCACGCCCGGATGGCGAATGCCGTCCTCCGGGCGTCCCTGAGAGATCCGAAGCGGGCCGCGCCGCCGGAAGGGGACGACGTTGGGGCGCTCGCCGTCCGCCTGAGCGCCCCGGCGTGGCTCGTCGAGCGGTGGCGGGCGGCCTACGGCCCGGACGGGGCGGAGGCGCTCCTTCGGGCGATGAACGCGCCGCCGGCGCTTTACGTCCGCTTAAACCGCCTCCGGCCGAACGCCGAAGCGATCGTCCGGGCGCGGCTTCAGGAGGCGGGGGCGTCCCTCGAACCGGTCCCGGGCCTTCCGGGCGCCTACGCCGTCCGGGGGCCGGCCTCCGCCTTAAAGCCGCTTCTCGCCGAAGGGTGGCTCACGATCCAGGACCGGAACGCTCAGCTCATCGCCCGGGCCATGAGGCTCAAGCCGGGGCTTCGGGTGTACGATGCCTGCGCCGCCCCCGGCGGCAAGGCGACCCATATCGCGGAGCTGATGGACGACGTGGGGGAGGTCGTCGCCGCCGACATCCACCCGCATAAAGTGCGGCTTCTTGAACGGGAAAAAGCGCGCCTCGGCCTCCGCTCCCTCGTCGTCCGGCAGGAAGATGCGACGCGCCTGCAAAACCTTACGCCGGCGTCGTTCGACCGGGTGCTCGTCGACGCGCCGTGCAGCGGCCTCGGGACGCTCGCGCGAAAACCGGAGATCAAGTGGCGCCTTCAGCCGGAGGCGATCGAATCGCTGGCGGCGAAACAACGGGCGATCCTCCGGGGGGCCGCGGCGCTTGTCCGTCCCGGGGGGTTCCTCGTCTACAGCACGTGCACCCTCACTTGGGAAGAAAACGAAGGCACCGTCGAGGCCTTTTTGCGCGAGCGGCCGGACTTCGTCCTCGACCCGACGCTCCTGGACGATCTCCCGTCCGTCCCCGGGCTCCGAAACGTCGGGCCGGGGATGGTGGAGCTCTGGCCCGGGGAAGGCGGCGACGGCTTTTTCCTCGCCCGGCTGCGCCGAGCGCCGGCCGAAGGACCGCAGGACGGTCCGGACGCCGGCGCCGAACGAAACGGCGGCGGGGCGGAAGATTTTGCCGGTGGGCCGGAGCGGGCCGAGGCGACGGAAGGGTCCGCGGCCGCCGGGGATCCGCCGGCGCCCGGCGCGCCGAAGGTCTTCCGGCGCGTCGGGCGGGGTGACCGGCGCCTCGGAGGGACCGCCGCGGACCGCCCGGCGATGCAACCGGTCCCGGGAAAGGAGGGGCATCATGGCGGCGCTCACGCAGGAACCGGCGCTTTTGCCGGAACCGAAAAGCCTCTACGACCTTCCGTACGAGGCCCTCGAGGCGTGGCTTAGGGAACGGGGCGAGCCGGCGTACCGGGCGCGACAGATCTTCCACGGCCTCTACGTCCGCCGCGCGCCGTCGATCGAAGCGCTGACGGATCTGCCGAAAGCCTTGCGGGCGGCCCTAAAGGAGGCGTTCGTGCTCGACCGGCCGACGGAGGTCGCCCGAGACGTCGCTCCGGACGGGACGATCAAGCTCCTGCTCGCCCTCGAAGACGGCGAGATGATCGAGACGGTCATCATGCGGCATCGCTACGGGCCGAGCGTCTGCGTGACGACGCAGGTCGGCTGCCGCATCGGTTGTACGTTTTGCGCCTCGACCCTCGGCGGCCTCAAGCGGAACCTTCGGCCGGGGGAGATCGTCGCCCAGGTCCTCGCCGCCCAGCGGCTTCTCGACGCCGAGGGCGTCCGTCTCGGCCGGATCGTCGTCATGGGGATCGGCGAGCCGTTTGAAAACTACGACGCGACCGTCGCCTTCCTCCGCATCGTCACCGATCCGCGGGGGCTCGGCATCGGCCAGCGGCACATCACCGTCTCGACGAGCGGCATCGTCCCGCGGATTTATGACTTTGCCGAACTCGGGCTTCAGGTCCGGCTCGCCCTCTCGCTTCACGCGCCGACGGACGAACTGCGGACGCGGCTTATGCCGATCAACAAAAAGTATCCCCTCGCCGACGTCATGACGGCGGCAAAGGCGTACGTGGAAAAGACTCGCCGCCGGATCACGTTTGAGTACATCCTCCTGGGCGGCGTCAACGACCGGCCGGAGCACGCCCGGGCCCTGGCCGAACTCGTCCGGCCGGTCTTTTCCCTGGTGAACCTCATCCCGTACAACCCGGTGCCGGAGCGGCCGTACGTCCGTGCGCCGGAGCCGGACATCCGGCGGTTTCGGGCGATTCTCGAGGACGCCGGCATCGTCGTCACCCGGCGGCGGGAGCACGGCACGACGATCGCCGCCGCCTGCGGTCAGCTCCGGGCCCGGCACGCAGTGCCGCTCACCGTCCGTCTCGGGGCGGCCGGCGTTCCGTCCGAGCGGTAGTCGGGCGACCGGCGAAGATGGGGCTTCGAGTCGCCGCCCGGGGACCCGCCGGGCAAAGGAGGTTCCGGATGCGTTTCGCCTTTCGGTCCCACACCGGAGAACGGCCGAAAAACGAAGACGCCGGCCGCATCCTCGACCTCGATGAGCGCCACCTGCTCGTCGTCGTCGCCGACGGGATGGGCGGGCACGCCGGCGGCGAGGTGGCGAGCGCCCTCGCGGTCGACACGCTCGTCCGGGAAGTCACCGCCCGCTGGCCGGTCCCTTCGTCGGAGTGGCCGGCGCTCCTCGTGGAGGCCGTTCGGGCCGCCAATCGGGCCGTCTATACCGCTTCCCGGATCGACCCGGCGGTGGCGGGCATGGGGACGACGCTCGATGCCGTTCTCATCGGACGGGAAGCGGGGCTCGTCGCCCACGTCGGCGACGGCCGGGCCTATCTGTACCGCTCCGGCGTCCTCGTCCGGCTGACGGACGATCACTCGTACGTCGGCGAGCTCCTCCGGCGGGGGGAGATCAGCGAGGCGGAGGCGGAAGTCCACCCGCGGCGCAACGTCATTCTCCGGGCCGTCGGCACGGAGGCGGAGGTGGCCGTCGACCTCGTCCCGTTCGACTGGCGGCCGGGGGACGGTCTGCTCGTCTGCACCGACGGCCTGTCCAAAGCGCTGCCGGAAGCGGAGATCGCCGCCGTTTTCGCCGGCGAGGCGATCCGGGACGTCGAGCGGCTGGCGGATCGGTTGCTCGAGACGGCGCTTCGTCGGGACGCGTCGGACAACATCACCGTCGCCGTCGTCGCCGGAGCGCCGGCGGACGGGTCGCCGGCGGGGGGAGGGATGCGCCGGTGACGGAAACGATTCGCAGCCGATACCGGATCGAGGTGCCGATCGGCGGCGGGGGCATGGCGGTCGTCTATCGCGGGACGGACCTCCTCCTCGGCCGGCCGATCGCCGTGAAACGGATGCGGCCGGAGTTTCGGGGCGATACGGCGCTCGTCCGGCGGTTTTACCGGGAGGCGCAGGCCGCCGCCTGCATCGTTCACCCGAACATCGTCACCCTCTACGACGTCGGCGAGGATGAAGACGGGCCGTACATCATCATGGAGTACGTCGAGGGGGAGACGCTGAAGGCGCTCATCGCGCGGGAGGCCCCCCTTCCGCCGGAGCGGATCGTCGCCGTCGGCGCCGACATCCTCGACGCCCTCGAGACGGCCCACCGGGCGGGAATCGTCCACCGGGACATCAAGCCCCACAACATCCTCCTCGACCGGACCGGCCGCGTGAAGGTGACGGACTTCGGCATCGCCCGAGCCGTGACGCAGGAGACGCTCACCGACGATCGGACGTTCGGATCGGTGCCGTACTTTTCCCCCGAACAGGCCCGGGGCGGCGTCGTCGGGCCGGCGTCGGACCTGTATTCCTTGGGGGTCGTGCTGTTTGAGATGGCGACGGGACGGCTCCCCTTTGACGGCGAAGACCCGGTGGCGGTTGCCCTGAAGCACGTGAGCGCTCCGCCCCCCTCCCCGCGCGAACTCAACCCGGCGCTTCCCGGAGGGCTCGCGAACGTCATCCTCCGGGCGCTGGCGAAGCACCCCGAAGACCGCCATCCCGATGCGGCGGCCATGCGCCGGGACCTCCTCACCGCCCTCCGGCCGGAACGCCGCGACGAGCCCCCCATCGGCGATCCCGCCGGGCGCTGGGCCGACGAGGAGACCATCGCCTTTCGCCCGCTTCCGGCGGTCCCGGCCGCCGCGCGGAAAGGGGCGACGCCGGCAAACCGGCCGGAGGCGGATGGCCCGAACGAAGACGGCGGCGTTCGCCCCGGACCGGGGGAGCGGAAGGGATCGTTTTCGGAAAACGACGGGAAAACGTCCGGCGGATCGCCTCCGGGGCGCGCGGAGGGCCTCTTGCCGGAGGCGGACACTCTGCCGGGAGAAGGCGGCCGGCCGGAGGAGAGCCGCCCGCCGGCGGAGGGCGACGGCGATCCGGGGGCGCCGGGCGCGGCGCCGCCCGATCGGCGTCGCCGGTGGCTTTTTGCGGGCACCGGCGCCCTCCTCGTCCTTCTTCTCCTCGTCGTCCTCGGCCGGGCGATCGCCGGGGCCCTCATCGTTCCGGAAGTCGAAGTGCCGAATGTCACCGGTCAGGACCGGGCGGCGGCGGAAGCGGCCTTGAACGCTCTCGGGCTCGTGCCGGCCTTTGACGAGCGGTTCAACGACGAGGCGCCGGCCGGCCAGGTGATCGCCCAGACGCCGGCCGCCGGCGAACGGGCGAAACGGGGCACGCCGGTCGAACTCATCGTGAGCCTCGGTCCTCGGACGGTCGTCATGCCGTCGGTCGTCGGCTTGAGCCGCGAGGCGGCGGAGGCGGAGCTTAAGGATTTTTCATCGATCACGGTGACCGAAGCGTACGACGACGAAGCGCCCAAAGGGACGGTCATCCGCCAGACGCCGGCCGCCGGCGATCGGGTCGTGCCCCAAAAGACGGCGGTCGAGCTCGTCGTGAGCCTCGGACGGCGCTATTTCGACATGCCGGACCTCGTCGGCCTCACGAAAGAAGAGGCGGAAAGCCTCCTTCTCAAGCACGACCTCGTCCTCAAAGCCATTCGGGAAGAGCCGTCGTATTTCCCGAAGGGGCGGGTGTTCGCCCAATGGCCGGTCAAGCCCGGAGAGACCGTCACCGCCGGCCAGGAGATCACCCTGTTCGTATCAAGCGGCCTAAAAAGCGACGCCCGCGTCGTCGAGTACCCGGTGAGCGTCCTTCCGGCGTCCGGCCGGGCGACGACGGTGAACATCCTCCTTCGGGATGCCCGCACCCCGTCCGGACGGGTCGTCGTGCAGGAGACGGTGACGGGTCCGAAGGAGTATACCGTCGAGGTGGTCGTCGCGCCGGGGCGGGACGGGACGATCGAGGTCTACGAAAACGGCGTCCTCACCCGGCAAAAAATCATCCGCTACGCCGACGTCGAAGCGCCGGCCGCTCCCCCGTCTTCGGAAGGCGGCTCCGGGATGGGGGCGGACGGCGGCGGCGAGGCGGGCGGGAGCGATCCCGATCGCGGGCCGACGGGGAACGTCGGTCCCGGCGGCGACCGGAACCTCGCGCGCAAGTGGGCCCGGCAGGCGTATTTCTTCTGGTGGCGGGTTCAGACGGCGTGGGCGGACGCCGGAGGGGAGCGGTGAGGCATGCCCACGGGGACGATCGTCAAGGCCGTCGGCGGCTTTTACGACGTCGCCCCGGACGACGCGCCGAGGCGGATCGTGCGCTGCCGGGCCCGAGGCGTGTTTCGCAAAGAAAACCTCATCCCGCTGGCCGGCGATCGGGTCCGCTTCACGCCCATCGGCGCCGGCGAAGGGTGGATCGAGACGATCGAGCCGCGGAAAAACGCCTTCGTTCGGCCGCCGGTGGCGAACGTCGACCGGATCCTCGTCGTCCACAGCGTTGCGATGCCGCCCCTATCCCGCCGGGCGATCGATCGGATCCTCGTGCTCGCCGAAGCCCGGGGCGTCGAAGGGGCGATCGTCCTCACCAAGCAGGACCTTCTCGCCGAGCTTCCGGACGAGGAGCGGGCGGAGGGGGAGCGGGAGACGGCCGAGGCGGTGCGGGTTTACCGGTCCGCCGGCTACCCGGTCGTCCTCGCAAGCGCGCCGAGCGGCGCGGGTATCGAGGCCGTCCGGCGGCTGCTCACCGGTCGAATCACCGTCCTCGCGGGGCCGTCCGGCGTCGGGAAGTCGACGCTTCTTCGGGCCCTGGTGCCGGAGCGGGCGGCGGCGATCGCCGTCGGCGCGGTGAGCGCCCGAACCGCTCGGGGCCGCCACACGACCCGGGCGGTGGAACTGCTTTCTGCCGGCGGCGGCTGGATCGCCGATACGCCGGGCTTTACGGCCCTCGAGCTCGACCTTTCGCCGGAAGCGCTGGGGGCCGCCTTTCCGGAGTTTCGCCCCTACGCGCCGGCGTGCCGGTATCGCGGGTGCCTCCACGAGGCGGAGCCGGGATGCGCCGTTCGGGCGGCCGTCGAGTCGGGAGCGATCGACGCCCTCCGGTACCGGCATTATCTTCAGTTTCTGGCGGAGCTCAAAGAACGGGAAGAAAAGAGGTATCGCTGACGTGGCCGTGCGCATCGCTCCGTCCATCCTGGCCGCCGACTTCGGCTGCTTCCGGGCCGCCCTGGAAGCGATCGAAGGGGCGGTCGACATCGTCCACTTCGACGTCATGGACGGACACTTTGTCCCGAACCTCACCTTCGGGCCGGCGCTCATCCGGGCGCTCCGGCCGGCGTCGAAGCTCGTCTTCGACGTGCACCTCATGATCGAGCGGCCGGAAACGTCGCTTTCGAGCTACATCGACGCCGGCGCCGATCGGGTGGCGATCCACCACGAAGCCACCCCCCACGTCCACCGGGCGCTCATGATGATTCGGGAGGCGGGCCGGCAGGCAGGGCTTGCGATCAACCCCGGAACGCCGGTGGAGGCGGTGTTTCCGCTCCTGGATGCCGTCGACTACGTCCTCGTCATGACGGTGAACCCCGGCTTCGGCGGCCAAAGCCTCATCCCGGCGACGCTAAAGAAGGTCGCCGCCTTAAGGCGCCGGCTCGCCGAGGGCGGCCGGCGGATCCCGATCATGGTCGACGGCGGCATCGACCCGACGACGATCGGGCCGGCGAAGGCGGCCGGCGCAGACGAGTTCGTCGCCGGCACCGCCGTCTTCGGCACCGGCGATCCCCGGGCGGCGATCGCCGCCCTCAAGGAGGCCGCCGGAAGGATGACGGGCGGCCGGTAGCGCCGGGCGTCCGGCGGCCGGCCCGCCGGGAGAGGAGAGGGCGCATGCGGACCGACTATCACATCCACCTGCACGAGTCCAACGGGCTTTCGCTCGAGTGGCTCAAAGTCTACGTCGAGGCGGCGCAGGCGGCGGGAATCGAGGAGATCGGCATCTCGGAGCACGCGTATTTTTTCGACGAGACGGCCGGAATTCTTACCCACCCGTGGGCGGAGCGGCGCCGGACGCTCAAGTTCAAAGACTACGTCGCCCTGTACGAGGCGGCGCAGGCGGCGAATCTCCCCGTCCGGTTCGGCCTCGAGATGGACTATATCCCCGGCAAGGAAGAGGCGATCGCCCGCTTCATCGAGCGCTATCCGTTCGATTACGTCATCGGTTCGGTCCACTGGATCGGCGACTGGGGGATCGATCTCGCCGAGTTTCGGGACGAGTACGAACGACGGAAGATCGACGAGGTCTATGAAGCGTATTTCGATCAGGTCGTCACCCTCGCCGAAAGCCGGCTTTTTCAGTTCGTCGGCCACATCGACCTGGTGAAGATCTTCGGCTACCGGCCGAAAGACGGAGCGTTCCTCGAGGCGCAGTACGACCGGGTCGTCGCGGCGCTCCAAAAAAACGGCACGCTGATCGAAGTGTCGACGGCGGGCCTCAGGAAGCCCGTCGGGGAGATCTACCCCTCCCCGCAGCTTCTGGAAAAGTGCCGCGCCGCCGGCGTCGGCATCGTCCTGTCGAGCGACGCCCACCACCCGAAGCACGTCGGCTACCGGTTCGAGGAGGCGGTCGCCCTGGCGAAGGCCGTCGGCTACACGGAGATCCACCGCTTTGAGGGGCGGCGGGCCATTCCGGTGCCCCTCGACTGACGGGTCCCGCGGCGGGCCGGGTTCCCGACGGGCCGGACGCTTCGGCGGACCGGAGCGCTTCGGCAGAGCGGGCTTCTCGAAGGGCGACGCCTGGCGACGGACCTCCGGCCGGGGCCGGCGGGTCGGGCGGGTGCGGCCGATCATTGTGGTCCGGGAGGGATGGCGATGGTGGGGGTGCTCTTCGTCTGCTCCGGCAACATCTGCCGGTCGCCTCTCGCGGAGGCGCTTTTCCGGCGGCGCCTCGAAGAGGTCGGCCTCGACGGGAAGGTGGTCGTCGATTCCGCCGGGACGGGCGCCTGGCATGTGGGCGAGCCGCCGTGCCCGGGGACGCTGGCGACGCTCCGGCGGCTCGGCCTTTCCGCCGACGGCCTCATGGCCCGGCAGGTGACGGACGACGATTTTCACACGTTTGATTACATCTTGGCGATGGACCGGGAAAATCTGGCGATCCTCGAGCGGCGCCGGAAGCGGCTGTTCGGCGACGACCCGCAGACGGGGCCCGTGATCGAGCTTTTTCTCCGCTACGCGCCGGAGCTCGGCGTCCTCGACGTGAACGACCCGTACTACAACGGACGTCACGACCTCACGTACCGCCAGGTGGCCGCCGGCGTCGAAGGGTTCCTCAAACACCTGAGCGGGGAAATGGGGCGGCTGGCCCATGAGGCCTGAACTTCCGGCGGAATTCGCCCGGCTTCTCGTCCGGGCGGACCGGTGCTCCGAAGCGGAGGCGAGGGCGATTCGGCTTGAACCCCTCGGGCAGGCCCACGGGGCGAGCCGCGGCCGGCTGGAGACGCCGTGCGGGACGTATTTTGTCAAGTGGACGGAGGCCGGCCCCGGCGTCGAGCGGCTGCGCGGGGAGGCGGCGGGGCTGAGGGCGCTTTACGCCGCCGGGGCCTGCCGGGTGCCGGAGGTGCTCGCCGAGGGGGCGCTGTCCGCCGGCGGCCATGCCTTCGTTCTCCCCTGGCTCGACGAGGGGCAGAGCCGCCAGGAGGCCGGGCCGCGGCTGGGCGCGTGCCTCGCCGCCCTGCACCGGAACCTGGAGCCGGAAGGGCGGTACGGCTTCGTCCGCCCGACGCCGATCGGGGCGTTTTTGCAGCCGAACGCCTGGGCCGACGACTGGGTTGCGTTTTACGGCCGCCGGCGCCTCCAGCCGGTGATGGAACGGCTGCACGCGACCGGGCGCCTGTCGCCGGAGCGGCGGCGGCGGCTCGAGCGGCTCGTGGAGCGCCTGGACGACTATTTGCCCCGGCGGCCGGCGCCGTCCCTCCTGCATGGCGATTTCTGGGGCGGGAACTGGCTCGTCGACGGGAAGGGAGAGCCGGTCCTCTTCGACCCGGCGGTCGCCTACGGCGATCGGGAGATGGACCTCGCGATGGCCGCCCTCTTCGGCGGGTTTCCGCCGGCCTTTTTCGCGGCGTACCGGGAGGCGTATCCGCCGGAGCCCGGGGCGGAAGAGCGGCGCCCGCTGTATCAACTGTATTACCTGCTTTTGCACCTTCTCTTTTTCGGCGAAAGCTACGGGCCGGACGTCGACAGCGTGCTTCGGCGCTACGTCGGCTGACGGGCGCCCCGGGCGACGGAGCGGGGGCGTCGCCGCAACCCGCGGCGGGCGGGGGGGCCGGGACCGCCCGGTGCAGTCGCGGAACGGCCGGGTGGCGGGATCGTTCCGCCGCCGAAGCGGCGATCGGCCCGGGCGCGGAATGGAGCGCGTTTTTTGAGCGGTTGCTGGCGATCGGCCCGAGCGCGGAAAGGGGGCGTCGGATGCGGCTCCTCAGGGTGGAACCGCTTCCGGCTTCGACGGTGCTGGCGTTTGGCGACGATGCGATTGAACAGGTGATCAGCCTGGACCGGGAGGGGCGGCCGTTTTACGTCTACGATCGGGAGCGGGCCTGGAAGCGGGGCCTGGACGGCCGGCTCCACGTTCGCGGGCGGGACGCCTCCGGCCGGCGCCTCAGGAAAACGCTTTCCCGCCCGGAGGCGCTTCGCCTCTACGGCCGGTGGCTGGACGCCGCCGCCGTGGCGTCGGAGGCCCTCGGCCCCCGCGCGCGGGAGATCCTCCGCTGGACGCCGGAGGCCCTCCTGGACGGGGAGGGGCGCCGTTACCGGGCGGCGTATCGCTGGCCGGTGAGCATCCTCCCGCCCGATGCGTATCTGGACGTCGTGCTGCAGGCGACGTACGGCTGCACGTGGAACCGCTGCACGTTTTGTGCGTTTTACCGCGATCGGCCCTTTCAGAAGCGGGACCCGGAGGCGTTTCGCGATCACGTCGAGGCGGTGCGGGCGCTTCTCGGGCGCGGCATCGCGCTGAGAAAGGGGATCTTCCTCGCCGACGGGAACGCCCTCGCGCTCGGGGAGGCGATCCTCCCGCTGTTCGACATCGCGCGGGCGGCGTTTCCCGGACGGTCATTTGCCGCTTTTCTCGACCTCTGGTCCGGGAGCAAAAAGACGCCCGATTGGTGGCGGCGCCTCTTTGATCGGGGGCTTCGGAAGGTGGCGATCGGCGTCGAGTCGGGCGACCCGTCCCTCCTTCGGACGCTCAACAAGCCGGGGGACCCCCGCGAGCTGCTGCCCTTCGTCCGGACGCTCAAGGAGGCCGGGCTTGCCCTTCGCCTCATCTTTCTCGTCGGCGCCGGCGGGGCGCCCTTTCGGGAGGCGCACTTAAGCCGCAGCCTTGATCTCCTGGCGGCGCTTCCCCTCGGGCCGGAGGACGTCGTGTACCTCTCGCCCCTCGTCCCGGAACCGGGGACGCCGTACGCGGCGGCGGCGCCGGAGCCGGTCGAAGACCTCGACGCGGAGCTCATCCGGTGGGCATCGTCCGTCCGGCGCCTCGGCCTCCGGGTGAGCCGGTACGACATCCGCGAGTTCGTCTACTGAACCGATCCTCCGTCCCCGCCCGGCCGCCGGGGACCCGAGCGCAGGTCGCCGCGGGGATGCGGTGCGGCTTGAGACGGGCGCCCCGGGCGCAGAGATCGACGGTCATGCGCCCCTCAGACCGGGCAGATGCTGAAACTATGTTGTATCCTTCTGCCAAAGGAGGGGCAATCTATGAAACAAACAAAATTCATTCCCGGCTCTCCATCAAACTCAAAGCGGCTTTGGAACGAATCAAAGGCGAAGAAACGCTCGTCGAACGCTCCCGGGAATCCGGCGTTCATCCGAACCCCCTCTTGAAGGGAAAGCTTCCCCTCCTGAAAAAAGGCGCCGAACGCTTTGAGCCTCCGAACAAAGAGCGGATTCCCGAAGCGCATCCGTGATTGGGTTGAGTTCCTCGGCAAAAAGGAGGTCGAAATCGCGCGCCTCACAAACTTCCTCGGGCCGGGGAGCGAGATCAACTTCCGCTTCAGGAGCGCATCCGTCTGGCGCAAGAGGCGCTGGCCGGGCGGCTGGCTCCCCTGCCGGTTCTCCTCAAGACGCTTCGCATTCCACGAGCGACGGGACGACCAGAAAAAGCGCCGGGAAGCCGAGAAGAAACGAAGGGAGTCCGATGCAGCGCTCAAGTCGCAGATCGAAGCCATCCTTCGGGAACATCCGGAGTCCGGCGATCGCCGCCTCGAGGCCGAGCACAGGCGGCGGGGGATGGTCGGAGGCAGGAGCGGGTTCGGCGTCTTCTCCACCCGTTTGAGCTTTCCCTCACGCGAAAGGTGAGAAAACCGAAGCCCAATCCGCTGCTCGAGACGGTCGTTCTGGCCAAAGAACGGGCGAATCTCGCCCTTCGCCTTCTTTCCGAACGGGAACCGGACGCCTTTGAGGTGCTCTACACCGATTTCACGCAGCTCGTCTATGGCGGCGGGAAGGTTTGGTTTTTGCCGATTCTGGACCATCGGACCCGCACGGGAACGTCGAAGCCCTCGATGCGCTTTTGGCCGGTCGGATCCGGACCTATAACGAGCACCGGCTGCATTCAAGCCTGCGGGACAAAACGCCCCAAGGAACGCTTACAGAAGCCCTGAGCACAAGCGAGGTCTGCATCACATAGGAATACCGATAAAATTGTCTAATTTAAAGGGCACGGTTCCTAGTCCATCATGAGGTATTCAGCCACCATTGAAATGAGGATACTCCGTGTGCCGTATTCTCCCAGATGATCGGCGTGTGATTGGCGCGCCGCCAGGAGGAGATAAAAACATGATGATCTATCATCCGACCTCCAGAAGTATTCTGAGTATCTTGATGATAATCCTTATGGCGCTGATCGGTGCCTGTCAAGGCCCCGGCGCGGGGCATGAAAGGGGAGAGGCGGAGCATGGAGGGAGAACCGTGAACCGGGATACCGTAAACGGGGGGAGCGCAAACGGGGAGACCATGAACGGAAAACAACCCCTGCCGATCGCGTTCCGTGTCGTTGCTTCAGAGAAAACGCTGCCCGCCGATTTTACCAGCGTCGCGCCGGAGGACGTCCTCATCCGACTCGCGACAAACGACGATAACCTCAAAGCTCTGTGGTCCTACTTCGGCCTTCGAAACTCGATGCCGTCCGTTCCGTGGGATCGGGAATTCATCTTGTTTTTGGGCACAGGTGAACCGAGCAATTGTCCGCTGCACGTCAAGGGAATCACCTTTGATCGTGACAGAGGTCGGCTTAAGCTTCACCTGGAGAAATACACCGAGCCAGGGAGCGTCTGTTACGCAAACTTCTCTCCGCGCACCTTTGCTTTGGCCCTTCCCCGGGAACCGATGAACTCGGGCTGGCGCGAGGTTCAGGTTCTGGGCGTACCGAGAGAACCTGTGGTGCCGCTGGAAACGCCGTGAATCCTTGTCGGCTAAAAAGCGGGGGCCGGAGAACACTCCGGTCCCGCCGTACGGAATGCACCATCCTGTCACTCTTTGTTGGATCCGTTAACGGACTCCTAAGTTCCCCAGCTCTTTCTCGATGTTGTACATGTTACTAAAAACAAAGAGGTCAGAGCTACCGCCCCACAGTAAACCGTAAAGGGTAACTTCGTTGCCGCCGTGCCAGTAGAACACCGGCGAGCCGCTATCACCCCCGCCGCTTCCCGCAGCCACGATATCTTGACCCAAGAGCGTGATATCGCTGCCCGCTTGGTTGACGTCCACACACGTCCCGGTCACTTTGCCGTACGTCCAACCCGTGGTTCGGCCAATCTTGTCCAGGATCTGTCCGGCATACGGGCTTCCGGCCTTTCCAAGCGGACGACGAATGGCGACACCGAAGGCGTGCACACGAAGATCACACGGCTGAAACGGATCCGTTACGGCTTCAAAAACCGCGAAGTGTATGTCCGGAAGATGCCTTTGGTCTTTATTCCCTTCGCTCATCGGATCACCTGATCACACTTTTTGACATGGAGCCGCGCGGACCTTGCTTCTTGAAGCGGTTTTCACTATGCTGGAAGGGAATCCCCGTTCCTCAACGTCAACGTGAACCGATCCGCCCGGCGCACCGCAAAATCGACCACCGGTGAAAGGAGCGGTGAGGATGGATCCTCAGGCGAAGAAGACGGCGTTGCGCGGCATCACGTACGGGCTTTATCTCATCGGCACGAAGGATGCGTCGACGGTGAACGCCTTTGCCGGCAACTGGCTCACCCAAACGTCGTTCGATCCGCCGCTCGTCGCGCTGGCGGTCAAGGCGGGAACGCGCTCTCAGGAGCAGATCAAGGCGAGCGGCGTTTTCAGCGTGAACATCCTCGCCTCCGGCCAGAAGGAAATGGCGACCGCCTTTTTCAAACACGTGGAGCCGGAGGGGAATCGCCTCGCCGGGTACGAGTTTTACACGACGGAGATCACCGGCTGTCCGATCTTCAAGGACGCGCTCAGCTATTTTGAATGCAAAGTCGTCGAGGCGGTGGAGCGGGGCGATCACTACATCTACGTCGGCGAGGTCATCGGCGCCGGCGTTCACCGGGAAGGGGAGCCGCTCACGCTCAGGGAGACCGGGTTTTACTACGGCGGATAACGGGGGAGCGGACGGATAACGGGGGAACGGTCGGATAACGGTCGGAAAAAGGCGGAAAACGGGCGGAGAACGGGCGGACACGGCCGGATCACGGTCGCATAACGGGCGCAGGCGGCAGGCGGCCCGCCGTGGGCAGGCGTCGTGCCCTCGTCCCGCCTCCCGGCATACACGGACATCGAGAGCGTCTGTGAAAGGAGGCGGGGCCCATGCGCCCGGAAGGCGCGTACGTCGTGACGCTGTTTTCCTTTGCGATCATCGTCTACGTGCTCCTCGTCCTCGTCGCCCGCGCCGAGGCGTGAACGCCGGCGCCTCCCCCTCCCGACCCGTCGGTTCCGCCCGCCGATTGCACGCGTTCGTCGGCGCCCTGTTAAATTTGCTCGCCCGTGAGGGCGAATTTTTTTGCCGGACCACTTGCATAAATATGCTTAAAGGTGTATCCTGATTCACAGCGAAGAGCGATAGCCGAAAGAAGAGGAGCGGGTCGCTTTTTTTCTTCATTACGGCCAACCGTCTTGCGGCCCACCGTGTTCTTCGATGCGGCCCAAAAAGGGGGATCCCGACTCTTCCATGGCAACCGCCCCTTCCGCTTCCAACGGCGGGCTTCGCGTCGCCGTCGTCGGCACCGGCTACGGAAGCGCCGAGCTGGTGCGGCTCCTCCTCGATCACCCGGACGTCGGAGAGATTCGCCTCTACACCCATTCCCGGGATGGGGAGGCGATCGACGCCCTCTATCCGCACCTCGCCGGCTTTCTCGACGTGAGTCTCCGGGCGTACGATCCGGGGGAGGTCGCCTCGGTCGATGTGTCTTTTTTTGCAACGCCTCACGGCGCCTCGGCGGAGCTCATCCCGCCGGTGCTCGAGCTAGGCGGCCGGGTGATCGATCTTTCCGGCGATTTTCGCCTGAAGGACGGGTCGGCCTACGAGGCCTGGTACGGCCGGCCGGCGGCGCCGGCGACCTGGCGGGAAAACGCCGTCTACGGCCTCGCCGACGTCTACGGCGATGCCGTCCGCGGCGCCCGCCTCGTCGCCAACCCCGGCTGCTATCCGACGGCGGCGCTTCTCGCCCTCATCCCCCTTCTTCGGGCGGAGGCGATCGAGCCGGAGGGGATCGTCCTCGACGGCAAGTCCGGCGTCTCCGGGGCCGGGCGGGGCGTCAGCCTCGGCGTTCACTTCTCGGAGGTGAATGAAAACCTGCGGGCGTACAAAGTCGGCCGTCATCAGCACGTGCCGGAGATCGAAGCGGAGGCGGCCCGCTGGGCCGGCGGTCCGGTGCGGGTGACCTTTGTGCCGCACCTCGTTCCGATGACCCGCGGCATTCTGATGACGGTCTACGCCCGCTGGCGCGGGGCGCCGACGGACACGGAAGGGCTTGTCGACCTGTACCGGAAGGCGTACGGCGGAAAGCCGTTCGTCCGCGTCCTTCCGCCCGGACGCCAGCCGGAGACGAAGCACGTCGCCGGCACGAACCTCGCCGACATCGGGGCCGTCTTCGACGGGCGGACGAACACGGCGATCGTCACCGTCGCCATCGATAACCTGGTGAAAGGAGCCGCCGGGCAGGCGGTCCAGAACATGAACCTCCTCTTCGGCCGGCCGGAGACGCTGGGCCTCCGGCGGGTGCCGCTCTTTCCCTGACCGGCCCCGCCGGAGGCTTTCGCCCAAAGCCCTGCCGCTCGAGCTTTTTCCGCTCAGCCTTGAAGAGAACGAGGTGGCCCGGTGTGGGAAATTCAGCCATCGATACCGCCCTCCTTTCGGCGGACGTCGCCGTCACCCTGCTTCCGGAAGGCTTCTACGCCGGCGGGGTGCGCGTCGGCATCAAACGAAAACGCCGGGACCTCGGCTGGATCGTGAGCGACGTTCCGGCCGCCGCGGCGGCCGTCTACACGCAAAACGCCTACCCGGCGGCGCCGATCCGCCTCATGCGGGAAACCCTCGGCGGAAGCGGCGTCCTGCGGGGAGTGATCGTCAACTCCGGCAATGCCAACGCCCTCACCGGCGAAACCGGCCTCGACGACGCCCGCACGATGCAACGGGCGTTTGCCGAGCGGATCGGGGCCCCTCCGGAGGCGGTCGCCGTCGCCTCGACCGGCGTGATCGGCGTCCCGCTTCCGATGGACAAAATCCTCGCCGGCATCGCCGCCGTCCCGATGCCGCCGGAAAAAGACCCGGCGGCCTTTGCCGAGGCGATCCTCACGACCGACACGCGGACGAAGGCTGCCGCCGTTCGCCTCCGGGCCGGCGGCGCCGACGGGCTTGTCGTCGGCTTCGCCAAAGGCTCCGGCATGATCCGGCCGAACATGGCGACGATGCTGGCCTTTCTTCTGACCGACCTTGCGGTCGAGGCTTCGTTTCTTTCCGCCGCCTTCCGGGACGTCGTCCGCCGGACGTTCAACCGCGTCTCGGTCGACACCGACGCCAGCACGAACGACATGGCCCTCGTCCTCGCGAACGGCCGGGCCGGCGGCGAGGCGATCACCGCCGACCATCCGGATGCGCCGGCGTTCCGGGAGGCCCTCTTCGCCGTCTCCCGCGCCCTCGCGCGGGAGATCGCCCGGGACGGGGAGGGGGCGACGAAGCTCATCGAAGTGACCGTGCGGGGCGCCCGGGACGAGGCGACCGCCGAGGCGCTGGCGATGGCCGTCGTGGAATCGCCCCTCGTCAAGACCGCCGTCTACGGCGAAGACCCGAACTGGGGCCGGATCGTCGCCGCCCTCGGCAAAAGCGGCGCGGCTTTCAATCCGGCCGGCGTGGAGGTCAAAATCGGCGACGTCGTCGTCTTCGCCGACGATCGCCCGGCATCGTTCGATGAAACCGAAGCCCGGGCGGCCCTCGCCGGGAACGAAGTGGCGATCCACGTCCGCCTGACCGACGGCGACGGCGAGGCGACGGCGTGGGGCTGCGATCTGACCGAAGGCTACGTCAAGATCAACGCCCTGTACCGGACCTAAGGGGCGGCGAGATCGCCCGCAGGGCCTTCGAAGAAGGCCGTTTCCGCCGAAAGCAGACGCTCCTTACCTTTTTGGACCCAAACAAACAGAGGGAGTGGAGAGCCGGATGGAGACGGGCGGCCTGGTGATCAAAATCGGGGGGAGCGTCCTCGATGCCGCAGGCGCCGCCTGGTTCGGAGCGCTCAAGGCGCTCGCGGACGAGCGGCCGATCGTCGTCGTTCACGGCGGCGGGCCGGCGATCGACGCCCGCCTGAAGTCGCTCGGGCTGGCGATCGAAAAGCGGGGCGGCCTCCGGGTGACCGATGCGGCGACGCTCGCCGTCGTCGAAGGGGTCCTCGCCGGCGAGCTGAACGGCGCCGTCGTTCGGACGCTCCTTCGGGCCGGCGTGCCGGCGTGGGGCGTAAGCGGCGCTGCCGCCCGCCTCATCGCCGTCGAGCCGAAGGACGGCGGTGCCCTCGGTCGGGTCGGCACCATCCGGGCGGTCGACCCGGCGCCGCTTCGGGCGATTCAGAAGGCCGGCTGCGTGCCCGTCGTCGCGCCCCTCGGTCTCGGGCCGGACGGGGAGGCGTACAATGTAAACGCCGATGAGGCGGCTGCCGCCCTCGCCGCCGCCCTCGGCTACGGCGTCGTCTTCGTGAGCGACGTCCCCGGCGTCCTTGTGGAGACGCCGGCCGGTCGGACGGTGCTGCCGGCGCTTCCGGCCGCCGAAGCGGAGGCGCACATCGCCGGCGGCGCGATCACCGGCGGCATGATTCCGAAGGTGCGGGCGGCCGTCCGGGCCGTCGAGGGCGGGGCGCCGGCGGCGTGGATCGTCGGCGCAGATCCGGCGGCCCTCCTCGCCGTCGGCCGGTGTGGATCGCCGGTGGCGCCGGTTCCTTCGGACGTCCAGGGAGCGCCGATCGGGACGCGCATCGTCGCGGACGGAGCCGACGGATCGGGCCTCGGCGACCGGTCCGCCGGTCCCGGTTTGAGGGCGGATAAGACGGCCGAGTCCGCGGTCGCCGCTGCCGCTCCCGCCGCCGACCGGCCAAGCCCGACGGCGTTCGGCGGCGATCAGGCCGAGCCCCGTGCGGCCGACACCCCGGGGGCCGGGAGCGGTGCCGCCGCCGGCGACACCGGGTGGGGCCGTTTTTCGGGAACGGAAGGAGGCATGTCCGATGCCCGGGTCGTCCGTCCTCTTTGACACGTACGCCCGTTTTCCCGTCCGGATCGTCCGCGGGGAGGGGGCCTACGTCGTCGACGCCGCCGGCCGCCGGTACCTCGATTTCACCTCCGGCATCGCCGTGCTCTCCCTCGGCCACGTCCCGCCGGCGGTCAAAAAGCGCCTCGAGGCGCAGCTCGAGGCGCTCTGGCACACGTCCAACCTTTTTGAAAGCCCCCACCAGGAGGCCGTCGCCGAGCGGCTCGTCCGTCTGAGCTTTGCCGACCGGGTCCTGTTCGTCAACAGCGGGACCGAGGCGAACGAGGCGGCGATCAAGCTCGTCCGGCGCTACGCCCGGAAGGTCCGAGGCCTGGACGGCGGCACGATCGTCGCTTTTCACCGGTCGTTTCACGGCCGGACGATGGGGGCCCTTTCGGCGACCGGCCAGCCGGCCCACTGGGACGGCTTTGAGCCGATGCTCCCGGGCTTTCGGTTTCTCCCGTATAACGATCCGGCGGCCCTCGAGGCGATCGACGGGACGACCATCGCCGTCATGCTCGAGCTCGTGCAGGGGGAAGGGGGCGTCACGCCGGCGGACCCCGCATGGGTGCAGGCCCTCGTCGAACGGTCCCGGGCTCAGGGCGCCCTCGTCATCGTCGACGAAGTGCAGACGGGTATCGGCCGAACGGGGACGCTTTTTGCCTACGAACAGTACGGGTTTGAACCCGACGTCATGACCCTCGCCAAGGGACTCGGCGCCGGCGTGCCGGTGGGGGCCCTCCTCGCCCGGGAGGCGGTCGCCGCCGTCTTCGGACCCGGCACCCACGGCTCGACGTTCGGCGGGAATCCCCTGGCGATGGCCGCCGCCGAGGCGGTGCTCGATGTGGTCGCCGATCCCGCCTTCCTCGCCCGGGTCCGGGAGGCGGCGACCCGGCTCCGCCGCGGCCTCGATGCGATCGCCGGGCGGCATGCCGGCCTCGAAGTGCGGGGACTGGGGCTTCTCCTCGGCCTCGGCCTGTCGCCGGAGCATTTTCCGGACGGCGCCCGGCCCCTCGTCGACCGCCTCCGGGAAGCGGGCGTCCTCGTCCTCACCGCCGGGCCGAACGTCGTCCGCATCCTGCCGCCCCTTACCGTCGGCGAAGCGGAGATCGACCGGTTTCTCGCCGCCCTCGACGCCGTCTTAAAGGAGCGCTCCGCCGCCGGCATTCCGGGGAGCGAATGAGACCGAGGCGCCGGGGCGGCCGGTGCCGAAGCCGCCCCACCGGCCGGGCATCAGCGCCGACCGGAGGCTTCTGCGCGCCGGAGCGCCTCCCGGAGGGACGGGACGATGCAGTCGGCGTCGTCCGCTTCGCCGAGGCCGTAAGGATCGACGAAGACCGTGTAGAGGCCGAGGCGCCGGGCGGGGGCGATGTCGTTCGGCCAGTTGTCGCCGACGCTCACCGCTTCTTCCGGCCGGACGCCGAACTCGGCGAGCAGCCGGAGGAGATGCCCTTCCGTCTTCGCCGGCTTTTCCGCCCAGAAGATCAGGGCGTCGAAGGCGTCTTCCAGGCCGAGCTTGCGGAGGATCGTCCGGCTGTCCGGCTCCGGGCTGTTCGTCATGAGGGCGGTCTTTCCGCCTCGGGCGCGGAAGCGGTCGATCCAGTCCCGGAGGCCGGGGATCGGCCGCATGACGAACGCCTCGCTCTGCATAAACGCCCGCGTGGCCAAAAACGCCTCCGCGAGGGGCTCCGGCCCGAGGCCGTAGTGGACGGCAACGGCGATCGGGAGCCACCACGGGTCGCCGATGTTCATGAGCGTCTCCCGATCGAACCGGAGCGGCTCCGGATACCGGCGGGCCACTTCGTCGGCCGGAAGCGCCCGGCCGTCCCACGTCCAGGCGCCGGTGACCCGGCCGCGGCGGTGGGCGAGGATGAGATCCGCCTGCGCGTCATACGCCCGGCCGAGGCGGAGGGTGTGCCGGCCCCGTTCGGCGTCGCGGTAATCCCGCCAGAACGCCTCCCGCGATCCGTCCGGAAGGCGGGCGGCGATCTCCTCGGCGTAGCGGTCGAAGTGGTGCGTCTCCTCGTAGAGCGTCCCGTCGAGGTCGAAAACGACGAGCTTGAAGGGATCCGGCGTCCGCACGAGGGCCCTCCTTCCAACCGGTCCGTTTTGGCGACGAAATCGGTGACGCCTCTTGGGCGCCGCCGGGCGTTTTACCCTCTCGGAGAGGCGGTTTCCTCACCATCACTCTGACATGACTTTCCGCCGACGTCAAGCGCTGGGCCGTCCGGCCTGCTCAGGCGATGGTCGGCCGGGGCGCGCCGCCCCCGCCGGGAGCGGCAGCCTTCGGACGAGACGCGAAAGCGGTCCGCTACGGCGGTCGGTCGGGGCGCGCCGCCCCCGTCCCTGGCGGCGACCGACGGACGGGGGGCGCCCAAGCGGCAGGCACAGCCGACGATGAAGAACGGAGGCGGGATCGCCGTGCATTTCCTCAAAATCTCCGATTGGACGGCCGAAGTGCTGGAACAGGTCGTCCGGGGCGCCGCGGCCGTCAAGCGCCGGCGACGCGAAGTGCAAAAGGAAGCGCCCCTCGCCGGCCGGACGCTGGCGATGATCTTCGAAAGACCGTCCACCCGGACTCGGGTCGCCTTCGAAGTCGGGATGCTCGAACTCGGCGGGCAGGCGATCGTCCTGAGGTCGGAAGAAATGCAGCTCGGCCGGGGTGAGCCGATCGAGGACACGGCCCGGGTTCTCGCCCGCTACGTCGACGCGGTCATGATCCGGACGACCGCCCACGAACGGATCGAGGCCTACGCCGCCGCCAGCGCCGTCCCGGTGATCAACGGCCTGACGGACCGGCACCATCCGACGCAGGTCGTCGCCGATCTCCTGACCGTCCTCGAAAAAAAAGGCGCCCTCCGCGGGATGAAAATCGCCTACGTCGGCGACGGATGGAACAACGTGACCCACTCGTGGATCGAGGCGGCGGCCCTCCTCGGCCTCGACCTCGCCGTGGCCGCCCCGGACGTCTACGCCCCCGATCCGGCGATCGTCGCTTGGGCCGAGGCGGCGGCGGCCGAAAGCGGCGCCCGTTTCCTCTGGACGACCGATCCCGTCGCGGCCGTCGCCGATCGGGACGTCGTCATCACCGACGTC
The DNA here is from genome assembly GCF_001653195.1 of Hydrogenibacillus schlegelii. Lineage (GTDB taxonomy): Bacteria > Bacillota > Bacilli > Thermicanales > DSM-22653 > Hydrogenibacillus > Hydrogenibacillus schlegelii. Next base: position 67,908 of record NZ_JXBB01000005.1, read on the forward strand.
TGGACGAGCATGGGCCGGGAGGCGGAAGCGGCCGAACGGCGGGCGATCCTCGGGCCTTACCAGGTCAATGAGCGCCTGCTCGCCTCGGCGCGGCCGGATGCGATCGTCCTGCACTGCCTGCCCGCCCACCGGGGCGAAGAAGTGACCGCCGACGTCCTGGACGGGCCCCGGTCGGTCATCTTCGACGAGGCGGAAAACCGCCTCCACGCCCACAAAGCGATTCTCCTTCATCTGTTCGGCCGCCTGGAGGCCGTCCTGGCCGAAGCGGCGGAACCGGGCCGCCTGTAGGCCGCCTGAAGCGACGGCCTTCGGTGACCGAGAACGGCAAAGATCGATTTCAAGGAGAACTTCAAGGAGGTTCGTAGCAGTTACAAATAACCACCTTTTTATTGACTGAAATTCACTGTTCTGATACTATAATAGCATGGAACTTCTATCCATCCGCGAAGCGGCGAAAAAGCTCGGCGTGCACCCCAACCGTCTCCGGGAGTGGGAGAAAAAAGGGCTCATCCGACCGATTCGGCTTCCGAGCGGCCACCGAAGATACCCGACAGAAGAAATCGACCGCATCCTGAAGGCAGGAGGGATGAACGAAACAGAACCCGATGCGGTCGCTCTCTACGCCCGGGTCTCGACGAAAAAAGAGGCCGACGCGGGAAACCTCGATCGGCAGCTGGAAAGGCTTCGGGCTTACGCCGGGGAGAAAAGATACCGGGTGGTGGCCGAATACACGGACGTGGCCTCCGGCCTGAATCAGAAGCGCCGCGGATTGGACCGAATGCTTAAGGCGGCCGAACAGGGCGAGTTCAAACGGCTTCTCATCGAATCTCCCGACCGCCTGGCACGATTTGGCTTTGATTACCTCGAACGGCACCTGAAGTTCTGCGGCGTAGAAATCGAAGTGATCTCACCGAAAGAACCGGAAGAGGCGCACGCGGAGCTCGTTCAGGATCTTCTGGCCATCATCACGTCTTTTTCCGCCAGAATCTACGGCGCCCGTGGGGGAAGGAAAATCCGCCGGGGCTTTCAGGAGCTGATGCGGCGTGTCCGTGAAGAATAGCTTCACGATCATCGGAGAATTCTTCCCCGAAGTTTACCCGGCCTTTCGGTCCGGGAAGTGGGCCCGGGGCGAAGAAGATCCCCTGACCACCGAGATGCGGCTTTTCTCCGCCTGCCTGCGATGGTCTTACAAGCGGATTTTGAAGGGGTTTTCCCGCACGGAAATCAAAAAGCAAGGGCAGGATCTTTTTGGCCTCAACTCCCGCTATGTCGACGATGCCCGCCTGAAGGCGCAAGGCATGATCGATGCGCAGAAAGAACTTCTGGAGCTTGAGATCGAAACGACCGAAGCGAAGCTTCGGCGGGCGCGAAAGAAACTCGGCTGGGCCATGGAGAAACGGAGCCGGGCCGAGAAGAACGGCCTCTCGAAAGACGAACTCCGGACGCTCGATCGGACCGTCCCGGGAAGGCAGGCGCGCGTTTCCGCGCTGGAAAAGAAACTGAAGGAGTTAAGAGAACACAAAGAAAACGGAACCGTCCCCACGGCGATCTTTGGAGGAAGAAAGCTCTGGCGGAACGTTTGCAAGGGAAAGGCCACTCGAGACGAGTGGCGGGCAGCCCGCAAGAACCGGCTTTACGCCCGCGGGGACCGCACCAAAGGCGGTAACCCCAACATGAAGATTGCGTTCGACGGGCGCGAATTCCGCATGGCCGTCACCCTTTCTCACCTATCGGAACCTACCGGCGTCGACCGCCTGGGTCGTTCGATCATGCGCCGGGCGCCCCGCGTCCTTGGGCGACTCTGGATTCCCGAGAAGCACCGGGCGCGCCTTCTCGGGTGGCTCGCCGAAAAGCGGCCGTACACCGTGGAACTGATCCGGGGCCCGGACGGACGCTTTCGCGTTCACATCGCGCTGGAACTGGACGAACGTCCCGAGCCGGATCTTTCCCGCGGCGTTCTTTCCGTCGACATCAACCCCGACGGCGTGGGGCTCG